>NZ_JAPPTK010000004.1:0-327111 GCF_027587055.1 Vibrio sp. MarTm2 | reverse complement strand
AAGGAACTGATGAATTGATACGGCTTCAATAAGACCTTTGCCATTACGATGGATGATACGTCCATTTCCCACGTAGACACCTGAATGTTCAGCATAACCAAATGCGAGATCGCAATACACAATGCTCCCTCTAACTGGACCGTCGGTTTTCCAGAATAAATTTTGGATTAAGCTTTTCGATAAGCTGCCTACAACAAAGCTTCCTATTGCGTGATATGGATTCATGTTATTCACTCTCCAATGTGATGATAACGAAACTCAAAAGGGCTCTGAGCTTAATGTTTATAAGGGATTAGCGGCCCCGCCCCCTTAGTAAATGATCATGCTTAAAGCTCAAGAGAAACAAAGTCTTTATCGACTTCATCTTGAGTGATACCGATATAGCGAAGCGTGACGCCCTCAGATGTGTGACGAAGCATTTTCATGACACGGCCTATATCCTTTGTAGATTGGTAAAGAAAGTAGCCTCGTGTCTTTCTCATCGAATGAGTACCTAACGCAATATTTAGCTCTTGGCCTACTTGTTGAAATGCCATAGACACGGCGCGTCGCGTGATTGGCTGGGGTGATTTGTTTTTCAACTGTTGGCATCGGTAGGATTGAAACAAGTAGATGTGGTCGGGATGTTGCTCCCTTAATCTAGCAATATGCTGCTGCGCTTTGGTATTGAGCTGAATGTTTGCCAGCTTGCCAGTTTTACTTTCACGAATAATAAGTCGGTCACCATGAATGTCTTCAAAGCGGATCGATAACAAATCAGAAATCCGCAGTGCTAGGTTTAATCCGATATGCCACACATCGGCCATCTGTGGATTACAACGAATACTCAGTAAATGTCCAACCAGACGTATGGTGTCATCGTCTTTGATTGCTTGTACCTCAGCCATAATCTGCTTCCTTTTTTGTCTGTAGAAGGGTGTTTTGGGAAGCACAGAGCAGACGATATTAAAGAACCCTTATACAGCAAGGGATGGAAGCTTCCCGTTTTAACAATATGGGAAGCAGCCTCGTTTTAGCTCTGTGCTGGTGGTTGTGTTGAATATTTGTGATATGAAGTGGAGCGGGACGGTTAGTGGCTAGGGTTGCTACGAGTGATGATTAACTGTACTCAACCTGAACTTGGTCGTAGGCGTTCATTTCTACATAAGCTAGAAAGTTACACTCCCACATTTCATATAACTCGGTTGTTTCTTGCAGGTACATACCAAGCCATCCGCTGAAACGAGCGAAAGCGACGTTGTTAGCAAAATCAAAAGCCAAGTCAGGAACGAGCTCTGGCGTACCGGTTCCCACATAAACAAGGTCAGTGATTTCAATAAGAGCGATATGGCTATCTTTGATATCCACCGTAATAGAGACAGGGTGAAAGCCGCCGTCTTTTGGGTGGTAATTGGTATCTTGAAAACAGATGGTCATTTTTCCTCGGTAATTAACATCATTAATAGAGCGTTTGATTAGGTCTTTCAGTTGATGTGAAGGCTTAGCTCGCTTGCACGCGAACATAGCCAGATTGGCTGCTTGATTCATAGGAACCTCTTTGAAATAAGTTAGGATTAACGAACGGATGTGATGTTGATTGAGATAGCAGGTTGCGTGATGAGAGTGTGAGTGATGGCTTTAAGCCAGCTAGCAAGTAAGGTTTGAACTTCTGGCCGTTGTAAGTTGCACTGCTTAATCTCTGGGTGGTAGAACCAACACCCTGCGAAGTTGAAATACAGCGATAACTCTTTTTGTGGCTTACCAGCAACCATCACATCAAAGGTGGCAATAAAGCGAAGTTGCCAAGGTGTTTTGCTTGATGTTCGCTCTAATTGAATTTCGATTGGTTGAAAGCGGCTATTGATATCTTTAGACCCTATGTTTAACGCTACCCGCTCGACTGTATTCGGGATGACGTTTTCAGACATAAGTGCTTCAAGAAAACAGTGCATGGGACTAACGAGTTCATCATTAAGTCCTGAAATAACAAATTTGTTCATACCCACCCCTTTTCTGCAAATGACACACAATCCTCACCCACAACGATGTGGTCCAATACTCGGATATCCACCAGCTTGAGAGCATCTACTAAGCGCTGTGTAATGCGTCTATCTGCTTGAGAGGGCTCAGCGACACCTGAAGGATGGTTATGAGCAAAAACGACGGCAGCAGCGTTATGGTTTAGTGCTGCTTTGAGTACTTCGCGTGGGTAAATAGAGGCAGCATCGATAGTGCCAAAGAACAACTCTTCAAAACTGATCAATTGATGTTGATTATCAAGAAACATCACGGCGAACACTTCGCGGTCATGAGCCCCTAACTTGAGCTTTAAATATTCCTTAACATTGGTTGGATTAGTGAACGTGCCCTCTCGTTTGTATTTTGCAGCCAGTGCGTCGGCTGCACGTTCTAGCAGTTCATTTAACTCTGAAGTTTTAAAAGGGTAATCGTGTTGGTTGTTGGCGTTACGCATAAGAGCTCCTTGGGTTATCTGTTTGGTTATGCGTACTGATGAAATATATCTGAGAGCATTTTGAATCGAGGCGTGGAGGGGGAGTATTTCCAGAGACAGGTAAAAAATAACTCTCTTGCCGTTGTTATGTAGCAATCGCAATAAAGCGACGAATGAACAATCAACACAACCAGCTGGTGCAAAGGATGTATCGGCTTTTTAGTCTCTGGAGAGTATAAAAATGAAAAAAGAAATTTATGTAGAAGCAGCCATCGTAGAGAAGCGAAGAGGACGACTCTCTGCTGGGGTAGGGCAGGTTGTATTCGATGACTATGAAAGAATAGCGGGTGAAGACTGGTTGTTCCTTGATAGCATCGTAGACCGTAATTACGCAGAGTTATCAGCACTTGCTTTTGGGCTAGAGCGTGCTTGTGATGGCGATATTATTTATTCAAGCAGTGACTATTGCGTTGATGGTTTTAATGACTGGCTTGATGGTTGGAAACGTCGAAATTGGCGTAAAGCAAATAAAAAACCGATAGCTCATCAAGATCTTTGGGAGCTAGTGGATAAACGAAGTGCAGATAAACAAATTGAGGTGAGGAAAGTCGCAGCTTGCTCCGCAGGAAAAGATGCCGCTTATAGATACGCTCTCGCAGTGGCGAATGGTCAGTTATAACGATAATGAATCACTTGTTGGCTGAGCCAACAAGTGATTCCTTTTGTGTGGTCATCGGATCTTAATGCCTTGGGACGTGTTTGATGATTGGAAACTAATTGGTTCACTTAATCCGTAAAATTCAGTAGGTAAATAGTTGGAGATAAAAAGGTATTTTTCTACGTGCCAGTCAATCCCATGGGAACACACAGCATAGGAGGACGTCCCATGAGATTTCTGAAGCTAAAAGAAGTAATGCAAAAGACAGCACTGAGCCGTTCAGCGATTTACCGAAAAATGAATGAAGGTGAGTTTCCAAAATCCATCAGTTTAGGTGATAGGGCCGTGGCTTGGGTGGAAGGTGAGGTAGATGAGTGGATGGAGGAGTGTTTGATGGGGCGTTAATTGGCTACTTACCGCCAGATAATATTGTTACTTGAAGAACACATCGCTAAAAAGCAGGTATTTGAATTATGTCCTAGAGGATAGTCTTTGAGATGTACTGCAATTGTGCAGTTCTAATCAAAGGAGATACATTATGACAAAAAGCAAAGGTAGTCGCGGCCCATCAAGCCACCCTGGTCCAGGAGGAAACTGGCCGTCAACAACAGGGAATAAATCAGGTGGTGGACGAGGAGTGGCTGCTCCCAAGAAAGGATAACTAGAAGGTAGGAGAGGGCCTAGTTTCAGGCCCTTTGAATGACATGACAGAATTACATTATCGTTTTCCAACTATCGGTGAGGTTGTTCGGGAGCTATTTAATGCTGCCGGAATCCTCCCTCAGAAGAAGGATGAAACTTCAGTTATTGGAGGCGAGAAACACAAAAAGGCTATACAGAAAAGCCTTGAGCGGTTAGCGACTGAAAACTCAAAGATTAGTACCCAACTAGAAGAACTACTAAGTATATTTGGTGAAATAGTGTTCGAGTTAGTGGATGACCCTCGAGTAACATTGGCCATAATGGCTTCAATCGAAGATGCTTTGGATCAATATAGAGACCTTGTCCGCCTCGATGGAACATATCTGTCTTTTTCCGAGACTATTAAGTGGGTAGTTCAGCATCGCTTAATAGATAGGGTATTAACTTCATTATTTAAGAACTCGTTGGCGTTCGACGTTAATGCATCTGGTTTATCATCACCTGAAGACAAGTTTTGGTGGTTGCCGGAAGTGAACTTTGACGCTAAGGGGGAGACAATTCAGTTTCCAATAACTAAAGTGTGGCAATGGATATATAGCTCTCAGGGTTTATATCAGATCAGGTTCCATAATCCAGCTCAGGGTGATATTTCATATCAGACAAACGAGCAATTGGTAGAAAAATACAAGCGTTATGAACGGAACCTTGAAAATGCACAAAGGTGGACCTCAGGCCAGCAGTTACCCAGTACGCATGCTCTCAGTAAAACGCTGAATGATTCAATCGAAGCTTTGGCAGAGATTGGTGATGAAAGATACAGCAGAGATATTACTCCAAATCAGGTTAATGCTTATCGAGTTGCACTCTTTTTGGGGCGATTTACAACGTATTGCTTCAAGTCTGTTCAAAGCGCTTATGGTGATGATTATTTACATCAACTCGTTATCGGTTTTAAGAAGCAGTACCGAAGGTTTGATAGGGAGACATGTCACTATAGGGTGTTGGTGCAAGAGCGTGTAAACAATATGGACGTTCTGGCGCTTGAACGACAAGACCATTGGTATAGTGCGGTAATGGAGTTGTGGTGGCTTAGGGCTGATAAAATTAAATGGGGCTCCCAAGGCATCAACTATAAAATGGACAGCAAAGGCACTATCCGCATCGCGCAGTTCAGGAAGTTGATAGCTCATATTGGGCCTGTCATGACTTATAGCTTAGTGAAGCATCATGAGAATCCGACTAACGACTTGGTGCCTAGTGATTTTCCTCGGCTGCTGGATGAAGGGCTAAAACTCAAGAGAAAAGCAACGTCATTAAGTGAAATTGATGAGTATAAGAATAGAGTCGAAATTGCTGAGCTCGGCAAAATGCTCTGCTGGCTGGTGGAATGGTGTAAAGCTATTTTCCACTATAGAAATGAAGACTATCAAAATGCACATCCTCATTTTAAAAGAGCCTTTTCTTTAGCGCGTTATTCGGCAGGACAGGAGCAATACTTGCTTGTTAATCAATATATTGAAAGCAGCGCTAAAGCCGATAATTACAGAGAGTTCAAAAAAGCCATTGCGTGGGCAAGCTATCTTGGAATCAAGGTTCGTTGGTTGCGAGGAATGGAAGACCCTGAGTCGGAAGATAGCTTGCGTACAGTATATGCGTTAATGAAGACTGCACGGTACTGGCAGCTATGACCACTTAACACGAAGCCAATGATTGGAAGAATGGAATCTAGCCTAGATATAATCTCACAGGTACTGATTTGAAGAGTGGATAACCGCCAGATCTAATCTGAATTGGTACAAACCACCAATGTGTTTGATCTCTTTTAAGCTAGAAGTATAAATATTGTTTTAGTTCCTCAAAGTTCGCCACAATAATCTGCTGACCTTTAGGATTCGAATCCAATACATTAATATCGATATTATAGGCATCGAGAACATAGCGAACCAACGCAGCATTGGTTGGTATTGTGAGTGTACCTTTTTCCATACCGTAATCATGCTCAACGACATTGGCTTGAACTTCTGATAGTCGTGGGTCAGGCTTTAAATCAACTGTGAGGGGAGTATTCCATAACTCGTCATGCTCTCTTCCTTTTACTCTTTTAGCTTCAAGGCATGGAATGCCTCTTATACGGCTGAGCACAAAATCACGATAATCATTCGCATGTTCACAATAGGCCCGAACATGCCAGCGTAGAGGTGTGCAAACTAGGGTATGTGGAGAGATAATCCGTTCAACTTCAATTCCGTCTTTGAGTGATGTGTAGCTTATATCGACACGTTTTTTCTCTCGTATCGCCTGTACTAAAGGACGCAAGATTTGTGGTGATATATTGCGAGTCACAGGGCGGACCATGGAAACATTTTCAAAACCCATATCCAGTTCATTAAAGGTCACAGCCATGTCTTCACTGCGCGCTAGAATATGAAGGTATTCATCGGCATGTCCACTTGTTAGCTCTGGAGCAAAGCTGTCACTTGGCTTATAACCTTTTAATTGCTTGTCATAAACGAGGTTGCCAGGTGCCACCTCAGAGAGGTAAGAGTTGATATCTTTCGATGCTTGCTGTCTGCCAATACCAAAGCTCTTAATCAGGTGATTGGTCGTTAACCGTCCTTCCCATAGTGCGATGACTTCTATCATTCTGTAGCGGAACAGTAGATCCCAACGTATTGGCCATTTGCTCATCATCTAACTCCTGTCTAGTTATGCGACGTGTGTATGTATTCAGTATTTACCTGTCGTCATTGGCGTCATAATATTGTTGGGACTGAAAATCGTCAAGAAAGTAACCAGAACAGCGTAACGCACTTGCGGGTGGCCTTTATGAATTACATTAACAGCGATAACAAAAATGGTTTATGGGAACTTGCGATTAAAGGCATCGAAGGTCCAATATTAGCCAGTGATTATCTGGGGCTTTATGGTTCAACACCTGATGAAGCTCGTACAGCATCTATAAAGAAGAAAATTGTAGTTCATAGCGCGGAAGGTGAAGACTTTATTCAATGTGGTTATTGTGGGCTCCCTGTAAGGTATCGAGCACGAAGTGCGACTAGTAGAGCTGCTTTTTATCATAAGCATATTCCGGAGTTGGATGAGGTAGATTGTCCATTTCACAGTGACTACCATGGTGATTTTGCATTTACTGAAGCTGAAATGTATGAAACTCAATGGCACTTTCGCACAAAGCACTTTATTGCCGGTACATTGAGGGAATCAGATCAGATAAAGCGTGATTCTATCCAAGTAGAAAAGTTTGTCTTTGCAGAAAAAGGCACTTCCAAAAAATGGCGCAAGCCGGATATTTACTTTGAAGACACCAATGGTAATCGATTCGCGATAGAGTTGATTCAAGGTTGGTTGGACCCAGAAATAATCCATGCTCGCGAGCAGTTCTTCTTAGGGGAAGAGATCAACCTGATTTGGTTGTTTAGTGAAGGTCGAAGCGATTCTATTTTCTATTACATCATGTACGGTACCGCCTTAGAGGCTCACCCTGAAAGTTTTGCGGAGTTTGAGAGCAAAGTGAAAGACATCCAATGTAATGCCTTTGTTTTCTCTCAAGAAGCGTTAGATAAAAGCCAAGAGAGTGGAGAGTTCTACTTCGAGGCACATTTCCCCGAGTTTGATTTTAAGTCAACAGAGCTTTTCTTAGAGATGAGCTATGGGTGTCAAATGGTGGTTTTGAGTGACTTAATATTGTCTCCAGAAAGGCTACCATACGCAATCAATACAAAAGCTGCTTTGCATGGAAAGCAACAAGAACTGTCAGCTGCTATACAGGAAAAGGCTCAACGAGAGTCTCGGCAGTCAGTTAAACGAATTTATCAAGTGCTCGATCAGATTGCTTCTTGTGGAGAGAAGGGTGAGCTTTCATCGTTATCACTGACGCATTTATCAGGTGAGATAAATGATTGCTTTGATTATGTATTACAGGAGTATGATGAACGGAGCTCCCTACTTGAATTAACTCGTCAAACAATCGCCCTAGAAAGAATTAGGCTTGAAGAGCGACAAAGGAAAGCTCAGCGTATAGAGCATGCCAAGGAGCTTAGAGGGTTACGGCATCAATTGATTTATGTCCGACAAGCGCTCAAAGAAAGTATTACAATCCAAGAGCTAACAAAGCTCAGATACCATTTGGCAGATGTAGCGCGTAATTACTGGAATGTAATATCTAGTGATCTTTCTTCTAGTGTTTGGGAGCGTTATTTGAATCTCCTTTTAGAAAGCATCGGACAGCAAACGGAATTGCTTGCCAAAGATTTACCTCAACCGATGGCTCTTTGGAGAATCACTAATGATCTTCTCAGCTACTCACTTGAGAAGCGTATGCAGCTTTTTGAATATCGTAGTCCATTGGCAATCGAGATGTCGCAACAGCAATCAGCGTACTTAATCTATAAGTCTCCTTCAGACATCAAAATGTTTGAAGAGAAGCTGAATGAGATTAAGAACAGGACCAAAACACAGTTTCTGAATACCAATTGGAAAGATTTGATGGGGAACTGGAGCCCTGACTCTACCTATCGAGATTCAATCGAAAGGGCGGGATTATTGCTGCGAGTTGAAGACCCTTCAGAGTTAGAAGCTAACGAACAAGATTGGGTTGAAGAAGCCTTAAATATGTTCGTTGAACGATTAGTTGTCTTGATTAATGAGCACTATAACAAAGTATTCATCAAAGCTTATGGCCGAGTAGATGCAGATGCGTTGAGAAAATTATTGAACTTTTGGGACTGGTTGGAGGATGGACTTTATATTTACAATCAACCTGAAGCAGTAAATAGAGCTCATCAACTAAAACAATATTTACTGAACAACGACACTTCAGCAATAGAGTGGAAATAGCACCATGTATGAACATAACTCTCTTCCTGCCGGCACAAAACTCAATAACACAGAGTTATGCGAAGTATTCGGCTGCAGCCCGCAAGGTGGGATGCGTCGCTCACATAAAACCAATACATTGGTTATTGTATCGAACCACATCAAGTCTATTTATGATGATCGTTGGGTAGGTGACGTTCTCCACTATACAGGCATGGGCTCTAAAGGCGATCAAAGCTTAACATTTCAGCAGAATAAAACGCTAGCTGAATCGAGAACCAATGACGTCGCTGTTCACTTATTTGAGGTGTTTACGGACCAAGAATACACCTATGTTGGCGAAGTCGCTCTCGACGGTGAACCGTACTCGGAAACGCAAGATGATGAACAAGGTAATCCAAGAAGAGCATATATATTCCCTCTAAAGCTTGTAACGGGTGAGCGCCAGGTTAGAAAAGAAGATCGCGAGAACGTTGAGAGTGTCCGAGTTCGTAAGGCCAAGAAATTGACTCTTGAGGTGCTTCAGTCTTTGGCGACAAAAGGTGGAAAAACCGCTACACGGTACCAACAACAATCCATCAGCTATGAGCGAAATATTTGGGTAGCAGAACTGGCTAAACGCCTTGCTAAAGGTCAGTGCCAACTTTGTCTACAACCGGCGCCATTTAAAAATGCGAAAGGTGAGCCATATCTCGAGACACACCATATTGTTTGGCTCGCCAAAGGTGGAGACGATACGGCTGAAAATACAGTCGCATTATGCCCCAATTGTCATAAGAAAATGCACATCGTAGATGACGCAAAGGATGTTGAGGTTTTAAAATCTCGTAGCAATAAATTGTTAGAAGAGCACAATCGATGAGTAAGAAACACATTGAGGTCGTCGCGGCTGTACTGAAAAATGAAGGCGAATTCCTAGCCGTACAAAGAGCGCCATCAAAGCTAGATTATGTTAGCGAAAAATGGGAGTTCCCAGGAGGTAAAGTAGAAGCCGGTGAAATGCTTGTTGCAGCTATTACCAGGGAGCTAGATGAAGAGTTAAGAATTGCCGTTACTGAACCACAGTTTTTGTTGACGATTGAGCATAGCTACCCTGATTTTGATATCACCATGCATTGCTTTGTTATTGAGGTACCAACGCGCGAACTTGAGCTTACGGAGCATATTGACTCTCGCTGGCTATCTAAAGGCCAACTTTGGGATGTTGATTGGGCTGCGGCCGATATGCCGGCCGTTGAAAAACTACAGTCTACGTTTTGAAGGATAACGAAAATGGACCTAAAAGCAGGCTGGGATGGGACTTGGCAAGACTTTCTTTCTACAGACAGAGCTAGTTTTCTAGAGTCGTTAGTATCTTTCCATCGTAGTTTGAGTTGGACGCAAGATCTCGATCCTGCGCAACGATATGCTTGGGAAACTGAATACGATGTAATGACGTCTACCCTTAATCACGTTATTACAGAAACTCAAGTGGAACCAGAGAAGTGCTGGATAGCCTTTGAACAAGAATTGATTGGTGAAGGCGGAAAACGAGCGGCGGATGTTAACCTCGTTACTCCAACTGGCGAATTGTTTGTAGTCGAGTTCAAACACAAACAAGAAGCATCTGAATACGAAATTCTTCGAGCAAACTCTGATTTGCAAACAATGCGACGCTATCACAGTGAATCTATTGACCTAGTCGGTCATGGCTTTGTTGTACTCACTAAACCTGGCGCTAAGCGGTTCCAACACCTAAATGTTGTATGTGACATTGCAGACGATGGTCTGGCCCCCCAATTAGCGTCACAGCTTATAACGTCATTAAGTAAACCTAGTTACTATAATGTACTGCAGTGGGCAAAAGGTGAGTTTTATCGCCAGCCAAGCATATTGCATGGCACTGCTCAGGTCTTTTTCGACGCTAAAATACCTACGCTAAAAACCTCGGCCGGTGAAAATATTGACCAGGCACGTGCGGCACTTTTAAAGCTTTATCAGCATGCTAGGGATAAGCAGCAAAGATATGTCGTTGTCGTTCATGGGCGCCCTGGTGCCGGTAAGACTCTACTGGGCATTAGTTCTGTTGCGGAAATTGCACGTAGTGAGAGCGCAAAACAGAGTGAACCTATTTTTCTTTCTGGCAATGGACCTCTCGTTCAGGTGCTGCAACATACATTAGATTATAGTGGTAAGCAGTCAGTTGGCCGGACAGGAGATAAGGTCATTGATGGTCGAGTGATGATCCAAGATCTGCTCCCGTTCAAGAAGGATCTGAAGCGCTCACTAACATCACGCAGAGAGACTTTTGTCGTATTTGATGAAGCACAGCGAGCGTGGGACAAAGCAAGCCCTAGAGAATCACAATCACCGTCTGAGTTAATGCTGTTTTGTAACTGGCTTGCTTGTCAACCGTTTGGAGTGTTGGTGCTTTTGGTGGGAGATGGTCAAGCGATCCATCGCAATGAGATGCAGTTAGATCAGATGTTAGCAGACCTAGATGCAGCAATAAGAGCGCAAAACGGCAAAGTCATCCCTATTATGCCATCGCTGCACGCCGGTAAAATGCAACTCGTTACGCCAATTAAGAAAGACGTGTATAACCTTAAAACGCCCATTCGGCAGGCCTATACAGAGAGTTTAGACAAGTGGATTGAAGCGGTTCTATCTAACAATTCTGACCAAGCTCAAAAAGTCGCTTTGGATATTCAGGCTTACTACCCATTACGACTGACTCAAAACCAGCAAACTGCTGAAACTTATGCTCTGGGTGTACAACAAACTATGCACGAAGGAAACAAGCTTCAAGATGCCTTTAGAACAGGCTGGTTGATGTCCAGCCAAGGTGGCAAGTTTATTGAGGAAGTCCAGAAAGATAAATACAAACCAGGTAAACATATTGGCCCTTGGTACGTTGAGCCACCAAGTTCTGAAAATTCATGTTGTCAATTTGAAGCGGCTTGTACTGAGTTTAGTTGTCAAGGTTTAGAACTATCACTTGCTCTGTTTAACTGGGGGCAGGATATGGTCTATCGCAAAGGAAAGCTGGTGGCTGAAGACCGGCGCCAGTACGAGCATTACACAGAGGGGAGTTATAGAGTATTGCTCAGTCGTGGGCGTAGTGGTTTGGTCATAAAGTGTGATGACCAGGAAACGTTCGAATATCTGAAACAATGTGGTATGCAGGAACTTTAAGTGGCTGTTGCTAGATAAAAATTAATATAAAGATGTGAGTGAGTAGTGAGCCGACAAAAAAGTCTAATTGGCTGGATAGATTTTTCATCTACAGAGCGAGAGCGTGTATCTCAAGTGTTATCCATGTTACAAGAGAAAGGTACACTTGATGAATTGGGTATAGGGCAAATCAGGGATGCCTTTGCTGATCAGCTTTTTCCGGGCTTTTCTACTATCCAAACCCGCGCTAAGTACTTTGTCACTATCCCATATATCTTTCACGACTACCGTAAGTTAGATCCCTATGAGAGGCCCCCTCTTGCTGAATACATTAGCCAGCAAGAAGATAGATTAGCTAGGTGCTTAGTCGAAAACCATCGACATGATATGCCTGATGGGATCATTGGAAAAGAAAGCCTAGAGAAAGGAGTGGCTCGGAAGCCTTCTTCCGTCTACTGGAATGGACTGCGCCAGTTATCTATCGCTAAAACAGAACTGTCGTTAAGAGAGTTTGTTAATCAGTACCAAGAGCTAGCAAACAATAAGACTGAAGCCCATGTTGATGACGATGGACAGCATTCTGATATCGCTCAACTGATGACCAAACCCGATGGTTACTGTGAATCTTGGTTAAACCAAGTGTCAATAAAACTTACACGTAAAGAAGCTGATTACCTTAAAAATAAACTACAGCTATCGAGTAAGATTGAACGTAGTGTCCCCGCTCAGTTATTCAAGCACAACCTTGTTGGTGAAGCTTTGCAAGTGGCGGATATGGATGTCCATAATGGTTGGCAGGCCGAAGCCCTTTATGAAAAGTTAAAAGACTCTCCTATTTCTGAACAAACGAAAACATGCTTTGAAAAAGCGCTGGAATTTAGTTTTGTTCTTGAAGGCGCGCATATTCGTTACAACACCCTCATAGCCCAACGTGCCAAGAATATCGAAATGATTGAACAGTGGAATGAAGAGTTTGATGTTTGGTTGAATCAAGCTCATAAACAGTCGACGAGCTTTGAACAGCAGAGCGTCGATAACTGGTATGAGTTTGCTTTCGGACCACATAAAAGCGCAAACAATCGCACACGTCAGTTTATCGAAAACTGGTGTAGCTTGATTCGCGAGAATGCCTCTGTAGATAAGTTGGATGCATGTGTTAAGCAGCAAGCGATAGCAAATAAAGGGGCAAGGTGTTTGCTGAAAAAAGCCCTCAGTGAAAATCAAAAGTGGGTTGGAATGCGCAAACTGGAGTTTCGTTGGCCTTCTGCCAGAGTCATTTTACAAGATATCCAGGAGGGGCTAGGTGTTAGTGCCGGATAAAAATCGCTTAGATTATGGCGAACAGCTTATCGCTCCTGAAGGTTATGAGCTCACTCATGCTATTGCCACGACGTATAGCTTGGACTTGAATACTTTACTGACAGTGCCTATTGCCATGTGTTTTGGCCATACCTTAGAAGGTTCGGTTGAGCACATGAGAATTGCGCTGTTGGAAGCGTTAGGAATGCTGGGAGATAAACTCACAGTTTTCTACCAACAAGGCAATATTAAGTTGCCAGATAAGTACAACAGCTTATTTGGCTTGTTGGAACGCAGCCTCGTGCCTGTAGTTCCAAACGCAGGAGAGTCAAATTCAGCGTTTTCGTCGTTTCACCCGAAATTGTGGTTACTGCGATTCGAAAGCCCAGATGAAAACAAAAATGTGAAATACCGTTTGATAGTGTTGTCACGTAACTTAACGTTTGATCGCAGTTGGGATCTCAGCGCTGTCATTAACGGAGAATCAAGAGGGAAGCGCAAGCCAGCCAATCGTCGATTGATTGACTGTTTTGATGAGGTTTACCGTGGTTCTTCAATGCTTTCATTTGGTGATGTAATTGATCCAGAAGAGCTAGTTAGGGTGCATTGGGATAAACCAGATAACATCACTGAACTTGGTTTTCTCTCTACTGTTTTTGATGATGACAATAAACGACAGCATCCAATTCGTTTAGAGCATGATAATCAAGCCATGCTTGCTGTTTCTCCTTTTATCAGAGGTGGAGGCAAAGTAAGAGCTCTAGATTGGCTCAGTACCTTTGCTCCTGATGATCAACGTTACTTATTTAGCCGCAAAGAAGAGCTTGATATGGCGGGCGAGAAAGCGTTGGACGGTTGGCACTGCTATGCACTTAACGAACACCTCATCGATGCAGAAGAAAATGAGGAAATGGACCAGTCCTTATTTGTAGAAAACGACCTCAACTTGCATGCAAAGTTATTAGTTGTCGATGAAACTGATTCCACTTCTAGCTGGCACCTTGGTTCTGCGAATACGACTCAAGCAGCGATGGGAGACGAAACCAATAGCCCTAGAAATAGTGAATTCATGCTTCGTTTAACGGGCTCCAAAGATCACATTGGTGTTCATTCACTGATCAAGCAATGGGTTAATGAGCATGGCACAGGCTTATTTACAAAACATGAGTTCAGCGAATTAGAAGAAACTGAAGGTGAAGACTCTGATCGAGCACTTCGTCTTTTAGAATTCAGCCTAATTAATGCAGATTGGAAGCTCAACGTTGATTTATGTGGTGATGACGAATATCAGCTGACCTTGAATGGGGCTTTGGTTGAAATCCCGTCGAGTTTTGACGTTAAGGTTTCGACATTGAGTGCGTCACAGCCTCGAGCCCTAGCTCGAGAGGTTATTTGGGATAGCCTTAAACTCTCCCAGATTAGTGCACTAATTCACCTCGAAATATCAGAAAATGATTCAGTGGTTAAGAATTTAGTAGTTAAAGCTGAAATAACGAATGATTTTGAATTGGATCGAGGCAAGGCAATTACTAATGAATTGCTCGAAAACCGCTCACAGTTTATGAGTTATATCGCGATGCTGTTACATATCGACCCAAGTAAGCAAGATTTGATGAACAGTGAGGGCAAGGGAGACGGTGAGGGGGCGGATGGCGTGTTCTTTACCAAAGACAGTGTGATCTACGAAAAGTTGATGCGAGCGGCTGCGTTAAGTCCGGTTTTGTTAGAAAGAATTGATCGTTTACAAGCGCAAGTCGATGAAAAGATCATTCCAGATGAATTCAAGACGTTATGGGGCGTCTTCTCGTCATTTGTACCATCCAAGTAGTAGTTAATAAATAGTTGTAAGAATTATAAGAACACGAAGTAATGACACAAGCGATCCTAGAGCAACTAAACGGTGTATTGACTGGCCTTAAAGATTTTCAAAAGGCAACGGTAGACCTAGTTATAGATAAGTATCAAATACCCGAACATAGCCACAGAATACTGGTTGCTGATGAAGTGGGGTTAGGAAAAACTATCGTCGCGAAAGGTGTCATCGCTCAATTACTGAAAAGACATGTAGGGTCCACCTGATAGATTTGGCCTCGTTATATCCTAATGGAAGACTTATTCTTATTACAGATGGATATAGTGAAGAACAGATCAGAAACACTATCAGTCAATGGGAAGATAAAGTGTTACTTTTAAATAATAGCCAACCTCATGACTGGAAACCTATTTGCGAGTTCTTAGGCTTTGTACCACCAGTTGCCCCATATCCTTCATTGGTTGACTTAGGCATGAGGAAAGTAACGTTTGAAGTAAATGCTGAAATAGGGTGCTCAAGTCAGGAAGAGTCCTGGATGTTAGCAGATACTTCTCCTTGGGTAGTGCCTATGTCTGAGAGGGGAATGGATATGGTTGTTATTGATAACCAAAAGAAAGAATCAACATTATTATCGCAAACTACTACCATTTCAAAGAAATTCACGGATTACAATGGGCATTACTTTTCTCTTCGTGATGATACTTTCCCTGGAAACTTAGGTATGTTTTCTCCTTCAAGTTTTTCAATATCTGAAGACTTCGCGATTCTTGAAGTGCGAGAAAAAGACATGAAGGTTAGAGATTATAGGTCTGGGGCATTAACGAGCAAGAATAGTTACTTATACGGGCGGTTTGAAGCCGTACTGAAACCACCTAAAACTTCAGGTCTAATATCAGGTATTTTTCTGCACAGAGATTCTCCTCGTCAAGAGATTGACATTGAACTGCTTGGAAAAGAGCCAACAAAAGTCATGTTGAATGTCTACTATAATCCAGGAACGGAAGGTGCTCGTATGGATTATGGGTATCGCGGAACACCTGTATTGATAGATTTGGGCTTTGATGCTACTGCGGATTTCCATACATATGCTATTGAATGGAGCCCTAATGAAATTCGTTGGTATGTAGATGGGAAATTGATTCATAAACGAAGCAATTGGTCTCCAACACCTATACCTCATCTTCCTATGAAGTTTCATTTAAACCTTTGGCCATCTGTGTCAAGAGAACTTGCAGGTAAAATTGACCACAAAAAGCTTCCTGCGAAGCTTTTGCTGAAATCGGCCACAGTTGTGGCAAATCGCATGCCACCTTCGTCTGATGAATCCGAAGAGTATGTGAGGGAAAGTGAAGGCGGAATCGGGAGAGAGCCTATATGTCTGTAATTATTGCAGGTTTACATAACATACTGGTTGCGAAGTCGAACCTGTGGATCTGCTTAACGTTTTGAAAAATAAAATAGTGTAAGGTTTATCAACGAATTAAGTACGATAATTCTAAGTTATAAGGTACTTCGGAGTTAGCTAGGTAAGTAGAGGTAGAGTTTGAAAATTGAGCTATGGGACGGTGGTTTGCTTGAGCATGAAGTTAGTGCAATAGAGCGAATTGAAAAACACTTTTCTGCAGGAAAAAAATCAAAAAAAATCGATACAAAAGGCTCTATGAAAGAGCAATTGGGAGCTCTAAAAAGCGATGGTATGTTCCCATGGAAAGGATACGCAGGCTTCAGGTTTGTTGATAAAGGAAAAGAAGGTGAGTTTGACCTTGTGGTTATCACAAATTGCAAGGTATTGATTATAGAACTCAAGCATTGGAACAACGGTGTGATTACTTGCAAAGGTGACCGTTGGTATAAAAATGACCAAGATATGGGACGTTCTCCTGTAAGTGTCACCCGCAATAAAAAATTTCTAATGGAGAATAAGCTCAAGAAATTTAAAGGAAAATTTACCAACGAAGGAAGGTTACCGTTCGTTGAATTTTTAGTTGTCATGACAGGAAATGCGGATTTCTCACAACTAAAAGGGGAACAAAAAGAACATACGATCTCTCTTAATGATTTTCTTAATTTTAAAAATGAGCATGCTTTCAATAAAAAATTCCGACCACATCCCGATTCAAAAACACTAACTAATGATTTTTCCATATTTGATGAACTTTTTGATAGAACAAATACTGAAAACAAAACCATTTATTCAAATGGTTATAAAGCTGTAGATGAAATATTTGATCACCCTAAAGGTGTGTATAAGGAGTATCACTCTGTTTCCGAAGCTTCGAATAAAGATGAAGCTCTATTGAGGCTATGGAACTTCGGAAACATACCAGGGCGGAAAGCAAAAACACCAGAGGGAAGATTTGAAATTGTTTCAAGAGAGAGAGAAGTATTAGGCTATATAAAACATCAAGATTATGAGCTCTATAAGTATTGCCTGAACTCGCTGACAAGCGTACATAAAGATCAGATAACATCTCAGTTTATTGAGTTATACGAGCTTCCTCCAAGCCACATCCGATTTAATGAGTTTATTGGTAGGTTTGGAGAATCGTTACCTGATCAAGACAGATATAACCTTGTAAAAATGTTGGTTGCGAAGTTTGCAGATTTGCACGAAATTCGGTTAGCCCACCGAGATCTTGGAGATCATAGTATCTGGATATCTCCTTCAAAAGAGGTGGCTTTATCGAACTTTATCTCTGCCTATCACCAACCAAAGGGGACCGTTGGTGATTACAGAGATATTCTTTCCGCAAATAATGGTATGGCACCGTTTGGTATGACTGTTACTGATAAAACGACGCCATACCAAATAGATGTATATGCTCTTTCAATTATTGCATGGCATGTATTGAAGGCAGAACGGATTTCACCAAATAGCTTAAAAACTATAGAGGAAAGGATCTCAGATAGTAGTGACTGGTATAGCGATGTACTAGAACAGGCTGTAAAGCAGCCATTCTCAAGTGCTAAAGAGTTTTTCGATGCTTTAAAAGAAAGTGAGCCTAAAGCAGATTTGAACTTAGATTTTGATTTGTCTTCCTTAGATCCTTACAAAAGAAGTATTAAATTATCAAGGCAATATCCCGAAGATGATTTGCTTTCGGAAGATGATGAAAAAGAAATTTATCGATCAAATGGGTTACTTGTGAAGTCTTGGCTACATGTTAATCCATCAGACAATGACCTTCTCCTAGGTTCGAAAACTTTAAGCTTCTTAGAGAGGTTGTCTAAGCTTAAGGCTTTATCTCCTCCGTATTTACCACAGATTCATGATTTTGGTTTGGCGACAAAAAGTGACTGTCTATACGTAGCAATGGATGAAGTTGAATCCACACCTTGGAATGAGTTGGATAAAGGTGTTCACAGATTAGAGCTAGTGACAAAACTTCTGTCTGTGATAGAGCATTTGCATGGTTTGCATATTTCTCATGGAGATTTACATCCTGAGAACGTTCTTGTTGACCAACAAGACGGAAATATATTCCTCATTGATATACCTGATTTTCAATTAGATGGCGACGAACCTAAAAATCATCGTTATAGCCCCCCAAATATTGATGCGTGCTCGGCATTTGAGAGGGATAACTATGCTGTAATGAAAATGGGAATGGAAATACTCGGACTTGAATTTGGAGAACAAAGCTCTGAGTTGTCACCAGTAAGTGATGCTGTGCTAGCTGAAATCAATGATATTGAATTTGGTTTCAAATCATTAGAGAGATTTAAAAGCTCTTTGGTAGATGACTTATCACCGCAAGATGAATTTATAGAAATTACGCATAGAGATTTAACTGAGGATCTGCTTATTTATCCTGACAACGGAAAGCTATATGTAGATCTTGAAAAAAGTAGAAAGAATCCGCACCAGGCAATGGTTACGTTTCAAGGGGTTGGGGGGAGTTTATCCTTCTTTTATTCTCCCTTTGAAAAGAGAGTTACAGGGGTTCTTAAGCCACGGCTTCGTTCGTCTGTCAGCAAAAAAATCATAGATGCGGCTAAACTTGAATTACCTTTTGGCCTCAAAGTCAGAAGTAGTCGTCTTAATGACTCAAATCAATTATCAGATTTACTTAGAGAGAATGATGATTTTCAACGCGCAGTAAACCTTACGATATCTCAAGATGAGGACGAGGATACTGAAGCTGAAGCATTAAGCCTTGTTGATGCTGATAAAGAGGTAGTAGCTACTGAAGAACAACAGCAGATTGTAATACCTACAACCAAGCTATGGCGTAGTATATTGGAAACCGAAACCGAATCTCATCCATTTGCAGAGTTATCAACCCAGCCTGAGAAGGTAAAACAACATCCTGATCAAATTATACTTCACCACAGATCTGAAACAGATCCTTTAGCTGCATTTAAGAAAGGTGATGTGATAGAAGCGCTAATCATCGACAAAGATGATCGAGAGTTTGTCTTGGGTGAGGTCTTGCTGAAGTTGTCTACCCTTCACGAAGTTCGGATGAATAAGCTAAAAGCCCGAGCCTTCAAACTAGACGAAGACGATATAGTATTTTTTAGATCTAGGCAGGATAAAGCGTCTTACGTTAAACGAAGAAGCGCATTAGAAAGGATTCTATCAAAAGAGAGTACTGTTAGTGAGTTAATAAATTACTTTGAACCAGACTGTTCTTTACAAGCAGTGGAATATGGCATTGAAGTTGATGATGAGGATTATGCGAGATACGACCGTAAGGATGCACATGGAAATAAGATAAAGTTGAATGACCAACAACGTACAGCTTTCCAGCGACTAATTGATACGGGACCTGTTTCTTTGCTTCAAGGACCTCCTGGAACAGGAAAAACAGAGTTTATTGCAGCTTTTGTCCACTTCTTAATTGAGAAGCAAAATGTGAATAACATTTTGCTAGTAAGTCAGTCTCATGAAGCTGTAAACACAGCAGCCGAGCGGATAAGAAGTCACTGTCAGCGTTTAAAAACTCCACTAGAAGTAGTTCGCT
This sequence comes from Vibrio sp. MarTm2, assembly GCF_027587055.1. Taxonomy (NCBI): domain Bacteria; kingdom Pseudomonadati; phylum Pseudomonadota; class Gammaproteobacteria; order Vibrionales; family Vibrionaceae; genus Vibrio; species Vibrio sp. MarTm2. The sequence continues at coordinate 307,315 of NZ_JAPPTK010000004.1, read as the reverse complement.
TCAGTAACCGAGAGGGGGCTGTATCTGATGGTTTGAAAGATGTGTATTCTCAATCTTTGATAAATGAAAAAAGAGAGCTGTTTGCATCAGAAGCGGCTTATAGAACATCTGCATTGAGTAAAGGGCTCGGATTACAAAAAGGTTATATTGAAGAAGTAACACTACTAGAGCTGAAACTGTTTAAAAAGATCGATGAGCTCATATCTATTTCAGAAGAACTGCAAAGTAAAAAATTATCAGATAAAGATAAAAATGGCTTAAAGAAAGCGCACCAGCAACTTGAAGGTAATGTTTCAGAAATTTTGCTTGATAAGTATGAGTTAAAGCTGGCAGACCATGATATTGCTGAAGTTAAAGGACTCATCAGGCAGAAGCTTGATAGAAACTATGCTATTCGACCAGATGAAGCAAAGCGAGCACAAGCGTTAGCAAAGATCTCTAGTGATATGTTAGATGTTCTTGCTACAGATAGCGTGAACTACGATGAGTTTTTCGCACGTTCGCGTCAACTTGTAACGGGGACTTGTGTTGGTATTGGTCAGTTTCATATTGGTGTAAGTGCTAACCAATATGATTGGGTAATCATAGACGAAGCTGCAAGATCTATTGCAAGCGAACTCGCTATAGCGATGCAATCAGGTAAAAGAATTTTACTTGTTGGAGACCACAAACAATTACCACCTTTATATTCAGAACCTCATAAAAAAGCTCTTGCTCGTAAACTTGGTATCGTTTCTGATGATATGGATGTTGATGAGTTATTGCAGAGTGACTTTGCCAGGGTTTTTGAGTCTGAATATGGTAAGCAAACAGGTGCTCAGCTCCTTACGCAGTATCGTATGGCACGTCCTATCGGCAACTTAGTTTCCTCATGCTTTTACGATGGGGAACTAGAAACTGGTGAACGTAAGATACCTGATGTCTATAAGCATGCGCCAAATCTGCTAAAAAGCTATGTAACTTGGCTCGATACCTCTTCACTTGGTAAACGCTCATATCATCAAGATGACAGAGGAACAAGTATATACAATCGAGAAGAAGCTGATCAGATTATTAATCTTCTTAAATCTATTGCTGACAATGATAAGTTTGTTCAGGAGTTAAGGAAGACAGTTAAAGAAGGTGAACCTGCTATTGGCGTCATCTGTATGTATGGTGAGCAGAGTCGTTTAATCAGAAGAAAGTTCAAAGATTTACCATGGGAAGATGATTTTAAGTCGCTGGTGAAAATTGACACGGTGGACAGCTATCAAGGAAAGGAAAACAGAATAGTGATCCTTTCAATAACCAGAAGCATTTCTAACCTTTCTACAGGCTTTCTTCGTTCTCCTAACAGAATAAATGTGGCCTTGTCGCGAGCAATGGATCGGCTGGTCATTGTCGGGGCAAGTGAAATGTGGCAGGGCAAGAATCAGAGTAAGCCTTTAGGTAAGGTGTTCGATTATATCCATAGAGGTAAAAATCAAGAAGATTACCGAATTATTAATGTGAAGCCTAATAACAGAAGGAGTAAGAGATGATGTCTAAAGTAGATCATATTACCTACAACGAAGTTGAGTTTCTTATTCCAGCATATCGCTTCAATATCCGTTTCTCATACGTTACCCAGAAGGCTCTACCATTTATCAGAGAGTTTATTTTACGACTTGTTCACTTGGGTGAATTAGAGCCAATATCTATTTCGGAATATTTTGGATTAAGTGAGAGAGAAGTTAGAGAAGCACTAAGAGACTTGATTGAGCGGGGAGATCTGAAGTACACGGAACAAGGTAGATTGAAGTTAACTGAACAAGCGAAAAAGTACTTTTCAGAATATGGAGGAGCTTTAAAAGTTACTGATCTAGCCTCAACAGGTGTTGTTTTAGGATTTGAGTCAACAGCATTTAACTGTGTGTCTTCCCATACCGAGCGGTTGGATAATGATTGGAGTTTCGGTGTTCGGCTTGATGTTTCCAGCGAGAATATAGCAAAAAGGGAAAAGTTGGCTAATCAAGCATTCCAGAGACAGTTTTCGCAATTGGTTGAAGAAAAGTATTTAGAGAATATTAAAAGTACAGGTGCTTCAGGAAGATTACGAATCTATAAGCTTGATTCTATAAGACAGGTTGCACAAGGACCATTCAGAATTAAACTCGGTTTTAAAATGGATGAGTTTGGTAGAGCTATTGAACGTGAAGACCTGGAGCAGTTAAAAAACTCGTCAGCAGCAGATGAACTGATAACCAATGCTATCCACCAGAATACAGGTGTGAACAATATCCATGAAGTTCTTGGAGCTTGTGAAAAATTTGGTGATATAAAAACGAAGGACTTCATAACTGAAAGGGGCATTGATGTTTCTGGTTTGAAGGAGTTTTCTAGCCAATACTCAGGTAAGGAGAGTGATTTTATTCCATTCATTGGGGCTTTACATACTGACAAAAACTGGAAGTTATTTGAGTCTCAGTTCAAGCGCGTAAGAGATAAGCTTGCTAGAAACCACCAAGATGGAACTAAGGAACTTTCTTGGGTATTTCCTAGTACTGCTTTGTGGGGGAAATCTAGTGAACTACCGACAAGGCTACAGCAGATAATAGACCAAAGAAAGACTTCGGGGAAAAAGGCAAAGGCGTTATATAAGCCAGCATACTTTGCTCCCGTTAGTGGTCCTGATGCTAGAGGAGAAAGAAACCACTGGAAAAATGAGTTATCTTCATATCTCGACTATACCAATACCTACGTTGAAGGCTTACTAGGTGGTTCAGTAGAAACCTTATGTATAGAAAATGAACTGGCGGTGGTTGTATATCACGTTAACTTACCTGATGTATATCCTGTGTCAGTTCCTTTAGGGTTCATAACCTGTGAGCCTCGTTTAGTGAATAGGATCTCTGGTGGGGTTAAAGAATATTTGGATGAGATGGTTGATGGTGAGTATCGCAAGAATTTGGGAACGATAAAGTGATATGACTTGAGCAAAGCGAGAGACTGTCCTAAATTTTGTGTAATTGTCTATATCAGCGTAAGTGGAAAGCTATGCGCTTTCCACTGTTCGTAGTGCGCCGAGCATGGTGCCAACCTAGGAGGTGAAAGTCCTCTACGTGCCTTGTCGAGCAGGAAACGTTAGCCTATGCAAGGGGGTCCATCGTGAGGTGGAATCTGAAGGAAGCAAATGGCAAAACATAGCTTTGACGAACAGAAACCTGATAGTAGGCATAGTCAACTTGGGTAACCTAGCTACAGATAGAATATCCCGAAGTCTCGAACAGAAGTGTGACGATGTAAATCAGGCAGAGCTATGGGAAAGGGTGGTATCTTACCTCGGGAGATCTTATCAATTGTCTCTGAGACTAGGCTAGTAGTGATGCTAGACGAAGGTTGATAAGAAGTCAGCAGAGGGCATAGTACCTATGTTGTAGGGAAGGCCTGAACCAAGGTCTAGATGAGCAGTTAATAAATTCTCAGTGTGTACGGAGTCTCAGTAAAGAGTAGTAACCCTACAGCTACGTTAGGAATACGGTGAAGTCGGAAATGGAACTGTAGCTAACGAAGAGAGGCAAGCCACAGTGGCGTTGGAGTTAAATAGTAAGTCTAATCTAACGAAAGTTGGTATACCTTGGAACCGCCGTATGCGACCCACGCTTGTACGGTGGTGTGAGAGGACGGAGGCCGTGAGGCCTCCTCCTACTCGATTTTTTAACCGACTAGTTTTAACCCTTTCTGAATCGTTACCGTTTTACTAGACGCTAATTAGCTAGTAATCAAATCCATGGTTATTGGCAGAAAAATTGGCTTTTCACGGACACTCCGAAGGGTGCAGGTGCCAGCGCCATGCTGCACAGCGTTATCGAAACGGCAAAGGCCAACGGGCTGATTTTGTATGACTGTCTGGTTTAGGGCATGAAGGAGTTGGTTAAGCCAGAGCCTGACATCGACTCACTTCTCCCTTGAAACTTCTCTCACTAAGGCCGCGCCCGTGGGATCACGGAACGTTTACTAATAATCAGTCATGTTAGCACTAAGTGAGAAAGAGCTTGAATATTGACATTGTTTTTTTTGTATTTAATATCAGGATGTTACCCTTTTCATGTGTTTATTCTTCTTTGGCAGGGTTTAGAGGTAATCCTTGGAACTAATTAGTAATTCTATTAGCATATATGTTCAATACATAGTTTAAAAACCTTGGTCTACTTCGAGCTTTGACTATATGACCTTTTGATGGTGCGGTTTTGTCTTTACAGTACTACCACATAAAATTAAGCAAGAATGCTAATGGTACTTTGTTCTCAAAGATTGAGGGCAAAGATGGCATCATTACGGCATATATTGGCAAAAAGAGCTTAACAGAAAACCGATTCTACGCGCTCCCTATAGTGGGGCGAGAATACATAGCATTAGTCAAAGGGGAGCCTGAAGGTCCTCACTTTATTCAACAGCTCATTCCAGTAGAGTTTAGCGATTTCAAACAGCCGATCATGGTGAGAGTCTCGTATCGTGGTGACATATCACCTCAAATTTCTTGCTTAGATATGGATGGAAAAGAATTACTGACCATCGTTTCCGAGTCATATGAAAACTACCGAAAACTCTGTTACTGCGTTTCTCACAATTCGTTGGTAGGGATAAGCTTCTTAAGAGATGAAAAAGGATTCAAGCTTGAGGTGGTTGAGTCCAAAGCAAAGCCGACTCAGTTAACGGGTTACTTATACAACATCACAGTCAAGCCGACCAAAACAAACAGTAAAAAGGACATAAAATGGTACAGTGCTTGGTTTTGTAGTGACGATGGCCAGTGTCTATATACCGAGTTTCCCGGGTTTTTAATAGATGATTTTCTCGTAGTCAAGGAGTCTAGCGAGATTGACAATGTGACGCTCAATTTTGACCACGAAAACCACAGGTCCACGGTATGTTTAAAGCAAGCAAAGGAAAAGCTCGCTCAAACGCTAGAGGGACAAAAAGTAGGGCACTGTTTTTATTTTCTTAACAGTGACGGTGACAAGTACTACTTTACTTTTGAGACTTTAGGCGCGACTTTTCGGGCGGTCGCTTGGTCAAATGAGCTGCAGCGTTTAGGTATCGAGGGTGACAAATTAACTTATGGTGATCTTGTTGAAGGGATGCTCAAAATTACCTTAAAAAAAGAAAAAGGTCAGCTCTATCTTGGGATTATCTCTTCGACTTGTACCAATTACGAAGGATTAATTACCTATCAACGCAGCTTTACCCATAATAAGGTCAAGCATTTAGTATTTAAAACACAACCCTTTGATGGAAATCAGTTCATCATCAAGCAACCGGAGTTGTTTGCTCACAGTGTCATTGATTATATCGAGAAAGGGGCCCAGGAGAGAGTCAGTCTCTACGAGTTTAAGAAAAACAAAAAGTTCGCGCCAGAATGGAAAATAAAATCGAAGGATCCCATTTCGCTCGCCCTGAACCATCACCATCAAGGTCTGGTCGCGTTTGAGGGCAAAGCGGCGCATGATTGGTATGTCTATAGTCAAGAGAAAGATTCCCCTTTCGGTAAAGTTAACCGAGAACTCGATCACTACGCATTGCGAAACCATTTAGTCTGTCAAGTCATCTCACAGGGTGTCGCGCATATGATTTTTATACCAGCACCATTGCTGAAATTGCAGGGGATAACTCAAATAGAAGCTGGGACTCTTATTCGAGGTAAAGCAAGACTCGAACTTCTTGAATTGTTTACCGAGGGGCAGCAAGGGTGGCTCGCTGATACCTGTGAAGTCATCGATGACGTCGAGCAAGTAACAGGCCTTTCTCGACAAAGTAGCATCTCTATCGAAGAGCTTACCTTCTCCTGTGAGGAAGTCAGTCAAGCGTTTACGTATTATGATAAGAAAGCTAAAGCCTCCAAAATCGTCCGCGTTTATAACTTCATTTCATTAGATAAAAAGCGCGGCTTTCAATTTAAAGACTATAGTCATCAGTTATTAACGATATCAGAGCCTGAATGTTACGAATATGTTTGTAAGATCCAGGTAAATGGTCAATTCAACAATGTGAAAGAAATTCTTTCCGCTAAGTTTCGCCAATGAACGCTCTAAAATCTCTTTACGCCCTAACGTCACATAACAATATCGAAGTGTTAAAGAACGCTGAACGAACCCGGCTCATGCTTCCTGAATCAATCGAGGAATGGGACAATGACTTGAGTCAGAAACTCACTTCGAAAAAGTTGCCAACGCCAAATGGTTCCAGTTATTTGATTTTGGAGATGGTCAAGCGAGGTGAGAGTCGAGGCTACTTGTTGTTGGCCATTCCGGTCAAAATTGACATTCCAAACGATAAAAGCGGTTTCTTTCTCCACCCAAACCCTATCAAGCCGATTCAAATTAACCCAGAGTATCTGTTAGGTGAACACAATGAGAGTAAGCCTGAAGTGATCTTGGCTAGCTCGTCGAATGCTTTAGAAAATATAGCGGTCTATTATCAACTCGGGACATCAAAGTCTTGGCTAAAAGAGGCGAAGGAGCTTTTTTACCATACCTGCGAAGTAAGTAGCTTACTGGAATTGACCAAGTCAATCAGTGGGCAATTGAGCAATGTTGATTTAACGGTCCAGTTTAGCATTTCGTCGGTCCTTGATTCGGGAGGCTCCTTAACGCATATCTCGAATCTATACCGAGGTCTGCTCTCCGACAGGGCGGAGGATTGGCAGCATACTCCGCTGAAAAAGTTACTAACTACGCTCGAAGGCAACAGCTATTCGGAGACGGTATCAACCCAGTATCTTGAGGCTCAAACAGGTTGGTACAGTGGTCACATCGGCTCGAGTGCCATCATGGGGCATATGGACACAAGAACGGGGGACAGTGATCCGGAAAAAGCGCGTGAGCTTTTTCCATTAGATAATACACAACGTCACGCCTCTATAATGGCCCGGCATCTCGGTGCTTTTGACGAACAACACCCTGAGTTGGGTCAGGTCTTGGCGGTAAGTGGTCCACCTGGTAGTGGCAAGACATCCATGTTAAAAGCGGTCATTGCTCAAGAAAGTGTCATCGCAGCCCTAGAGGGAAGGCCGTGTCCGATCATCGTTGCTGCAGGTGCAACGAACCAATCAGTGAAAAATGTCGTCTCCGCCTTTCCTGACGTATTGCATGATGACGATGACGATTTCATTTTGTACCAACGCTGGTTGCCCAAGATCAACAACTACGGCAGCTTTTTAGCCTCCAGCGATGCGTTAAAAAAATTCACTGAAGAAGAAAGAGCCAAAACGCCGGTGATTGAAGCTTTTGGTAAAGAGAAGCCTTTTGTCTTTGGTTGGACGAGTGTGTGTGAGGAGCTTAATCATCTCAAATCCTTGCCAGATCATGAAGCGTACTATTTGACCAAATTACAGCTTCATTGCCAAAGGTTGGGGCTCCCACACATTGACCATATAGAACAAGCGAAACGTTATCTGCATAAGTACTTAACGGATCAAAGTGCAGAGATGCTTGCCGTGGCGAAGCATTGCGTGGCTCAAATCAGAGCCGGACATGTTGAGCCTAGTGCTTTGTTCCCAATCTCTGATACTCATTATTGCCTACCTTATTTTGTCACGGCTAGGGAAGAGTTTTCGGCTTGGCTACAAATGGACAGAACCAGTCGAGGTTATCTGGATATTGTCGAGCGCTTAAATCGAGAACGCATTAAAGATGAAGCCATTCCAGAAGCGAAATTTGGCGAGAAATTACACGACGTAACGGTAGATATCTACATTGAACACCTTCTTGATACCTCGTATCGACCGTTATTGTTTCACATTGCGGCAAGGTATTGGGAAGCGGAATACCTTTTATCACTGAGAAACTCAGTTCTGTTTGCTCAAACAGAAGAAAACATCATTGAAGGGTTAAGACGCATTTGTATGGTCACACCTGTTGTCATCTCAACCCTTCATATGCTGCCTAAGCTACTGCAGGTCAAAAGCTATACCCCAGGATCCATACAGCGCTCTTTTGTCTACGGTGGGATAGACTTGCTGATCACCGATGAGTCGGGGCAGGCTGATATTCGCTTAGGTCTCCCTTCCATGTCGCTGTGTCGAAAATTGATCAGTGTTGGAGACATCAGTCAATTAGAGCCAGTAATTGATAACAAGAAAGATATCTCAGCCTATGATGACTACAGTGCTTGGTTAAAGGAAGGGTACAGCGCTAAGCAGATTACACGCTTGATAGAGCTTGGTTTCACACCGACCTCTGGGAGTTTATTGCACTTGGTCACGCACGCCTCAACGTACTCCTACCAAGGTGCAGGCTTTATGTTGAGGGGGCATTATCGTTGTTTTCAAAAAATCATCGATTACTGCAATCAAATGGTTTACGACAACAAACTGTTCTATCTGCCAAACAATGACAAAGAAGTCGATCCAGAAGATCTACCTGCTATGGCCTACGTGGAAACGCCTGGGTCTTCGGAAGCTGGGAAAGGCAAGAAATCCAAAGTCAATTATGCGGAAGCCAACCTTATCGCTGAAATGGTGGTTCTGCGTTATCGAAGTTGGCAAGAGCGATTGAAAAAGGGAGATGCTCTGCCTGCGCTCGCGTCCATGCTAGCGATTGTAACCCCTTTCAATAAACAGCCCGAAGTGATTCGCGATGCACTGTATAAAACCAATGAGGCACATGGTCACTTGATCCCAAAGAGTGAAATCGAAGACACGACGATTGATACTATCCATAAGTTACAGGGTGCGGAAAAAGACATCGTGATATTTTCTGGTGTACAGACACACAGTGATAGCGCACGACTGTTCTTTGAGAAACAGCCCTTTTTACTCAATGTTGCAGTCTCAAGAGCGAAGAAGTCGTTTATTGCCGTAATTTGCCCTAAGTTGTATCACTTAAACCAAGTTTCATTCGACCCGCAAACGTCCCAAGGTTCACGCAACTCTGTCCACTTTCTAGGGCATTACCTTAACCAACATGGTAAACGTCTGTTCCCCAAACACCTATTTATCGTTGAGGCGAAAGGCAAGGTAAGTGTATTGACGCGGATGCTCGGACAAGAATATGTCGTCTACCCAACCAATGGCGCTGTCACCAAATCGGGGTTGCAGGAGGACAGTGTAGAGACTGCACGGCGACAACTGTTGCCCGACTATGGTTTAAACAGCAATGGCACTCAGGCTTTGGACGCAATCCTCACCGAAGGCCAGAAAGTGAAGAGTATTTTACTCGCAACAGATAATGACAACGTTGGCGAGACCATTGCTTGGCACTTATTCCAACACACGAAAAAAATAGCCCCTGAACTCGCGCGCAAAATGATCCGTGTGCCACTTAATGCTATAACAAAAGAACATGTTAGTGGGGCCAAGGATAACCCACGAGACTTTGATTTACACATGGTTTCTGCAGAAATAAGTCGTGACATTATTGATAAGTGGGTTGCTCAGCGAATGTATGCCGTCATCCAACAGCATGCGCCTTTGAAGAACAAAAAATCGATTGGGATGGGCCGTGTTAAAGCCGCGGTTCTCGACTTATTGGTCAAAAAGAAGATGGAAGTGGAGCGAGTACGCTCGACGTCAATTAACGTGACCCTAAGCGTGAATGAGAGGAAGATACAAGGGCGACTGAGCAACATGTCACCTGATGATGTGATCAAATTTAAGAAACAATTAGAGGACAAGAAGATTACTTCGATGGCTAGTGATCCCGAACGGTATAGTTTTAATAAACTTGAAAGCAAACTCACTTCTTACTCCCCACCCAATCGATCGACAGCGGGGCTGTTACGATATGCTTACCTCAACTATAAATTTTCCCCGAGTTTGACCATGACGTTACTTCAGCGCTTGTATATTGGAGATAATGTTTGATGAACAGTGCACATGATGACATTAGTGTCTTGAGCTCTGACGTGTTGGATGAAATCAGCGACCCAAATATGAGGGCGTTGTTTGAGCTGATTTTGCACATGGAAGAAGCCGAAAAGATGGGAAATGCGGAAACCATCAAGCAAACCTTAGAGTTCACTTTCAATAGTGAAAATGGTCATGCTCCAATTGTATTTGAAGTCGAGTCAGTGACTCAATCAGGATGGTGGGAAGGGGAACTGTTCCAAGACAATCGGATCAAACCTAAGCTAGAACCGTCATTGACGAAACATGACTTAGACGCCATCGAACGGGGGGACTTTGTGATCACCTTAGAAGGCGAGGAAATAGCGCTTCCTGCGCTTCGTTTGGATGAGTTAATTGAGCAGATGGAATTGTATGGGATCGCACGTCCTTCTACGATTGAACACATTCTAAGCACGTTAATGGAAGACTCATCCTTGATAGATATCAATACCAATGTCGATGAGGTGTCCGTGACCCAAACCGGTCAAATCGTTAACGAGACTCTCAGGGCGCATCTGGGCAATATCGGAACCTTCGAGTGGAATGGGTCACTTTCAAGCACCTTGCAGGATGTAGAAACAGGGTATCTATCCGCAGATATCCCTATCCTTATGGTTTACGAAGATCTGTTCGGATATGAAGAAAGAACCAAGGTCAACGAGATGACATGGACGGATCCCAATACGCTTTATTCGCAAGATAAGCGTCCAGAGCGTGTAGGTGGTCTAGTGACTAAACTGTATAAGACCGTTGAATAGCCATGGGTTATATTACCTACCCCCGTAGTACAGGAGAACGTTTACACAAACAACGTTTGCAAGAGATCTCGAGACTCATTCGAGCGCTCTCGAGCAAGGTGAGCCTGAATGATCTCAACAGTATTATGACATTGTTACATTTGATCGGTTGGCATCGTCTACCGCCGTATTTGAAAAGACTCCTTCTCGAGCACTTACATCAAGAACTCTACGTGAAGTTAGAGCCCGATGTGACATCGAACCCGGATGAAATGCAACAGTATCGGGAGCATATCCAAACACTCAACGCGACCATGGTGTCCATTGGTCTTTCTCTTAGCCCTGATGTCGAACGACCAATCCATGAAAGGCTCAATGCTACTGGGCTGTTTGACTTTCGAGTTGCGACCCAACAGTTGGGCACAAGCAGCCCACCAGTATTGATAGACTCGAGTGGCATGACATTGAGTTTGGCTGATGATAACCATCCTGTCTCTGATCAATCAGGCCAGGCGATAATGCAAGCGATTCATTCACATCCAAGTGAAGCTCTCGTCTTGCAGAAAAGCTTTATGGCAGGTACGCACTCTACGATAAAAATCAATAGCCAAAGTCAGATTAAGCAAGAGGTGACGCCAACGAGTGCAAAAGATTCGGGTAATGTAGTTACACTCGCGCCAGGTAAAAAAGGCAGTTGGAATAAACAGCTCAACACGAAACTTAAATCAAACCAAAGCTACAAAGTCGGCGATCATACGTATAAGACAGACGCTAATGGTCGAGTTAATCGAGTCAGTGGTAAACTGCAGCTTAAAACAAGAGATAGAAACACCTATCAACAATCGAAATCTAGTAAAACAGGCGGCATCAAAGACGGTCTTCCCCGTGATGATGGCGGTCATTTGGTCGCATCCACCTTTTCTGGCGCGGGAGAGCAGATTAATTATCTCCCGATGGACTCCAACCTCAACCGCAGCGCCTGGTTAAAAATGGAGAATGAATGGCGAAGTGCTTTAAAAGCCGCCCCTCCTAAAGACGTAAAAGTCGATATCTTGCCCCTTTATGGTAGAGACAGTAATCGACCTGATGCCTTCGCAGTCAGGTATTGGACAAATGGCAAAAGCAAAGTAAAATTCTTTTATAATCGACCAGGGAAATGAACATAAATGACCGTAGATGATCTCTACCTTACTATCGCTCAAGACATCGTTGATGCGATAGATGATCAATGGAGCAGTGCCATTGTTGTATTTTATCGAGAAGAAGACGCGGGTGAATTTGAGTGCGTGTACAAAAAAGATGACTCAGGTAGTGAGCATGACTTTGTTGTTAGCTATGATGCCTATCAAGCTTTTGAAGAACTTCATCAAATCACTACCGAGCATGGGCATAATACTTGGAATAGAGCCATATTCACTCTCCAGCCAACCGGTGATTTTAGCATTGATTTTGATTCGGTTTAGAAAGTGACTCGACAAGTTGAGTTCAACGTTGACATGCATTTCCCTCAAGACTTCCAATTAAGAAGGTACACTCAGGATCGTAAGTATGAGTCAAGAAATAGATTTTAGTTATTGGCCTTTCACTCGAGATTTGTGTGTGGAAAAACTCAAACTTACCCAAATGGAAACCCCTTCCTTAAGTTACAATTTAGAGTGGATAGAGCTGAGTATCGAAACTTTTGCTGTGGAATACAGCAAAAGCCCTTCCTTACCTGATAATGCGCGCCTACTGGAATCAATAGCGGCCTCTTTCGATCGCATGTCAAATAGAGACTTGGCAAATGGAATTGAGGATAACCCTCAATGCCAAAAAGCTATTGCTGACGTGATTAAGGCGACGCTTTGCCTACCCCTTTCACCAGATAACCTTGAGCGTATCAACCGGCTGTATTCATTAATGCCTAGGGTTCCATCTTTAGCGCTATTGGATGCTTACATTATGTACCAAGTTACTTTTGGCTACACAAACTTATTGGATGATTGGGACCAAAACTTCGAACGCTACAGCAAAACATACGGGTGGAATACGCTCAGTCGATTACAGATCGATTATGGGATCGCGCTGGTGAAAAAATCGGTCCCCATTAATGAAAGCTTAAAGCAACAACTGGTAGAGCAGATAAAAATTAGCAGTGGAAATTCGGCGATGCCTATTACCGCTCAAAGTAGGCTGAATTGGTTGAAATTTCTCAACTAACATGTGCTAGCTTATGACCTGATCTGACAGTTACCCACTTTTCGATGCCTGTCAGATTATATCTGGGCTAGATTCTTCTAGACGTACCTCGCGACTGTGACTCCACCTTTGAGCCTCAGCTCGTTCATAAGCTGTTCCCAACGGATGAATCTGCGAGAAAAGTGGTCTATCTAGCGATTCAGGCTGCCTCCAAGAAATGGACGATGCCAATTAGAAACTGGCGGCAAGAGCTGAACCGCTTTATGTTCGAAGACCGATTAGCTGAATACTTGTAACCAATGGCAGTTACACAGAATTATTTACAGGGTCGTGTCCGATATTGGCTGTGAGTTCAAGTGCTTTTCACTCGCAGTTCTAATATATTCACTCCACCAGCGCATAATGTCTTTCCTCTGCTCAAAGAAGTTTGAACGGTTGTAACTGGCCCGAGTTTCATTCTGATCTGCGTGAGATAGACATGCTTCGATGTGCAATGTATCGAAGCCTTGTTCATGTAAGGCAGTAGAAGCAATCGCTCGTAGCCCATGCGCAACAAGTTCACCTTTGAAGCCGAGGCTACGTTTGAGTGCCGCGTTAGCCGTAAAGATGCTTACATGGCTGTTCGGGTTTCGTTCTCCGGGGAAGACAAACTCTTTTCCTTCACTTTGAGGACGCATTTTAGATAGAATCTCAATAGCTTCGTCAGTCAGTGGCACTTTGTGCTCTTTTCCGCGCTTCATTTCAGCCGCTGGAATCGTCCAGCTCTTATTTTGTAGATCAATATCCTTCCAGCGTGTTCTGGCCGCTTCCTTGGGTCTTGCTATCGTGTGAAGCTGCCATAACAACAGACACTTTGTCTTATCTTGAATCTTTTCGTTTTTTTCTAATCTTGATAGAAACTTGCCGAGCATTTCTGGTCGGATTGTGGCCATATGTTCAACTTTGTGTTTTTCAAAAGCGTTGATCATTTTAGTGAGAGGGTTGGCTTGTAGCACGTCGCTCGCTACAGCAAATTCCATGATTTGATTGAGGCTCTGGCAGATTCTTTTAATTGTCGAAAGTTTCCCGTCTTTTTCTAAGGGACGTAGCAGTGCTATTGCATCACGGCGGGTGATTTCACCCACAGGGTAGGGGCCCAGATCTTTGAGTATGTATTTTTCCAATGTTCGCCATACTCGCTCAGCGTGAAACTCACTGATGGTTTTTCTTTTTCGCTCAAACCATTCTGTTGTAATAGCCTCGAATATGTCGCTGTGCTTCCTTTGTTCTTCTTTTCGTTTTTCTTCTTTAGCTCGTTTGGGATCGATACCTTCTGCGAGTTGTTTTCTAAATTTTGCAGCTTCCAGCTTGGCAGCTGCAAGCCTTAAAGATGGATAAGTTCCCATCGGTATCTTGGTGATCTTTCTTGTTACAGGGTGACGATACTTAAATTGCCACGCTTTAGTCCCGGTTCCTTTTTCGGAGCGTTTTGGGCGAATACGTAACTGTAGCCCTTCTTCAACAGTAAAGGTGTACTCCTTATCTTTTACATCCAGTTTTTTTAGTGTTGCATCTGTTATTCGCTTGGCCACTTACAACTCCCGTATCAAGAAAGAGGCATGAGGCCATTGTATCGCAAATTGGTTTTGTGGGGTACCAGGTGGGGTACCAAAATCATGAATTGCAGTGAGATGTTGTGGGACGGTATGAGATTTGGTAGTAATCTAACTTGTTGATTAGTATCGGTTTGTTGTATTTTCTGGAATTGCGTGAAACCTTAATGCAGTATACCCGGAAACCATTGAATGGACATGGGTGTAACCTTGGTATTCTTAATTTCGCTCAATTGTAAGGGTTATAGTGCTAGAGTAAAGCGCAACTTAACCCCCAATGCGTTTGTGCCTCTCGCTCGGAGGCGTCGATTCAGACTCAAGAAATGCCAACCATTTGTCCACGGCAAGGGGTTTAGAGAAATAGAACCCTTGTGCCAGATCGCAACCAATACCTCTTAGCGTGTTTGCATGTTCATGTGTTTCGACACCTTCAGCCACCACAGCCAAATCTAACACTTGTGCGAGTTTCATGACCGCGCAGGTGATCTCGAGATCGACATTCGAATGGCTAATGTCCTTGATAAAACTTCGATCCAGTTTGAGGCAGTCGGCGGACAAGTTTTTTAGAACAGACAGTGATGAGTACCCAGTACCAAAGTCATCGATGGCTATCTTGAATCCCTTTTGGTGGAGTTTATTTATCGTGTCGGCGCAGGTATCCACATCTCGCATCATGTCGCGCTCGGTAATTTCCAGCATAAAGTCGCTTGCTGAGCCGCCTGTTTCGTCGAGAATTGCCTGAAGCTGATCCGCAAGGTCTGACATGTAAAACATCCTGGCTGAGAAATTGATGGAAACGAGCATTTCAGGTAAAGGGATATGATGCGTTTTCCAGTTGGCAAGCAAACTTGCCACTTTGCGAAACACCCATTTATCGATCTCAATAATAAGGTCTGATTTTTCGGCGACTTCAAGAAAGCTTGCCGGGGGCAAAAGGCCAAGCGATGGATGTTGCCAGCGGACCAAGGCTTCGGCACCAACGGTTGCACCGGTATCGAGATTGACCTTCGGTTGAAAGTGCACGACCAGTTCATCATTTTTAATCGCGCGATGTAACCCGATATTGGTATCGATGAGGTCATTCACTTCTAGGGTCATTTCATCGGTGTAAACGCGGAATTGGTCTCGACCGTTTCGTTTCGCGCAGTACATGGCGGTATCCGCGTTTCTAACCAGTGTTTCACCATTGTGACCATGTGTTGGATACTCACAGATACCAATACTTGCAGAGACAAATATGGTTCGCTCCTCGATGTGATAAGGCATACGCAACGCAAGATTAAGTTTGTGAGCAATGGTTTTGCCTTGATTCAGGTCGGCGTTGTCGATAACGATCATAAATTCATCGCCACCCATACGTGCGACAAAGCCGTGACCCTCTATTTGCTCCCTGAGAATATCGGCGATCTTCACCAACAAATTGTCGCCGGCAGCATGACCTAAGGAATCATTTACGGTTTTAAACTCATCGATATCGAGGTAGAGCAAAAGGAACTTCTGCCCGTTTTGCTCAGAATCTTCAATTTGTTCAGCCAGTTTTTTGGTCGCGAGTAGACGATTGGCCAAATGGGTAAGTGGATCATGATGCGCGAGAAAGTCGAAGTTCTTTTTTTCTTCGTTGAGATCGCTATAGGCTTCGGCAAGACGCGACGCCATGTTGTTATAGGCGTTTTCTATGTGGCTCCATTCATCACTGCGTCCAAGGTCAATCGGGTTATCTTCGCCTTCGGTAACAAAGTGGTCAAAGCCTTTTTTCAAATCTTCGAGCGGTTTTCTGATGTGGCGATTCACAACGAGGTTAACCAGTAAAACCGAGAAAAGAAACGCCGAGATACTGATGACAATAGCATTGAAACGAGAGTCTTCCATTTCCTGTTCTAGTTGATTGGTTAACGCTAGGGCTTGATTTTGCACTCTTGACTCGGTGCGCTCGACGGCTTGCAGCAACTCAGTTTGTGCTTTAATCAAGGCTTCCATTACCACCCAACGTTGCTCCAGGTTGGCTTTGATTCGTCGCAACGCCGAATTATAGCGTTTAACTGTTTTGGAGATTGCCGCTTTTTCCTCGATGACAGTGGGGCTGTCAGAGTCAACATTTTCAAGGTGGAGTAAGAAAATATCGAGCTCTTTCTCGACTTCAATAATGAGGACTTTTTCGGTCTCCGGTGTTATTCGACTATGAATATCACTGATCATTTTGCCAACGGTCAGGAAGGATTCTCTGAGCATATTGACCAGATCAAGTCTGTTGTTATAGCGCTTAAAATCAGCCGAACCCATGCTTTGGAGCTTGCTGCTCGCAATTGCCAATTCAAGCGAATCCAATTGCTGGGCGAGCTTAGTGTCGATTTTATCTGTCTGCTTTAAGATACGATTAAGGGCAAGAGAACTGCCTAAAAACCGATGGAAGTTGTCGATAAAGGCATCAATGCTTAATGAAAACTCCTGATTAGTCGATAGGTCTCGAAGTCGTTGCAGCTGAAAATCAATGTTAAACGCCTCTTCAGACAGAGTCGTTTCACTGAAGAGAAAGGTTTGTTCTAACAGTTTTACCCGAGAGGTGAGCTCGAATACGTGACGACTGATCTCGGAGTTAACAATCAACTGTGACACGTGAGTAGAGGTTTCCTTTTTGAGTGTTGACTCAACAAAGTAGAGGGAGCGAATCACCACAAAAACCGCAATGCTCACCACTAACAAAGAGAGCATGCTAGAGATGATCAGTCGTTGGGTGATGCTGATATGTTTAAACATCATTCAGGCTTCCAAATCTTCAAGTAGGCCTCTCGGTAACCATTGTCAGGGTCATATACGCCTCTTCCACGTGCGCTAATCAGAGCGGAGACGTTGTCTGGAGTAACAAGGTGGACGGGGGCGGAATAACCACTTGGCGGCAAATTACTGAACGCTCGATTGAGCTCGTCGATGATCTGCCACCCTTGGAGATAAAGCGGTTCAGGTACGGTTGCCAACTGAAATTTATCGTTGTCTATGCGCTTGTAAGCGGCTTTGCTGCCATCTCCCGCAGAAATATTGCTAGGAACGTTTGGGTATTTTTGCTGGTACGACTCCAATGAAGGAATCGCATAATCTATATAAAGATCGTTAATCGCTAATATGTGGGTGATGCGTTGCCCATATTGGCTCCACAGCGAGTCCATAGTACTGGGCATTTGTTCGGCGATTTTATCGAGATGAAGAGGTTTGACTTCAAGTAGTTCACAGCGTTTGCAACGTGTGATGGTCTCTGCCATCGCGTCTGATTTGAGAGTAGCGATTTTGTAGTTAGGATCAGTGAAAATAAGTGCATTCGCTTTGCCACCGGAATCGACAATCGCTAATAGTGCAGCAATCTCAGCGACATCGTAAGGGTCAGTCGTTATGTTTGTGTACAAGCCATTTTCAGCACTGATACCCGCGGCTTCAGTTGCGTGCCATCCAATGATGACGATACCTTTGCTCTGAGCGAGTAAAAGAACATCTTTGTGCCTGCTTGCATCAATCCCACCAAGGACAATCGCATCTGGCTCGAATCCAATTGCTTTGCGAATCGCTGCACCTTGGCGAACCTCCGACCCTAATCCATCAATAAATCTTAAATGCCAATCGAGGTGAGAGTTAGCTTCAGACATGCCTCTAGCGACACCATAAACGCCACCATTACGCAAATCTGAGGCGACGAATATGACATTTTTATCGTAAACCGCTCTTGGTCCCTCTATTGGACCGTCCCAAATAGCGCTGTCCGAAATGGCTTTCTCTACTTGGGTTCGTGCGTACGTAAGAAACGAGTCTTTTTCGATCGAGTCAAACTCTTGAGCGAAGACAACCACGGGTAGACACATTAGCAAGCGCAATAAATAGTTAATCATCAAAATTATAATTGGCAATCTGTATTATATTTGTCGTGTATATTTATAATAATGTTATTACACAATCAAACAATTGGTAACATTCATGATAATAAACCGACAAAAGTGGCGAGTGAATGGTGTTTTTTCCCTTCTAAGCGCAGCGACTTTACTGTTCGTACCGAACGTGCAATCCGCGGATGATGAGGTAAGACACAGTTTCCAAACGACGGTAAGTGCCGATCCCGTTGAGCTAAGCACGCCAGTAAAAGAAGCGGTGAGAATTGCGGTCATTTACCCTAGTGCTGACATTTCCGATTTTTGGGTAAAAAACTATACCGCATTAACTAAACGGCTCTTTGCTCTTAATGTTCCTTTTCATATTGATGAGTTTTCATCAAAGCAAATCGAGCATTCTCTTCAAACCGAGTACACCAAACAAGTACTAAACGCCGAGAAACCTTATGACTTTGTTATTTTTGGTCCCTCTGAATTGGCGTTGCAAGCAGACAACATCCAAGCCTTATCGAAGTCTGACAGGTTTAAAACCTTTATATGGGCATTTCATACGCCCGTTGCTAAATGGAAGTATCAGCCGGATGCTTGGTTCGATTTCTCCAGCGAAATGGGTGCGGAAGTGCTGTGTGACCATGTAATTAACCACCTTGGGACGGACGTTGAATTTGCTGCGAACCGAGGCATACCGGGGATTACTGATACTCAACGCTCTCAGGGCTTTATCGACTGTGTCACTGAAAAAGGTGAGTGGCTCACCGCCTACGAGCATTTTGGTCAGTACCAGAAACTCGGAGGAGCCGATGGAGTAAGACTTGTCCTTGACAACTTCCCTGAAGTATCGGTGATTCATAATGCAAATACCGCAATGACAATGGGCGCGATCGACGCGCTACGCGAAGCCAATCGCTTAGATGATATCTATGTGACTGGATGGGGAGGGACTGCGAAAGAAATCGAAAAGATTCGTACCGGAGAGTTAGATGCAACACCGATGCGAATGAGCGATGATCTTGGCGTCGCGACAGCAGAAGCGATTAAGGCTCATCTAGAAGGTCGAGCAAACCAAGTGCCCCTGATTTATTTGGGTCGGATTACGGTGGTGCATAACGAAATGGCTGAGCGAGAGTTGAACATGCTCACCCGTGAAGCATTTCGCTATTCTGGCGCTCAATAGCGTCGCTCAACTTTTTGATTGTAATGTGCGCAAGGGAACGTGCGTAGCTAGCACGAGTAATCAAATTTTAGTCACTTAACACGTTTAAGTGCTTAAACTGTGATATTCATATTTTGTCATATATTAAAAAATGTTTATATTCCCGTGCTACAAATAATTACAACTAAAGTTGAGAAAAATGAGTGCTGCCCAAGAACGTGAAACATCATTGAGAGACGATGAACAACTCGTTTCTACTACCGACACAAAAGGCGTGATTACCTACAGTAATGACGCCTTTTGCCGTATTGCTGAATATCATCGCGACGAACTCATTGGCCAAAACCATAATATTGTTCGACATGCCGATATGCCTAAAGCAGCATTCGCTGATATGTGGGCAAACCTAAAGCAAGGTAAAGCGTGGCGAGGCATTGTAAAGAATCGTACCAAGTCGGGCGGGTATTATTGGGTCGATGCCTATGTAACGCCAATTTATGACAACGGTACAATCAGCGGATACCAATCTGTGCGCGTTAAACCTAAGCCTGAATGGGTTCGTATTGCCTCTGCTGCGTATCAGGGCTTACTCAACGCAGAGAAAAATGGCCGCACTTGGTCACTAAAAATTTCAGACTCGGTGAGATACGCGGTGCTACTAGGCTCATTGCTTGCACCGTTAGTCTCTAATGCTTTGGAATTAGAAGGCGCAATGCAGTGGTTAGCTGGGTTGCTGCCGGCTTCAGTGCTTGCATTGCTGTTTAGACAAGAGCTCATTGACACGCCAAGAGAGCTTAAAAAGCTCCAAAACAAGTTTGATAGCGTCAGTCGTTTAGTTTATTCGGGGAATACACCTTTTTCGGTTGCAGATTTCCACTTAAAAATGATGTCTGCGCGCATCCGCACCGTGCTAGGGCGCATGACTGATTCTGTAAAACCTTTGCAATCACTCTCTGAAAACCTCAACTCCACGGCGGTTGAAGTATCACAAGCATTAGACCAGCAAACCACCAACATTCGCCAAGTTCGGATTGCGACCGAAGAAGTTGAAGTGGCGGCCAATGATGTATCCAATAGTACCTCCGAAGCGCACCAACTCATTGGAATTACGCTAGAGAACTGTACAAAAGCAAAAGCCAGCATCGAACAGACGCATCACAATTTGGAAAACCTAGGTGTTCAAGCTGAAAAAGCGACCGCAACGACCTATGAGCTTAGTGAACAAGCGCAAAAAGTCAGCGATATGATGGAAGAGATTGGTGGTATCGCGGCGCAAACCAATTTGCTCGCACTTAATGCGGCCATTGAAGCGGCTCGCGCGGGTGAGCAAGGTCGAGGATTTGCGGTGGTTGCTGATGAAGTTCGAGCGCTTTCTGGAAGAACCTCGAATGCAACGGTACAAATTAAAGAGAGTATTGACGTCATGCTGAGTACCATTGGCGCTTGGCAACAAGAAATTATTGCCAACCAAGAGCAGACAATGGAATGTGGGCATGCTGCGCAAACCAGTTCAAAACAGCTGTTAGAGGTAGAGAGCATGATGCAATCGATGGGGCAGCTAATGAACAGCGTTGAACAAGCCGCCCAATCGCAACGCAAACTCTCCTCAGAAGTGAACGCACATATCCAATCCATTGCTGCGACGGCTGAGCAAAACTTGGCAGCGACTTACTCAGTGAACGAGCATTCAAAAGCGCTCAACCTTCAAGTGCAAGAGTTCCATTTGCTCGCGAAGCGTTTCGAAGAGAAGTAAACGGTTGGCAGGCTCCCTCTAATTGGTTAATTTAGAGGGAGTTTTACCTTTAAGAGCGCAAATACGAATGCACGATCTTAATGCTTTGCATGTGTTGGTGACTTTACTTAACACACGCTCCACCCAGCGTGCGGCAAAAAAGCTTGGCCGTTCGCAATCCTACGTTTCTAAGGTGTTAGCCCAACTAAGGGAAGAGCTCGATGATCCTCTGTTTGTTCGGGACTCTTCAGGGCTTATGCCTACCGACTACGCATTATCGATTGAACCAAGAATCAAAAACGCCCTTGAGCAGCTTGATCTTGCATTGACTCCTGAAGAGTTCGACCCGAGTAAGTTGAGCAGAGTAACACTGCACATTGTTGAGCCTTACTTGGTCGAAATAGGCAAGGATTTAATTCAGGCGATACGCGCTCAAACCAACGCTGTTATTGAGCTGCGTCAGTGGAGCGAGCATAGCGAATCACAAATTCTTGATGATCAGGTCGATCTGGGTTTACACGTACTTAATGATAAGCCGCAAAGTTTCTATCAAAAGAAAATCCACTCAGGAAGTGGCATCTTTGAGGGTAATCAAGAGGGCGAGTACGTCAAATTCATTATTTCTGGCATTAATGAGCATCATGACCACTTTAAGGCGCTCGACCCTAATCTGGAAGCGAGTATCGTGGTGGACAGTGTCCATCTAATCAACCAATTGATGGACGATTGCTTCACGCTACGTTACGAGCCTTACTACGATGACAAGAATTTATCGCCACTCAATTTAGATATGGCTTTGATATGCAAAGCGTCGTTAAGGTCTGCGCCAAAACAGCAGTGGTTGATGGATTTGATCATCCCCATTGTTGATACTCACGTCGCTGCGCGGAAAATGACGAGAAACCAATAAGCACCGAAAGGT
Organism: Vibrio sp. MarTm2; assembly: GCF_027587055.1. Taxonomy (NCBI): domain Bacteria; kingdom Pseudomonadati; phylum Pseudomonadota; class Gammaproteobacteria; order Vibrionales; family Vibrionaceae; genus Vibrio; species Vibrio sp. MarTm2. Next base: position 285,288 of record NZ_JAPPTK010000004.1, on the reverse strand, counting down.
GCTTATTGAGATTGACGCTTCCTACAATGCCGATAAGTAGGACTTGTATGCTTTTAAGCGCACGGTTGCGGCACCAATGATATCCATAAAGCCGAGCGCTTCATGCGGTTTTTTCGCCGATACCCATCCAGAACCGGTCGCACCAATAGGGACGTTGTAGCCAGCAGGTTCTTCAAACTCAATCACAATCGTACGGCCGTGACTTCCTGCATTGTTGCCGACATGTTGACGTACATGCTGTGAACCATTAACCACTGACACTCTTGCTTCCCCCGTGCCTGCGGTCAAGCTGTGCACACGGCCGCGAAAGATTTCCCCCGGATAGGCATCGACGTAGAACTCAGCAAACTGACCAACTTCGATATTGCGGTAGGTTTGGGCGGCAATACGCATTTCAACGAACTTCTTATTGGTGTTGTATAGGTGCATGTTACCTAAGCGAGTGCCTTCGACAATGTTAGCGATAGAGACTTGCCCATCAAAAGGCGCTCGAATTTCACGACGTTCGTTCTGCCAATTCGCCGTTGCCATTTGCGCTTCGACACTCAGGATTTGAGCATTTACCGCAGCGATCTTTGCCTCAGTCGATTCAATACGTGTTCTCAAGTCGTCTCGTTGTGATTCTTGTGCGAAATCGTTGAGTTTGGTCAGACGGTCGAGTTGCTTTTTATCATTGTTGACTTGGTGTGTCAGCGCGAGAATCTCAGCCTGCGCAGCGTCTTTTTGTGCCTTTAATCCATCGAGCTGAGCTGCGGTGTCTTCAGTTCTAAGCGTGTATATCAGATCGCCCTCTTTAACCATTTGGTTATGTTCAACAAATACTTGTTCTACCTCTTGGCCAACCAGCGGGCTGAGTACCGCATGGGGCGCTTTAACGGTGGTGCTATCAGTCAAATCAGCAGGTGACCAAAAGCGATGAGCGGTAAACAGCGAAAATGCGATTAGGCCACCTATACCAACGATGATGACAGCGTTCTTCAGTGTCCAACGAACGACGCCAGTTTTTACGAGCAACCAGCAGATAAACACATACGGTAACATGATCTCTTTCATGACTTATTCCTCTGTTGCTCTGTTTGATTGGCGACCGTTGCGGATAATGTTCGACAATTCGGCGGCGAGTACATCCCAACGAGCGAATGCAATGATAATGGCGAGTACCCACCATGTTTTATCAATAAACAAGCCACATAGAGAAAGTGCGAATACGATTTGAGTGTGCGCACTCGACATTTTTGCGGCGCGATGAACCGCGACTTCATGCAATTGCCACATCAAATAAACCACGTAGACGAGAATGGCGACGGTGACAAAAAATATGAACCCCATAAACACTTCTGAATCGAGCAACGTCAGAATCGCGGGGTAGCCGTTTGAAAAGTACTCCTCTGGCAACTCTTTACCATGAATCGTGCCCAGTTTTGATAACAGTACAGAGGCACTCAAAAGAATGGCAATGGCGCCGATGAGCTTGATTGAATAAGAGAAAACGGTTTTGGCTATCCTTGTCAGTTTATTATCTATTCCATTAGAGCGTAGGGTCTTAGAAGGTGTGGATGACATAGTTTCGCCTTATTTATTGCTATGTCATGAGAATAAAGGATGAGGGGCGTAATTTTGGAATAATCGAAATTCCAGAGCGCAAATTATGTTTTGTGCCAAGAAACAAAAAGCCCCACTCGCGTGGAGTGGGGCTTTACAAGCTATATGAGCTTTGAAGCGATTAAGCGAGAAGCTCTTTCGCTGTGTTCACTACGTTTTCAGTAGTGAAACCGAACATCTTGAACAGTTCACCTGCTGGAGCAGATTCACCGAACGTTGTCATACCGATGATCTTGCCGCCGAAGCCAACGTACTTGTACCAGAAGTCAGCGATGCCAGCTTCAACAGCGATACGTGCTGTTACGTCAGATGGCAGTACAGATTCACGGTATTCTGCGTCTTGCTTGTCGAATGCGTCTGTAGCAGGCATTGAAACTACGCGTACTTTCTTACCTTCAGCTGTTAGTTCAGCAGCAGCGTTAACCGCTAGCTCAACTTCAGAACCTGTTGCGATAAGGATAAGCTCTGGCTTGCCATCACAATCTTTCAGGATGTAACCACCGCGAGCGATGTTTGCAACTTGCTCTTCGCTACGCTCTTGCTGTGCAAGGTTTTGACGAGAGAAGATTAGAGACGTTGGACCGTCTTTACGCTCGATAGCCAGTTTCCAAGCGACTGCAGACTCTACTTGGTCACATGGACGCCATGTGCTCATGTTTGGCGTTAGACGTAGCGATGCCATTTGCTCAACTGGTTGGTGAGTTGGGCCATCTTCGCCAAGACCGATAGAGTCATGCGTGTACACTTGGATGTTCTGAACTTTCATCAGAGCAGCCATGCGCATTGCGTTACGCGCGTATTCCATGAACATTAGGAAAGTTGCGCCGTATGGCACGAAACCACCGTGTAGTGCAATACCGTTCATGATAGCTGTCATACCGAATTCACGTACACCGTAATGGATGTAGTTACCAGAAGCATCTTCAGCAGAAACAGACTTAGAGCCAGACCACATGGTTAGGTTTGAAGGCGCTAGGTCAGCAGAGCCGCCTAGGAACTCAGGTAGCATAGCACCGAATGCTTCTAGCGCGTTTTGAGACGCTTTACGTGATGCGATGTTTGCAGGATTTGCTTGAAGATCGCTAATGATTGCGTTTGCTTTCTCTTCCCATTGCGCTGGTAGTTCACCGTTTACGCGGCGTTTGAACTCTGCTGCAAGCTCTGGATATGCTGCTTCATAAGCTGCAAGTTTCTCGTTCCACGCTGCTTCCTTAGCTGCGCCTGCTTCTTTCGCGTCCCACTGCGCGTAGACATCTTGCGGAATTTCAAAAGGACCGTGCTCCCAACCTAGTTCTTTACGTGTCGCTGCAATTTCTTCTGCGCCTAGTGGTGCACCGTGACAGTCGTGTGAACCAGACTTGTTAGGCGAACCAAAACCGATGATAGTTTTAGTACAGATTAGAGTAGGGCGAGGGTCAGCTTTAGCCGCGACGATAGCCGCGTTGATCGCTTCAGGATCGTGACCGTCTACCGCTGGGATTACATGCCAACCGTAAGCTTCAAAACGCTTAGGTGTATCGTCAGAGAACCAGCCTTCAACGTGACCATCGATAGAGATACCGTTGTCATCCCAGAATGCGATTAGCTTGCCAAGACCTAGCGTACCCGCAAGAGAACATGCTTCGTGAGAGATACCTTCCATCAGACAGCCATCACCCATAAATGCATAAGTGAAGTGGTCAACGATGTCGTGACCAGGCTTGTTGAATTGTGCTGCTAGAGTTTTCTCAGCCAGCGCCATACCGACAGCGTTAGTGATACCTTGACCTAGTGGACCAGTTGTTGTCTCGATACCAGGTGCGTAACCGTACTCTGGGTGACCAGGAGTCTTAGAGTGCAGTTGACGGAAGTTTTTCAGATCGTCGATTGATAGCTCGTAGCCTGCTAGGTGAAGCAGAGAGTAAATCAGCATAGAGCCGTGGCCGTTTGAAAGCACGAAACGGTCGCGGTCAGCCCACTCTGGGTTTGAAGGGTTGTGGTTTAGGTGAGAGCGCCAAAGAACTTCAGCGATGTCAGCCATACCCATAGGTGCACCAGGGTGACCAGAGTTAGCTTGTTGAACACCGTCCATGCTTAGAGCACGAATTGCATTTGCTAGATGTTTGCGATCCATAATAAATACCGATTATTAGATTGTTTCTTAGAAAGGATGTTAAGAGGGGAACGCAAACGTTCCCCTTTTTAAATTCTGTTGATTAAAGTTTTGCTTCAATCATTGCTTCAAGTTTGCCTTGGTCAACTGCGAAGTTGCGGATACCTTCTGCAAGCTTCTCAACCGCCATTGGGTCTTGGTTGTGATCCCATAGGAACTCAGCGTGAGTCATTGGTGCTGGACGCTCTGCCGCGCCTTTAGAGTCTACTAGCTTCTCTACGACTTCACCTTCAGCAGCTTCTAGCTCAGCAAGAAGTGCAGGCGCGATAGTTAGACGGTCACAACCAGCTAGCTCTAGGATTTCGCCGATGTTACGGAAGCTTGCGCCCATAACGACAGTGCTGTAGCCGTACTCTTTGTAGTAGTTGTAGATCTTAGTTACAGATAGAACACCTGGATCTTCTTGAGCTTCGAAGTCACGGCCTTCTTTCGCCTTGTACCAGTCCATGATACGACCAACGAATGGTGAGATTAGGAATACGCCAGCTTCAGCACAAGCACGAGCCTGAGCGAAAGAGAAGAGTAGAGTAAGGTTACAGTTGATGCCTTCTTTCTCTAGGATTTCTGCTGCGCGGATACCTTCCCAAGTAGAAGCCAGTTTGATCAGGATGCGATCGTTAGTGATGCCCGCATCGTTGTACATTTTAACTAGTTGGCGAGCTTTCGCTACGCTGCCTTCCATATCGTAAGACAGACGAGCGTCTACTTCAGTAGAGATACGGCCTGGGATAGTTTTTAGGATTTCTTTACCGATGTTTACCGCTAGCATGTCACAAGTGTCTTGTACTTGTTGCGCTTTATCAGAGCTTTGAGCTTTAGCGTATTCGATTGAAGCATCGATTAGAGGTGCATACTCTGCGATTTGAGCTGCTTTTAGAATCAGAGAAGGGTTAGTTGTTGCATCTTCTGGTTGGTACTTTTTGATTGCGTCAATTTCACCAGTGTCTGCTACTACAGTCGTTAGTTTACGAAGTTGCTCTAATTTGTTGCTCATTCCGATCATCCTATTTCATGGGTCTCATATATAGATGGCTATATATGGAGAGTGCATTTGCAAGCGAGTTAACCAATAGTATTGAACAAAAACCACCAGTTAACTTTAAACTTTTTCGCGTCAGAACAATTGTTGTGAACATTTGCTCTGTGCTTGAGTAAATGATGGGTTCATAATTATCTTAACCACGCAGAAAGTCAATCATCTAAACAGGGTTAAAGTGACATCCATCAACTATTTTTTGCATTCGTTGTTGCGCAAAATCGTGATAAACGTTTGCCCTTTATTTCCAGGGCTTCTCCGAGAAATGACATGCCCATTTTGTGAGCTGAGAATATGTCACGCAGATGAGCAAATGTTGGTGTTTTGATTGCTTATGACATATGCTACAGCACTGAGCATATGTCATGTAAAAATTGCGCTTTGGAATCGAACCTATGAGTAAATCTGCCAACGAGTTGACTGACGACAACACAGACCTACTAACGGAAATCTCCGTTGCCTACTATCAAGATGGGGCGACGCAAGAGGAAATATCGAAAAAGTTCTCAGTTTCCCGAGCCAAAGTGGGCCGGATGCTTAAGCAAGCACGCGATGAAGGCATTGTGGAAATCACCGTAAAATATCACCCAGTATTTAGCGCCAAGATTGAACAACGACTTATTGAACGCTTTGGCGTGAGGCGGGCGCTGATTGCTTTAGACCAACCTGTCGAAGATCAACAGCGCCAGCAAGTGGCTGGCTTGGTTTCGAAATACATGGCGAGCTCAATACAGAATGGGGCGGTAGTCACCGTTGGACAAGGAAGAAATGTGTCAGCGGTGGCGCATCATGTTGGGGTTATTCCGCAACGCGATGTTAAGTTTGTTTGCGGGATTGGGGGGATTCACCCAAGAGGCGGTATGTTCAACGCAGACCACATTTGTCGCCAATTTGCCAAAAGCTATGGAGGGTCATCAGAGACGCTTTATGCACCGGCTTACGCTGAAAATCGCGAGCAAAAAATGGCATTCATGCAAAATGCGACAGTAAAGCAGACTCTCGACCTTGCGCGAAAGGCTGACGTGGCGCTCGTCGGTATTGGCGATATGAGCGAAAACAGCTATATGGTTGACTTAGGCTGGTTTACCGCTGATGAGGTCGTTCAGTCACGGATGCAACAAGGTGTTGTTGGTGATTTTGCCGGTTATGATTTTTTCGATATTCACGGCCAGTCTGCAAGAACAGTGATGAGCGACCGCGTAATCGGATTGAGTATTGATGAATTTCGACCGATCTCTGAAGTGATCGCCATCGCGGCGGAAAACAGTAAACCGCTCGCGCTGCTTGGCGCACTTAGAACGGGCGTGATTGATGTCATTGCCACGAGTGTAAGCAACGCATTGACGGTGCTCAACCTTGATGAACAGATGAAGTAGAGTGTAATTCAATACATTGCTCTGCAACTTGTGAAATAGGGATGCTAAAGACATTAAATCACTCGCATCCCTATTTTGTTCAGACGCAAAAATAAATCTTCCTTGATTAATTGGTAATCAGATTAACAAGGAGAATACAATGAAAAAGACAATCGCTGCTGCCGCCTTGGCAAGCGTGATGAGCTTATCGGTTCACGCACAAGATAAAGTTGTCGCGGGCTACTTTGCTGATTGGCAATACAGTAACCCCGATAATCCTTACCAAGTCAAAGATATCCCCGCAGATAACCTTACCCATATCATTTACGCATTTCTGAGTATGTGTGGTCCTCACACTGGCGCGAGTGAAGCGATTCAAAAACAAGTCGAAGAACACTGTAAAGGTAAAGCGCCATTTACTGCGATTGTTGTCGATCAGCAGGCCGCTTTAAAAGAAGACTTTGGTGCGGTGTCGGTAGAGGTTGACTACAAGGGCCACTTCGCCCAGCTCGCGCAGTTAAAACAAACTCATCCAGATCTGGTAATTTTGCCATCATTCGGTGGTTGGACAATGTCAGAACCGTTCCATGCCATGGCAAAAGATCCGAAAGCGATTGAACACTTTTCAAAAACTGCGGTTGAGCTTATTGCAAAGTATGACTTTTTTGACGGAATAGACTTGGATTGGGAATACCCTGGCGGCGGTGGTCTTACAACCTCACCGTGGAATCCGGCAACGAAGTTATCTGACGAGCAAAAAGCCAGTGAAAGAGAGGCGTTTAACCATCTTGTCAAAGCTTTGCGTGGTGACTTAGACAAACTCGCGAGCAAAACCAAGCGCGAATATGAGCTCTCAACCGCTGTGGGCGTTGGCACTAAAGCGCAACAAATTGATTGGAAAACCGCGAGCCCGTATTTGACCAATATGTTTGCCATGACTTACGACTTCCTAGGTGGTTGGGGGCAGCAAACTGGCCACACGACCAATCTTCACGCCACTGAACGCAGTTGGTGGGGAATGGGCGCCGATGTCTTCATCAATCAAATGATTGAGCAGGGCATACCGAGTGAGAAACTGGTTATTGGCGCGGCTTTCTATGGTAGAGGCTGGCAAGGCACTCAAGCGTACAACGGTGAGTTGCCAAACGGAGAACTTGTTTCAGATAGCGGTGCGCAGTTCGGCACTGGAGAAAACGGCTACTTTATGTTTTGGGATCTGGTGAACAACTATAGTGCGAAGCAGGGCTACCAATACAAATACGATGAGCAAGCGCAAGCGCCGTATCTGTGGAATCCAGAAAAGAAAGTGTTTATTTCATTTGAAGACCAGCGTTCTATCAAGGCCAAAGCGAAGTGGGCGAAAGAGTCTAAGCTAGGCGGTATATTTACTTGGGAGCTGTCTGGAGACCCAAGTGGTACCTTGGTCGAAGTGATGAACAAAGAAATTCAGTAGAAACACAAGCCCCAGCGAAATGCTGGGGCTTATTCTTTTATTCGATTGGCAACTCTTCTCTTTGTCCCCATTCAGTCCAAGAACCGTCATAAACGGATAAATTTTCATAACCGCACAAGTGCGCCGCCAGTAACACAATTGCAGCCGTCACGCCCGAACCACAGCTGAATATGGTGGCTTCTTTATCGTCGCTCAATGATAAAGAGAGTATTTCTCGCAACTCGTTAACTGGTTTTAGCTTGTGTCCGTCCATCAGTTCGGCAAAAGGTTGGCACACTGAATTTGGAATATGTCCACTGCGAACGCCAGCACGAGGTTCGGGCACTTCTTTGTTGAAGCGCTGCCTTGAACGTGCGTCGACCGTAAGGGATGCAGGGTTATCAATTTGGTTAAGAACGTAAGTCGAATCGACAAAGTAATTCGGGTTAAGTGTTCCTGTGAAGTTACCGAGTTTATGCGCCTGGTCGTACTGCTGTACGATGTCGAATCCTCGTTTCTTCCACTCTGTTAGGCCGCCATCAAGGACGTAAACATGCTCATGCCCCATAGCTTTGAGCATCCACCATGCTCGAGGCGATGCGAACGTTCCGCTATTGTCATACACCACAATCACTGATTCGTTGTTTAGACCGAGTTCTTGAGCTAAACCAATAAATCGTTCTTGAGATGGCATCATGTGGGGAAGATCGCAGTCGATGTCGCAAAACTCTTTGTCATAATCAAACCTCAGCGTGTTTGGAATGAGGTTCTCGGTGTCTTTTTCGACTTCTCCGGGGATCTGAAAATTGATGCTGGCATCAAGAAGCACCAAGTTAGGATTGTCGAGTTGCTGAACAACCCATTGAGGTGTGACGAGTGGTGACATAGAGATTCCTTTTCTGCTATTACTTGCACTTTAAAACGGCATAGGAAACGACGTTGGAAAAGAGGCTCGTTTGTTGTTTCAGCGTAACAGCCGAACCTTCGGGGCAGTCGATTTTTGCGTCAGATTGGACAAGTAGATTTTGAGCATCTTCCGTTTCCACGTTGAGGTAACGCCGATGCCCATCTAACGATTGGGTGAGAGTTTGTGAAATGACAGTTGCTTGAATGGTTTCGCTATTAAATTGGGGCTTTAGCCAGAGCGTGATAACAAGCACCAGCGAACAAAACAATAAGGCGACAAGATAGATTTTAGGGTTATTCATCAATACATTACCGCCTTATCGTTAGCGAAACCGCGTTTAGTTACATACTGAACAAGTTGGCATTTTCATCAACTTCATCTCACGCCAAGACATGGTCATCGCATCAAGCATAAGTATCTTCCCTTGTTTAGGGGTGCCGTAGTTTGCGATGACCTTGATGGCTTCCATTGCTTGCACCGCGCCAACAATGCCAACAACCGGCGCCATGACTCCGGCTTCAACACAGCTTAACGCGCCATCACCAAACAACGCACTGAGACATTCATAACACGGCTGCTCCGCATCTTGATAAGTAAAGACGCTGATTTGACCTTCCATTCGAATGGCTGCCCCAGAAACAAGTGGCACTTTAGCCGCGTAGCAAAGTCGGTTGAGTTGGTTGCGTGTGTCGACATTGTCTGAGGCATCGAGCACCAAGGTGTGTTGCTCGATCAGCGTTTTCAGTTCCGTGTCGCTCAGTCGCTTATCCACCGTCGCAACGTTGAGGTGCGGGTTGAGCTCCTTTAGTGCGTCGGCCGCGGATTCAACCTTTTTTCTACCAATGTCTGAGTCATGGTGAAGTACTTGGCGCTGTAAATTAGACAGCTCTACCACGTCATCATCCACTAGGGTCAATTTGCCAACGCCAGCGGTTGCAAGATATTGGCTTGACGCACAGCCTAATCCGCCAGCGCCTAAAACCAACACAGAGCTTTGTTTGAGCGCCTCTTGCCCTTCAAAATCAAACTGCTTGAGTATGATCTGACGGTTGTATCGCAGCATCTCTTGGTCAGATAAAATCTCCAATGGATGCTCCTAGTATAAGGTTGAGTTAAACAGTTGAATGTTCACGGTTTCGCCCGCTTCGACACGACCACGCTCGCGCTCCAATACGACAAAGCAATTGGCTAAGCTCATAGAGCGGAAGGCGCCTGAACTTTGGTTGCCTGTGGTTTCAACCACAAACTGACCATTTTCAATGCGATAAATACCGCGCTGATAATCTGTGCGGCCAGGTACTTTCTTGAACGCACTTTTGGTAATTGCAGGGATCGATTCCGGTGCTTTCCATTCAGTATGTCCGGCAAGTTTTGCAAGCATCGGTTGAACAAGAACGTACATGGTTAACACCGCGGAGACAGGGTTGCCCGGTAAGCCGCAGAACCAAGCGGTAGACAGTTTGCCAAAGGCGAAAGGTTTACCAGGTTTAATGGCCAGTTTCCAAAAGCCGATTTGGCCAAGCTCTTCGAGAATGTCTTTGGTGTAGTCAGCTTCCCCGACACTAACACCGCCAGAGGTCACGACAACGTCAGCCAGTGACTGCGCTTGCTCAAAGGTCGCTTTTAGTTTCTCAGGGCAATCGGGAATGATGCCTAAGTCGATAGGTTCACAACCAAAATTCTCGATGAGTGGCTTAATGCCATAACGGTTGCTGTCGTAGATTTGACCTTCAGCCAAAGGTTCGCCAAGAGGCTTAAGTTCGTCGCCCGTTGAGAAAAACGCAACGCGAGGTTTCCTAACGACGGTCACATGGCTAATACCCAGCGTCGCGATCATCGGAATGTCGCGTGAGGTTAGGCGAGAGCCTGCCGGCAAAACGACGTCACCTTGCCTAATATCGTCACCGGTAGGGCGAATATTGTTTTGCGGTTTCACATCGGTTTGATTGAACTGGACACCTGAATCGGTTACTTCGGTATTTTCTTGCATGATGACCGCGTCACAGCCATCTGGGATTTTCGCGCCTGTCATTATGCGAACGCAGTGGCCGTTTGGCCAGTCACCTTCAAAAGGCTGTCCCGCAAAGGATTTGCCAGCAACAGGCATAACGTTGTTGGCTTGTAAATCGGCAATACGAATGGCGTAGCCGTCCATTGCTGAATTATCGAAAGGAGGAACAAATATCGGCGAAAGAATGTCTTCTGCTAAAACGTAGCCGATAGCCTCGGCAAGCGGTAACTGTAGGGTAGTTTGGATTGGTTTGATTGGCGATAGCATTTGTTCCATCGCATCTTCAAGTGGCATCAAGCCAGGAGCGTCACAACAGCCCATATCGAAATCCTAATTATCTATTTTATTAGAGTGTTTATTGGCAAGCACTTTACCACATAATAGACCGTGGCAATAATGACCCCCAGTAAAATATGGGTGTAATTATTCAAAAATCCGAGTATCCTTGTCTGCCATCCTAAAGGGGTAAATAAGAGGAGTTGGAATGTCTGGTCTTAGCGAATCCGCGAAGTTGGTAAAAGATGCGCTAGAAAGCCGAGGATTAGAGACACCGATGGTGCCTAATCAGTTCACTCGTGAAGAGAAGAAACAGAAAATTGAGCATCACATGCACGAGATTCTCTCTTTGCTTGAGCTTGACCTTACGGATGACAGTTTAGAAGAAACGCCACGCCGTATCGCCAAGATGTACGTTGATGAAATCTTCTCTGGTTTAGATTATTCCAATTTCCCGAAAATCACCGTCATTGAAAACAAAATGAACGTCAGTGAAATGGTGCGTGTAAAAGACATTACGGTCACGAGTACGTGTGAGCACCATTTAGTTACGATTGATGGACGTGCCGCCGTCGCGTACATTCCGCGTGGCAAGATTATCGGCTTATCTAAGATTAATCGTATTGTCCGCTTCTTCGCTCAACGCCCACAAGTGCAAGAGCGAATGACTCAGCAAATTTTGGTCGCGCTGCAAACCTTGCTCGAGTCTGATGATGTTGCTGTTACGATCGATGCAACGCATTACTGCGTGAAGTCTCGTGGAGTGATGGATGCAACCAGCGAGACAACCACGACGGCTTTAGGTGGTATTTTTAAATCGAATCCAGCCACACGCCATGAGTTTTTACACGGCATTCGCTAGGCAAGATTCGGTAAACTGATTTCCAAAAACCGCTTCCATTATGAGGCGGTTTTTACTTTTTAAATCGCGTTATTCACACTGTAAATTACGCGTAATAAACAAGGTAAATTTGTGACAACTTCATTTAAAACGCTCAACTTAAGACCAGAACTGACTGAAACTTTGGATAGTTTAGGCTACACCGAGATGACACCCATTCAGCAACAAGCATTGCCTTTGGTTCTCGCGGGGAAAGATGTCATCGGGCAGGGTAAAACCGGCTCGGGTAAAACCGCGACATTCTCGCTGGGTTTGTTGAGCAACCTAAACGTGAGCCGCTTTAGAGTGCAAACTTTGGTCTTGTGTCCAACACGAGAGCTTGCCGACCAAGTGGCGAAAGAGATCCGTACCCTAGCGCGCGGTATTCATAACATTAAAGTACTTACCCTTTGTGGTGGTATGCCAATGGGGCCACAGATTGGCTCTTTGGAGCATGGCGCGCATATCTTAGTGGGTACGCCAGGTCGTATTCTTGATCATATGTCAAAAGGGCGTATCAGCCTCAAAGAGCTTAACACGCTGGTGTTAGATGAAGCCGATAGAATGCTGGATATGGGCTTTGAAGAAGCGATTGATACCATTATTGAAGCTGCGCCTAGTAAGCGTCAAACTCTGCTGTTTAGTGCGACATTCCCGGACAACATCGAGTCGTTGTCGGCAAAAGTGATGGTCGCGCCTGAAATGGTTAAAGTGGAATCCACGCACCAGAAAAGCACCATCGAGCAACGATTCTTCAAGCTAAATAGCACAGAGGAGCGCGATGATGCCCTCGAAGCGCTACTCCTAACGCATAAACCTGAATCTTCGGTTGTGTTCTGTAACACCAAAAAAGAGGTCCAAAACGTGACCGATGAACTGAGCCACCGCGGTTTCAGTGTGGTTGAGTTGCATGGTGATATGGAACAGCGTGAGCGCGAACAGGCATTGACCATGTTTGCCAATAAAAGTATCTCGATTCTCGTGGCAACAGATGTCGCTGCTCGAGGCTTAGATGTCGACAACTTGGATGCGGTGTTTAACTTCGAGCTCTCAAGAGATCCAGAAGTTCACGTGCACCGTATTGGTCGTACAGGTCGTGCTGGTTCGAAAGGGGTAGCATTTAGCTTCTACAGTGAAAAAGAAGAGTACCGCGTTGCTCGTATTGATGAGTACATGGATATCGCAGTTTCACCATCAGAATTGCCTGAGAAACCAATCGAGCGCCCGTTTTACCCTAAGATGCAAACGATCCAAATTCTGGGTGGGAAAAAACAGAAAGTGCGTGCGGGTGACATCCTCGGCGCTTTAACCAAACAAGCTGGCCTCGATGGTAAAAAGATTGGCAAGATCAACATTTTGCCAATGGTTTCTTACGTTGCGGTGGAGCACGACATCGTAAAACCAGCGTTAAAGCAGCTACAAACTGGAAAAATGAAAGGGCGCAATTTTAAAGCGCGTATCATGAAGTAATCGAGTGACATGATAAAAAGGAGCCGTTTGGCTCCTTTTTTAATAGGTGAACTTGTAAGTGACACCAAGACTGGCAGACCAACCGAGATCGCGTTGAATTAAGGGTGAGTCGCTATCATGATGTTCAAGTTCTAACTTGGCTAACCCCAACCAGTTTTCAGACAGATTATAAATACTGATAAGCCCAGCTTGATAAACCCAACTGCTGCCTGAGTTATACTCGTCTAACCCTGACAAGCGAGATTCATCGGCGGAAATCGAGTAGAGGTGGCGAGAAAGCTTTTTGTCTCGATAATCGACCTCAATGTAAGGCGTAAACGTGATGTCGTTGAAGGGCAAATCCAAAGTTCGACCTAAATGTAGTTGCACCTCGTAACCATTATGTTCGCTCGTGACATCGTGTAAGTATGTCAAGCGTGCCCCAACGGTACCGACAGTAAAACCAAGCTCACCATTGCCATCTCGATTGTCGATACCTGATGGAATATCATCGTAATCATCCGAGACTTGTGCAAAGCGCCAGTTTCCACTGAGGCCAAAATAAGGCAGAACAGATACATTGATTAAACTGCCATCAATAAACCCATACTGGCCATTGTAAAAGACATTGGGTTCGGCAAAGATGCCAGCTTCGTCTTTGTCAGAAAACACAGTTTGACCATAATTGACGCTGCCGCCGATAAAGCCGAAATCGTAATATTGCTCTTGCGCGTGGGTAGTAAAGCTTAGCCAAAAAGCGGTTGAGGCGAGCAGTAAGCCCGGTTTTGTGATAGTCATAGATTTCTCCTTTAATCTACAAATATCAGAACGGTCAATAACAAAATTAATTGCATCGAAGCTAAAAATTCTTCTGGACACGCATAAAAACAAAAAGGCCAACTCGAGAGTTGGCCAAATCATCGACGTTTGGATGGATTAACTGTCGAATAAGTAAAGGTACTCAGCGTAGCCTTCTTTCTCGAGATCTTCTTTAGCGATAAAACGCATTGCAGCAGAGTTCATGCAGTAACGCAGCCCTGTTGGCGCAGGTCCGTCTTTAAAGACATGACCTAAGTGGGAATCCGCAAATCGGCTGCGAACTTCCGTTCTTGGATAGACTAGGTGATAGTCGGTTTTAGTGACAATGTAACCTGCGTTGATCGGTTTCGTAAAGCTCGGCCAACCTGTCCCCGATTTGTATTTATCAGTGGAGCTAAATAAGGGCTCGCCGGAGACAATATCGACGTAGATACCGTCTCGCTTATTATCCCAATATTCGTTACGAAACGCTCTTTCGGTGCCTTCCTCTTGAGTGACGTAGTATTGCAGTTCAGACAACTTGGACTTGATCTCGTCGTCCGAAGGTTTTGCGTACGGCTTAATGCTTGAAGCGGCTTTTCTCTCATCGATTAATTGGCGTAACGTTTTTGGATCATCTTTACGAGATTCACCAAAGATACCATCCAAATATTGGTCACGACCGGATGCGTAGCGATAGTAGTTGTAACGGATTTTATTACGCTTGTAGTAGTCTTGGTGATACTCTTCTGCTGGCCAAAACTTCTCAAACTCAATCAGTTCTGTTTTAAGAGGTTTTTTAAAGATACCGAGTTCATCTATCTCGGTGATAAAGCGCTGAGCAATTTGTTTTTGAACATCATTGTGATAGAAGACAGCTGGTCGATAATGTCGACCTCGATCCACAAACGAACCTTGATCGTCGGTCGGATCGATGTGTCGAAAAAACTGGTCAAGGACTTGCTCATAGCTGACGGCTTTTGGGTCATACTTCACTTCAATGACCTCGATATGACCCGTTTTACCCGATGATACTTGTTTGTATGTTGGGTTTTCCAACTCACCACCAGAGTACCCGGATACAACGTCTAAAACGCCTGGGAGTTTTTCTAAATCCGACTCAGTACACCAAAAGCAGCCTCCCGCAAGCGTAGCGACCTCGTAGCCTTTTAACGGTTGCCCCGAGCCATCCTTAGCGCTGCCCCAAAATGATGCCATAAGTGCCAGCAAGGCAACGGATGGAAGGGCAAATTTCAACTTCACTTTCATATCAACCTCATCGATTGTTTTTGTTATCGCTAGATAAGAACGAGTTATCTTGGAAAAAATTTCACTTTTTGTTTTGTAGTCGTCTAAGAACAACGCGATCACTGAAGGAAATGAATAGCTGAATGAAGACTGACAAAGTCAAGATTACTTCGCACCCTTATCGACAATCACTTAGGGCGCTGATGGAATGAAGTTAGGAGATATAAAGTAGAGAGCCCTCAGTCTATGAGGGCTCTCCAAGATTTGACTGTGATTAACCGAGAGACGGTAGTAAACCAACAGTGATCAGCACCTGAGCAAACACGATAACGACGCCGACCGCGCTCGTCGCGACAAGCCCCGCATTGCCACCTTTAACTTGGTAAAGATGTTTAGGCGCATCAACACGAGCTTTTCGCACCATCAAAATTGGTAAGAAAATGGCTAATACAACCAAGGCAATCGCTGCATAGCCAAGTGCCATAATGAATCCTTGTGGGTAAAACAGCGCAAATCCCATGGGTGGCAGGAAGGTGATTAACCCCGTCATCACGCGAGAGCCGCCATTTGTCTTCTTCTTCAAGGTGTCCCCTAAAAACTCAAACAAACCCAAGCTCACGCCAAGAAAAGAGGTCAGCAGCGCAAGATCTGCGAAGATCCCGATAGTTTGGCTGAGATTAGATTGATGAACGGTTTGAGAGAGAGTTCCGATCAATGCGCTTAAGCCTTGATTCTCAAGTAGCGTTTGTTGGTTTACGACTCCAAGTGTAACCACTTGCCAAAACACATAAATGATGAGAGGAATGGCAGAGCCAATGACAATGGCTTTACGAAGCGATGGAGTGTGTCCGTCTAAGTAGTTTACGATAGCAGGAATACTGCCGTGAAAGCCAAACGAAGTAAAAATGACAGGGATTGCAGCGATCACAATGCCTTGCTCGACAGGCATACTTAACAGGTAAGACTCAGTAACGTTTGGCGCCAAAAACGTCAGCACGAGTGCCATCGCCACCACTTTTACCAAGAACAAAACGCGATTTACCTTGTCAACGGTTGCTGTGCCAATCGTGACAACACTTGCAACGATTAAGGTAAAGAGGAGTGTAGAAGTCGTTGATGAAACCTCTAGCCCCACAAACGCCTGAATACGCTCACCAAACTGTGAACCACCTCCAGCGATGTAAGCAGCACAAAGGGCGTAAAACAGGAACATCATAGCAAAGCTTGCTACCCACTTTCCTTTTTTGCCGAGAAACTGGTTTGCTAACGTATGTAAAGTCGCATCTTGTTCAGCATGCTGGTGGACCTCAACCATCAGTAGTGCGGTATACGCCATCAATGCCCATAGACCTAGCATGATAGCGAGTGATGTGGTGAAACCGATGCCTGCCGAAGCAAGAGGAAGGGCGAGCATGCCTGCGCCAATGGTGGTGCCTGCGATGATCAAAGTACTACCGAAAACCTTTGATTTAGTCATGTATACAATTCTTTACATTATTAGTTGTGTATTTAGCTTTTATGGCTAATGAATAAACTAAAACTAGCCATAAATCCTTAGATTTGTGCATTGTGTAAAAATAAAAGAACACTTTCAAGTAAAATGTACAGATTTATTGCTATGGGTGTAAGCTTATATATACAGCAGCTTGTGGTGCTTGATTGCAAACGGTTTCATGGGATTGCAGTCAAAGCGTGATAAAAAATTACTTTGCACTTTCACGAAACTGTCATATAAGAGGTTTAAAAAGGAACAATAGACCACATATTCAAGGTGAGACTTGTAAGCAGGTCTATAAAGTTGTTTATCAAAGGAGGTCAGAATGAGTGACCAAACACAAAATGAAGAATGCCTAGAACTGCTAGATGCAATGGAAATTGGCTTTGAGCTTTCAGACTACGAACAGTCAATCGAAGCATTAGCAGAAGAAATCTTCAATAAATAAGCCTAGGCACGTGCCTAGTTACCAGAATGAGCCAGTGCAATCGCGCTGGCTTTGTGCTTTTATAAGCCAAGCGATAACAATCTGGGAATCATGTGAACTATCTTGCCCATTTACACATTGCGGATTATTGTCAGTCCAGTCTGTTAGGGAACTTGCTGGGTGATTTTGTTAAAGGTGATCCGCAAGGGAAATATCAACCGTCCATTGTACAAGGTGTTCGCCTGCATCGTTTCGTAGATGGGTATACCGACAGTCACCCCCTAGTCAAACAAGCAAAAGGGTTGTTTCCCCAAGGCCCGCGCAGATTCTCTGGCATTGCACTCGACATGTTTTGGGACCATTGTCTTGCACGTGATTGGGACGCTTTTCACCACCTATCTCTTGAGCTATTTTGTACTCATGCCGAACGCCAAGTTAACGCTACGAAAACCAACTTACCTGAACGATTTGAACGAATTAACGGTTTGATGTGGGAAGGGCGTTGGTTAGAGTCTTATCAGAGCCTAGATAATATTGACTACGCATTAGAAAGAATGTCACGTCGTTCGCCACGTATGGGACAATTGACAGAATGTACTCCCTTTTTGGAACAGAATTATCAGCAGTTAAGCCAACTATTTGCCCGCCTGTATCCCGATGTACTAACTGCTAGCAAGAGATTCTGATAGAATCGTCGACCTTGCATTTATAGGTAACACGCATGTCGACGCAATTTGAATCACTTGGGCTATGTCCAACCATACTTTCCACATTATCTTCACTCGGCTTTGAGCAACCCACAGAGGTCCAAACGCAAGCCATTCCTCACGTATTGGAGGGGAAAGACGTTTTAGCCGGCGCTCAAACGGGGACGGGAAAAACGGCGGCATTTGGTTTACCGATCATCCAAAAATTAATCGAGTCTGAGGCAAAACGCGATCCCCAAAGCAATGACGTTCGCGCCTTGGTGCTGGTTCCAACTCGCGAGCTTGCTCAGCAGGTATTCGACAATCTTGTTCAATACGCACAAGCAACCGAACTCAAAATTGTGACTGCTTACGGTGGTACCAGTATGAATGTTCAAACTCGTAATTTGGAACAAGGTTGCGACATTCTGATCGCCACGCCGGGACGTTTAATCGACCATATGTTTTGTAAAAACGTGAGCCTACTTAAGTCAGAGTTTTTGGTGCTCGACGAAGCGGATCGAATGTTAGATATGGGATTCATGCCTGACATCCAACGTATTCTTAAGCGTTTTAATGCAGTTAGACAGACACTGTTCTTTTCCGCGACGTTTGATAAGCGAATAAAGAGCATCGCTTACAAACTTCAATCTGAACCGGTTGAGGTACAAGTCTCTGCATCAAACAGCACCGCTGAAACCGTAAAACAGATGGTGTATCCCGTTGACAAAAAACGTAAAGCGGAGCTTCTTGCGTATTTGATCGGCTCTCGAAACTGGCAGCAAGTCTTGGTCTTTACCAAAACCAAGCAAGGCAGTGATGCGTTGGTTAAAGAACTAAAACTGGATGGCATTAAAGCGGCATCAATCAATGGCGACAAAAGCCAAGGTGCGCGTCAAAAAGCGCTCGATGATTTCAAGGCAGGCAAAATTAGAGCTTTGATCGCAACTGACGTCGCCGCTCGAGGTCTTGATATACAAGAGCTAGAGCAAGTGGTTAACTTCGATATGCCGTATAAAGCAGAAGACTATGTTCATCGTATCGGCCGCACTGGGCGAGCTGGCAAAGAGGGCTTCGCGGTCTCCTTTATGAGCCGCGACGAACACTACCTACTTGAAGCAGTTGAACGTCTTTTGGACACGCGTTTACCGCAAGAATGGCTACAAGGTTTTGAACCAAGTTTAGTAGAAGAAGTCGAGCCAGAACGTTCACCGCGTAGAAAGAGCCGATCGTCTGACAAGCGTAAAATGAAGGCAAAATTGAAAATTCACGCGAATCGAGGCAAGAAACGCTAATCATCAAGGCAATGGCTATGACCAGTAAAAGAGAGTTAGCGGACATCAAACTCACATTGCTTAACTTAAGTGATGCAGAGCAACTGCTTGCGTTTGAGATCGAAAACCAAACTTGGTTCGAGCAGTTTATCCCCCCGAGAGAGCAAGACTTTTACTCGTTAGAGGGGGTTACTCAGCATATTCAAGAGTTCTTACTTGAGTTCAAGTGTAACCGTTTGCTCCCATTGCTGATAAAAGATAATAGCGGGCAGATCATCGGGCGCCTCAATTTTACCAACGTTGATTTAAAAAAAGGCACCGCTCATGTTGGCTACCGTGTTGGCCTACAATCGGTTTCCAAAGGAGTTGCGACGACCGCGCTGAGCAAGGGAATAACTGAACTGAGCAGTAAAGGGATCAAGCGGTTATTTGCTTATGCCGATGAAAACAACATAGCGTCACGAAAAGTTCTTACTACCAATGGGTTTGTCAAAGTCCGTATTGTGGAAAAATACGCGCAATTGCATAACAAGCCGATAAATTGTATAGAGTTTACTTGTCTAATAAATAAACGATAAGGAAGCACTCAATGGAATTTCCAGTCTCAGCAGCATGTCAGTGTGGTCAAGTCAGTTACACACTTAAACGCGCTCCAATGAAGGTCTTTGCCTGCCATTGCCAAGAATGCCAAAAGCTCTCAACCAGCCCTTATAGCGTTACGGCTGTGTGCAATACCGAAGACGTAGAGTTCCGTGGTGAGGTGTCACAATGGGAGCGCTTAGCCGAAAGTGGTAACAAGAATTATGCGAAATTTTGTCCTCAATGTGGTAATCGCATCTACCACTACAACCCAGATGCACCAGAAACAGTAAAACTCAAACTAAAACCTGTGGGCAGTGAAGTCTCCAAGGAGTTTGCTCCTCAAGCACATGTCTGGGTGAGTGAAAAGCAAGCCTGGCTTACCTTAGGTGAAGGGACGGTGTGCTTTGATAAGCAACCTTAAAAAACAAAATGGGGAGCAATTGGCTCCCCATTTTAATGTTTGGTGTTATGCGTATTGGGCTAACTGCATTTCCCAGCGTTTACGTTGTGAGCTGAGCTCTTGCTTAAGATGTTGATAGCGCAGGTTAAGTAATGAGCATTCGTACTTTTCAGAAAGACTACTCTTTTGCGCTTCAAGAACCTGTTTCTTGATCTCATAGTAATCACTCATTTTAGTGATCAGTTGTTCAAACTCTCGATTCAACGCCTCTTTAAGCTGTGAAGCATTGGGTAGGTTTTCGATTTTTCTTTGTGCAATTTCACGACACATCTTAGCGCGCGCTTTTTCAATTTTGAGCTTGGGCGTCACTCGTAATTTACGAGTCAAACCTAGCCATGAACAACTCTTAATTAGCCATTTCGTTGGGTCATACTGCCACCAATAAATGCCATTTCGGTAATCGTTCTCGAAGATGTGGTGATAGTTGTGGTATCCCTCGCCAAAGGTAAAGAATGCTAACACGCCATTATCACGAGCGGTATTTTTGTCTGTGTAGGGTTGGCTGCCCCAAATATGAGCCAGTGAATTAATAAAGAAAGTGGAATGGTGGCTAAGAACCAATCGAAGAACACCCACAATCAGCAGCATACCAAGGACATTACCATAAACAATGCCTAAAGCAAGTGGGATTCCAACGTTGGTTAAGATCGCGAGTGGAATGTAGTACTTGTGCTGCCACATCACGATTTTATCTTTCTGTAAGTCGCGGCAATTGCTGTAATCGGAATAGGTATTTGCGTTGTACTCACGCAACATCCAGCCAATGTGTGAAAACCAAAAGCCGCGTTTAGCCGAATAGGGGTCTTTGTCGTTGTGATCTACATGTTTGTGGTGGATTCGATGGTCTGAACTCCAGTGAAGCGCGCTATTTTGGAGAGCAAACGCCCCACCAATAGCAAAAATAAATCGCAGCAGTCCGTGTGCTTCATAAGTTCTGTGTGACCAGAGACGATGGTAACCCGCCGTGATCGACAAGTTACAGAATGAAAATGCGACGATAAACCAGATCAAGTGCTCAACGCCATATCCTGTCGTAAAACCATACCAAGGAACGACGACGAGAGCGACGAGAAATGATAAGAGAAAAATAGCGATATTGAGCCATATCAGTGGCGGTTTACGCTCGGTGGACATGGATAGATTTCCTTTCAGCTAACAATTGTACGCTAGAATATCAGCGTACACGTGTAAGTCAAATGAAAGAAAATCAAAAAGTGACTAGGGTCTGTTAACCTTTCGCGGTTAAATTTTGTTCGGATGGGGACGCCTAGTCAAAATCGTTTTAGGCGCGGCAAGGGGGTGTAGCCTAGTCACTCTAAGTAAATACCCCTTAACAAAGCATAAAACGATTTTAGTCCGGGGCGCGTAGCCGAACCCTTCGGGCAGCGTTTGTGGTTCATTTCTACTGCGTTATCGGCTTTTCATGTAGGCTAGCTACACTTCAAAGCCTCTGCCTTGTAGAAATTTCCCACAAACTGCTGCAAAAATCAGCTCGAAAGCTCAACAGACCCTAAATCATCGTTAAAAGTCGAGCGCGTTGCGACGGCTGCAACACGCTTTTGTTCCAGAGTTATTGGCTTTTTGTTAAATGTTTAATAGTATGAAGAGGTATACAATCCTTAACAGGACGTAATAAGGACTACAAATGGAATTAAAAGTAGCTGAATATAGCGATTACGAACGTATCGCTACGCTGCACGCACAAAGCTGGAAGCAGTTTTACCAAGGTATTCTTGGTAAAGAGTATCTAGAAAACGACGTATTAGAAGAACGCTTAGCCGTTTGGCAAACTCGCCTTATCAACCCTCCCTTTAATCAACACGTGATTTTAATTGAAGAGGGGGGACTGCTGTGCGGATTCATTTGCGCTTTTGGCAATCATGATTTTGAAAAAGGCACCATTATTGATGCTTTGCATATTGATGATGCCTATCGAGGGAAAGGACTAGGTTCTATCCTGATTGAAGAAATGGCGAAGTGGATTCATCAGTATTTCCCGGATAATGGCGTTTACTTGGAAGTGATGAAAGATAACCTCCAGGCTATAGAGTTTTATGACTATATTGGCGGAAAAAATGCGCAAGAAAGACTCTGGAACGCCCCTTGCGGTAATCAAGTGACTGAACTTGTCTATTGCTGGAAATCCCCCGAGATTATGCTGGAAAACATCATGGCTCACGCCAAATCCAGTTTAGTAACAAATTGAAACACTTAACTTCCTTCCTCTGATATTCTTCGGACACAACATAGTAGCCCGTTAGGTAATTTGGCCAAGCCTCTTTAAATATTACCTAACGGTCTATTCATGAAAAAAACACTGCTATTGTCAGCACTAACCAGTGCAATTTTACTATCAGGATGTGGTGAACAAAACCAAGGGAACAATCAAGCGCCAGCGCCACTTGTTGTTGCAGAACAAGTGAAAACTATTGAGCATCAAGCGAGCAAATCCTACATTGGCCGCGTAGAAGCGGTTGAAGACACCAACATTACTGCTCAGGTCACTGGCTATTTGAAACAACGTCATTTTGATGAAGGCCAAATGGTAGAGCAGGGCCAATTGCTCTATTCGATTGAACCTTCCTCTTTCCAAGCTCAGGTCGCGACTGCAAAAGCGACTCTTGCACAAGCCAATGCGGCACTTAAAAAAGCAGAACTGGACTTTCAGCGCGGCAAAAACTTACTCCCTAAGGGCAGTATTTCGCAATCAGAATTCGATAACCTTAACGCCACCTTATTAGGCGCAACAGCCCAGGTTGAAGCGGCTAAAGCTCAGCTTCATCTTGCAGAGGTGAATCTGTCGTACACCGAAATTCGTGCTCCATTTTCTGGTCGGATTGCACAAAGTAAAGTCAGCACGGGCGATCTGTTGTCACCACAGTCGGGCATCTTAACCACATTAGTGAGTCTTGATCCAATCCATACAAGTTTTAGCATCAGTGAACGAGAGCGTTTGCAAATGGGGATGGACAAGGTGACTAGTCGTTCTGCCAACGAAGCCGACTCCGTTGAAGTTAAAGTGGTGTTGGAAAATGGGGAATACTTCCCACATGCAGGCCAACTTGACTACTTAGGCAATCGAATCGACTTAGATACAGGCACTATTTCAATGCGTGCAGTGGTGTCTAATCCAGAGCTGCGATTATTACCCGGTCAACATGTTCGTGTTGAACTCAAAGAAAAGCAGGCGAGAGATGCGTTGGTGATTCCGCGCCGCGCAGTGCAAACCGATCTCGAAGGTAACTTTGTAATGGTAGTAACAGAGGGGAACGTTGCGGAACGCCGCAATATCGAACTTGGCCATCAAGTTGAAGGAGGAATCATTATCCGTAGTGGAATTGCCGACACGGATAAGGTGATTACCCAAGGCCTTCAACGTGTACGTAACGGTGTTCCTGTGCGAACAGACGCAGAATAAAGGAGCTTAAATGTTAAGTCGATTCTTTATCCAGCGTCCAAAGTTTGCGCTGGTTATTTCCATCATACTAACTTTAGCTGGAGCGATCGCGTTGGCGATCCTTCCTGTTGCTGAATACCCTAAAATAAGCCCTCCGTCAGTGAGCGTCACGGCATACTACACGGGTGCCAGTGCAGAGGTTGTAGAGCAAGCTATCGCAGATCCAATAGAAACATCGGTCAATGGTGTTGAGGACATGATTTACATGTCTTCGAAAAGTGCCAACGATGGTTCTTATAACCTCAACGTCACGTTTGATGTTGGGACCGATCCTGATATGGCGCAAGTCAACGTTCAAAACCGCGTTTCTCAGATCGAGTCGAAGCTTCCTCAAGAAGTGAGGATGGTCGGTGTAACGGTTAAGAAGCGATCTCCTGACCTGCTAATGGTGCTTAACTTCTATTCACCAGAAGGAAAATACGACGATCAATTCTTGATTAACTACATAAACTTGAATGTAAAAGATCAGCTTGCTCGAGTGAAGGGCATCAGTGAAGTAAGCGTCATCGGCGGCGGCGAATACGCCATGCGTGTTTGGCTAGATCCTGAGAAGATGGCGAACCTAAAACTGACTACGTCAGACATACATGCAGCGCTCGCTGAACAGAACGTGCAAGTTGCTGCTGGTCGCGTTGGTGCCGCACCTTACAATGATGTTCAAGAAGTCCAGTTTAACTTGGTGACGAAAGGGCGTCTTGAAAGCGTGGGCGAGTTCGAAAACGTCGTCTTGCGAGCAAATAGCGACGGCTCAACGGTATACCTCAAAGATGTGGCCCGTGTAGAGCTAGGTAAAAAGTTTTACGACGGCAGCGGCAAGTATCGTGGTCAAGATGCGTCAATTGTAACGTTATCGCTTCAATCTGATGCTAACGCACTGGAAAGCGGCCAAGCTGTTGTGGAAATGCTTGATAAACTGAGTGTTAACTTCCCTGAAGGGATGGAATACGAAGCAAGCTATGACACAACGCTATTCGTTGCTGAATCAATCAAAGGCGTTGTTAAAACACTTATTGAAGCGATTTTGCTGGTTATTGCGGTGACGTACTTGTTCTTAGGCAGTGCTCGAGCAACTTTGATTCCAGTTGTTGCAATCCCTGTGTCACTAATTGGTACGTTTGCTGTGATGCAAGCGACTGGTTTCACCATCAATACGGTGACCTTGTTTGGTTTGATCTTGGCGATCGGTATTGTCGTCGATGATGCGATCCTCGTGATTGAGAATGTCGATACTACCATGGCAAAAGACCCAAGTATCAGTCCACGTAAAGCGACGTTGATTGCAATGAAAGAGGTGACGGGGCCGATCATTACTTCGACCTTGGTGCTGCTTGCGGTGTTCTTGCCAGTGGCGATGTTGCCGGGTATTACAGGGATTATGTACCGTCAGTTCGCTTTGACGATCTGTATTTCTGTGGTTATTTCATCAATTAACGCGCTAACCTTGTCTCCGGCTTTGTGCTCATTGGTACTGAAACAAGGGGGTGGAAACACCTCGCGTTGGTTCGCTGTATTCAATCAAGGGTTAGAAAAAATCACTCACCGTTACGGTCAGGTAGCGGGTTTCTTGGTAAAAAAAGCCATGTTGCTTGGGGCGTTTTTCCTTGTCGCAATTGCGGCGGTGACCTTCTTCGCGAAAACGACATCAACGGCGTTTGTCCCTCAAGAAGACAAAGGAATCCTGCTAGTTAACGTCCAACTCCCAGATGCGGCGTCTTTGTCGAGAACGCAAGAAGTCACCGAGCAGTTAGTCGATATGGTTGAACAGGAGCCCGGTGTCGATGGTGTCACTGTAGCAAATGGTTTTGCCTTTATGACAGGCGCTGCTGCGTCAAACGGTGCGTCTCTCTTTATCAAATTGGAAGACTGGGATACGCGCAATGCGTTGGAAGGCGATCATTCGTCGACTGCGATAGCACAACGCATCAATGGCCGTGCTGCGATGGAATTGCCACAGGCGGTTGTATTTGCTATGGGACCTCCTGCGGTACCTGGTATGGGGGCAGCCTCTGGTTTCGAATTTGTTCTTGAAGATACCTTAGGTCGCAGTCGAACCGATCTTGCAATGGTGATGGGGCAGGTGATTGAAGCGGCAAATAAGCAACCGGAAATCGCCTATACGTTTAGTACCTTCCGTGCCAATGTTCCCCATTACTATGTCGACATTGACCGAGAGAAAGCGCAGCAATTGGGAGTGCCACTTTCAAGTATCTTCCAAACGCTACAGGGTAACTTAGGTTCGCTCTATGTGAATGATTTTACGATGTTTGGTAAAAACTTCCGCGTCACGATGCAAGCCGATAGTGAACATCGTAGCAGCATGGATGATTTAGAGCGCTTCCACGTTCGAACATCACAAGGCGTGATGGTGCCGCTTAGTACCTTGGTGAGTTATGAGCAAATCTTTGAACCAGATGTCGCTTGGCGTTACAACATGTACCGCAGTGCCATTATCCAAGGTCAACCAGCACCGGGTTATTCAAGTGGTGATGCCATTGCTGCAATGGAGCGAGTAGCAGCAGAAGTTCTCCCTCATGGCTATCAATATGAGTGGACTGGATTGGCCTATCAAGAAGTGCTTGCTGGAAACCAAGCGATCTTTGCGTTCGCACTTGCACTGATATTTATTTATCTGTTCATGGTTGCTCAATATGAGAGTTGGAGTATTCCATTGGCGATAATCTTGGTGGTGCCTATTGCTACGTTGGGATCGTTCTTAGCACTTAATTTGACGGGAACGCCGCTCAACTTATATGCGCAAATTGGCTTAGTGTTGTTGATTGCGCTCGCCGCAAAGAATGCAATTCTGATTGTAGAATTCGCCAAAGTTGAGCGAGAAGAGAAAGATGTGCCAATCGATGAAGCCGCGGTACACGGTGGTAAGCTTCGTTTCCGAGCGGTGAATATGACATCCTGGTCATTCATCTTAGGTATTTTCCCGCTGATTTTTGCCTCAGGTGCAGGGCACGTGAGCCAGAACTCGTTGGGTATCTCATTGATTGGTGGTCTACTCTGCGTATTGTTGGCGGGTACCTTCTTGATACCTGGTTTTTACGCTGTTGTTCAGCGCCAGCGAGAGAAGATACACGGTGGTAATACCAAAATGGTTCCATTGGATGATGAGTAGTAACTAAAACGAAAAGCCCGCAATTAAGCGGGCTTTTTTACACGTTGCGAATCAGTTATGAGGTTTTAAACTCCGCCACTGCATGATCCATTTCAGTGGCTTGTGCCGATACGCGATCGACTTCAGTCAGACATTGCTGAGCGGAGCGCATGTTGCCATCAGAGATAACATTAAGTTCAGTGATCGACTCACTGACTTGATTCATCACAATACCTTGTTCCTCGATGGCAGAAGCGATGCGCTCTGAATTTGCTTGGATGTTAGTCATATCATCGATAATCTGAGTCAGGCTAAGATCGAGAGAGTCTGACGCTTTGAGTGTCGCTTGCCCTTGTTCATTACACT
Source organism: Vibrio sp. MarTm2 (assembly GCF_027587055.1). NCBI lineage: Bacteria > Pseudomonadati > Pseudomonadota > Gammaproteobacteria > Vibrionales > Vibrionaceae > Vibrio > Vibrio sp. MarTm2. Next base: position 258,292 of record NZ_JAPPTK010000004.1, on the reverse strand, counting down.
GATCAATATCCGTCACCACTTGAGACATCTGAGATTGAATGTCCGTCACCACTTTAGTGATTTCTTCCGTAGATTGGTGTGTACGGCTTGCCAATGCGCGAACTTCGTCCGCAACGACGGCGAAGCCACGACCTTGTTCACCCGCACGTGCGGCCTCGATAGCGGCGTTAAGTGCCAATAAGTTAGTTTGCTCCGCGATTTCTTGGATAATGTTCACGGCATCACCAATCTTATCCACGTGATTGTTCAATGAGCCAATAGATTGCTGACTATTACCCAAAATTGACGATAATTGATCGATATTCTTAACCGTCGTTTTCACCACTTTACGACCGTTTTCAGCATTAACTGCCGCCTGTTGCACGCCCTCTACCGCGATTGCAGTACTCTCTGAGATTTCGTTGATTGTGGACACCATTTCTTGTACAGAGGTTGCCATCGTAGTGGTGTGGTCCGCTTGGACGTTGAACTGTTCGATAACATTTTGCAGTTCGTCATGCATATTAGAAGTGCTTTGTGACAGCTCAGCAGACTTGCTCTGAGTGCCAGCAATTAGCTGCTCAAGTTTATCTAACAAGCGGTTGAAGTAGTTGGATATCGCAACCAACTCGTTGTTACCACCTAAATTGGCTCTCAAAGAGACATTGTTTGAGCGCGCAATTTCTTGAATGATGGAGAGTAAGCTCGCAACTTGCGTATTAATAGAACGTGAGATTTGCCAAATAATTAATAAAATCAGAATGATAACAAAGCCAGTTACCATCATCTTGAAATTCCCCAAACGATCCTGAGTCTCTTGCGCTTGTGAGGTCAGTGCCTGAGAGAAAGATTTAAACTGTTCTTCAACTGTGTGCGAAAGTGCGCGAGTGTTCCCAAGAAGGCCAACATTGTATTTAAGACCGATTGTGATCTTTTGCGCTATCAGTGCTTTCGCTGCAGCCAACAGTGCAGTGCCATCACTAGGGATAAGAGATGTATCTAATGAACCAGCTTGAACATTGTTGTTAAATTCGAAAAGGTTCACCAGTTGGTCACTGTTTAATTTAGGTCGAACACTTTCAAGCTCAGCATTGTATCGACCCAGCAATTTATCTTCTGGGTTCAATCCGTGCTGATTGTATGCATTAACCAATGAGGTAAAACCGTTTTGATAATCAATGATGTCTGTACGGAGTTGTGCACTAGAGGGGAGATCATGCTCGGTAAGAATTTTGGCTAGCTGCGACTGCGTATCCAAAAATTTGTCCATGTTGTCATTAAACTTGTCTAAGTACTTCATGTCTTTTCTGAGCAAGAAGTCTTTTTCATTGCGTCGTAAATTTAGCAGGCGTATTTCCAACTTAGCGACTAATAAGTTTGCTTGGTTGAGTTGTTCAGTCGTTTGGGCAAAGTGAGAAGTGGACAAAAGAACGGAAACCACTCCTAAAACGGCTACTGCACCCAATGAATATAGTTTATTCTTGATATTCATGAGATTACCTAAATAAGTCAAAGTTATAACATTATGAGTATTTAAGCTGATGGTAGTCTGTAATTACAATTATATCAATTTAACTTATTGCAAAAGTGTTAATCTATTTATCGTTATAGATTAGCTCAAGGATTGAATACAAGATGATAAATCTAATACAAAAGTATGAAGGATTAATTTTCGACATGGATGGAACGTTAATCGATACCATGCCCGCCCACCTAGAAGCGTGGCAACAAACATCAGATTACTTTAATTTCCCATTTACCAAAGCGTGGTTACATAGTTTAGGCGGAATGCCGAGTTATAAAATTGCGATAGAAATCAATAAAGAGCATCATCTTTCTCTCGAACCAAATGAAGTCTCGAAATTTAAAATGCGCTGTTTTTCAGAAATTGAAAATAAAGGAGAGGTGATCGCTTGTACCAAGGAAGTACTAGAACACTTTCACGGAAAGAAAAAACTTGCGGTCGGTACGGGAAGCCAACGCAAAAGTGCACTTGCACTGCTGAAACAAACCGAGTTACTGCCCAAGTTCGATGCTGTCGTCACCGCTACCGATGTTGCAAATCACAAACCAAACCCTGATACATTTCTCGAGGCAGCGAGACAACTTGGTGTTAGCGCAAACGCATGTGTCGTCTTTGAGGATACTGAGCTTGGCAAGCGCGCTGCGCATTCAGGAGGGATGGACTGCATTATGGTTGAAGGTGATCAACTGGTTTTCTATCCGTGTCCCAATTCAAAGTAAGTACGATCAAAAAAGCCGCATAACGCGGCTTTAATATGATTAACGATCCCAATACGCTTCTTCTAAGCTATCTTCACGTTCAGGCAATGCGCGCCCTAGTCGAGGAGAGTGCTGTGTGAGAACTTCGTAGCTAACACGGTTTGCGTACTTACAAATCTGTGAAAGAGAAGAGTAGGTTAAGTACGGCTGATCGTGTTTAGATGAATTAGGGACATTCATCAAGTGATGGCTGTTTGCCGCCATATCATGCAGAAGTGCAGAAAGCGCCGCGTCACCCGCACCATTTGTGTTTTTAATTTCAAGTGGGCCGCCCAAATAAGGACCGATATGAGAATAAACTTTCAATGGTGTTTGGCAGTCGGCTTTGCGCATTGCTCGACTAAACTCATACTTGTTAAATTCAGGTATGTTACCTGGTAACAAAGGGAGTTCTGTGTCGCGCTTAACGCTGTCTTCCGTGTAACCCGCCATATAAAGGCCTGAAGGACCTGCTGTGCAGAGCACCAAGTCAACCCAATCTAACGCTTTGTCAGCGGCTAATAGTGGGTCGGACTCACCAGTAAGAGCTTCACCTTCCTCTTCGTTCATCGCAACGATGGAAATGTTCTCTTTGATGTACTCTTGCCACCATTTAGCGTTACCCTCAATGACCCATTTTGTACCCAGTGTTAGAACCACAGGCACATTCTTGCCTTTAGCGATTTCAATTGCACGCGCAACGGCTTTTGGCATTGGGTCTTCAGGCTTACCGCGCATAAGGTAAGACGAGACAACAAGCGCAGATGCTTTGTCAAACACATCATCAGGAATGCTTTCAGGGCGTAGGTTGTTCATTTCTCCTTCGTTGATGGCAAACGTACGCTCACCGTCGTCTGAAATCAGCGTGTAACAACGGCCAATCGAACCTTCTACCATTTGTAGGTGGTTTAAGTTCATGCGAGAAGAAGTACGGCACAAGTAACGATAAGCAAACGAACCGACTTCGATATTGCGTGACATAACGCCTAACAACACTGATTTGCTATCTGCTAGTACAGAGTAGTTGTGTAGGGTGTTACCTATGGTGTCACCAGGGTATTGATGAGTGATTAAGCCACGCTCAACCAGTTCGTCATAGAGTGCATCAGCTTTACTCTCTTCCAAAACGAGAGAGTGCCCTTTACTCAAGTCATATTTCGCTAAGAACTCATCGTCTACACGAGCTTCGATATCAACGATGGTTTGACCCACACCAACAATAATCGGGCGATAAAGCTTAGGGGTTTGCTTCATCTGATTTATTAATGGATCACGAGCGTGTGTAGGAAAGTAGTGCTTTGATTTGCGCTGACCAGGAAATTTCATTTTGAGGTATGAGTTGGAAATTTTGCCGCATCATATCACAAAGGTTAAGGATTGCTTTCACTTTTATTACATAGAAGAGTGCCAAACTTCAGAGTTTGGCACTTGATTGTTCTATTTATCAGCAGTGAATGTACCGAACGCTTTTGTTCCCCAAAGTGGAACCGTAGACAAGCTATGTTTGAAGCTACCAGAGGTTTCTTTTGTAGAATAAGAAAGGTACATAATCGTCTGATTTTCGACGTCTAAAATTCGGCGAATCTTCATGCTTTTGAAGAAGATACTTTTTGATTTTTTGAAGACAACTTCCCCTGAATCCGATTTGTCGATCTGAGCGATCATCTCTGGCGTAATTTCACCGGTTTGACGGCAGGAGATAGAGCTGTCACTTGGGTCAGCTAGGCTGAAGTCCGCTTCAATCGACGCAACGTGACAGGTCACACCCGTTACAATGGGATCTTGCATGTGATTGAGTTTGATATCTTTCATTGTAAAAAGGCCAAGACTAACATCACCAACTTCACCGCTATCACAAGCTGAAAGGGAAAGAGCAAGAATTGAAGCCACTGTAATCTTTTTTATCATAACGAAGTTCATCCTAAACAAAGGGTTGCTTTCTGAGTGACGACTCTATCATGTGCCGCCTATGCTCTTAGCATATCAGCTTTCGATGTGATACCGAATAGCCAAGAAAACACTTGTTTACACGTGTGCTTATCGATAAGCTGACGCAAAATATCGACACAAGTTATTCAAATGAAAGTATCCGGCATAGAAATCGCTAAAACGAAAAATAATTGGTTGTCAGAACAGATAGATGTCCAATATCCAACCAAAGAGAGTTTAGCAGGTCGTTCGTTATACTTGTCTACAGCCGCTCAATCGTCAGTCGTCCCATTAGATACCGCAGTGAGTGCTGATATTGGTTTGACTAGCGATGACCTATTTCTTGTCGATTTTCATCGCCTAACAGTCATGTTTGCGTTGTTGCAATCTAAACGTTGGGAGCAACAAAGCGAGCAAGAACTGATTGTCGAGTTTCTTACTCAAATCATCTATTCTGATCCCTGTACTTTGTACGTCGCTTTTAAAGAAGGGGAGCCAGTTGGAGCGGCAATCCTGACCCAAGTGGATAATCAGTTCCTGGTGTCAGACGTCGTGTTAACACAAAACCAAACTTTGGCGAATAAGCACGCGTTTTCTTTATTGTTGGTCAACAAGTTGAATGTTAACTCGAGTGAATATAGTGACGTCTATCTAGAAATCTAATGATTGCTAAATGCGATGTGCATTCAATATGTTAGTCTGTGGCATCTCCATCGTTATAAGAATCTTTCACCTTGCTGTTGCGTCGGTTTGTCTATTTACTCATTGCGGTCTGCACTCCTTCCGCTTTTGCTCACGTTGAGCATTGGCAACCTAAACATGTACTCATCATCCACTCTTATGAGCCCTCATACCAATGGACAACTCAGTTCCAACAAGGTATTGAGCGGATTACGAATCAGTATCCAGAACCCGTTAAACTCTCAATAGAGTACTTAGACACCAAGCGCATTACTTCTCAAACTTATCTCGATGCATTTAAGCAGTACTTTGCGATTAAATACGATAACTACCATTTTGATGCGGTTCTCCTTACCGACGACAATGCTCAGAGACTTGTTAGTCGCTGGTCACCCAATCCATTTGCCGGCCTTCCTATCATTGCCGGTGGCGTCAACGATTTCTCTGCTTCTCTCGATCATGTAACCGACAAGGCAAAGATCCTCTATGAACGCGATGACATTCAAGGAACGTTAAACTTCCTCGACTCGTTAAATCAAAACTGGAAAAACCTTTATTTGTTGACTGACTCGAGTCACACGGCGAGCTTAATCAAAACAGCGTTTGAGCAAGAGCTCGAGACCAGTCGTCTAGCTGATATTCCGTTTACGATTGTGGAGGGGAAAAGCCTCGAAAATACGGCGCAATGGTTGACGACATTGGGTAACACAGATGCGGTGATACTTTCACACTACAATACAGAGGTCGACAAAGGTCACTACTACAGTTACGAACAAATTGCGCATACACTCGCGGAAAAAAGTGCCGCACCAATTTTTGTTTTCTGGGAGTTCTACATCAATCACGGTGTGGTTGGAGGCGTGGTCAACCGACCAGAGGATATCGGTGAGCAAATGGCTGTAGAGTTGGCTCGCTCTCTATCGATTGATATGTCGGGCCTTGATATCGCACATTCCGGATCTCGGGCGGTGGTCGAATATGAAGCACTCACAAAACATAACCTTGATCAAGAACTCCTACCAGATGACGTGATACTACTAAACCCGCCAAAAAGCTATGTTAGAGATAACATCGAAACGATAGGGTATTCATTAGTCTCGTTCTTCTGTTTACTCGCGGTCATCATTAACCAATCTCGAACGATCAATCAAAAGAGAGAGCTCAATTTAAAGAGTCGTAAGATCGTTGAGTTGCAAAAGAAAACCATGCAAGTGCAGAAAGAAATGATACATGTTCTTGGAGAGGCTATAGAAACGCGCTCCGGAGAGACAGGAAACCACGTAAAGCGAGTTGCAAAGCTATCCGCACACTTGGGAAAGCTTGCTGGGTTGACTCATCGCGAAATTGAAATGCTTGAAGTTGTCAGTCCGATGCATGACGTCGGTAAGATCTCCATCCCTGAGGCGATTCTCGATAAACCGGGAAAATTGACTGCTGACGAATGGGAAGTAATGAAAACGCATACTCATGCTGGTTACAGCTTACTTAGCAGCTCCAAAGGGGAGATGTTTAAGATGGCGGCAATCATCGCATATCAGCATCATGAAAAGTGGGATGGTACTGGTTATCCCAATGGCCTATCTGACCAACAAATTCATATTTTTGCACGAATCACAGCCATTGCCGACGTCTTCGATGCCCTTCTGAGCGTGCGCTGTTACAAACGCGCTTGGACAAACGACGAAGTCAAAGCGCACTTTATTCATCAGGCCGGTAAAGAGTTTGACCCAGAGTTGGCGTCTCTTCTAATTGAGCACTATGCAGAATTTACTGCGATACGACATTGCTATCCAGACGCCGTAAAAGAGCAATTATCTATCGCGGTGTAACTCTGTTCAATTATCCCCAAACAGTGACTCACCATTGAATTTTTATATTCAATGGAGCGCTTATTCAGATTCTGTTAAGCCAATCATGCGAACTTACCTCTTCTCGCTTATTATTTCTCATGGCGAATTAAGAAGGTAATAATAATGACAAAACCTCAAATTAAATGTGTAATTTTCGATTGTGACGGCACGCTTGTCGATAGTGAGCGTTTGTGCTGTGAAGCGTTGTGCCAAGCGTTCAACCATTTTGGCGCAAAGCTATCGATGGAGGATGCCATCAGTCACTTTGAAGGGGGAAAGCTGGCCGACATTTTATCAATGACGAAACAACGTCTGGATGTAAAAGTGTCTATTGATAAGCTCGAGCCCGTCTATAGAGATTACTTAGATGGACTATTTGATGCGCAGTTACAACCAATGGAAGGTGTGTTTGACGTGCTCGACTACTTCGATACCAGAGGGATAGAGTATTGTGTTGCCTCAAATGGACCAAGAGTCAAAATCGAACGAGCACTTGAGCTGACGGGGTTGTTGCCTCAATTTAAGGGCAAAATATTCTCAGCGTTTGATACTAACAGTTGGAAACCCGAGCCTGATTTGGTGATGTACAGCGCGATGAACATGGGTTTTCGACTTGAAGAGTGTATGTATGTTGATGATACGCCAAAAGGCCTAGAAGCAGGAGTTAGAGCGGGCGTTAAAACGGTCCATTTAATTGGTATCAATGAACGCACTCATGAACTTAACATTGAAAAGATTCGCCATTTAAAAGAGTTAGAACAGTGTGTTTAAGATTAAAGGCCACAATTTACGTGGCCTTTAAACAAAAATTAGTGATAAGCGTGATGGGTGGCGAGTCGATTTAACCGTTGATGGATCAACAGCTGAACATGAGGTTGATGAACGATTATTTTATCGACGTCTTCGAAAAAAGATCCACATTCAGCACAGAGAAATTTGTTCGTATTAGATAGTAAATATTCATCACTGCCGCAAAGCGGGCAGCAAAGCGTCTCTTCATTATTAGGTTTGGTCATTGTGAGTTACTCCTGCAGCAAAAGAGCGAACTAAGGTTGCTAGTTATTCTTTCTATTATGGTTATCTAAACTACTAGTCTTAAAACTTACTAGCTATTCTATTTTAGTCTAACGTACCGTTTGGTATTTCTGACGGGTAGTGGTTTGTCCAAATAATGGGAAGCAATTCACTATTAAACGGTAAAATCCTATAAATCGAATCAATAGCAATTTCATTATTAAGCTTCAACGTGCTGTTCTACTAACTTGACCAACAATTCAACACCCTCTTTCCAGTTTCGATATAAACTAAGGTTGGCAACACTAATACGAAAGTAGTACTGGTATTGCCCCGAAGTACCAAATACTGAGCCAGGCAAAATACTCACTTTATTGGCTTTGCATTCTCGATATAAAGCAAAGCAATCAGTTTGCTCAGGAAGCTGAATCCATAAGAGAAATGAGCCAGAAACAGGAACGACTCGATAACGACCATTCAGTTTTGGATATTGACTCGCACTTTGATGGAACTGATTCAAAAACTGCTTAACATTGCTCTGATAAAGACGGGTCATCCTTGTAAGGTGCGCCTTGTACTTTCCCGAACTTAGAAACGTTCCGACGGCGGACTGCATCAAATTTAAGCTCCCCATGTTGTCGCAAAGCAGGAGTTTTTCGATCGTTTGTCGATACTGACCAGCGAGCATCCAACCAATTCTCAGTCGCGAATCCAGGTTTTTGGACAATGAATTCACGTAGATGACACGTTGCTCTGTGTCTAATGAGCGAATGCTGGGCAGCGGAGGTTGGTAGCTCAAACTGCCAAACACGTCATCTTCAATGATTGGAATCGTAGAAGGGGTCGTAAGTATGTCGCGTCGCGCATTGAGAGGCATTAAGGCGCCGGTGGGATTAGCAAAATTGGGTGTCACAATAATGGCTCGAATGTCCCAACGGGAAATGGCCTCTTTCAATGCGTTAATTTTAATGCCATCACGTGGGCAACTCGGAATCTCAACCGCTTGCAAGCCCAGAGACTCAAGGAGCAATAAAGTGCCGAAGTAGCAAGGAGATTCAACGGCGATGATATCTCCGGGTTGAGTCGTTGCTCGTAACGCTAAACTGATCGCTTGTTGTGCACCATGGGTGACTAGCAACTCGCTAATTGGCGCGGGTGTACCTAGTTCCTGAGTTAACTTGGCGAGTTGTTTTACGAGCAATGGTTCACCGGGAGGAAGCTGATAATGGCTGAGAATGTTTGCTTGTTGACGACTCTGTCTGCCAATTTCAGCATATAGAGACCGAATAGCGGGCGCATCAATACAGGGGTGAGCGGAGCCTGTTGGCAAGAGCTCCTTGTAATCAGGATACGATAGAATTTCTTTGCATACACCCAACAAATCGACCTCAGACGGCGCGACCGTTTCTATCTTCTCTTCTATTGTTGCGAGCACTCGGTAGCCCGACTTAGAGACAGCCTCAAGAACGCCAATCGCTTCGAGCTCTTGATAGGCACGTATCACAGTGTTTTTGCTCACAGACAGTCGTTCACTAAGTAGCCTGATAGAAGGAAGCTTGTCTCCACTTTGGAATACGCCTGATTCTATGGCATTTCGCAGATAGTCAATAACGCTCTGATATTTGCTTTGCTTCACTTTGTATAAATCTGTACCCATAAAACTCAACCAAACTGTCACTACTAAAAGAATGTGTACCCATTACATTAGCAACTTCAGTCAATAAAAAACAATGTTAGTGTGAGTTTATGTTTATCAGGATGGTTCCCTTTGTATTCGTTGTGTTGTGGGCTTCTGGATTTGTTGGCGCTCGGTTTGGGCTGCAATATGCAGAACCGGCGACGCTACTTACGATAAGAATGATCGCCAATGTGGCGCTATTTACCTTGATTGTTATTTTTCTCCGCCGTCGCGTGCCGACAGGGGCAGGTTTTTGGCATGCTTTTGTTGTTGGTTTACTGATCCACGGCTTCTACCTAGGAGGAAGTTATGTGGCTATAGGGCTCGGAATGCCTTCAGGTTTGTGTTCTTTGCTCGTGGGTACACAACCTATCGTGACGGCTGTATTGTTAGTTAGCTTTGCCAATCAACACTTTTCAAAAGCTCAGTGGTTTGGATTGGCGCTCGGATTTCTTGGAATTGCACTGGTCTTACTCGGCAAAATGGAGTGGCAATCTGATACAGATAAAGTTCTGGCGGTTGGGGTAAGTGTATTTGCTTTAATTGGTATTACACTGGGAACGCTATATCAGAAACGGTACTGTCATGACCTTGATATGGTGGGGAGTGCGTTGGTTCAGTACTTTGCCGCGTTGCTTCTATTTTTGCCTTATGCCCTGATGTTCGAAACCATGACGGTTCAATGGGAAGTTGAATTTGTGCTGACACTCGGATGGCTAGTTATAGTCTTGTCTTGTGCCGCCGTGTTGCTGCTCTTATATATGGTAAAACATGGCGCGGCGTCGAGTGTGGCATCTGTTTTCTATTTAGTGCCACCAGTGACCGCCATTCAAGCTTGGTTGATGTTTGGCGAGTCGTTGGATGCGATGGGGATACTTGGATTTGTACTTGCAGCATTCGCCGTCTATTTGGTTACTCAGCGCGGTCATAAACCTACCGAACAGCCAGTTCTAAGAGAGTGCGGCTCCAAATAGCGAAAGAAAAACGCCTGCTGTGAGCAGGCGTTTGGTACTAGGTGCGTTTCGCTAGATAGGCTTCGTAATCTGGCACTTCGATATCGACTTCTTTTTCCATCAGCTCAGAGGAAAACAAGAACTTCGCCGAAGCTCTGTTTGTCGCAACGGGGATGTTCCACACACTGGCGATGCGAAGTAGGGCTTTAACATCTGGATCATGAGGAACGGCGTTTAGTGGATCCCAGAAGAAAATCAACACGTCGATTTTCCCTTCGGAGATTAACGCACCGAGTTGTTGGTCGCCCCCCATAGGGCCGCTAATCATCGATTTAATAGCTAAGCCCGTTTCCTTGCTTAACATAGATCCAGTCGTGCCGGTCGCGTACAAAAAGTGGCGTTGTAACTTTTCTTTGTTTTCGTTAACCCAGCGCAATAGTTCTGGCTTGCAGTTATCATGGGCAACCAGAGCGACATGTTTGTGTGCAGGGATGGTACGAATTGTCTTTTCCATTCAGACTTCCTAATTGTTCTCGTTATAGACATAAAATGTAGGGCGATATTCAGAAGGTGACAGCGACTGTGCAATCACCTGGCGATTAAGTTTGTTTGGTGTTAATGCTTCAATGATTGGCGCTTCGTTGTGCTTGTATGGTTCGCCATTGAGATAAGCAATCGCCTGACGGACGGAAAGGCGTCCTTGCTCGACCATTTTATCGGTTGGAGCGAACTCGACGCGTGATCGCAGCAAACCACGGTAAACACCATGACTTAAATAAGTCGAGACCAAACCAATTTGATCCGATTTGTTTACGCTACGAAGTTCACTGATGGCAGCCTCGATCGCTACCGCACTGCCAACAATATAGTCCAGGTTTTCGTGCTCGATCGCTTGCTGCACTAGGTTACGCTGTAACTCTTTGTCGTTATCTGCCCATAGCGTATCCACGATCTGCAAGTCGCTGTCCTTAATCGCTGAGTGAAAACCTCTGATGACTGGCTTGGTCCCACCGCTAGATTTAGGTCCGGGAAGTAAAACGATGTTTGTTTCTCCTGAGCCCTTCGGGTGCTTTTGACTGAGGTATTCGCCCGTGTAAAACCCCATCCAATACCAATCAACACCGACCTCACCTTTTAGCACAGTACGATTAAAATCGTCGAGTACTAACTGGTTTACGGTAGCAAAAACCGGAATTGAGCCAGTGTATTGGCGCAAAGAGTCATAGTATAGGTCCGGCGCAACCGTTCCTAAAATAATGGCATCCGCATCCCAGCGTACGCACAGCTGCAAATGTTCTTTTTGCTTCTCCAAGTTCAAGTATCCGCCAGCTTCAAGGACACGCAAATCGACATTGTTGATTCGTGATTCATCGACCATCCCGTAATTAACAGACAACCAATAAGAATCTTTAAGGTGAGGGTAGATTGCGCAGATTTTTAGCTGATCTTCCGCTTGAGCGCCAACGCTAAATAAACCGCTGATCAACAGGCCGGTTGGTAAAAGGAGCTTAGTCACGGAGGAGATCAAAGACATAGTGCATTTCATTGGAAAATGGAGGTTAAACACTGCAGAATATAGCGCATTCTATCAGACTTAAAAAGTGAAGTATCTCGATGTTATTAGCAAAGGCCAGTATCGGACGTAAGCTGCTGTTTGCGTTTTTGGCTATGGCATTGCTGGTTCTGATATCAGCGTTGATCGGCGTGTTTGGCTTTAGCTCAGTCGCGAAAACAGAACGTAACGTCGTCAATACTGCCATTCCTTCAATGCTTGAAGCTCGGCAAGTTTCGGAGTTGAGCTCACGGATTATCTCTTCAGTGCAAGTGCTAGCCAATGCAAAGACAGAGCAGCAAAGGCAAGCATCGGGAAAAGAGCTGTTTTCGCAACTGGAAACGCTATTAAGCCACATCAAACAGCTCGGGTCTGACTCTTTTGATTCCAAATTACTCACCAAACTCGAAAGCGACGTTCAACATGTTATTGATACACTCGCGCAACTCGGCATTGTGGTGGAAAAGCGTCTGTTTATTGCAGACGATCTGCTCGTCCGAACGGAAGAGCTTCGCCAACTTGCATCAGAACTCGAACAACTGACTCGTACTCAAGTCGCGAATACGTCAACTATCGCAGTCGCCAACGTTACTCACATCTATGACCTATTAGAGCAGCAACAAATCGATACTGCGTATCAAGCGCTAGATACTCTAGTTGAAGTCGACTTGGATTTAGCGGAACGCCTGCATGAGCTTCATCTGTTGGCGTTTAAGATGCTGAATCATATTGAAGAAGTTCGCACCATTTCTGATTTAGCGCGTATTCACACGATCCGAGAAGAATTTACCAATAACTTACAGATCATGAAACGACGTGTCAGAGCGGTAGAGGACCCGACTCGTTCTATTCAAATGTCGGATCTACTGAGCAAATTAGATCAGCGTGAAGTTGTGTTTGATGTACTTCAGCAGCGCAACAGCAACGAAAAAGCCGCTCAACAGCTCATGCAAGATACTTTAAACCAGTTTTCTGAGCTTAACGCGACGGTAAGCCGTTTAGTTGATGAATCCAACGTCGCGACCACAAGAGCCGTCGATGAATTAAAAACCACTCTCGACTATGCACAACTTACACTGACCATTATTACTGTGTTGGGCATGCTGATTGTGGTGCTGATCGTCTGGAGAGTGGTGTATGTTCAGGTAGTCAAACGTTTAGCGGAATACTCATCGGCCCTCTCTTCTATCGCACAAGGGCAACTCAAAGTCGATGTTACGGTAAAGGGCAACGACGAGCTCGCTCATATGGGGCAAGCGATCATTACCGCTAGAAACACCGCTCAAGCGCTGAAAGTCGTTGCCGAGAGTGAAGTAAAAGCCAAGCGCGAGTTAGAAGAGCACAAAGAGCACCTCGAAGAACTGGTCACAGAGCGTACCCATCAGTTGCAAAAAGCTAATGCACGACTCAATGAAGAGGTGCTCAATCACGCTCAAGCACGACTTCAGGCAGAACAAGCAAGCAGAGCAAAATCGGCGTTTCTTGCGACCATGAGTCACGAAATTCGGACTCCGATGAATGGGGTACTTGGCACGGCACGGCTACTTAAAGACGAAGGGCTAAACAGCCAGCAAAGCCGTTATGTCGACGTCATCAACCGTAGCGGTTCCACTTTGTTAGCCATTTTGAATGATGTTCTCGACTACTCGAAAATCGAAGCGGGACATTTAGAAATTCGAACCAAGGACTTTAACCTCAAAGCGATGGTGGAAGACGTTGAACAACTGCTCAGTGGGCGAGCAGCAGAAAAACAACTCGAACTGAGCGCATTGATCGAATCTGACGTCACGACGTTTTGGAAAGGGGATGTGACTCGCATCAGTCAGGTACTCAATAATTTGGTCGGCAACGCCATTAAGTTCACAGATTCGGGTCATGTCGATATATACGTCGCCAATGATCCTGAGCGTGCAGGACACGTTTTGTTTGAAGTTTCAGATTCAGGGATTGGTATTTCCCCTCACGAGCAAAAGACCTTGTTTGATGCGTTTACGCAAGCTTCGGGTGGTTTGTCCTCAAAAGGGGGCACTGGGCTTGGTTTGGCCATCAGCAAAAAGATAGTCGAAGCGATGGGTGGAGAGTTGCAAGTCGATTCTGATTTGGGGAAAGGCAGCCGTTTTTGGTTTAGTATCCCTTTGGAAGTGGGCAACGAAGTCGAAGCCATTGATGCAACGACTCATTGCGACCTTATCGCTAAAGTGCTGCTCGTTGAAGATAATCCCGTGAACTGCCTGGTGGCGGAAGGCTTCTTGGCAAGCCTTGGTCATGAAGTTGAAACAGCAATTGATGGGAAATCGGCGAAACAGTGTTTCGAGCAGCAACCGTACGATATTGTCTTGCTCGATATTAATTTGCCTGATTGCAACGGTGTCGAGTTGATGAATGAGTTGCGAGTACTTGACGATACATCGACGCCAATGGTTGCAGTGTCAGCACACGTATTCAATGAGGAAGTAGAAAGCTATCTTGCTGCGGGGTTTGATGGTTATTTGCCAAAACCTCTCGATAAAGATGAGTTGTGTGCACTGATCCAGAATTGCCTTGAGGGTAAGTCGTTAATTCTTCCCCAAGACAAAAAAGACAAGGAGAAAAACGTGACAAGCACAACCATCATTGAACGTAAGGTGTTTGAGTCAGATTTAGCGGTTTTGGGTGAAACCAAGATGGCAGAGATTGTCGACCTTTTTGCCGTTGGTAGCGATGAGATTTTACAAGCTATTCGCACAGCAGCCGACCTTGACGATGAGTATCAGGTAAAACAATTGGCTCATAAGCTGAAGGGATCTGCGGGCAGTTTAGGACTCATTGCATTGTTTGAGATTTGCCAATCTATAGAGAAAGACAATCAACCACTAAATTGCTATCTTGAGAATCGCATCCGCTTGGAAGAGCTCACGCAGCAATCGCGACAGGCGTTAGAATCGCTAATTAACTAAGGAAACCTCATGCTACTCATTGAATCCTCTAATCTTATAATGCGCTCAATTCAGGAGTCAGATTGGAGTTTGTTTGAGCGCTTACACCAAGATGAAGAGGTGATTAAGTACGCATTTGATAAGCCGTCAAAAGAGGAAATCCGCGCGCGTTTTAACAGCCGACTCCCATTATGGCGTTGGGGTAGCCAGCATTGGCTTTGTTTGGTGATTAAAGACAAAGCATCGGGTAATACTGTTGGGGTAACTGGGCTATGTCACTCTGAAACCAAAACTGAATGCGTTGAAGTTGGATACCTGCTTCTGCCTGAGTTTCATGGGAAAGGAATGGGTACGGAATCTTTATTGGCTTTAGTGAAATACGCGAAACAGCATTTCCCAATAGAAACCTTCAATGCGATCGTGACAGATGGCAATATTGCTTCTTGCAAAGTACTTGAGAAAGTAGGCTTTCAACTTAAAGAACGGGAGCCAAATGCCTATACCATCGGCGGCATTAAATACGATGATCTTATTTATCGCTATGAGGTGTAGGGATTATCGATAGCTTTCTGCCAGAGCTGACAGCGTGAGTAATATCTGAGCCGTATAGTAGGTCACCATGATTACGTGACGAGAAAACGCCGAGCTGCTTCGAAATCTATCAACCGCCAGCACCACATCCGAGGTGATAAAGACTAGTGCGCCCATCGCGGCGTATCCTGCAAACGGGTTACGCACATCAATCCACACTTCAATGGCGCCCCAAGCCATCAAAAGAATGGCAACCGAATAGACAGCGACCGGCGCTCGCATCTTATCAAGAGTTGGTAATAACAGCAGGTAGATAATTAAACCAAGGCTAAACAGTATCGCTGGCACCCAATGTGTGAAATGCTCATCTGCTTGGCTAAAAAACGCGTAGCCATACACAAGGTGCGCGACAAAAAAGCTAATTAGGCCGGGCAAAAACTTGTCTTTAGGGTGCATTAGGAATAAATCGCCAATTGCGCTAACGAGCAGACCTAAGGCAATAAGAAATGAGTAATCTGAGTAGGAATCACTGCTTTGATAGGCTAGCGCTGACATTAAAACAACGGGTATTGCCTTTGAAACGTAAAATAGCCAACGATTTTTGTGCTCAATACTCCAAATATGTATCACACATAAACTGACAATCACAAACCACATAAGACCAACTCAAAAAAGAAAAGCAGCATATTGATGCTGCTTTTAGGGTAAGTGGAGTGACCGCTCTAAGCAATAGCTTGCTCTAAGATTTGTCGACTTTCTTCTAGGCCAATCTGCTGATGCTCGCCAAGTTTGGTCATGCCATGTTCAGATAATTGAGTAACAACAGCGTCAACGGCTTGAGCTTTGGTCGACTCATAATCACTAAACTGCGTATCCACGTTCATTGATGCGTAGAACTGCTCAATTGCGTCAATGGTTTTCTCGGCAAGATCTTCGCTGTGCTGCAAACCAAAGACATTGATTCCCATTTGCTCTAGTTTGGCGCGTTTTGCTTCAATTTGATGCCTCAGTAGAGAAGGTTGAACAATCGCCAATGAACGCGCATGGTCAACGCCCCACAGCGCTGTCATTTCGTGGCCGATCATGTGTGTCGCCCAATCTTGAGGTACACCAGAACCAATCAGGCCGTTTAGCGCTTGGTTCGCCGACCACATTAGATTTGCACGCCATTGGTCATTGTCACGCTGATCAAATGAATCGCCGAGTGACTTGAGCGTTTTCAATAATGTTTCTGCGTAGCCATCTTGAACCATCGCGCCATGTTGACTTGTCAGGTATTGCTCACAAACGTGGACCCACGCGTCGACAATGCCGTTTAAGAGCTGTTTTTCTGGCAGCGTTTTCATCACATCCGGATCCAACACCGCAAACTTTGGCTGTACAAACGGTGACAGGAAAGCAAGTTTTGTGTGTGTTTCCGCCTTGGTGATGACAGCGCCCATATTCGACTCAGAACCTGTCGCTGGCAACGTCAGGATAGCGCCCAATGGAACTGCACTCGATACTTGATATTGGCCAGTTAAGATATCCCAGCCGTCACCATCATAGTGAGACGCTGCCGCAACGTATTTAGAGCCATCAATAACGGAACCACCACCGACTGCAAGAATGAAATCAATACTCTTTTCTTTTACGATTGCGACCGCTTTATCTAGCGTTTCTTTCGTCGGGTTAGGTTCCACGCCCGAGAACTCATACCATTCGTAGTCAGCAAGTGTTTTCGTCACTTGGTCGTAAACGCCATTGCGTTTGATCGAACCACCGCCATAAATCACTAAAACTTTGGCGTCATTTGGAAGAGATTGGGTAATTGAAGAGATTTGACCTTGACCAAAAAAGATCTGTGTTGGATTCGCATAAGAAAATTGCATATCAGTGCCTCTTGTCTAGGAGTTATCTTTATTTGTTTTGACTGTCTATGCATATTAGTGTGAAAGTCGGCATTGCAATAGGTGAAATTCTCTAGATTTATTGCCTATTTCTATAAATCTGTTACCTTGGCGTTCTACACGAGGGCGGAATAATGAAATTAGCGACGTTGATGCAAACTTACGTTGACCTTCACGATTTGAACAATCTTGAGGGGATACATCACACTGACATTGGAGGCGTGTGGTTCTATCGTAGTAGTAAAGGCAACGCACGTCAGCCATTTGTCTATCAGTCTGGCGTAATCGTGCTAGGGCAAGGGCACAAGAATATCTACATTGGTAATCAGCCCGTTGCTTATGGTCCTGAAGATTATCTGGTTGTCGGCGTCCCCATGCCATTAGAGTGTGAAGCACTAGCGAAAGATGGAGAGCCACTTCTCGGACTTTCCATCGACATCGATTTGCAGATGCTGCACCGTCAAGTTGCACGGTTAGAGAAACTGGGATTTAGACCTTCGCAATCTCAACAAACCGATAACTTGGGTTTGAAGTCCGTGTCGATGGAAAAAGGTATGCTCGACACTTGTATTCGCGTCATGAGCGCACTTTGCGATCCGTATGAATCGAAAATACTCGGTGACTGCCTCAAAGAAGAGTTAGTTTATCGGGCGTTGCAAAGTGCAGAAGGGCATGTGCTGTTCAACTTGGCAGGCTACGACGGTCACTATGCCAGAGTGGCGAGGGCGTTAGAAAAAGTCCACGAGGAATACGCGGAAAACTTAACTGTGCAGTCGTTGGCAGAAGTGGCAAACATGAGCACCTCAGCTTTCCATCATGCTTTTAGGGAGGTCACGCTCGAGACACCCATTCAGTACATTAAAAAAGTACGCTTAAACAAAGCAAAAGAGTTGATTCAGCTAGAGGGAAAAAAGGTCAATGATGCGGCAAGGCTAGTGGGTTACAACAGCAGTTCCCAATTTTCACGTGAGTACAAACGCCACTTTAACCAAACACCAAAAGGTTTAAAACTCGCAAGTTAAAAGGGGAAAAATGTCTTTACATAATTACTGTTTTTATATGAATAAGAATTATTCATAATAGCTTGCAGTAAATCAAAAGGATTAACAGATCTCATTGATAATTACTACATCCCCCTATAGGAGATCTAGTCACTCTCCTCGATAAATAAGCCTCTTTGCGAGCCAGTTCAGAGGCTTATTTTTTTGTTTATAAAATAAATCAGAATTTGGTTGTTGATGCAAAATAAGTAACAAATCGTTGCAATAAATGTACATCCATTTGCGAGACAATTGGGAATATAACCTTTTTCTAGGTGTGATTTTCGCAGTGTTATCTATGGTTATTTTGGAAAGAGTTTTAAGTTTCTGCTCGATATGCAGAGAATTTAATACGTTGAAACAATAACTTAAGGATACAACTTTATGCACCTGTCAAAAGGAAATGCGAGTAGACGTGTGTTCACATTGAGCACGTTAAGCGCGTCTTGCCTGATTGCGTTCAATAGCTATGCGGCGGTGGATTGTAGTGCGCTACCCAACTGGGATAGCACTTCAGTTTATAATGGCGGCGACCAAGTACAACACGTAAACGAAGCGTACCAAGCGAACTATTGGACACAAGGCAATAACCCTTCTGAAACCGCAGGACCTTGGGGTTTCTGGAAATCATTAGGAAGTTGTGACGGCGGTGTAGTTGTCAATGAACCTCCTGTTGTTTCACTTACTGCACCATTAGCGACAGACTCCATTTCAGAAGGCGCCGTGATCGCACTGGCTGCATCTGCAAGTGATAGTGATGGTTCTGTTGCTCGTGTTGAGTTTCAAGTCGATGGCGTTGTCGTAGGTAATGCAACTGGTGCACCATACACCGTTGATTGGACGGCAACGGCAGGCAACCATAGCGTAAGCGCTACCGCTTTTGATGATCAAGGTGAAGCAAGCGTTGTAAGCACAACAGCAATTACTGTAGATGCTTCGCAGCCTGGTAACCTTTCCCCAACCGTTGATGTGACACTTTCATCCGCTAGCGTAGAAGTTGGTAGTGTGGTCACTCTGACAGCGAACGCAGCAGATAGCGATGGCTCAGTGGATAAAGTAGATTTCTACGTTGCAGGTCAATTAGTTGGCACAACGGTAACACCGCCTTATACGCTAGACTACGCGACAACGGCTGCGGGTACTCTATCCGTTTATGCAAAAGCGACGGATAACCTTGGCAAATCAACAAACTCGACCGCTGTTGCCCTCAAAGTAACTGGTTTACCTACGGCTGCAAATTGTCGTCCCGACGGCTTGTATCAAACTGAAGGCGTTAACGTCCCTTACTGTACGATCTACGATGAAGAAGGACGCGAGCAAATGGGCGCTGATCACCCTCGCCGGGTAATTGGTTACTTCACGAGCTGGCGTGCGGGCGATGACCCTCAAGCGGCCTACCTAGTTAAAGATATTCCTTGGGAGCAGTTGACTCATATTAACTACGCCTTCGTTGGTATTGGGCCAGATGGCAAAGTTAACTTAGGTGATGTGAACGATCCGAACAACGCCGCAACGGGCAAAGAGTGGGCAGGGGTAGATATTGACCCAACATTAGGCTTTAAAGGCCACTTCGGTGCACTTGCGACTTACAAAGAGCGCTATGGCGTTAAGACACTCATTTCAATCGGGGGATGGGCTGAAACAGGTGGGCACTTTGGTGCAGATGGTAACCGCGTAGCTGATGGCGGATTCTACACCATGACAACCAACGCTGATGGCTCGATCAACCATGCAGGGATTGAAAAGTTTGCAGCGTCTGCAGTCGAAATGATGCGTACTTACAAGTTTGACGGTTTGGATATTGACTACGAATACCCAACTTCAATGGCTGGCGCGGGCAACCCTTACGACAAAGCATTTATGGAACCTCGTCGTCCATATTTGTGGGCATCTTATCAGGAACTGATGAAAGTACTTCGTGAGAAGTTGGATGCTGCATCGGCTCAAGACGGCGTTCACTACATGCTAACAATCGCTGCACCTTCTTCTGGTTACCTTCTACGCGGAATGGAAACGTTTGATGTAACCAAATACTTGGATTACGTCAACATCATGTCTTATGACCTGCACGGTGCGTGGAATGATCACGTAGGCCACAACGCCGCGTTGTTCGATACAGGGGAAGACTCTGAGTTGGCGCAGTGGAATGTATACAATACTGCTGCATACGGAGGTATAGGTTATCTAAACACTGACTGGGCTTACCACTACTTTAGAGGCTCTATGCCTGCTGGGCGTATCAACATTGGTGTCCCATATTATACTCGTGGCTGGCAAGGTGTAACTGGCGGAACCAACGGTTTGTGGGGCAGAGCAGCGCTACCGAATCAATCTCAATGTCCTGAAGGTACAGGTGAAGGAGAGAAGAACAACTGTGGCAACGGCGCAATTGGTATCGATAACATGTGGCACGACACTGACCCTAAAGGAAATGAAATGGGGGCAGGTTCAGGTCCAATGTGGCATGCGAAAAACCTAGAGCATGGCATTTGGGGTACATACACAGATGCTTACAAACTGGATCCGGTCAATGATCCTAGCGATCGCTTAGTTGGCACATATGTACGTAACTACGACAGTGTTGCTGTCGCTCCTTGGCTTTGGAATGCTGAGAAGTCTGTGTTCCTCTCTACGGAAGACGAAGCATCAGTTAACGTAAAAGCAGACTATGTCATTGACAAAGAAATCGGCGGCATCATGTTCTGGGAGCTGGCAGGTGACTATAACTGTTACGTGTTAGATGCTAACGGGCAACGCACGTCAGTCGATGTTACAGAACAGGCTTGTACGACCGGTAATGGTGAATACCATATGGGTAACACCATGACAAAGGCCATCTACGACAAGTTTAAGTCA
The DNA here is from genome assembly GCF_027587055.1 of Vibrio sp. MarTm2. Classification (NCBI taxonomy): domain Bacteria; kingdom Pseudomonadati; phylum Pseudomonadota; class Gammaproteobacteria; order Vibrionales; family Vibrionaceae; genus Vibrio; species Vibrio sp. MarTm2. The sequence goes on along the minus strand of NZ_JAPPTK010000004.1, from coordinate 237,163 downwards.
GCGACTCCATATGGTAACAAGATTGCGACGGGCGCAGTTCCGACCGAAGCAGTTGATATTTCAGTATCAGTTGGTGGCTTTAAAGTCGGAGATCAAAACTATCCGATTAACCCGAAAGTGACGTTTACTAACAACACAGGGCAAGCGATTCCTGGTGGTACTGAATTCCAGTTTGATATTCCAGTATCTGCACCAGACAATGCTAAAGATCAGTCTGGCGGTGGCTTAACGGTTATTGCATCAGGTCATACACGCGCAAACAATATTGGTGGCCTTGATGGAACAATGCACAGAGTCGCGTTTAGCTTACCTTCGTGGAAAGAGCTACCTGCGGGCGGCACTTATGAGCTCGATATGGTTTACTACTTACCAATTTCAGGTCCTGCAAACTATACCGTCAATATTAACGGTGTAGATTACGCCTTTAAGTTCGAGCAACCAGATCTTCCACTAGCTGACTTAGGCTCAGGGAGCGGCGGTAACACAGGTGGCGATACTGGGGGTGATACTGGCGGCAACACTGGCTCGGGCACAGTGACAGCATGGGAACCAGGTACAACCAAAGCGGTTAACGGCGAAACCTACAGCTATAACGGTAAGTGCTTTGTAGCCAAAAACAGCCCAGGAAGCTGGGAGTCTCCAACTCAATCAAATTGGTTTTGGGACGAGGTTCCGTGTCCACAATAACCAACATTAATCAAACGAAAGCCTTGGCGTAAACCAAGGCTTTTTTCGTTTTCGTTGTCCTAGAATTGATAGCTTTCTGGCACAACAACTACGCCAGATTCAGAAACATGAAAACGCTTCGCGTCCTCGACTTGATTGAGTCCAATTTCAGTATTGGGCGGAATCTTTACGTGTTTATCGATGATGCAGTTGACGAGTTTACATCCTTCACCGACCTCCACATCATCAAACAAAATGCTGTCTACAATGGTCGCACTATCGTGGATCTTCACATTGGAGGAGATAACGCTATGTTGTACCGAGCCGCCGGAGTTAACAACGCCGTTCGCGATCATTGAATTGATGAAAATCCCTTCATTTCCCGTAGCCGAAGAGACAGTGCGAGCTGGTGGAAATTGAGGTTCATAAGTGCGAATGCCCCAATTCGATTGATAAAGGTTCATCGGTGGAATCGGCTCTAATAGATCCATATTCGCTTGATAAAAAGAGTCGATTGTTCCCACATCGCGCCAATAACAGTCTTTTGCAACACGCCCTCTGTCTTGGCAGAAGTTATAACCGTAAACGCACTGTTTATCGATAAGTGTTGGAATGATGTCTTTACCAAAGTCGTGTGATGAGGCTTCATTCTGAGCATCTTCTAATAGCGCTTCTTGCAGCGTCTCGCGCTCAAAAATATAGATGCCCATCGAAACTAGGCTACGACTGTCGTTGGTCGGCATCGAAGGCGGATCAATGGGCTTTTCAATAAATGAGTCGACTTGATGGTTTGAATCACACGACAGAACGCCAAACGCAGACGCTTCTTCTCTGGGCACATCCATACACGCAATAGTCAGTTTTGCTTCGTTGACAATGTGATCTTTGAGCATCTCTGCATAATCCATGCGATAAATATGGTCGCCCGATAACACAATCACATGCTTGGCGTCGCTGCGCTCTAACAGCCATAAATTGTGATAGATGGCGTCAGCTGTTCCTTCATACCATTTGCCGCCACCACGCATTTGCGGAGGGACGACAGTGACAAATTCCCCTAACTCAGGATTGAAAATAGACCAACCGTCACGGAGGTGTTTTTGTAGTGAATGCGATTTGTACTGGGTGAGGACAAGTATCTGACGAAGCCCAGAGTGCAGACAATTGGTTAATGTAAAGTCGATGATTCGATACTTACCGCCAAACGGTACCGCAGGTTTCGCACGATGATCGGTGAGAGGGCTAAGTCTTGAGCCCATTCCACCGGCTAAGATAATTGTGAGCGTGTCTTGCATTCTGTTCTCCATAACGGTGCAAAGTGATCCATATGGATATGAGTACAAGAAACACGCCAAATTTTAAGCTGATGATTTAAATGAGATAAGTACTAAAGCAACGACAAGGCTGAGTTAAATTGGTGCAGGCATTATTCTGATGTGCACCAAAATTAAGCAATGGAGTCGGACTCGACCACTGACAAAATGTTAACTTGATTGCGCCCAAGCGTTTTAGATTCGTAGAGAGCAATATCGGCTCGTTTGTAACTGTTGCCTGCCGTCGGACCAATTTCTGTAATACCGCCGCTGATTGTGATGTTGAGAGATGTTTCAATGTGAATCGCAGTTCGAACGCGGTTAATCACGATTTCTGCTTCATTGAGTGGAGTATGAGGCATGATAATCGCAAATTCTTCACCGCCGATTCGAGCAACGACATCTGTCTCTCGCAGATGGTTAGTTAAGATACGCGCAACTTCTTTGATGGTCACATCGCCTTTGTCATGCCCGTATGTGTCGTTGATGCGTTTAAAGTGGTCAATATCGAGCAGAGCCAGTGTCGCCGTTTCGCTGTTTGGATAACGTTTAGTTTTTAATGACAGCGATGACATCTCAGCATCAAACTTACGACGATTCCACAGCCCCGTCAGCGGGTCTCGCTCACTGAGTTCTCTTAATCGGTTTTCCAGTTCTTTACGGTGGGTAATATCAATAAATGACGCCACGTAAAACTGAATCACATTGTGTTTATCTTTGACCGTTTGAATGCGTAAAATTTCCGTGATTTTTGAACCATCACGACGCTTATTGACCACTTCACCTTCCCAGATTCCATGGAGCTCAAGCTCTTTCCACATCTCCATATAAAATTCTTGATTGTGTTTGCCTGAAGCAAATGTCGAGGGCTGTTTGCCGATAACGTCTTCTAGTTCATAACCACTGACTCGGGTAAATTCTTCATTAACTTGGATAATGCGGTTGTTGTGGTCGGTTATGACCATCGCCGACATACCATTCATTGCAGCTCGGGCAATTTTACTCGCCATGCTGTTTTTCTCATGGTTGTAATTCCAAGTGACGAAACCAAGGGTTATCAAGAAAATAATGACAAAAAGGAAAGTTGCTTGAATTGCTAAGTTGATCTCCGCATTTCTGGAGATATCTGACATGGCATTGGCATCCGAACGAATAACAAAGATCACCTTGTTTACGGTGTTGCCATGAGAGAGTTCCGTTTTTGAGTATGAAATCCAAGTATCGCCCTCTCTATCAGTGCCAGAATTCGTGGTTTTTATTTTGGACCAGATAGTAGGGTATTGGTTGGCCAGATTCGATTCTCGATGCTCTTTAATCACGTTACCAAAGATAGGGTCGCCAGTGTTGGTCAGTAAATAGAAACCATCTTGATCAAGAATGCTTGGTAAGTTGGCACTGTTTCTTTTGTAGGACAGTGCTTTATAAATGCGCGGCAAATCCAAATTGGCAATGAAATACCCCTGAACGGCGCCATTCAGCGCGACAGGAATGATGATCCGATATGCGGGTTTCAGAGGCATTACGTATTCGCCATGCTCCTGCTGTAAATCGATGCCATAAACGCCCAGCTCACCGGGACGCAGCGTTTGAGCATAATGAAAGTAATCGCGATCGCCTTTGTATTGGAGATGCTCTTCATTAACGATTTCAGACACTCGCTCACTGCTGTTTATCCTTATCAGCTCTTGGCCTTGGGTGTCGAGGAAACGTAGTTGCGCATATACGCCCTGAGTTTGAGTGACTAACAGCCAAAACTCTTTAAGAGCATTGAGGTTAGACTCCGTTGGTGAAACGATCGCTTGATTGAATAGACCATTTGAAGCAAGTGAACGCAAAGACGTATTTATCTTGGTTAAAGTCACTTGCAACTCAGCTTTCGAGTATTCGAGTTTATTTCGATTACTCTGCTCAACGGCGACTGCTGCGGTATCATGGATTTTTTGACTTTCGCTGTAGAAATAGAGCGAGGGGACGATGGCAAGTGCGCAAAAAGTAACGAAAAACTGAAGTACTAACTTATAGCGAGAAGATAACATTGCCGATTATATAGTCCGAAAGTTGTATAAGGAATGAATAATATACGATTCATCAATCAATTACTGTGAGCATCCGTGCATAATAGGACACACTGCCTGCCAGCTTAGAGGGAGTATAGCGTGAGTAAGCAAAACGTACACGCAACCCCAACCAAACAAACGAAAAAAGCACCTCGATTGAGGTGCTTGTAATGTTCAGGAGCATGTTCGTTGGGGGTTACGCCTGAGCTTGAACCTGTTTCGTTTGTTCACGAGACTTTAAGAACGCATAACCAAAGCCAGTTACTGCAGTACCCGCAGCAATCGCGACCAAATACATCAACACAGGTGTAATTGCGTTTGGAATCAAGAGAACAAATAGACCGCCGTGTGGTGCCATTAGCTTCGCACCAAACAGCATTGATAGGGCACCAGTTAGGGCTCCGCCTGCCATACATGCTGGAATAACTCGCATTGGGTCTTTTGCAGCAAATGGGATGGCACCTTCAGAGATGAAACACAAGCCAAGTACAAATGACGCTTTGCCCGCTTCTCGTTCACTCTGCTCAAATTTATTTTTGGCGATAAAGGTAGCAAGCCCCATACCAAGCGCCGGGACCATACCCGCTGCCATAATTGCTGCCATAGGCGCGTATGTTTGAGAAGCCAGCAAACCAACACCAAATGCGTAGGCCGCTTTGTTCACTGGACCACCTAAGTCAAAACACATCATTGCGCCAAGGATAATGCCAAGTAGAACGGCGCTGTCTGACCCCATGTTGTTTAAGAAGTCAGTTAAGCCATTCATAATGCCTGACACCGGACCACCAACTATGTAGATCATGACTAAGCCAGTAAACAAAGTCGCGACAAACGGAATGATCAAAATGGGTTTAAGTGCTTCCATAGATTGTGGCAACGACACTTTATCGGCAAGAAACTTCGCAGCATAACCCGCGATAAAACCGGCGGCGATACCACCAAGGAAGCCCGCACCGGTAGAGCTAGCAAGCATGCCTCCCACTAGACCAGGCGCTAGGCCAGGGCGGTCTGCGATAGAGAACGCGATAAAGCCTGCTAGGACAGGAATCATCAACGCAAATGCAGAGCCACCACCGATAGTCATCAGTGCAGCAGCCAGTGTGCCTTCTTCTTTAAACGCTTCAATACCGAAAACAAAGGAGAGAGCGATGATCAAACCGCCAGCAACAACCACTGGTAGCATGTGTGAAACACCAGTCATTAGATGTTTGTAGGCGCCTTTCTTTTCATCACTAGGGGTAGCATTGGAATTGCCAGAGTTCTGATAAACAGTGGCAAGTTCAAAAGCTTTGTCCATTTCTTCTGCTGTCTTCTTAAGTGCTGGCCCCGTTTTGGTGCGGTACATCGGCTTGCCATTGAAGCGATCCAATGGCACTTCAATATCGGCAGCAATGATGACTAAATCCGCTTCTGCGATCTCTTGATCTGTCAGCTGGTTTTTTGCGCCTACGGAACCACGTGTTTCAACCTTAATTTGGTGTCCACGACGTTTACCTTCCTCTTCTAAAGCTTCGGCCGCCATAAAGGTGTGAGCTACACCTGTTGGGCAAGCAGTAATAGCAACAATCTTTTTCACGCTGCTTTCACTGGCCACTGGGTTTGTCACTTTAGTCGCGTATTCGAGCGTACGAGCTTGTTGGGCCGCTGATTGAAGAAAATCTGCTGGATTCTTAGCAACACTCGCAATATCTCCCTGATACACTTTTTTACCAACAAAGCGTTCTGTGTTTACAGGAGTGCTTGCCGCAATGATGACCGCATCAGCATGTTCTATCTGTTCTGCGGTTAGTAAAGTTGGCTCTATAACACTGGATTGACACTCGATGTTTGCGGTCCATCCTAGCTGTTGTGCAGCTTGTTCAAGTAGGCCAGCAGCTAGGATGCTATTGGCAACCCCGCTAGGGCAAGCCGTAATAATTGCAATGTTCATAACAATAACCTTCTGTTCCTTAGTTTTTGTCTAAGCGTGTAATAGGGTGAAGCTCCGCTACCTGGGTGCGTTGCTTGAGGTTTTCCAGTTCTGCTTGACTGGTTAATCCAACGCCAACTTGACTGACAGCCATAGCTGACAGGGCAGTAGCGAAGCGTAGTAATTCCGTTTTTGGCATCTTTTGCATGTGGCCCCAACAAAGACCTGCGACTAATGTATCTCCCGCACCCACAGTACTGACGACACGCATAAGTGGTGGCTCTGCATGTAGCCAATCGCCTTGGTTGAGCCACATCACGCCTTTAGCGCCCATGGAAACCACAATGTTTTCAATGCCCTTATTGCTTAGGCTTTCCGCCGCGGCTTGGCATTCGCTTGGCGAGGTTAGGTGGGTTTGAGTCAGCTCACTTAACTCTTCGTCGTTTGGCTTAATCAGCCACGGTGCCGAGTTGATTCCGGCACGCAATGCCGACTTACTGCTATCGAATAAGACTTTTTTGCCTTGATTTCGCAATTGTTCAATCCAACTCGCGCATTGCTCCTCTGATACGCCGCGAGGTAAGCTACCTGCAAGCACGAAATAGTCGTGTGTTTTTGCTAAGCGAAATAGGGTGGCTTCGAACTGGGAGATTTCTTCAACGGTTACTGCAACACCAGGGAAATTGATGTCACTGACTCGTCCGCTTGATTCAACCAGCTTAACGTTGATACGCGTTGCGCCTTCAACCTCAATGAACTCATCACACACATTGAGGTTGGCAAACAGTTGGTGGAACAGTTCAGGGTTTTCTTTGCCTAAAAATCCGGTCACTGTAACCTCAGCGCCTAAATCACAAAGGACTTTGGCAACGTTCACGCCTTTGCCTGCAGCATGAAAACTGCTCTTATCAACAAGACTCACTGCACCTATGTTAAGCGTGTCCAAAGAACCCGTAAGATCAAGGGCAGGGTTGAGCGTTATCGTCACGACTTTGTTTGTTTTCAATTCGGTCATTTTGCTGCCCCTTAACCTTCACCAAGGCCAGAAGCAATGGCTTTGCCAATCGACTCTAGGGCGAGTGACGCATCTGGGCCTTCTGCAGAAAATTGCAACTGATGACCATGCTTAACGCCAAGGGCGATGACCTTCATGAGACTCTTGGCGTTCACCTCTTTGCTGTCACCATCAAGGTTAGAAACGCGAATGTTGGACTCAAACTTTTTCGCTTCAGCAACCAGCATGGCGCCTGGGCGAGCATGCAAACCATGCGCATTCTTAATTTTGAACACCGCGCTATGGCCGCTGCTCTCAGGTTTAGGCAGACTATCTTCCCCAGTCAATAGGGCTAGGATCTGCTCGGTAGTTGCATTAAGTAGCGTCTGTTGTTCATTATTGAACACGAGACCGCTTAACGTATTCAGAATGGGTTGATGTGCGTTATTGCAAGCCGCAAAAGCAATCAATGCACGAACGTCTTGACCTTCATATTGGCAAGCATTTGCGGTGGAGACCATCGAAACAGCAGTTCGAGAAACGTGCTTGTTGCTGCCGACTAGCCATAAACCTTTACCAAGGTGGGTTGGGGATTTTGTGACCAGATCAGCGACAAATTCAGGACCTGCGCTTCCGGTATTTTTAATCAAACCACCCGCGACAGCGCTCATTTGCACCATATCGCTTGCAGGGAAGTTTAGTTGGATAAGTGAGGCATCAAAATCGGCGCTAAGTTGTACATCTCCGTTAAGCAGGGCGATAATTTCTTGTTGATTTTTAGCGTCACGCAAGCGCTGCTCAACACCATCTGCGCCCAAAACTTTAGTCAGTTGCTTTAAAATACCTAAGTGTTCATCTGACTTTGCTGCAATACCAATCGCAACGAAAACTGTATTTCCATCTCCCCAGTCGACACCTTGGGGAAAGTGGTGAACGGCGACTCCGGTCGTTTTGACCATATCCCGCGTCGTCGTTGTTCCGTGGGGAATCGCAATACCATTGCCTAGAAAGGTTGAGTTTTGCTCTTCTCGTGCCAGCATCCCATCAACATAACCTTGCTCAACCAAACCCGACGAAGTGAGGCTTTGAGCGATGTTTCTAATAGCATCCAATTTGTTGGATGCGTGTTGCGCTAATGAAATGTTGTTTGTATCCAGCTTAAGCATGGGGCTTCTCCAGCTTTACATTGGCTAACTTGTTTGAGTCAACAAGCACCGGTTATACATAGTGCTGATATCAACTGAATCGATTCAGCAAAAATCTAAATTTAAAAGAATTCAGGAGAATTAGTTATTCGAGCAATACTCGAGGGAAGCAATTCATAACAAACAGTGATGTTCATCAATTTTCTAATTCTGCTGAATCCTTTCAGCTTTTATACTGAATCGGTTCAGCATATACTTCAACCTAACTCTGGATCTTTGATGTATTATTATGATCCCGCGCACAGAACAAGGTTGAGTATATGACACTGGATGAAGTCGCCAAATTAGCAGGCGTTTCCAAGACCACGGCAAGTTACGTTATTAACGGGAAGGCACAAAAATATCGCATTAGCGAAAAAACACAGCGCAAAGTAATGGATGTCGTAAATGAGCATAACTACCGTCCTGATCTTGCAGCATCGACACTCAGAGCGGGGCACAGCCGTTCTTTTGGCTTGATCATCCCAGACCTTGAAAACACCAGTTACGCCCGCCTTGCCAAGCTGCTCGAACAAAATTCTCGATCGGCAGGCTACCAAATTCTTATTGGCTGTTCGGACGATGACGCGGCGACGGAAAAAAATGTTGTCCAAGCGCTGGTAAGCCGCAAAGTGGATGCGTTGTTTGTGGCGAGTGTTATTCCAGAAGCGAGTGAGTTCTACCTTGAACTTCAGAACAAAGGCACACCAGTGATAGCGCTTGACCGCCCATTAGATGACGAACACTTTTCTTGTGTGATCAGTGAAGATTTTGGTGCGTCCTTTGAACTCACTCAGTCCGTTCTTAGTGACGGTGTAACACAAGTGGGTTTAATAGGTGCTCTACCTGAGCTAAACGTATCGCGAGAGCGCGAACTGGGATTTTTATCGGCAGCAAAACAACAGGGTATTAGCACTACGGTTGGCTATGGAGAGCACTTCAATCGTGACAGCGGTAAACGCGTCCTTGAACAATGGATAGCTAATGATGATCTGCCAGATGCGTTGATTACAACGTCATACACGCTTTTAGAAGGCGTACTTGATGTCCTATTAGAATGCCCAGAGCTGGTTGGAAAACTAAAAATTGCCACATTTGGTGACAACCGGCTGCTTGATTTCCTACCTGTGAAAATCAACTCGTTGCCGCAACAGTTTGAGTTAATCGCGGACAGCGCAATGGCATTGGCCGTGAATGCGGCATCAAAACGCTACCAATCAGGAATTGAGTTGATACCGAGAAAGATTGTTGTCAGAGGATAATAGTAAAACCCAGCCGAGGCTGGGTGCATTCAAAATTGAGTGCTTATAGTTGGAAGCGGACCGACATGGTCACTTGAGGTCCGTACAAGCCGTTGTTGCGAGTTTCCGCTGATAGTGAAAGCTGTTCCGTAGAATGGAAGCGAACCCCCGCGTGAAAAACTGAAGCGCTGCCGTTACGACCCAGTCTCGCAGTCGCTTCAATTTGATCGGTTAACCAGATTCGCGTACCGATATTCATTTCTGTTTGTGAGCGGTTATCTCGACTTGAATCATCAGGAAAATCGACATAGTGAATCAAGAGTTGACCGTAAATATCAGCAAACTGAGAGATAGGACCATTAAAGCCAACGCCGCCTGCGACGTCGTAATCGCCCTCAAACTGTGAATCAACGCGAGCGATTAAGTGAGAGTTCTCAGTAAGAAACGTACTGACTTCCAGACCAGTGCTCTCTGGTCCAATTGACGTACGTAACTCTCCGTAGGTGTAATTAAAGTTATTGGCTTGTGCCACTCCGGTTAGGCCAGCACATGCAATAGCGCTCGCGATGATAAACTTTTTCAAAGCAGTCTCCGACTTACATCAATTTTTTGACTCTGCAATTGGCAAGCAATATACACGCCAAATACTAACGTAATTGTCGGATAATGAAACACTTTTACAAAATTTGAATGTGTTCTACTTCAATTTCTGGGTGTTTACCACCTTCGTATTCACCAAATAAACGTACCTTTGTCGTTTCATTGATTGATTCATTCAACCGAACGTCTTCATCGAGCTCGATCGTCATCTCTGACTGACCATCACTGAACACAAACTCATCTTTACTTACCTGACGAATAAGAAAACCTTCGACCACAACTTCTTTATCTCGGAATGATTTCTGGCCCAATAGGGTATCCAAAGAAACTGTCTCTACAGGTCCTGAGTAATTGATAGACGTTTGATCTTTGTCGCCATGAGCAAATGCCATGCTTGGAGCAATGAAGGCAACAGCGGCAAGTGCAATTAGGGGTGATTGAATTTTCATGCTTAATCCTCGATATGGTTGGTGCATAGCGTTATTAAGCACAAACTCGGTTGAACTGATGCTGAGTTCAGCATTCATATTCGATTCATTATTGAGTATTGGGTTCTAAAACCGCTATTATCACGGTTTAAATCAGATAATTATCATCAACAACATTATGCAGTCGACCAACAGAGCACTTATGGTGCAGGGCACAACCTCCGATGCTGGTAAAAGTGTACTAGTGGCAGCTTTATGCCGCGTACTGGCACGACGTGGAGTAAAGGTCGCCCCATTCAAGCCTCAGAACATGGCCTTAAACAGTGCTGTTACGGCAGACGGCGGCGAAATAGGGCGAGCTCAGTATGTTCAAGCCATTGCTGCAGGCATCTCACCTCATGTTGATATGAACCCTGTATTATTAAAACCATGTACCGATACTGGCGCTCAAGTCATCATTCAAGGGAAAGCTGTCGCAGATATGAATGCCATAGGTTATCAAAGCTACAAGCAGTTCGCGCTTCCCTATGTGCTTGAGTCTTTTGAACGATTGCAATCTCACTTTGAAACCGTAGTTATTGAAGGTGCGGGTAGCCCAGCTGAAGTGAACCTCCGAGAAAATGATATCGCAAACATGGGATTTGCAGAGTGTGTCGACACCCCTGTGATCATTATCGCTGATATTGATAAAGGCGGGGTATTTGCTCATCTTTACGGAACGTTGGCGCTGTTATCAGAATCGGAGCAAAAACGCGTTATCGGATTTGTTATTAATCGCTTTCGTGGTGATCTCTCTCTTTTAGAGCCGGGATTAAAGTGGTTGGAAGATAAAACAGGTAAGCCTGTACTCGGCGTTTTACCTTATCTGCAAGGGTTTGATCTTGAGGCGGAAGATGCCATCAACCCTGAACAAGTGAAAGGTGAACACGCAAAACTCAATGTTGCAATTCCAGTGCTGCCTCGTATTAGCAATCATACTGATTTTGATGTACTCCGCAGTCATCCGGATGTTAACGTCAACTTTGTTGGTCCAGGTCATTCACTTAGCAATTGCGATCTGATCATTTTACCCGGCTCAAAAGCGGTGCGTGCTGATTTGGAATTTTTACGTCAACAAGGTTGGGATAAGGATATAGAACGTCACCTTCGCTATGGCGGTAAGGTGGTTGGTATCTGTGGCGGCTATCAAATGCTAGGTGAGAGTATCAGTGATCCTCACGGTATCGAAAGTGAGCCAGGCACATCGGCTGGACTCGGGTACTTACCTGTCTCAACTGAATTAGCAAAAAACAAAACACTAACCAACATGCAGGGCACACTGACGTTAAATGGCGCGACAGTTCCTGTTTCCGGATACGAAATTCATGCCGGAGTAACAACTTCGAACACGCATTCTCCCGTCACGTTCACAAATGGTGTATCAGACGGTGCGATCAGCGAATGCAATCAAGTGTTTGGGTCGTATCTCCATGGGTTGTTTGACCAACCAGAAGTGATTCCACTCATCACCAACTGGATGGGTATCGGAGAAGTAAAAACCGTCGATCACAAACAAAACCAAGAGAACGCCATCAATCGAATTGCAGATGCGGTTGAAAAGCACCTCGACTTAAATTCTCTATGGCCAACAATGGGCTTTTAATGGCATGAACTTTATACCGACTATCACTATGGCCATATTGGCGATTTTCAGTATCAGCGCAAACGCAGCGGATAAGCTAAGAATCTATGCGGCATCGTCCATGACCAGTGCACTGACACAAATCGCCGAAAAATTTGAAAATAATAATGAAATAGACGTGACCTTAATTTTTGGAGGCAGCTCGTCGCTCGCCCGTCAGTTGGTCAATGGAGCACCTGGTGACGTATTTATCTCCGCAAACGACAAGTGGATGGACTACGTCGTAAAAACCAACAGTCTAAACAGTGACGCCGTCACAAGCATTGCTAGCAATCGTCTGGTGGTCATTACTCCAAAGGGCTCGTCCACTTACTTAGAGCTTAGCGATACGCAATCTTGGCGAAACGCACTCGGGAATAGTCGCCTTGCTATTGGTCAAACCAATGCTGTCCCGGCAGGCATCTATGCAAAACAGGCATTAGAAAACTTAGGTCAATGGGAGTTCCTAAAAGGGCACCTAGCTCCAACAAGCAATGTTCGTATCGCGCTGACGCTCGTTGAAAGGCAAGAGGCGCTACTTGGCATCGTCTATCATACCGATGCTCTCTCTAGTGACGGTGTAACATTAATCGCAACCCTTGACCCATCGTTACATAGCCCGATTAGCTACCCTGCAATAGAGTTGCGTAGCACGCCCCAATCCACAGAGTTTCTTCGTTACTTAAAAAGCGAAGACGCCAAAGCCATTTTGCAAAAACATGGATTTCAATAGGAGCAACGCGTGCTATCTGATTACGAACTTGAAGCGTTGATGCTCAGCTTAAAAGTTGCCATGTACTCTGTGCTTTGGTTAATCCCTATCGGTATCTTTTTCGCTTGGGTTCTGGCCAAAAAACAGTTTGTTGGTAAAAGCCTACTCGATAGCTTTATCCATCTTCCCCTTGTTCTACCTCCGGTTGTTATTGGGTACTTGCTGTTAATCACTTTGGGGCGTCAAGGGGTATTGGGTCAGTGGCTCTACAACGCGTTTGGTGTCTCGTTCTCATTCAGTTGGAAAGGCGCGGTCGTTGCTTGTCTCGTTGTTTCATTGCCACTAATGGTGCGTTCAGTACGTCTTAGTCTGGAAAATGTTGATACTAAACTTGAACAAGCAGCAGCAACGCTTGGCGCGTCTCCATTAAAGGTGTTTTTTACCATTACATTGCCATTAACAGTGCCGGGCATAATCACTGGTACAATGCTTTCCTTTGCGAGAAGCCTAGGGGAGTTTGGTGCGACCATAAGCTTTGTCTCCAATATTCCTGGAGAAACACAAACAATCCCTCTTGCGATGTACAGTTTCATTGAAACGCCGGGATCAGAAATGGAAGCGATGCGTTTGTGTGTCATTTCTATCGTGATTGCGTTGGCATCAATGATTGCTTCAGAGGCCTTGACGCGCTTTAGCTCTAAGCGTTTAGGTGGACGTTAGTATGACGATCTTAATTCAATATAAACAAACGCTGGGCGAACAACACTTTGACATCGATCTTAGGTTGCCGGCAAAGGGGATCACTGCTGTTTTCGGTCGCTCGGGAGCCGGAAAAACATCGCTGATCAATGTTGTTGCTGGACTGACTCAGCCCGACAGCGGTCATATCTCCATCAATGGCAAGGTGCTTTACGATTCAATTCAAAAGTTGAACGTTCTCACTCACCGACGCAATATCGGTTATGTTTTTCAAGAGGCCAGGCTGTTTCCGCATTTTAGTGTTAAAGGTAATCTGAAATACGGCTGTAAAGCCCCAGACGATGACTATTTTCAATCGGTCGTATCGTTGCTTGCGTTAACGCCGTTACTTGACCGTTTACCCAATCAGCTTTCTGGGGGAGAGAGGCAGCGGGTAGCTATCGGCAGAGCGTTACTCTCTAAACCCGATTTATTATTGATGGATGAACCATTGGCTTCCTTAGATCTTCCACGAAAGCGCGAGGTGTTGCCGTTTCTAGAGCAACTTTCTAACACGGTCGATGTACCAATATTGTATGTATCTCATAGCCTAAATGAGGTCCTGAGGCTTGCAGAGAATATGGTGGTCATTGACCAAGGTAAAGTGGCAGCGAGCGGCACGTTAGAGCAGGTTTGGGCGTCGCAGGCAATGACACCGTGGCAGTCTTTTTCAGAGCAAAGTTCGCTGTTTCAGGCAGTCATTGCTGAGCACAATCATGACTATGCGCTCTCAAGCGTTCAACTTGCCCCTGAAGTCAGTCTTTGGGTACAAAAAATTGATGGTCATGTCGGTGACAGCGTGCGACTGCAAGTAAGATCAAACGATGTGTCCTTAGTGTTAGAAAAACCTACCAGGACTTCAATCAGGAACATTATTAGCGCAACGATTGAATCGATAGAGACTTTGCAGCACGGTGACAAGCAAAGTGTGTCGGTGAGCGTTAAATTAGCGCCGGAGTGCCGATTGGTGGCAACAATCACTGCATGGGCAAGGGATGACTTGGGATTGAAGCCAGGAATGCCCGTCTATGTGCAAATCAAAGGGGTGAGCGTCACTCAAAAAGACGTTGTTGTCGCATAAAAAACGCCGCATTGAGCGGCGTTTTTCGTATTACTTAGCGAATACATCCGTGAAGTCACGCTTCAAAATAGGGTCGAGACGCGCTTTTTTAATTTGCTTAACCATATCTTTAACGCAGTTGTGTAGAACTTGATCAAGCAACTGAGCACGGTATTCTTCTTTTTGTTCTTCAGTCATCCCTTCCGGTAGGTTCAGAGTTGGGAATTCTTCCATGACATTTAGACCTGCGAACGCCTGACTCACAGAAATCAGTGCGTGAAACTGCTCAAAATTATCAAGAACGTTTTGTGCACTCTTTGGAAGCTCATTCCATGCTTCTCTTACCGCATCTTCCGATACTTCGTGGATTGACGTTACCATGTAGTGCATAGCTTCTGGTACTTCATCAAATTCAATTACTTGGCGAAGTTCTGCAGAAACCGTGGCAAGATCGACAGTTTGTTGCTCTGTTTGATTAACGTCAGACATTATAATTTTCTCTTAAAAGTGTGTATGTGACGGCGCTATCGTAAAAAACTGTCGATAAATGTCAACCATAGTTGGCTCAATTCAATGAGGTGACGTATGATTTGGGTATTCCCTACGCGAAATATGGATAGTGACTGATAGAATGATCCAAGCCTCTGGATCGTCAATGAAAATTCTTCTCGTTGACGACGTTCAAATGGAAAGAATGCAATTAGCCATTCGATTAAAGCAACTCGGTCACACAGTCGAGATGGCAAGCTCTGGAACCCAGGCTCTTGAGATATACCCCAGCTTCGAACCGGAGCTTGTGCTGCTTGATGTTTCCATGCCTAACATGAACGGTTTTGAACTATCGGAAAAAATCCGACAGCGCCATCCAGATTGGGTGCCGATTATCTTTTTGAGTAGTCATGATGAGCCAACAATGATCGCCAAAGCGATAGAGGCGGGTGGGGATGATTATCTCATTAAACCCGTAGACAAAGTTGTGCTGAACTCAAAGCTCAATGCCATGCAGCGCATCGCGTTCATGAGGCGTGAGCTAAAGCAAAAGTCTGTCGCTCTTGCTAAAGCCAATGAAGAGCTTGCCAAGCTTGCGCAAGAAGATGGGCTAACCAAGGTCAAGAATCGCCGCTTTATTGATGAAAAACTTGAAGAGATGATCGCCATTCACGGAAGGCACTCACTTCCACTCGGGATTGTTTTACTCGATGTCGACAATTTCAAACTTTACAACGACAACTACGGTCATATCCAAGGTGATAAGTGCTTAGTTTCGATTGCCAATGCCTTGTCTGAACTGTTTGTACGCAGTGGTGAGGTTGTTGGCCGTTATGGTGGGGAAGAGTTTGTGATCTTGCTCAGTCACACCGACAAAGATAAATTATGTAAAGACGCAGAGCGAATACAAAACAAACTCAAAGCATTGAATATAATCCATGACTTTAGCGACGCCGCACCACTCGTGACAGTGTCACAAGGCCTACTTCACCTGCAGCCCTCAGGCAAAGAAAACGTCGAGTCTTTGTATCAAAAGGTTGACACTGCGTTATACAAAGCCAAACAAGCAGGTCGAAATTGTTTTAAATTGGCTAATTAACGGTTTTCTCGCTTGCGCAATGCAATGAAGATGGTTAATTTAGCTCAAAATTTTTATTTTCGTTGCGCAACTTACCATGAAATCTCAGCGCTTAACATACACTGCCTTAGTCTGCTCCCTCATACCTGTTATGTCCGCCAATGCCAAACAGGTCGACGCGTTTCGAAACTATCTGGAACAAGCCTTTGCAACGTCCATCGTTCTTACCGATAGTGACGTGTTTACACTCGGTATACATGACTTCGACCCAAACGATTGGTTTAACATGCAAAACGAGGACATAGGCTCAGAAGAATCCGTTCAGCTTCGCCAACAGATTGCCGCGACTACGCTCCCTTACACTTTTGATCTCGCAAGTGATAATGAAACAGGCAAACATCTGCTCTTTACACGCCTATCTGCAATACGTTCTGAGCAGGATTTCGAGGTTCCTTCTGTAGACATTAAAGATGTGAATGATGAATATGTTGTTGGCGGATTCGTCGCCTACCGCTATCAATACAAGCTGAATGATCATTGGACGCTCACTCCAGGGTTTGGCTTACACCTGCAGTACTTCCGTAATATTCATGATTATCGGAGCAACCTATCAGAGGAGTTCGTTAAACCTCAGTTAGATGGCGTGCTATTTAACACTAGCGCATGGGCCGTGAGCTACGAGCCACATGTGAAAGCGAAGTATCACAAAACTACCGAATGGGGCAGTTGGAACTTTTCTTCAACATTTCACTATTTCTATGGCTATGGTTGGGGCGAAGCAAACCACGGTGTCGTCGGACACCCTGAAGGGTGGTACATGGCAAATGGTGCAGATGTGTATTACAACGTCAGTCAACTCGGTGAGAGTGTTCAATCTGTCTATGCGAGCTTAAGAAGAATAGAAATAGGCGGAGACACAAGTAAACCATTGGCAACGCCATACTATTATGAAGCGTCTTTGGGGTGGTTAATGACACCACCTTTCCACACTGAGCTTATTGATAATGTTGGGATAGGGCTCAACCTCAACTATGGCAGTGCGCTTAGAGGGGGAAGCATCGTCTTTTTCTTCAATCAGGTTGACTGAATCGTTCACTCATTGCTGTTAATTCAAACACACTTGATTGCGTCCTGATTTTTTCGCTCGATATAGCGCCTCGTCGGCACACTTCATAACGGCTTTAACCTCTGAAGTTTCTCGGCTATCGCAAACACCGATACTAATAGTGATTGTGACGACATCGCCATTTTTAGAGCCCTTACGCTTCTTTTGTCCCGCTTTATGGTCTTTAGGTCGAGTATCTTGATCTCTCAAGACCATTTCATAGGATTCGATACTGGCGCGTAAGATTTCTAGATGATCCCGTGCTTGGTCCGCCCATTTTCCCTTAAACAACACGGTAAACTCTTCACCACCGTAACGATAAATCCGAGCGCCTCCGCCCACATGTTTCATTTTGCTTGCGACCAAGCGAAGCACATCGTCTCCCGTATCATGACCGTAGGTATCGTTAAACGCTTTAAAGTGATCAATGTCAATCATGGCAATGGTGTATTTTCTGCCTAGATATTTCAGATCAGTTTCTAAGGCCAATCGCCCCGGAATGTCTGTGAGCAAATCTTTGAACGCGAGTTCATAACTGGCAGAAAGCAGGTATATCAGTAATATCACGCCCGACAATGAAAACATCATGCTCGAAATATATGGGACATGAAAATAGACAAAAGTTACCGACGCGAGCAGAGCTGAGGAGTAGATAACCGCGTCAATAATTCGATTTAAACTGGCAACACATATTGCGAATGTCAATACAATAGCCAAAGAGTAAACGACTAATATAAAAGGAATTTTTGAGACATTCGACACGACAAAAAGGAAGGTATTGTTGATATTATCGAACCCGCCTTTCGAGAAATGGTCTAGAGTCAGGTAACACCAGCCAACGAGCAAGGCAAGAGTAACGAGATAAACCAAAAATGATTTGGAAAAGAGTACGTTATTTTTATGGCTGAATACTAACGCGAGTGCAACGGGGAGTATAAATGCAAGTAACGAAAGCTCTAAGATGGTTGTGCCTGAGGAAAGAGGCGATTGCAGTCGATTTTGGATAAACCAATAGGCGCCGATCATCGCAACAGAACACATAGCAATTCGACTCTGCTTAAACGCGTGTGATAGGGCAAAACAACAAAGAAATAACACGTAAGGCAGATTACTCAGTATACCCAAGTTAGATTGAGTAAAACCGATTGCAGAATCTAGTCCAAAGTAGATAAACGCCAGTAACATCAATGGAAACAGTAAACGAAACCAATGACTACTGACGATAGAAAATGACATTAAGTTGAGCCTAAGACTACTAATTTAAAGGTTAATATACTCGCTTAGAATACTTTGATTTGATGAATTTCCAAGCTTTTTACTAAACTAATAGATGAAAATTGTCTGTATGCGTGAATAATGACCAAAATCTACTAGTAAACAATGTACTAAGTTTGGCTCACACATAAAACACTCAATCACTAACAGGACGTTAATAGGAGTTACGGTTTATGCAAATTAGTGTGGATGTTCACAATTATATGGAGACCTTAGTCGGTCAAGTCCTTGCACAACCCGAATACAGTGAGCACTTTAGTCATGAACAACTGGCGGATCTCGCGTGTTTAGCATTGAGTCAGCTCAGACCCGTCTACATAAGGCACGACATTGATTTTCTATCAGCATTGCCTGAAGAAAGGCTGGTAACATTGAAAGAGTATGCTCTCAATGCCGTTATCGCAGCCAAAACCATGGTCATTGACGACAGAAGGAAAAATCGTGATGATGACGTGCCAGTTATCTTCAGCAAACCAAACTTCGATGACGACATCGAATTAGAGTGGTTCGAAAAGCCCATCCTTAGCAAAGAAAACAAGTAAAACAAGGAGACATCTGTGGGACTATTCTCGCGCTTATTCGGCGGAAAGCAACCTGATCAACCCGCACAAGTAGAGCCGATCGAGTATAAAGGGTTTCTTATCTACCAAGAGGCGATATCAGAAAACGGCCAGTTTCGCATAGCCGGTCGAATTACCAAGGATATTGATGGTGAGGTCAAAACACATCGCTTTATCCGTTCGGATGTATTACCAAGCCAATCTGATGCCGATGAGTTTATGCTCAAGAAAGCGCAGATGTTTATTGACCAAATGGGCGACAGTATTTTTCATTGATTTAGCATTCCAAGTTGACAAACATCATAAATTTAAGAGCCATTAGCCGTTATGCTGATGGCTCTTTTTGTTTTGTGAGTTAATTTAATCTATTGTTTTAACGCCCATTTCATGCAACTGGTTCGACCTCTGTGCACTGCCATAAGGGGTTGTAAAAAAAGAATCTAAAAGCATGATGGTTCATTACCAACGGTTATATGTAATGAGAATTTGTCCATAGGGTGCAAGTTGTTTCGCGTGTATAAATGGGTTGGATAAAAAGAAAACAATATCGTTGCGAATAGTCAAGGAATAGCTAATGCAAATTGGTGTGCCAAGAGAAATACTCGCGGGAGAAACGCGAGTGGCTGCTTCGCCAAAGTCGGTTGAGCAGTTATTAAAATTGGGGTTCGATGTAGCTATCGAATCTAGAGCGGGGGAACTGGCGAGTTTTGACGACGCTGCATTTGAAAGTGCGGGCGCGACTATCGTCAGTAAAGAGCAAGTTTGGCAATCAGACCTGATCTTAAAAGTAAATGCACCACTGTCTGATGAGCAAAATGATGAAATCGCTCTGCTTAAAGAAGGTGCAACGTTAGTTAGCTTTATCTGGCCAGCTCAAAACCCTGAGTTAATGGAAAAGCTATCAAGCAAAAACATCAATGTGCTGGCGATGGATGCAGTGCCACGTATCTCAAGAGCGCAATCTCTTGATGCACTCTCTTCTATGGCGAATATTGCGGGTTATCGCGCAGTTGTCGAAGCAGCGCATGAATTTGGTCGCTTCTTTACAGGTCAAATCACTGCTGCAGGTAAAGTACCACCAGCAAAAGTACTTGTTGCGGGCGCTGGTGTTGCTGGCTTAGCGGCAATTGGTGCGGCGGGAAGCTTAGGTGCAATTGTTCGAGCATTTGACGTTCGACCAGAGGTAAAAGAGCAAGTCCAGTCGATGGGTGCTGAGTTCCTTGAAGTCGATTTCAAAGAAGATTCAGGTGCCGGCGATGGCTACGCCAAAGAAATGTCAGACGAGTTCAACAAAAAAGCCGCAGAACTTTATGCAGCGCAAGCGAAAGACGTCGACATTATTGTTACTACGGCCCTGATCCCAGGCAGACCTGCTCCGAAACTTATCACCAAAGAGATGGTTGATAGCATGAAAGCGGGCAGTGTGATTGTCGACTTAGCTGCGGCCAATGGCGGCAACTGTGAATACACGGTTGCAGACCAGGTCATCACAACAGCAAACGGTGTTAAAGTCGTGGGTTATACAGACATGGTCGGTCGATTACCGACGCAGTCATCACAACTGTACTCAACGAACTTAGTCAACCTTCTCAAGCTACTGTGCAAAGAAAAAGATGGCAATATCGATATCAATTTCGAAGACGTCGTTTTACGTGGTGTGACAGTAGTCAAAGAAGGCGAAATCACTTGGCCTGCGCCACCTATTCAGGTTTCAGCTCAACCAGAGCAAAAAGCGTCTCAGCCAGCAACTAAGCCCGAGCCAAAAGTCGAAGAACCCACTTCACCAGTTAAGAAAATCGCTGGTTTAGCTGTCGGTCTTGGTGCTTTTGCATGGATCGCTTCTGTTGCTCCTGCTGCGTTCTTGTCCCACTTCACGGTATTCGTATTGGCATGTGTTGTTGGTTATTACGTGGTTTGGAACGTTACACACGCACTGCATACACCTTTGATGTCAGTAACCAACGCGATCTCAGGTATTATCGTTGTCGGTGCTTTGCTGCAAATCGGACAAGGAAATGGAGCAGTGTCGTTCTTGGCGTTTATCGCTGTGTTGATCGCAAGTATCAACATATTCGGCGGCTTCACCGTGACCAAGCGTATGCTTGAAATGTTCCGTAAAGACTAAGGAGTAACAAGGAATGTCTGCAGGATTAGTACAAGCAGCTTATATTGTTGCTGCATTATTCTTTATTTTGAGCCTTGCTGGTCTGTCGAAGCAGGAATCTGCGAAAGCGGGTAACTATTACGGCATCGCAGGTATGACGATCGCATTGATCGCAACGATCTTTGGTCCAGACTCGCAAGGTTTGGCTTGGATTATCGTTGCTATGGTGATCGGTGGTGGCATTGGTATCCACTACGCTAAAAAAGTAGAAATGACAGAAATGCCAGAATTGGTGGCAATTCTTCACAGCTTTGTTGGTATGGCAGCGGTTCTGGTTGGCTACAACAGCTACATCGAACCGCCTGTAATGGAAGCGATCAACGCACAAGAAGCACATGCCGCGCATGTCATTCACATGGTAGAAGTGTTCCTAGGTGTGTTCATCGGTGCTGTGACCTTCACAGGTTCAGTGGTCGCGTTTGGTAAGCTTCGTGGCGTTATTTCATCGTCTCCACTCAATCTACCGCACAAACACAAGCTGAACTTGGCAGCGATTGTTATCTCGACTTTGCTAATGATCTACTTCGTTAAAGCCGATGGCAGCATGTTCGCTCTACTCGTGATGACGTTGATTGCTTTTGCGTTTGGTTACCATTTGGTGGCATCTATCGGTGGTGCTGACATGCCAGTGGTAGTCTCAATGCTGAACTCTTATTCTGGTTGGGCAGCAGCAGCAGCCGGCTTTATGCTAGCAAACGATCTTCTGATTGTGACAGGTGCTTTGGTTGGTTCGTCAGGTGCGATCCTATCGTACATTATGTGTAAAGCGATGAACCGTTCGTTTGTAAGCGTGATTGCTGGAGGCTTCGGTCAAGAAGTCGTCATTTCTGAGGATGTAGAGCAGGGCGAGCACCGCGAAACATCAGCGGAAGAGGTTGCCGAAATGCTTAAGAACTCAAAGTCAGTAATCATTACTCCTGGATATGGTATGGCCGTTGCACAGGCTCAGTACCCAGTACACGAAATTACTGAAAAACTGAGAGCTCAAGGTGTTGAAGTTCGTTTTGGTATTCACCCTGTAGCCGGTCGTCTGCCAGGACACATGAACGTACTTCTAGCTGAAGCCAAAGTGCCTTATGACATCGTTCTGGAAATGGATGAAATCAATGATGACTTTAGCGACACTGATACCGTTCTTGTTATTGGTGCGAATGATACGGTTAACCCAGCGGCACTTGAAGATCCAAATAGCCCAATCGCTGGTATGCCAGTGCTTGAAGTTTGGAACGCTCAGAATGTCATCGTATTCAAACGTTCAATGAATACAGGCTATGCAGGTGTTCAAAACCCACTGTTCTTTAAAGAAAACACTCAAATGCTATTTGGTGATGCGAAAGATAGTGTGGACGCGATTTCGAAAGCTCTGTAACATGTGCGTTTAGTAAAAGAAGCCAGCCATTGCTGGCTTCTTTCATTTTGGCGCTAACATTATTGACACAGATATCACAATTCGGATTTATAATTTTGTCATAATGTTCTACTCTTTACCTAAACTACTGATTTAGCGAACTTTTGCATTGATTAAGACTGTACTAAAAACCGCCTTACTCTTCGTTGGCTTTAGCGCGAGTGCCGTCTATGCGGATTCATTGCCAGAACGGATTGATAAGTTCGTTGACCTATTTGACGAGTCACAGGCAATCGAGTCTTATGATATTCGCAACCTTCAATCTGATTATCCCACTCGATTGCTGACTCCAGAATCGATGCTTCCGCAGACTTCTGTATACCCTTTACGTGATATTCAACGACTGTACGCGCTTGCCAAAAAATGTACCGGCAAGCTGCCTTTAAGCCCTTTGATCACAGAGCCATTGGTGTTCACCAGAGCGATGTGTAAAGGCAATACACTAAGCGCCAAATGGTTCGCCAGAAGTACGCTTATCCACCCAGGTGGTGGAACTTATGCAAGTCGCTATGTCGCAGTTCATCCTGACAAACAGGAAGTATTGCAGCAATACATGCATATCAAAGAGCGGCCAGCAGCACCAGTCAACTCTTTACTCGGCCGCTTACAAAGCATGAATGAAGAGACGATGCTCTCATTAATCGCTGGTGCCAGCATGTTTTTGGAACAAAATGAGCTTTGGTTGCGTCAAAACGATAGCTATTTAGTATTCCCAGAAAAAATTTGGAAGCAGCACATTAATAGTGCAGGGCTATCTTTCGATCTGAGAAGCTCATCCACAAGCTGTTTTGTGCAACGCGGTAATCTATGTTGGAGCGTTGAGGATCATTCCGACATTTTGCGCATCAGCATGGTCGCCCTAGTGATCGCAAACATTTTATTGGTCCTCGGTTGGTCAGTGTATCGGTGGAACACGAAACGACAGGAAATGAAGAGCCGAATGTTGATACTTCAAATCTTGACGCATGAACTCCGAACTCCGATTGCCAGTTTATCTTTGACCGTTGAAGGATTTAGGCGTGAGTTTGAGAAGCTTCCTGAATCACTTTACGATGAGTTTCGCAGATTGTGTGAAGATTCTCGACGACTAAGGCAGCTCGCAGAGGCGAGTAAAGACTATTTGCAGTCAGATAACAAACCACTCGCAACAGATTGGGTACCATCTGTCCAAGAGTGGTTAGAGTACAAAGTAGAAGAAGAATTTAATGGCAACGTCGAGTTCACCATCAATCAGGACGTTGCCGCCAAGCTCAATGTATATTGGCTAGGCACATGTATCGATAACTTGATACGTAATGCGGTGAAGTATGGCGTGGCTCCAGTGACTCTAGAGGTGCTCACTGGTGAAAAAACGCTCATGGTAAAAGTTATAGATCAAGGCCAACTTAGTAAGAAAGATTGGCGTCACTTACGTAAGCCTTTCGTGAGCAAAAGTGGTCTTGGTCTAGGTTTAACTATCGTTGAATCTATGGTGGATAGAATGGGGGGCAAAATGACCCTGATAGGTCCACCAACAACGTTTATTTTGGAGATACCTTGTGAAACAGACACTGCTTCTCGTTGAAGACGACAAAAACTTAGCAGATGGCTTGTTAGTAAGCCTAGAACAAGCGGGATACGAGTGCTTTCACTCCGAAACTATTGCCGACGTAGCGCAATACTGGGATAAAGCTGATCTCGTTATTCTTGACAGACAACTGCCCGATGGCGACTCTGTTCAGCATTTACCTGAATGGAAAAACATCAAAGAAGTTCCCGTTATTTTGCTAACTGCGCTGGTTACAGTGAAAGATAAAGTGACAGGTTTAGATGCAGGGGCTAACGATTACTTGACGAAACCTTTCGCTGAAGCGGAGTTATTTGCTCGAATTCGTGCTCAACTACGCAGCCCTGAAAATGAAAGCCAAGATGATTCCAAAGTCAAAACGGAGCACTTGGTCATTGATAAAGCGACGCGAGAAGTCATCTATAAAGAAGAATCGATTACGCTCACGCGTACAGAATTTGATTTGTTGCTGTTCTTGGCAAGCAACCTTGGTCGTGTGTTTACGCGTGACGAACTATTGGATCATGTTTGGGGTTATAACCATTTCCCAACCACTCGCACCGTCGATACCCATGTATTACAACTTCGCCAAAAACTACCAGGCCTTGAAATTGAAACATTGCGTGGTGTTGGCTACAAAATGAAAGCTTGATGAAAAAAGTTTATCCAATTATCGGTGCGCTCCTATTGAGTGCACCGACATTTGCCAAAGACGACGTCCCGTGGTTTGAAAGTAATACGCCTCTCACTCAAGCGCACAAACACTTGTTAAACGGTGACTTACCTGCGATGTTTTCATCGTTAGTAGAGGTTTGGCAGCTCGATAAAAACCAATCTATCGCCCCGCACCTAAACGCTCTGTTTTTGCAATCTCTTGAAGTTGACTGCGGGAAGAGCCTAGACACTAAACCGTTCCCCAACTGGCTTAATAGTGTCGTAGTGATAAGATCGGACATCCAAAGCCCTGGTCGCGATGCCTATCGCGCAATCATTGAAGTCGAAGCTGACAAAACGATCAAAGATATCACGCTTAGCAAGTGGGTTACTCGCAACCTTTCTACAGATAGCTCCTTGAATACGGTAGCTTTGAGTGACAACGTCACAAAATATGTAAAACGCTATAACTTAAATAGCCGGATGCAGATGGGGTTATACCGTGTCGATGTCACTGCGGCAGATCAAAGCTCTTGGAGCTCATGGTTAGTATTAGGTGATCCAAAAGCAAAAGTATCAGTGCGCTGGCAATCAAAAGACCAGTGGAAAGTAGAGAAAAATGCACTCTTAAACCCACATTGTCCGTTGCCTAAGCTTGAAGCATCGCTCTATGATTTCATTGATGGCAAGTACAATCGCGTGTGGAGCCAAAGCTATGAGTCTGACTACCCAAATGAACTCAATCAGAATGTGATTGAACCGGGAAGGTATGTTTTAGCCGTCTCAATGAATCACGCTCGCTGGCAAGGACCCATAATTGTAGAACAATCCCAAATAATCAGTAAAACATATGATGTTTCACTAGATGAATAATTAAAGATATCCCACAATATGTCGATATAGCCTTAAGGGACAATAACTGTATATATCGATATGAAAAATACAATAAAACTGCTGCCATTATCTTTGGCGCTTGCAAGCACCACAGCATGGTCTGCCAACTACGCAATTGAAGCCCGAGGCGATGCGATGGGTGGAGTAGGTGTCGTGTCCGCGAACTTTTTAACTGCGCCTTTCTATAATCCAGCGCTTACCGCTATCTATCGACGCAACGACGATATTGGGATGATTACTCCAAGCTTTGGTTTATCTTACAGCGATGAGCACAATATGGTGTCGGATCTCGACAAAGCTGCTGGTTTAATTGGAGAAATAGCCGGTGGTGATACCACAAACATTGATCAAGTAGGCCCGACACTTGATGCCTTAACCGGCGATATAGCCAAATTAGAAATTGGTGGTGTAGTAGCATTTGCCATCCCCAATCGCTTTATTGCAGCAAATGTTTTTGGTAAGGCATACGCAGAGTCTTTTGCTCAAACCGATATATGGAATGGTGCAGCATCTGCAATTCCACAGGCGGGCATCAACGATGCAATCAACGCAGAGCTTAGCGCAGTCAATGCGGTTAGCGTTGGTGTCACCGAAGTCGGAATCTCACTCGCTAAATATCAAACATTCCTTGGTCAGCATATCGCTTTTGGTGTATCTCCTAAACTTCAACGAATCTATACCTACGTGTATACCGCCAACCTTGATGACTACGACATAACTAAAGTTCGTGAAAACGGCACTGGTGAAACTATGTTCAATATGGACGCAGGCTTTGTCTGGTTTAGAGGCCCCATTCGCGTTGGTATAACTGCGTCTAATCTTATGAAGCGCGATATAGAAACGGACACCATAGCTGGCAGAACGATTACATCAAGCATAGATGGGACTCAAACTAGAACCTTCGCACCTGTTTCTTACTCTTACCAAATTCGCCCACTATTTACCGTAGGTGCAGGCATTGTTGCTGATTACGCAACCCTAACGGTAGATTACGACTTAAACGAAGAAGAGCGCTATACAAATTTCGACGATAACACTCAAATGCTCCGTGTTGGCGGCGAGATCGATATTTTACGTCAGCTAAAATTAAGAGCAGGGTGGAAACGTAATCTCGCATACGAAAATCTTGATGATACGATTACAGCTGGTATTGGCTTATCACCACTTAATCTTTTTCAGTTAGACATTGGCGCAAGCTACACTAACGAAAACTCAATGGGTGCATACATCAACTTCCTGACAAGCTACTAGACATCTGGTGTAAACCGCAGAAACATAATATAGTCGGCTCCTAATAAACTAGGAGCCTTTTTTATGTTTGATGATTTACCTCCTCTCAGCCACGCCGAACAACAAGAAGCTGTTGAAAAGATTCAAAAGCTAATGTCAGAAGGAATGAGCACCGCTCAAGCAATCAAAGTTGTTGCAGAACAAATCCGCGAACAAGCGAAAAAACAGAACTCATAACCTCATCAAATAGTACCCGGTCATCAGGGCAGGGTACTCATCAACTAGCCTTCATTCTCATCCAACTACCGCACTATAACCAAACGTCAAGTCTTGCTCGCTCTCTCTTTGCGATGACATAACCACCAAATGAATATCTATGCACGCTAAACGCGCAGTCGCAATCATCTTTGCGCAATCTCCACATTTAACTTTGCTTGAGATTTTTATATTTTAAATCAACAGCTTACATCAGAATTATTCTCTATAGGCCCAATGGTAAAAATTTAAGATGTAATTTAATTACAACTTTTAACTACCTGGCAGCAAGTACTCACTTCTGTGGAGTGCATTATTCTGTGGGGTTACAATGTAATTGGTATCACTATGAACTAGACTAATGGGCAACATTTCCTGATGCAGCCTGTTTAGCATTATTTTGCAGTTAATTATTTAAGATTTATCGGTGAACAAAAACGTGACACTGTAAGTACCAAAAGAAGGGACGATGGGTTAAGTTGCGTAACAAAAGAAGCAAAGGAATGGGATATGTTTACAATCAAGGAGCCTGTATCAGCTATGATACCTAGCGGGAACTGGATAACGTGAAAATTAAAGTAAGTCTATCTGCACTGGTTTACCCAGAAAATCGGATATAGCGTTACACATTTCTACGGCATGTCCTTGAGACCTACTAGTACATACAGCAATGTACGTTTCGTCATTGAGCACCATATATACTGTGTATTGACGGGAAAAAGTTTTTCTATGGGTTAAGCGGAAATACTTGACATTATTTAGCTTGTAGCGGCGAAAAAAAACCGAGTATAAACAAGAGGCTTTCAGCCTAACTTCCTGCAATTTCGAGTCAAACTCACAAACGTAGCGACCAAAGGTTCCGAGCCAACCTAGCCAGCATAAGAAACCAGTGACCCAAATGGGGAGCGCTCTCGAACCGTCAGAATAATAGACATTCATCAAGCCAATAATCAATATAAATAGGCCAAGTGATGTAGTCATTGCTCTTGCTAATCCCGTCTGCCGGTAAATGTAAAGATCTTTTGATTCTTCTCTCAAAATCATAGTTTCATCACTCCAGCTACCAATGTAAATACAAAGAAAGGAATAGTGAGTTTAGCAAATGAAATCTTATCCCAAATCTCTACAAACCTAGGATTCTTGTGCTGACCGCTGAGTTTACGTCTTAACGTATCCTCACAAAACATCGTTTCTGAGGGAGGCTTCGATATAGTTTCCATAACGCGTACATTGTGTTTCAACGATAAATATGAACACAAACTCAACGCTTCATCCAAAGAATCGAAATGCCACTTGTGTTTAATCATTTTGATTTGGTAAACGTTTTGAGTTTCAATTTTACTCAGATCACATTTGAGGTTGGAGCAATCTTTGAAAAATCTTTTGACCACGCTTCTCCCGAAAATACGAGTGACCCTCATCAAATGATTGTTAGTTGCTGAAAATACAAAGTAGCTCTCTATATTGACGAGAAAAACGCCACTCAATATAAGGCAGCCTGAAAATATCATAGCAAAGAGTGACGGCGCATTATCGGAGACAATCTGGGCGATTATACTCAAGCTTAAAATCAATAATGCTAGGCCAACGAGCTTGAGCACATAATGTCGTTTGGTTGGCATCCAAACGTCGCCATATTGGCCCTTGTTGATCATACAGTGAGGTAGGTCATTATAATTCATATGGAAAATAGCTTCCTGATTCGGTTGAGCACGGCTGAACATCAAGCATTACACAATCTTATAAAATCTTTAAACAAGTAAAAAGACTTGAATAATAATGGTGTTATCAATGCACAATATACTTGTCGGCTATAGTAAGAAGTCGAGTCGCGCAGTTTACGGCGAATATCAATGGCTTGCGGTGGATTAGCTATGTGGATTGGTAGCCCTAACGAAGCTATAGCAAAGTGCGCATTATCTATCTTATGTTAAATTGTATTTATTAATAAATAGAGCACCGTGGTGCCCTACAATATCGTCGCTTATAGTATCCAATTGAACATAAGCAGATTTACCATAAAATACCTAATAATCAGTTTGGTAATCAGAGATTAACAAACTTCTATTAGTTAGCCTCCGGCTAGTTTTACCGTTAAGCCTTTTTTCTCGAGATGAGCTTTGATCTTGTCTCGAGCGTCGCCCTGAATTTCGATTGCGCCATCTTTGACAGAGCCGCCACAGCCACATACTTTCTTAAGCTCTGCAGCCATTAGCTTTAAAGGCGCATCGTCAAGGTCTAACCCGGTGATGATACAAACACCTTTTCCTTTACGTCCTTTAGTTTGACGTTGAATGCGGACAATGCCATCACCTTTTGGTCGTTGTACTTTTTCTTCTTCAGGCTTTATACGACCTACGTCTGTCGAATATACAAGTGTCATAAACAATTACTTCTTCTGTTGTTGTTCCGCTTTTTGCTTAGCCAACAAGTATGCCTCTATATGCTTCTGAATAGCAAGTTTGCCACCTTTAATCAGGCGTCCATTAAAGAAGCAATACCAACCATTCACTTCACCTGTATCGTTCTTGAGAGTGTATCCGTTGAAATTCTCTTGGGTCGCTTTCCCTTCGGATTGCCCTTTACTCGAAGCGAGGGAGCTGAACTCTTTTGGATCAATTATCGTTGCGGTATCACAAAACCAATCAATGCTTTTTTTTACCGCTGCCATACTTCCAGACAGCACGTGTTTTTTAATCTGAACTTGCCAGATCTCTGTCGAGCTTCCAGCCGTTTTCAGGGTAAACCCTCGATATGTTGCAGCAGCCATAATCATCATTTTGTTGTAATTAGTTAGTTTAATAATAATTGTATATCTTTCATTATCAAGTATATTTATCTCAATCTTCTTGGTTATAGTGCTCTATCTTGAAAAAAAATATACGCCTTATCGATTGTGAAACCGAAAAAAAACAATTGATTGACCAATTTATAAACCCTGTTGATATCGAGCTAGTTGATTACCTAACCGACCGTAAGTACGCGCGTAATTCTCTTCTTGCCATGACGAAAGATTGGAATCTGTTTGTTCAGTTCTGTCAATTGAAGCATGTCACTGCTTTACCGGCATCTGCTACAGCATTACGCTTGTTTATAGAGCGCGAGTCCAAGCAGCGAAAATATGCGACTATAAAACGTTACGTTATCACGATTGGTTTATTTCATCGGATTCTTCGTCTACGTGACCCTTCAGCAACGACTGCAGTAAAAGTGGCAGTATCTAAGCTTCGGCTCGACAAACACGGAGACGCCAAACCCACTCAAGCTTTTGAAGAGCAGCATCTACACGAATTATCAGAACGCTTATCACATTCAGATCACCCAAGAGACATCCGCAATTTAGCGTTATATTTTGTTATGTTCCACTGTTTGGCAAAACGCGGTGAGCTACGTGATATGACTGTTGACCAAGTTGTAGAAACGAGCGCTGGGAATCTATCAGTTATTATCAAAGAGAATCGTTACCAGCTGGAAGAGTTAGGCAGTGAACTGCTAAGAAGATGGCTTTCTATTCGTAGCTCATCTTCTCGTTGGCTTTTTTCTTCTATCGATAAACACGGCAACATTGGCGCAGACAAGCTAAATGACTCGTCTATTTATCGTATCGTTCGGGGAGCAAGTGAGTTACTGGGATTGAGTGTTCAGTTCTCAGGTCAATCACTACGTGTTGGCGCCGCCAAACAGTTGGCTAAAGAAGGAATGAAAGTAAAAGATATTCAGCGCGTTGGCCGATGGATGAGCGCCGCGATGCCCTATCATTATCTCGGTAATAGGTCTCTCGCGGACGCTGAAAGAATGGTGTTTAAAACGTTTAAGCCAATTTCTTAAAGCGAGCTTTTAACGCAATCGGCCAAGAACTCACTAAAGCTATGTCCATTGTGCTCTAGCATTTTAGGGAACATAGAAATTGGAGTCATACCTGGGAACGTGTTTACTTCATTCAGGTAGATCTCCCCTTCTGGAGTCAAGAAAAAATCAATGCGTGAAAGATGACGAAGTCGCATCTGGGTGAAAACTTTCAGCGAGTTCACTCGGATCGTTTCTAGCTGTTGTTCGGTGAGATTTTCAGCTTCAACATCGGTGGTTGAATGACTTGATGCGCTGTACTTCTCTTCATAGCTATAAAACGCGTCTTCTGGTGCTTTGATCTCGCCTGGCTTTGAAACGTAAAACTGACCTTGATATTCATAGGCCGCGACTTCTAACTCGCGTGGCTTAACGGCTTTCTCTACCAAGACTTGATCTGAATAACCAAATGCGTCGTTAAGTGACTGCTTTAACTGACTTTCGTCATTAACTTTGTAGCAACCAACTGATGATCCTTGTCTTGCTGCTTTAACAAAGATGGTTCCCCATTTCGCCAAGGCTTCTTTAGTTTGCGCGTAAGCAATATCATCGTTATTTGAAAGGAACAAATACGGTGTATTCGGAATACCCAAGGCATCGTACCAAAGCTTCGATGTGATCTTGTTAAAACTGTTTGTACTCGCTTCCGGTCCACATCCTAAGTATGGAATACCAGAAAGCTCAAGCATTGATTGTATGTCTCCAGTTTCGCCCGGATAACCGTGGATACAAGGAACAACAAAATCCAACTTGATTGTACTCTCATCAGTGTTGAGCGTGCCGGCGTTTGTATCGAGGTATGCCAATGCACCACCATCTGTGTACCAGCCATCTGGTTTCATTTCGACACGAACTACATTGAACTCTGGGGTTTTCTGAAGTTGAGATTGAATGAAGTTAGCCGATAGGATTGAGACTTCGTGCTCCGAAGAGCCGCCGCCACATAAAAGAAGAATTGTCGTATGAGTCATTAATAGATCTTTCCGTGATACAACAGAGGTATTGGTCTCTCTATGATAATGAAAATCGACTTAAGTTACACGGGAATAAACGCCCCCATAACCTGTCAGGCAAATGAGTGACCAAAAATTAGGCATCAAAAAGGGGCTAGACGCCCCTTTCGATTATTTGATTAGTTTAACTTGTTCAATGTTGGGTATTCAGAATTCTTGATCGCATCGATACTTTTCACGAACGGTTTAAGATTTTGAAACTCCTCAGGCAAGCTCGCTATGGCTTCTTTAGCGTCCATACGCGTTGCGTAATCGCCGTATAGAACGGTGTACCACTTGGTGCCATTGACCATTTTGTAGTTTTCCCAAATTGGCTGTTCACCGCGCGGAAGTTTACGCGCAAATTGATCAACTTTGGTTTGCGATCCAACGGCAACAACCTGAATGGTGAAACCATAGCGTGAGTTCATTGCTTTCTGTTTGGCACTTGGAGGAGTAATTGCTACCGCTGGCTTTGATTTAGGCTGTTCTACAACTGGTGCCATTTTCACCACGTTTGGTTCTACGTTCTTCTCAGTCACCCCTTCGGTCATTTCCTGCTGAGACACAACGGGCTTTTCAACCTTCGCTGTTTTGTAGTCTTCACGGTAACTTTCTGAACTCACATCTGTAACGTAATCGCTCGAGACACATGCACTCAATAGTACGGATAAACCAACAATCGCAATTTTTTTCATGGAATTTTCAAATGCCTTATATAGAAATTACTGTAAATCATGCCGTTAGAGTGACTTAGAATCAACCCAGCATTTTAATTATATAACAATACTCTGTGACGCAAGGCACAATCTCAATCAGAGCCACAGTGATCTGATTAAAACAACGTCAAATCAGTTGCGCAAAACCTCTTCAGCTTGGTTACGATTTGTCTATCGTCTTGGTTGGAGCCCTTCTATGAGCCAGTTAACTCACCTACTCAAGCCTAAATCTGTCGCCGTAATTGGTGCGTCCAGCAAACCAATGCGAGCAGGAAACATCATTTTGAAAAACCTTCTCCAAGGTGGATTCGAAGGGGCAATAATGCCAGTTACTCCGCGCTACTCTTCTGTCTGTGGCGTGTTAGCTTATCGCTCTATTGATGAGTTGCCTGTCGTGCCAGATGTCGCTATCGTCTGCACCAACGCTTCTCGAAATATCGCTATTTTTCGTCAGCTTGCGGAAAAGCAAGTCAAAAGTGTGATTGTCCTGTCGGCCGATATGCATTTAGCAGACGAAGAAGGTAGCAGTATCCAAAGTACATGTTTAGAGATTGCCAAAGCAGCAAATATGCGAATGCTTGGTCCAAACAGCCTTGGGCTTGTACTTCCTTGGATAAACTTCAACGCTTCCTTTTCACCCGTTACAGCACAAAAAGGAAAGATTGCCTTCATTTCGCAATCTGCGGCTATGTGCACCACTATTTTGGATTGGGCGAATGATAAAGACATTGGCTTTTCGGCGTTTGTTTCTTTGGGCAATGCATTAGATGTGGACTTTGCCGATTTGCTTGATTATTTAAGCCGGGACTCGCAAACCGAAGCGATCTTGCTGTATATCGACACAATTAAAGATGCAAGACGGTTTATGTCTGCTGCTCGAGCAGCGTCGCGCAACAAAAGAATCTTGGTCCTAAAAGGTGGTCGTACAGCCGCGGGGCGAAAAGCAGCAAAGGCCCATACTGGCGGTGGCGATACGCTCGATATCATTTACGACTCCGCCATTCGCAGAACTGGGATGCTACGCGTTAACAACTCTCATGAACTCTTTGCTGCGGTTGAAACCCTCACCCACTCAGTACCGTTAAGGGGTGAGCGGCTTGCAATTATCACCAATGGTGGTGGACCGGCGATCATGGCGGTAGACACCTTACTCGAGCGCGGTGGTAAACTCGCCGAGCTCTCTTCGCAAACGATAGAGTCCCTGAGTGCTTTTCTGCCACCAAGTTGGAGCCATAGCAATCCAGTCGATATGGTTGGAGATGCCGACCACAACCGCTACATCCAAACTCTGAACGCTGTGATGGATGCCGACTGCGCAGACGCCATCTTGATTATGCACAGTCCTTCGGCGGTTGCACACTCAGAGCAGACAGCTCGAGCGATTGTTGATGCAGTAAAAAAACACCCACGCCACAAACGTTTCAACATCTTAACTAACTGGTCAGGCGAATTAACTGCCAAGCCCGCGCGACATATTTTTACTCAAGCCGGTTTTCCGACCTATCGGACTCCTGAGAGTGCAGTCGTTGCATTTATGCACCTCGTTGAATACAGACGAAACCAAAAGCAACTAATGGAAACGCCAACAACGGCGGAGCCAGTGCACATTTCAGAACTCAATGAAGCGAAAAAATGGATCGAAGAGAAGCTACTGGATAAAAAAACAGTATCTATTGATACCCATCAAATTGGTCCATTTTTGAAGCATTTTAACTTTAATGTATTGCCCACTTGGATCGCATCGGACACGAGTGAAGCAGTGCATGTTGCCGAACAGATTGGTTACCCAGTTGCGGTAAAACTTCGCTCTCCTGATATCGCGCACAAGTCCGACATACAAGGCGTAATGCTCAATTTACGAAACAGTGTTGAAGTCGGCACTGCGGCTGAAGCAATACTCGATCGAGCAAAGCTCTCCTACCCGTCTGCTCACATTCATGGCCTTTTGGTTCAGGGGATGGCTAAGCTGGCAGGCGGCGAAGAAATAAGAATTAAGGTCAAAACCGACGATACTTTTGGACCTGTCATATTGATCGGACAAGGCGGCTCAGAATGGGATGAGTCCATCGACGCGGCCTCAGCATTGCCGCCGCTCAACATGACACTAGCACGCTATCTGATCGTTAGAGCAATCAAAAATGGTAAGATCCGCCCGCAAAAATTACCTGAACCGATGAACATACAAGGTCTATCTGAACTCTTGGTTCGCATATCGCAGATGGTGGTCGACTGCCCTCAAGTTCATGAGCTGGATATTCATCCAGTGCTTGCAAATGGCAGTACATTTACCATTCTCGATGCAGACTTGATCCTGAAGCAATATGACGGCGATTCTCAGCAACGCTTGGCCATTCGACCTTATCCAGTTGAGTATGAGGAAATTGTCCCGCTGAAAACAGGAGAAGAAGTACTTCTTCGCCCTATTCTCCCTGAAGATGAGCCTGATCATGCCACCTTCATCAGCCGAGTTTCGAAAGAAGATTTATACAAACGCTTTTTTACCGATGTTGGAGAGTTCAATCACGAAGCATTAGCCAACTTTACTCAAATCGATTACGACCGCGAAATGGCTTTTGTTGCAGTACGACAAACCGATACTGAGTTGCAAATCATTGGCGTTTCTCGTGCTTTGATCAACCCAGATAACACAGACGCAGAATTCGCGATATTGATTCGCTCAGATTTGAAAGGTGTCGGACTAGGGAAAATATTGATGCAAAAGATCATCGATTACTGCCGACACAAAGGTACAAAGCAAATTTCGGGTATGACGATGCCAACCAACCGAGGCATGTTGATGCTCGCGCAGAAAGTGGGCTTTAAGCTCGACATTCAGTTTGAAGATGGAACCGCCGATATGGTGCTGCCTCTCAACTGACATAGAAAAGGGAGTATTTAACTCCCTTTCCACTAGATAACCGCGTTGGATTTAAACGTCTTCTTCAGGTACTGAATACACCAAGATTTAGCCTCACCGATCTTATTGCGCTTCCAAGCAAGAATAATTTCAATAGGCTGAGCGTCTGTCCCTTCTATTTGTTTAAGCTTGCCTTGTTCAATTAACGCCAGTGCTCTCTGTTTCGGTAACGTCCCTATTCCTAAACCGTTTTGCAGAGCTGAGACTTTGGCTGCAAAATTGGTGACCGTTAAACGAGGCTGTTTCTGAATCACGTTGATACTGATAGGCGGCTGTTCACGTGCGGTGTCTGCAATGGCAATCACACGGTACTTTTCCCGTGCTTTATCATCAAATGCGCCGGCTCGTTTATGCACGTAGTGATCAGGGGCGGCGACCCAGATCATCTCCATCGCCCCAATCACCTCCGCCTTAACGTCGTGTGGTAGCGTTTCGAGTTTTGGACAAATCAATAAATCCGCACGACCATCAGCGAGCGATTCCCAACAACCAGCTAAGATCTCTTCTTGTAGCTTTACTCGCGTTGAGCT
Organism: Vibrio sp. MarTm2; assembly: GCF_027587055.1. Taxonomy (NCBI): domain Bacteria; kingdom Pseudomonadati; phylum Pseudomonadota; class Gammaproteobacteria; order Vibrionales; family Vibrionaceae; genus Vibrio; species Vibrio sp. MarTm2. Next base: position 200,939 of record NZ_JAPPTK010000004.1, on the reverse strand, counting down.
TACCTGACTAAGTGAATCAACCATCGAGAAAAAGTTCTCAATCGGGATAATACCGTCAAACGCCAAAGTAATATCAAGCTCCCAGCCATTAGCTAAAACACTTGCATCATTCACCAACTTTTGTGTTGCGGCCAGTATCGTTCTACCTGTTTCTAAAATAAGTTGGCCCGCTTCGGTAAAATTCGCTTTGTGCCCAGAGCGGTCGAAGATCATGATATCTAGATCTTGTTCTAACTTCTGAATTTGATAGCTCAACGAGGAAGGTGCTCTATCAAGCTCATTGGCCGCGGCTGCGAAGCTACCTCGCCTATCGATAGCATCAAGAATATGAAGCGCTTCTAACGTGATTGGACTTTGCACAATTTATAATTCCTTCATTAAAACACCCGAACAAATGTGATAAAAATCACATTAACGATAGATTGTTATTTCTAGTTAAACTTAGCTACCCTTTACCTATCTTATTGTAATTTAATAAAATTATCTTTGAGACAAGTAAACTTGTATAAATTACGACCCAACCAACAACAATGAGAACGATAGTAATTATCATTTAGATCCAATAAAATTCACGCCGTTCAACGCCAACCGTAAATCAAGGATTTAAAGGTAATAACGAAATGTATAAGCGATCTTTACTGTCTGCGTCAATTATTGTCGCTCTCACAGCATCTGTGCACGCTGAAGAATACTCAGTATTCGATGAAGTTGTAGTTTCTGCGACTAAGACTGAACAAAACAAAACAGACGTATCGAGTTCAATTGAAACCGTCTCTGCTGAAGATATTAACAAGTCTCTATCGACAGACTTAAAGCAAGCACTCGATAAAACACCGGGTATCACCGTGACAACGGAAGGACGCTTTGGTATTTCTGGGTTTACCATCCGTGGTATGGGTGGCGATCGCATTAAAGTAGTCGTTGATGGCGTACAGCAAGTCACCCCATTTAACCCAGGTGGTGGCGCCACTCAAGCCATCTACCCTAACGCGATTGAAGTCGATACACTTCAGTCTATTGAGATCAATAAGGGTGCATCGTCTACCCTATACGGGTCAAACGCGTTAGGCGGTGTTGTTGTAGTCAATACAAAGAACCCTGATGATTTTCTGATCACAGACGAGAACGAATCGCGCTTTGGCATCAAGTCGAGCTACTCTTCAAAAGACAGCCAATTCAAGAACACACTGACCTACGCACTGCGCAAGGATGACATCGAGGCGATCCTAATCGGCACCTATGCGCAAGGAAATGAAACCCAAACCTATGGTGATGGCGAAGACATCGAAGGTGGAATGCGTGGAATTGCAAACCCAGCCGATAAAGACATGAACAATGTTTTGGGTAAAGTTTTTTACACCATCAACGATGAACACAAGGTTGGTTTTGTCTTTGAGCGAAATGAACAAAACTACCACGAGGATTCAAAAAGCGAAAACTACACCATGACAAGAAACATGGGTGCTGGTCCTACTCCTATCATTACCTACGATAACGCGGAAACTAATGATGAGTCGCTTCGTACACGCTATGGAGTGAACTACGAACTAACCAAAGTAACTCCTGTTTTCGATTCCCTTCGTCTTGATCTCAACTATCAAACTACAGAAACGATCAACGAAAACTATGCAGATGTTATCGACCATATGGGCTTTATTGGCTATAACGGTGGGCGAACTCGAGTGCGAAACGCCCTTGATAAAACCGTACAGTTCGATGCGCAGTTTGGCAAAATCCTAAACTTAAGCTCTTCAGAGCATGAATTGACTTATGGCATGAACGTTGCCAATACCCACTTCAGTTTGGATAACCGCGATGTGTTCCACGGAAATGGCACATCTAAACCAGGTACAACAACGATTCCTGATGCAAAAATGACGCAATGGGGTGTCTTTGCTCAAGATAACATTTTCCTTCTGGAAGACCGTCTAGTTGCAAACCTTGGCCTGCGTTATGACGCCTACAAAGCAGACCCGTCAACCGATGAAGGTTTTGATACTGAACACGAAGAAAACAGCAACAACGCCCTAACGGGTAAACTGGGCGCCGTGTTCCATTTCAACGATAAACTCAGCACCTTCGCGCAAATGAGCCAAGGCTTCAAAGCACCTACTGTTAAGCAGCTTTACTATGAGTACTCAAGCGGCGCAGACTTTACGCCAAACTCATCGTTGGAAGCTGAAAAAAGCACTTCCTACGAGCTAGGATTACGTGGTCAAAACGACTTAGCGAAGTTTGAGCTTGTTGGATTCTTCAACAAATACAAAGACTTTATTGCGCATGAAGATCTACCAGAAAAGCGTCCTGGCTATGAGCATTTTACGCTGACCAACTTGGATAAAGTCGAAATCAAAGGCGTCGAGTTTAGCAATGAAATCTTACTCGATAAGATGTTTGATGCGCCGACAGGCATGTACTCATTGTTCAACATTGCCTATGCCGAAGGCGAGGATAAACGCACGGGTGAGTCATTAGATTCTGTTGCCCCACTCACGTCTGTCGTTGGTTTAGGTTACGACAATGAAACGTATAATTTTGGTGGTTTAGCGACGCTAAAAATGGTTGCGCGTAAGACAGAGTGGTCAAGTGAAGACAACATCGATGCTCCGGGCTACAGCGTATTTGATGTTACAGCGTACTATTCACCAATCAACGATCTAACATTGAGAGCAGGTCTGTTTAACGCGTTTGATATCAAATACTACGAGTACAGCGATCTTCAAGCTCAAAAAGAGAGTGATAACATTCAAAGACGCTCACAACCAGGTAGAAACTGGGGTATAAGTGTAGATTACCAATTCTAAACCGCATGAAACCCATAGAAAAAGCCAGCTTATGCTGGCTTTTTTCGTCTCTTAGCGTCTAAAAACAAAAAAGCCCTCAAAACTGAGAGCTTTTACTATTCATTCGTAAAAAGGAATTAAAAAGGTAACGAATGAAGGCTTATTTTGAGCTTGTCATCTCTTTCTTGACCATTACAGCTGATGCGACGATGAAAGTGATGATTAGAGCTAGCTCCATTGTGGACCCCTGTTAAATTGTTGGAAAAACCGAATCGAAACTGCGGATATTCTAACAGGTTTGAAAAACAATGATACACTTTAACGAGATTTTTACGTTTTTTATCGACTCACCTCTAAAACGACGCCCAATGACTCGTTTTCAACACTAATCACCACCCTTTATGGTTGATAAGTTGTTAAATATTTAATTCTTTTATTCTGCTATTTCATAGTGACTTTACCGCCAATCATCTTAAATGCAGGCGTTCCTCGGACGAGTGTATCGCGCGCAAATTCGATACCACATGAAGGGCAAATGCATGGCCGCTGCGTGTAATCTTCGACAATGCGCTCTTTGAAACACTTAACCAGAGCGCCCTTGCCCCCTTTGCGATATTTAAACAGCTGAGTTTTGCATTTGGAGCAATAGATACAGACTGTTTTAGACGGTTGTTTTTTATTAGGTTTCGCCATTACCCATCTCGTCCTCGCTCAGTGATTCAGGTTTTATCCAAACTTGGCTAAAGTCAAACCAACCCAAGGCGTTGCATTTTGCATTTTGCAGTGAGCCACATTGATCTTTGCTCACGCCCAACCAACAGTGAAACATTGGGATAATCTGCATTTTTTCGACTAAGGATTTTCCTAGCTCTCTGGCGGGGAAAGCAGCATTTTCTTTGGCTTGCCACTCTTCTACGACTTTAGTCCAATATTCAAAATCATCACTGCGGCTAAAAAGAGAAATATCGCTATAATTCAGCAGCCAACCCGCTAGTGCATCATCTCGATTGTTTGCGATACCCATTGGCTTCACCCAAATATCAATATCATCAATATCTGGTGCAAAAACACTGTATTTGACCAACTCAACATCCAAGTTATCTTGCTTGAGTATCGTCTCTATACATTTAACTAGCGTGGGGAACATGGGATGTTCACCATGGTAAGCAATTTTTACTGTGTGGTAAGACGGAGGAGAGGTGTAATTACCTTGTCGTGTATGGTGATACCAACCAGGCTTTAAACCGTGAGCGGGAAGCACACCCAGCTCGACGATTTTCTCCTGAGGCAACTGTTGATAAAGGTTTAACGCCCCTAGCCTTTGGCTAAAGTAGTTCGCCCACTCACTCGATTTCGCCAAGCCTGTTTTTCGATTCAGAAGCAAGTAGGTACAACCGGGATCAAGTTCGACTTCTTCAGAGAACGTGCCGGTTTCGGGCTTAATGGGGCCACTAAGACTGGGAAATACCATCGATGAGTGAACATCATCGATCACCCAAACTTCAATACTATCGAGTAGCGGTCGAAAGCCAAAATAGCCATCAAAGGCTTGCAGTACTAAACGCTTTTCATCGTTTTGCGTAATCTTGTAGGGGCCAGTCCCGATTGGGAAAACGTCATAATCGTCACTTTGCTCGCTACCCTGTAACAGAATTTTTGCGCAGGCTTCAGAAAGCAACAATGGCAGATGATAATCAGCTCGGCTTGTATGTATGTCTATAACGTAGCGGCTTGGCGAATCGATTTGGCGTAAATGAGAAAAAAGCTGTTTGTCTTGTAACGAACAGAGAGATTCGAGCACCGCCTCCGTGGTGAGTAAATCACCATTGTGGAAACGGACACTTGGTCGCAAGTAAAAGCGCCAGTGCGTTTCGCTCAGCCTTTCCCAGGTGTGCGCTAAGTCTGGTTGAAGCTGATCGTTTTCATCAAGTCGAGTTAAGCCACTAAACACCTGCCTGATGATATGTTGCTCAGAACGGCGAATCGGCTTGCGAGGGTTAAGCATCGACAGTTGACGGTAATAGGGTAAGCGAACAACTTGCTGACCTTCTTGATGTTGAACACCCAGATAGCTTTCGACAACTTGAGCCAATTTGGCGGTATCTTGGTCTAATACTTGGAGCGCTTGGCCAATCTTGCCCTCTTCAAGATAGCGTCTGGCTAGGTTTTCGCTAACGTCTGCACGACTGCGCTTAAAAATAAGCTGAGAGAGCTTTCCTCGTCCAGGCGCGGGGTGCCACTCGATCCAGCCCTGCTCTTCCATTTTATTCAATACAATACGTGCATTGCGGCGGGTGCAGAACAGAACATCTGTGATTTCATCGAGTTGAACACCACAATCTTGACCATTGTAGTGTTCAAATAGGGTTTCAAACTGGACGCGAAGTCGAGGGCTACTCATAAAGGGGAAACTCACTTGTTTTTCTTTGTCACTAAGTTTCCCTATTTAGTGGAAAGAATCAAGCGTTTATGCAGCGCTATTGAATCTCAATGCCGATTTCATTCGCGATCGCTCTAAGCTGCTGCTCATCATCCAGTTTTATCGACCATTTCGTTTCACTGCCATTCGCGGCGATGACATTTGCACCGCGACCAATTAGTTGCAGGGCATCGGTTTGCGCCTGAAGTGTCACCATGTGCTCACCCACAAGTTTCACCACTAGCTCGTGCGGTGTGACAATCACTTTTCCGCTTTTAAAATCAATGACCATTCTGATTCGCCTTAATGGTTTGCTTGTCGTTTTTCTTTTTTTTGACGGCAATGGTCAATCGGCTGGTACACACTAAGCGCTCTCTCTCATCAGTGATATTGATTTGCCATACTTGAGTCGAAACTCCAAGATGAATGGGTGTCGCACGACCAATCACCTGACCTGTGCGCATCGACCGTACGTGGTTTGCGTTGATATCAAGCCCAACGCAATAGGCGTCTTCCTCAACGCAGAAGTTGGCGGCTACTGAGCCAAGCGTTTCTGCCAACACCACTGACGCGCCGCCGTGGAGCATGCCCAAAGGCTGGTGGGTAAAATGACAAACTGGCATGGTCGCTTCAATGTAGTCATCACCCACTGCGCTATAAATAATATTTAAGTGATCTATCAAGGTATTTTTTGACGTCGCGTTTAAACGTTCTAGATCGATTTTGCGTTTCCAGATAGTGCTCATGCTTATTTCCATTTATTTCTGTGCATGCGATTGTAACCTAATGTTATTATTTGCTGAATACAGTCGCTAAGTGGAGAATCCAATGCCCACTCTCAATAAGCTTTCATCTATTCTCATTGCTGTTACCTTAACGGCATGTACTGCATCTCCAACAGGAAGAAACCAAGTGCTGCTCTTTTCCGATTCCGACATGAGCTCACTTGGCGCACAGTCATTTGAACAAATGAAGCAGCAACAGCCGATTAGCAAAGATGCTCGCGTCAATGCTTACGTGCAATGTGTTGCCAGAAGCGTCACTCAACATGTCCCGAAGCAAGCCAGTTTTAGTGATTGGGAGGTCGTGGTATTTGATAGCGACCAAGTCAACGCGTTCGCGCTGCCGGGAGGTAAAATTGGTGTCTATACAGGGCTATTAAATGTTGCCAAAAACCAAGATCAACTGGCGACTGTGATCGGACATGAGATTGCCCACGTTTTGGCTGATCACAGTAATGAACGCTTATCTCAATCACAATTGGCGAGCGCCGGATTGCAGATCACCAATGTTGCCTTAGGGTCCTCAGATTATGCCCAGTACCGAAACGTTACTATGGCAGCACTTGGGTTAGGCGTGCAATATGGCGTGTTGCTCCCGTATGGCAGAAGCCAAGAATCAGAAGCTGACATTGTAGGTTTAGAGTTGATGGCGAACGCGGGTTTTGATCCTAACCAGAGTGTCAGTTTGTGGCAAAACATGGCGGCCGCGTCTGGAGGCAATCAACCACCTGAACTACTTTCTACTCACCCATCACACAAAACACGAATTCAAGATTTAAAGTCGACAATCGCACGTTTACCAACAACGGATACTACTCGGCCAAACTGTGAGAAATAATAAAGGGAGCACCATGCTCCCTTTCCATTACGTTCCAAGTATCAACAGTGGCAATTGCAGCAACTGATCGCCCGTGCCGGCGAAATACCAAATGATTCCAATTAGCCCGGCCACCAGCGCCAAATACCAAATTGCGGATACTAACTGGCCGTAGCGATCGAGCGGTAACAGATGACTGTGATGTCGACCACGCCACTCCAAGACGATTTCAAGTGTCCCCATAATCAGCAAGAAGCCGAAAAGAGTCAGTCCCAGGCTGTAGCTGAGTACGACACCACCGAGAGCAGCCAATGTACACAGCACAATACCCGCCAAGCTGTTCATCGAGAAACTGATGCTTTTGAGTACGTGGCCGCCATCTAACGGCAAGATCGGCAGTAAATTGAATAGGTTCAAAAAGGCGTTAAACACCGCTAACCCCGCAAAGAACATCTCCCCTGTGATCCAGTAAGCAACCATCAATATCAACGAAAGAATAAAGCCAAACATTGGACCCATAATTGAAATGACCACGTCTTGCCAACGGGTGTTTATCTTCTCGTCGCTAAGCGCTAATCCTCCTAAAAAAGGAACAAGATAGATGCCTCGGGTTTTCATTCCGAAATACTTCATCGCCCGCACATGGCCATACTCATGAAACACCAAACATGCGATCAATGCGAGAGCAAATTGAAACGAGAACAGCCATGAATAAGCGGCAAGACTTGCCGACGCGAGGACAACTTTGATGAGCTTAGCACTTTTGAGTGCTTTCATGCCCAATGAGAGCAAGCCTATTAGACTGAACCGTCGTTCGGGTTTGGGTGGATTAAATGGAACCTGTCGCTCGATATCTTTGGTATCTCTTCGACCTTCGGCAACCATCTGGTCGTTCATTGTCGCCTTATATGACAAGACAAAAGGCTGCCACTGCAAATCCACTTCCAATTTGCACGTAAACTCTTGTTCCCCGCTTAACAAGGTGAACTGGTGAATGCTCTCATCTCGTTCTGAATCTGCATTTAACTGTGACACGACCTGATTATCCCAAAACAGCTGCTGCCAGCCTGCCATTGAGCCTTCCAGCCGAAGCGGCTTTCCAAGAAAATCGATAGAAAGTAGTTCCAACGCCTAACCTATTAAATTGCTATAACAACAAAGCGGATTATGCCTAGAACGACTAACAAGGTAAAGAAATGACTCAAGTTGTGACATTGTCACTCAACATAGGTTATTGAAATAATTCCACATGTTTCATTTCTCATTACAAACGTAAGAGTTCTGTCAGTTTCCATAATTAAAACCTTTGCTTTACCGGATGCCCCTTTATTTTCTGCGGATAACGTGCATAATAGCCGCCCTTATCAACACCCAAACAATGTGAGTCTACTATGTCTTCTGAAGCTACTATGCTAGAACGCTGCCAATCTAAATGTGAACTTTGTGCTGCTGACGCGCCACTAACGGCATACGCGGTACCGCCACACAGCCATGTGACAGTAGATTACGGCATCATGGTGTGTGACAAGTGTCTAGGTGAGATTGATGATCCAAAAGACATCAACCACTGGCGTTGTCTAAATGACAGTATGTGGAGCCAAGTCCCTGCTGTTCAAGTTACGGCGTGGCGTCAATTGACTCGTCTTAATACTGAAAGCTGGGCGCAAGATGCACTCGACATGATGTACATGGAAGAAGAACAAATGAACTGGGCGATGCAAGGCATGTCGGCGGATGACAAACCGTTGGATTGCAACGGCGTTGAACTGAAAAAAGGTGACGACGTAACAGTGATCAAAGATCTTCCGGTGAAAGGCACAAACCAAGTCATCAAACAAGGTACCGTTATTCGCGGCATCAGCATCGGTGATGATCCAAAACTGGTATCGGGTAAAGCAAATGGTGGCCAGTCAATGTATGTTATCGCAGAGTACTGCCGCAAGAAATAACACATCTGCCCCGAAGCACATTGAAAAAGCGCTCATCTGAGCGCTTTTTCTTTATCGTTCCATTTTTTGGCTAAAACTCACTTTGAAGTGACTGACTTAGCGCATTAACACCCTTTGCGGCAGGTTGTTCATCAGCAATACTCCTCCATCAGCATGGTTAGAATCTTGAAATGATGTTCAGATTGATAATGTCGAAACTCATCCAAACAGCTCCACGCGAGCTTAATAACGTGGCTATCTTCGCTGTTTAATACAGCATTGAAACTCATGTCAGATAACGGTTTTAGCTTTATCGTAGGTAAAGAGCCAAAACGTAAATCCTCTACAGAAAGTACCGCTGCAATCAATGCAGCCCAGTAATAACGCAGAGAGCGCTCTGGTTGGACAAAATAATCACTGAGATAGCGCATTGCATGGCAGCTTGTCACTGCATGCAACACAGTAAAGTCGCGACTCTTTAGATAAAGTTCTGCCACCAGCTCACTGATTTGCGCAATATCCAGTGATCGTGGCGCGTAATTGACACTTTCAAAGCGTGGATTCTCTACCACGGACAACATACGGGCTGAAATCAACCCTCCTTGAACATTTACGCCCTCATACGTAGACAATGCGCTCTCGAGCACCTCTCTCAGATTTTGTGTACATGGCAGCGGCTCGCTAACAGGCAAATAACTGCTTGCCAGATCTGCCAATCCAAACGCAACCTCAGTATTATTTTGGACTTGAACGCCGTAGCTCAAGCGGATCACCGCGTGAAACGCTGATGCTCCGCAACCTGGCATCAGTCGATCAAGGTAGGTGCGTAAGGTGCCCGCAATGCCTTGACGTTCCACTTGGCGAAGAAAGTAATTGAGATAGTGTTCAAAGGCACTCTTATCCCCTAAGTGAGCTTCCCATTCAAAGTAGGCAGTTGTGCGTGGTATCTCTCTCGAAACCAGCAAATGGGCGTATTTAGCGTAATATGCCTCTAGCTGATCATGATTCGCTCCCATTTTATTCAATGCCACCAGCGCCATAGGTAAATGGTTCGTGTTGCCATTTTGGTTAGTTTCAATTGTGTAGCGTTGCGCTCTGGTTAAGATTTCAGCCAACATCGGTTATTCCCTTATGGTGAGTTGTAAAGTGGAATTCAGGCTAAAACCTCACCTTAAGTTGAGGTCATCACAATGGGGTTAATTTCGCGATTGGAATCACAATAATTGTTTCATAGGTCAAATTTGACTTTTAGCTCTATTTTACACTCTTCAAGCCAACGCTCTTTTAGCAAATTTCCATCCTTGTCACGTAAATGAGAATTATTCTACGTTAAACCATGATACACATCACTATCGTGTAACAGCTAAATTCTGTATGTTATTCAACCGTTAATGGATAGTTTATAAAATTAGAGCTAGGGATAATGCATGATTAAGAAAACAACGTTGGTATGTCTATCAGCCGCGCAATTGATGGCTTGTGGTGGCGGCAGTTCAGGTTCGGATACGCCCCAAGCGCCTCCGACATCGAGAACCGTACAAGTTGTCGACGGATATTTGGAAAATGCGACCGTATGTGTCGATCGAAATCTTGATAATCGATGCGCTCCCAACGAGTTTATCGAGGGCACAACGGATTCAATGGGTCGAATCGAAGTCGCGGCCGCTAATGCGAATTATCCCCTCATCGCCAATATTATTGCTGGCGAAACCAAAGATTCAGACCAAATAGCCCTAGCGAGCAAGTCATACCAAATGATTGCTCCAGCAAAAATTAATACTATTAACCCCTTCACCTCCATAGCTCACCTCTCAGGTAAAACATTGGAGCAAATCGCCGCGGATCTCAACTTACCCGCAGACGTGTTAACGGGTAATTTTGTAGCTAACCGTTCAACAAGCATTGACGCAGCAATATCACATCTCATCGCTCGGTCAATCACCCGTGATTTTCCTCCAGCCCTAAGTGATGCCACACCAGCGGATCTGCAAGCAACCATGATGGCTTACAAAGACAAAGCAGATGAACTCGCCAATCAACTCGACATTCATGAACTCAATAAACGATTACTGCACCAAGCTCCTGATGGCAGCGTCTCTAGTGACAATCAAATGGTAGCCAACCTGTCCGACTACTTAGAAAACAACGGTGAGTTTCAAGTCACGCCACTGAGCAAAGATGGTGAGTCGACAAGAGCAAACTTCGACGGTACTCATGTGGCAGGCAGCTTCGTAGGTTCCGCCCAAAGAGCCTATACCACAGAAAATAATCAACTGGTGTTAAATGCAACCGATTCAAGTTCAGCGCGCACCTATCAGTTCATTTACGTATCTCATCACCTCTCTGTTAGCTATGAGTCCTCAAGCAAAACTTACCAAGTGTGGACGCATAAAGATCTCTCTTCAGGATACGATTTAGTGATCTCAGACGATCTATTGCGATCGCAAACCCTTACGTTATTGCGCCCTTCTATCAACAGCGCCGACCAAGGAGACCTAGAGCTCGTCACGTTAAGTTTTGCGAAAGAAGGAAATCAAGTCAGCGTCGACTTTACTGATGCGACACCCGATGTTACGGCGACTTGGACGATTGAGTCAGTACCTGACGTGCCCGATGTGATACGTATCGATCCCCCAGCAGGCTCTAAAGCGCCAACTATCCGGTTGGGCATCATGGAAGACGCGGCTCAACATTGGCTCGCTCGTGACCTGTCATTCAATGGAAATTATGCGCTGGTGCTCAAAGATACCAATCTAGCCCATACCCTTTTTGACTTCTGGCGGACTCGAAACGACCGTTTTCTTCAAGGTCATTACACGCTGGCTGACACTGTCAAAGGTAGCGAATTCGCCTATTTCCCGATGACAAACTCGTTGGAGTCTGATGATGTAATTACGGCTTATCAATTTAGGGACGACAATGTTCTTTGCGAAGCAGACTACTCATCAAACTGGGTGTGTGACTTCAATTACAGCACATTGTTTAACGATATGCGCCTATCTCACAAAGGGACTTACGACTTTAACTTTAGGCGCAGTAATCAGTTCTTTATTGGGCTAAACCAAGACAATTACCCAAGCATCTGGCTACGTGACACACCAAACCGAAATATCACGCTCGAACGGGGTTGGTTCGCCGGCAAACAGTGGTACTGGGTTAGAGACATTAACAGTGATGCCAACTCGGGTCCTAAGCCGACCATGGTTAGCCTTAACTTCAGAAATGCTACCGAAGTTGAAATCACTGCGCCCAATGCCGAACCATTCACAGCAAGTTGGCACATTAGACCCTTTGTTGATGATTCCCGATCGTTTACATCCGTCTATATTGAGCTTCCAGAAGACAAACGTTCAATCGAATCATTACGCGGCGAAGACATGATTCAGTTCGGTGTAATGGCAAGTGCCGATGACGCACTCGTAATAGAAATGACCTCAACGCTGACAATCGCTCGTGAAAACCTGCTGCTTCGTTCCAAAGATTTAGCCGAATATATGGTCGAGCGCTGGCAAGCAAACTAACAAAACATCTATCAACCCGCTTAGTCTTTAGGCGGGTTGATTTGTGATATCGGTTAACTTCCAAACCGTACGCTCACAGTCCTGAATTTTACTGATCGTCTGAGGCTCGATCCTGTTCCATATTTTACCGCTCTCTAACGGCTCTGACGCTAACACGACGCTTTCATCATCACTGCGAATGAAGATGGTTGGCGGCTCACCATCTGTACTGTAACGAACCACCCAAAACGCCTTTCCATCAGAGACACAAATCGAGGCTTTGAAAGGTGATTCAATAGACCTATTGTTTAAACATTGCTGGACAATATCAATGGTGCGCTTGAGTGCATGTACAGGATCGTTTTTTAATCCATTGGCTAACGCCAGTAAAAAGAGGAGCTCACTGTCGGTTGTCCCACGTCGAAGAAGATAGAGCGACTCCGGAAGCATCCGTTCTAACTCAAACTTCACCCTTTCAAAGTCGCCGATTTGGCCATTGTGTAAAAACATCCAATTATCGATGATAAACGGATGGCAATTCGATCGCGATACCTGCGTTCCAGTTGAGGATCGCACATGTGCCATAAACCGATGAGAGCGAATATGGTGTGTCAACGATCGCAAGTTCTCATCACCCCACGCTGGCAGCACTTCATGAAACTGTCCTGGTGTTTCTCGCTCTGTGTACCAACCCAAACCAAAACCATCCGCATTGACCCGCGTCACTGCTTTTCTCGCTTCCAAACTTTGGTGAACAAGCGAGTGCTCAGGTTCATAAACCAGTTCATCCAAATAGATAGCCGGACCTTGATACGCTAGCCATCGACACATAATCAGACTCCATAAATTGAGTATATGGTTATTAATAAACCACTCACACAAGATTTACGCAAGAGACGATTATTTAATGCACGAATGGGCAATATTGGATAACTCGCATCGCTTCAGGCTGTTATACTCAATCGGAACCAACCGAGGTACTTATATGAAAATTTGTGGCGTAGAGCTAAAAGGCAACGATGCCGTTATTTGTCTACTAGAAAACACATCAGGTGTTGTTCACTTGCCAGATTGCCGAGTGGCAAAACTGACGATTGGTGATGCGAATTCTGGTGAAGAGTTGAAGAAATTTCAGTTTTCGTTCGCGAAACTGATGCAAGACTACCAAGTGGATAAAGTGATGATCCGCCAACGTCAAACTAAGGGTAAGTTTGCAGGTGGCAGCGTTGGTTTTAAACTAGAAGCCGTCATTCAACTGATTGAAGGATTGCATGTTGAGCTTGTTTCAACAACGGCTATCAAGGAAAGCTTGAAGAGAAATCCCCTTGCAATTGCGTTTAAAGATACCGGACTTAAACAATACCAAGAGCAAGCCTTCACCACTGCCTATGCGTGCGCAATGCGCAAGTAATCAGAGCAAGAGCCCAGAAATGGGCTCTTTGAGCTGATTATTCTATTTTGCCCGCTACCGTTTGAATGCGCTCAAACCGCCCCGGTTCACTCACCCATGCAGCCACTGCATCAATCGTTTCCAACGGCAATTGAGCCTCAAACTCCCATTTACCATCCGTTGACCGCTGCTGCATTCTCTTAACCGCAATAAAGTCATGCTCCAATTTACGCCCTCGATTCTCACCACGTTGAACCTGCGTGTACTGGTTGTTGGCCAAAAATACCAGCGTGGCATCAAAGCTGCCTGATTTGTCAAACTGTAGAGAGAACGTATTGCCTTTGCGAATCAGTTTTAATCGTTGTGAATCGCGTGGCGTCACAACAGGTAATTCACGATTCACCCAGTTGAAAAATCCACGCCACTCTCGACCATCAACCACGAAACCCGGTGTATAAACACTTCCTACTAAGTCGTACGCATAGTAAAGACGTTGCAACTGAGAGTACTCTGGTTTTGCGAACTTATCTTTCCAACCTAGATGGTCCCAATAGTCGACGTGATACGCGATGGGAATAATTGATGTCCAAAGCCCTTCACTATTTTCTAGCTTTGATAGATAACGATCGGCGGGTGGACAACTGGAACACCCCTCAGACGTAAATAGCTCGACCACTTGAGCGGGTTGTCCTTCGTGGCTCCAAATTTGCCCCGCTGACAAACTGGACGCTATCGAGATGGCAAGTAACGAGTGCATAATCGGCTCCATTGTTCACATTCAACATTCTCAACTGCCCACAGGTGACCAAACCTGTAACAAGCTGGATGTTTCTAAGCGCAGTGTTTGCTCTATATTCAAAAAGACCGTTAATGCAGGGTGTCCATTTCACAAGGCACAAAAAAAGCGCTGACATCACTGCCAGCGCTTACGTTTTTTAGAGCCTGTTAGATTAACGATTCAAGCCAATATCTTTTTGGATGTGGCCAGATAAATCGTTCGCGTAGTACGCGCGAGGAGTATTATCTGTGAATAGAATATCTAATAGGTGTGCAATCAATCCTTTGAAAGAAACCGCGTAGGTTTTTTTATCCATAGAGATAGGAGCGTTAATTGTGCCGATCTGCATTGCTTGTGCCATGATTGCCTCTCTATAAATCGTTTAATTCGTTTCGATGGGCTAATAATAAGCAATAATTTACGCTCCAAAAAATGAAAAACTTTCGAATTTCAGATAAGTTTTTCTAATAAAACAACACCATAACAATTGACTTTTAAAACTATGCGCAAAACCAGCAATTTTGCGCATAGATACCCAACTTTTTCGACTTAATATTTCATTAGCGTAGATGTGCACATTTTCTGTTCACAAAACTTTTACACTTTCACTGGTTAAAATTGGCGAATTTGTTTGCCAGACAATTAGATTAATTATCTGATAGTTAGTTCGGATAGTACCTGCTGTTTTCGTTTCTTCATCACGGATGCAATCACTGCTATGGTCATGGTCACCAGAAGCACTAATAACGATACAGGGGTTGGAATTTCCCAAGCCGAACCGACAAGCATCATCTTGATACCAATAAACACCATGATGAATGAAAGCGCAGGTTTTAAATAAATAAACTTATCCATCATCCCCTGCAATACAAAGTACAGTGAACGCAAGCCGAGCAACGCAAACACGTTAGCGGCCAGCACAAGGAACGGCTCTCGTGTTACCGCAAAAATCGCTGGTATTGAGTCTAGCGCGAACATGACGTCCATAAACGCGATCACACCAATTACAATGGCCATAGGCGTCAACCAACGTTTACCGCCTTCAACAACAGTTAACGCGTTGCCTCGAAAATCATCAGTCACAGAAGCGAACTTGCGGATTAGCTTTTCTGGCAGCGGATTGACTTCTTCCTCGCCTTTATCGCGAGCGAGTTGTATACCCGTCCAGATTAAGAACAGCGCAAATACATACAATAACCAATGGTATTGCGCGAGTAACTGAGCGCCCACAGCGATCATGATGGCACGTAAAATCAAAGCGCCGATTACGCCCCACAGCAAAGCTCTTGGACGCAAGTGCTCAGGCACCAGGTATTGATGGAAGATAATCGCAAAAACGAATAAGTTATCGACGCTCAGAGATTTCTCAAGCAAATAACCCGTTAGAAATGAAACGGTCGCTTTTTCAGCGCTGTAAGCACTGTCTGGTGCATAAAAGTCCCAGAAAAAATAAATGCTCGCAGCGAACAAGAATGCGAGTAAAAACCAGAAAATACTCCAAACGGCGGCTTTTTTGATCGTCACCTTCCCGCCACGGGTTTGCCAAATATCTAATGCAACCATGGTCAGAGTTAATAGTGCGAAGCCTATGTATGTAGAAGGGGTCATGTTACCTCCAAAGGCGGAGGGATCGAGAAGTAATAGACGAACCCACCGCAAACAAAACAACCTACACCGATTCAATGGCGTAGAATATTTGATTACGTTGGTCTCGTCGAAATGGTGAATTGAAACAGATATTTCAACACCATTTATACTTACCGGATAGGAGATTTCCTAACGAGATGACGATAAGTAAACCAGAGGCGACTACTCCCCAAACAGCGCGGATTGTATTCCTGCTTGAGCGCCTCGTCTAGTAAAAAAATCAAAAAAGGAGCAAATATTATTTGCTCCTTTTTATACTGGGGTTTTGGCTCTAAACGCCTGACATTGGGATGAAATAGACCAAAGCAGACCAAACACCAACCCAACTGATAACGACCGCTACGTCAATCCAGTCTTTCCACATGATTTCCCCCTGGCTGTTGAACAATCAACAATCAGTAAATCATTAGCAACCTTTATGCCATGCGTTGTGCTTGGTAGCAGACTTTGTGCGATTTATCGTTTCGGGATGTTCAGTTAGTAAAGCAATAAAACAATCCGCCATAGAACGATCCGTGACTGTTCCCTCGCCTTTCATGTTTTGAATGGCCTCGTAACCTTCTTTCCCTTTCATGGTATACGCCGACGACGTGCCTCGGTAATAGCGTTGTTTTTCAACCGCTTGCCATCCATTTGTCGCCGAATAAATCGCCAAATTGTGGATGCGCTGGCCAATAGGCGCCAAAGAGTCGTAGTCATAACTCAAGTTAAATGTGTAGGGGTATGAGCCATCACCCGTTCCTTCTACACCATTATTCAATGCATTGTTGATCGCCCCTTCTAAAGTGGCGGCAATGTCTTTCCCTTTGAGCTCGTAAACGCCAATGGGTACGGCAAAGGGCAACAGTTTACCCGCGATGTCTGCCACAGAAATATCACCAGGATTAAGCGATGTACGCACTCCGCCCGCGTTATGAATGGCAAACTCCACGTCATAGCCCATTTCATTCATGGTGTAGGCAAAAGATTCCGCTACCAGTGGTGCTAGCTCACTCGCTCCGGTGTCATCAGGTACGCGTACATGACGAAGCGCATGTTTGGCGCACGCGATATAGTCACTTTGCAGTTTTCGAACTTGCGTGGTGTACCGCTGCAACAATATCTCCTGCGTATGTGGGTCTTTCTTACAAACGTGCACATTTGGGTGCTGATCAACGTAGCGTCGTGCGATCGCGTAACAATCATCGTCACGAGCTTCGCTCATACTCGCGTCAATAAAGAGTCTTCGACCAAGCAGCAGTTCATTCTTACCGCTGAAATGAGTCACGTGACCACTCTCGTCAAACTCGATGTCACAGTGGCCCATACTTAATGCGTGATAACCAGCTTGTACAACACGTGTTCCGTTAATCTCAATGCCGTATGGGTCATCTTTTTTCAAACCGAGTCCAGAAAAATCCCCTTGTAATCGGTGGCTATGACCACCAACGATGAGGCTAATTCCATCAACGGTATTCGCCATATCCAAATCCGCTTCGTAACCCATATGGCTAAGTAGGATAATTTTATTGATCCCCGACTTTTGTATTTGAGCGACCGTCTCAATAGCCGTTTTTCGAGCACTAACGAAAGGTGTGTCGGCGTCTGGGTTTGAGATGTCTGCCATTTTATCTAGCGCAAGTGAAAAGATCGCAATAGGTTCTTCTTGTGCATACTTGACGATCCACCTTGCTGCTTGAACACTTGGATCATACGAAAACACCTTGGCGTTCTCGCTGAGTCTAAGTTTCTTCGCTGAATCCTCGTTGGACAAATCCCAATTACCGGCCAACAAAGGAAAAGTGATTTGTTGGGCAAACTGGGCAACGGGAAGGTTTCCCATATCCAGCTCATGGTTGCCTAACGCCATCGCATCGATGTTCAGCGCGTTTAACATGGTTGCGTTAGCTTCGCCTTTAAACAAAGAAAAATAGAGCGTACCTTGGAAGCAATCGCCCGCATGAAGAAGGATAAACTGCTGATCATTCTCTTTCGCGAGTTGCTCGAGCTGTTGCTTCCTCGTTGCAATGCGAGCAAACCCACCCGCACTGACGTAGGGCTCGAGTTCTTGGCCTTCGACATGCAGGTTAAGCTGTAATGAAGTTGGTTCAAAATAGGAGTGCGTATCGTTGATGTGTGCCAGCTTGATTCTCGCCGGCTTATTGTTTTTATCTGTCATATTTTCATTCTCTCTTTTCAGCTACATCCTAACGCATCCCATGTGACAAATTCATTAACTTTCACATTTTTATTGAAAACACCACTTCTGATACATCAATTATTATGAACTTCATCAAGGCGCTAACCTTATGAATTACTGGTCATTAATCCAAGAGTGTGAGCTAACCTTCTGCTTATTCGGCATTTTTCTATTATGCTTAATGAGAAATAGCTCATACGGAGTCACTATATGCAGCTAGAACGAATTGAAATTTCTGGCTTTCGTGGAATCAAAAGGCTCTCCATCGCCTTTGATGAACTCACCACATTAATCGGCGAAAATACTTGGGGTAAATCGTCCCTGTTAGATGCCCTGTCCGTCGCCCTGCCTTCTGAGGGCATTCCCTATCAATTTGAGATGACCGATTTCCACGTCGACTATTCAATTGCTCATCCTCAAAGCCAACACTTACAAATTGTGTTGAGTTTGGTGTCCACCGATAAACATGAGATGAACTCAGGTCGTTATAGAAAGTTAAAGCCCGTTTGGATCAAAGACGATCAAGGGAAAAATCGAATCATTTATCGGTTGAGTGCAAGTCGTGACGGCTACGAGATCAATACGCGCTATGCGTTTCTTGACGAACAAGGCAACCCAAAGCAGTTGCACCATTCGGAAAAACTTGCGCAAGAGCTGATGACGCTTCACCCAGTTATTCGCCTTAAAGATTCTCGACGTTTTGAACGCCCTATTGGCTCAAATGGCGACAACAATGTTCGTATCGAAAAGCGCATCAACAATACTTGCCGACGTCTGATGGCGATACCTGGCCACGTGAATAAAGGCGAAATGAAAAGTAGCCTCAACTCGATGGGTATTTTGGTCGACCATTACTTCTCGTTCAAATCGAACACCAGAAAAAACCTTCGTAAGCAGCGAGATGGGATCTTCTTCAACAGTACAACGAGCAATAAGCGTTTATCGCAAGTGGTTGAAGAAAACGACAAACAAACTCGGCTACTTTTTATGGGCTTGCTCAATGCCTACCTGCAAGCGAAAGGACCAAATCAGTTGCGCCGATGTGCGCGACCACTGTTGATCATTGAAGATCCTGAAGGTCGCCTTCATCCTACCCACCTCGCTCGCGCATGGGGATTGCTTCAACTGCTGCCAATGCAGAAAATTCTCACCACAAACAGTGGCGATCTTCTTGGTCAAGTGCCGCTTAACTCTATACGTCGACTTGTTCGCCAATCAGACAAGACGATCACCACGTCACTGCCGGATCACGGGTTAAGTCGAGATGAGCTTCGTCGAATTGGCTTTCATATCCGTTTCCATCGCTCTGGCGCCTTATTCGCGCGTTGTTGGCTGTTAGTAGAAGGAGAAACAGAAGTTTGGCTGTTTAACGAGCTTGCCAATCAGTGCGGTTATAACCTTGCCGCGGAAGGAGTTCAGATTATCGAGTTTGCCCAATCGGGATTGAAGTCATTGCTTAAAGTAGCCAAGGCTTTCGGTATCGACTGGCATGTTGTCACCGATGGTGATGCTGCAGGGAAAAAATACTCCACAGCGGTTCGAGCTCTGCTAGGTAATGATCAAGAGCGTCATCGTCTGACAGAACTGCCTGATAGAGATATTGAACATTTTCTCTACAACAATGGATTTGAGACCTTCTTCAAACAGATGGTACATATTCCTGCGGATCACCCTATTCCCGCCAAAAAAGTGGTCACCAAGGTACTGAAAAAATACGCAAAACCTGACTTAGCACTGGCGATAGTGAGCCACTGTGAAGAGTTAGGTAATGAGTGCATTCCACTACTGCTTCGCTGGACGTTGAAACGTGTGGTCACCATGGCCAATGGCAACACATAAAAAAGCGGCATTGATGATTAACATCAATGCCGCGTATCGAATCAGATACAAATCAATCGGGGGTTGACCAAATCCATCAGGCAGAATTTGATCACACAATTAAGCTCTAGGCGCAAGCTCAGCACTTGATTGCGTTTGGTGAGCCTTTTGATGTAGCCATAAACCACTCGCTTTCATCAAATAACCGAAAATGCCACCCAAAATGAGCGAAGGGATAACCAATTTCCAGTCACCTGAAGCGGCGAAGGTTGCACAACAGCCAATGAACGTACCAGGAATGTAGGTAAGTAAGCTTTGCGTCGCCTGCATGCACATTAGAAATGCGACAACAGCAGTGATGACGTAACCCAAAATTTCCAACGACGCATATTGTGAAGCATGGATAATAACCATTGCCCAAAATACACCTGTCATGTTGGTTAGTAAACTTTGTATTAACCCCTTAAACCCACTGGTAGGTGAAGCAAAATAACTGGTACACCCTAAAAATCCGGCCCAAGAAAGAAGTCCAAGTGAAATGGCAAGCCATCCCCATAAGCCAGAAAGAATACCCGTTGTTAATGCAATCGCGACTAGTGTGCTCATAACGCCTCGTTACGTGTGCTCAGACACATCAAAAGTACAAGTACGCATATTAAGAAGAATTGATAGTAATGAGTAATACCCAGATCACAATATTTAGGTAACAAATATCATATTTATCATAAATTACGTGATGCAATCGATATTTCAACAGATATCGGTAATACCAAATTTATTATAAAACGCTGGGTTTCCCCTTCATCATCCTTAACCCTTCGCGCTTAATACATTCAACCAACGGGTTTTCAACCATGTCTGCACGCCAGACGAACGAAAGCGTACGCTCCATATTGAGTTCAGGCACGTTCAGCGCGACCAGTTGACCGCTGTCGATGTGCCTTTCAACGTCTAGATAAGGTAAGCAGGTAAGATATTGACCATGCTCGACCATGCTGCGCAGTACAGGTACATGTTCGTATTCACGCCAGACATCCAAATCTTCAATCAAATGGTGAATGGAGCTATCAAAAATCATGCGAGTGCCACTTCCGTGCTCTCGAAGTACCCATTTGGCTTGCTCTAACTGTGCCAAACTGACCTTTTCTTGCAGCGCGAAGGGGTGATGAGCCGCCGCCACAACAGTTAAGTGGTCTCGACACCACACTTCTTGATGCAGTCGGTTGTCATCACAGCGCCCTTCTATAATGCCTAGGTCATATTTGTAGTCGATAACCCCTTGAATCACGCTGTCGGTACTTTTGACCTTTAAGGAAATTCTCATCTCAGGAAACGAGTTATCAATAATACTGATAAGATCTGGCACTAAGTGTTCGGCGGGCGTTTGGCTGGCACCAAGTTTGAGGTGACCACTGAGCAAATGCTGTTCATAAAAGCCCATTTCTATTTGCTGCGCATCTTGGAGAAGGCGCTTTGCCTTCGGACGTAACCACATTCCCCAGTGAGTCAGCGCCATCTGTTTTCCTTGGCGTTCGAACAGCGGTCTGCCCAACATTTTCTCGAGTTGCGATAACGACATGCTTGTCGCCGATTGCGTCAGCGAGAGTTTGTCAGCCGCTAAGCTCACACTCCCCGTGTCTGCAACGGCATCAAAGACAGCAAGTTGTTTTAATGAGTAACGCATAGGACTCCTATCCCTGTTCTTATCATCTGTTTTACCTAGCTTCAGCACGTATTTGAAAACACTAACAAATACGCATTGGGTTTCATTTTACGCCCTCTCCAATCCATATCAATATTTTTGATGAGGATTTTAAAAATTATCAATTTTACCTCTAGCTACTCCAACCGTAATCTGAATTGGCAACGGCGATAAAGCCTTGTGAACATCAGGAGGTATGTATGTTTTTTACCGGGGAGCGGCAATGACACAAGCTCAAACTAACCACCAATACTTCTCACCCATCGAGATGATGGCGGAAGCCGAGAAGTTTGCGTTAAGCAAAGCAAAGAAAAGTAGTGGCATGACGTTAAGCCTTGCTGTCATGGCAGGAGCGTTTATAGGACTCGCCTTTCTTTTCTATATAACCGTGACAACGGGTAGCACCGAGACGGGCTGGGGCCTAAGCCGCTTAGCAGGCGGACTGGCATTTAGTATGGGTTTGATCCTCATCGTGATTTGCGGCGGTGAACTGTTTACGAGTTCTGTGCTATCGAGCATTTCATGGGCGAATAAACAGATCAGCTTTACCAAGATGCTGAGTGTGTGGGGCAAGGTCTACGTTGGTAACTTTATTGGTGCCATGTTGCTGCTGACCATTGTATCGGCTGCAGGTTTGTACCAGATGGACCACGGTCAGTGGGGATTGAATGCACTTAATATCGCGCAGCATAAACTGCACCACACGACCGTCCAAGCCTTTGCATTAGGCGTACTGTGTAACTTGCTGGTCTGCTTGGCTATATGGCTCACTTTCAGTAGCGCAAACGCGATGACCAAGGCAGCAATGACCATTATGCCCGTCGCTATGTTTGTCTCCAGTGGCTTTGAACACTGCGTCGCAAACATGTTTATGGTCCCGCTAGGTATCGTGATTCAAAATTTTGCGCCCGAGGCATTTTGGACTCAAATCGGCGCAACCCCCGCTCAATATGCGGACTTAAATATCTATCAATTTGTCACAGCGAACCTTATTCCCGTGACACTTGGCAACATCGTTGGTGGTGCTGTTCTGGTTGGGCTTGCCAACTGGTGTATCTACCGCCGACCACAACTAAAAGCAGCGCAAGTCGCTTCAATTACTAAAACCACTAACATTACGTCAGTTAAGGAAACCACTATGAACACAACTATCCTTGTAAAAGATATCATGAACCCTGCGCCAATTACTTTGGGCGCAGAAATGACCACACCTGCTGCAATCGACACATTATTAGATAACCATTTGATCAGCGCGCCGGTTGTTGATATCGAAGGACGCTTGGTTGGTTTCTTCTCAGCGCATGATGTGATGGTTGACTTGTGGTGCCAAGACTACATTCCTACTCAAGGACAAAAGGTTGTCGATCTGATGTCGCGTGATGTGGTGGCAATTGATGCGAAAGACAAACTGGTCGATGTCGCTGAATACCTGTGTATCGATAAAGAGCAGCTTTACCCAACCACCAGCATGGGCATCGCAACACAATTCACCACGCTATCTCTTGAAGAGCGCGCAAAGAGCATGAAAGTAAGCAAACCACATGTGCTCCCTGTAATTGAGAATGGTCAGTTTGTTGGTGTAGTCACCCGTGAAAACGTACTCTCTTCACTACGCAATGTTTACGGTGACCGTGTAACGTTGGTCGACACAGAACGCGAACTCGAAAGTGCATAACGAATAGAAAAACAACGTCAAAAACGCTAGGAAATTTGGTCGGGAAATAAGTCGCTTGACCAAAAAAGCCCTCAACCACTTAGGTTGAGGGCTTTCTTTGTTTTTTGGAGGTAAGTGGAATTACTTCTGAATACCTTCTACATGCAGTTCCATATCAACGTAGCTTGAAGTACCCATCACTGCGATGTTGAAATCAGCCAACTCTAGACGCGTTGTGCCGTAGAAACCTGCACGTTGACCACCCCATGGGTCTTGACCTGCACCGATAAACTCCGCATCGATGGTAATTGGCTTAGTTACACCGTGCAGGCTCAGATCACCTGTTACTTCTAAGTTACCGTCGCCTTTGTCTACCACGCTCGTGCTCTTAAACGTAGCGGTTGAAAACTTCGATGCATCAATGAAATCTGAACTGCGAATGTGCTTGTCACGCTCTGCATGGTTTGAATCCAAACTGCGAGTGTCAACGTTTACCGTCACCTTCGATGCCGCAACATTCGCTGGGTCATAAGAGAATTCGCCATCAAATTTATTAAAACGACCTTTGATGAAACTATAACCAAGGTGACTCACTTTGAAGTTTACTGACGCGTGTGCGCCCTTTGTATCAATAACGTAGTCCGCTGCGCTTGCACCAAACGGCAGTGCCATCACCATAGCCAGTCCTGTAGCAAATAACGTTTTTTTCATTTTGAAGCTCCTATCATTTTGCGTAGCGTGTTGTCTTTGTTAATAAAGTGGTGTTTCAATGCAGCAAGGGCGTGGGCAGCAGCCATTAGTATCAGAGCCCATGCTGCGTAAAAGTGGATAAGGCCTGCGGTGTCTGCTTGGTTTTCAAACAACGCTCCCGCACCAGGCACAGTAAACCATGTAAACACATCAATACCGCGACCATCCTCTGTTGAGATTAAGTAACCGGAAACAAACAACAATAGTAGAGTTGCGTACATTGCGAAGTGAACAATCTTCGCTCCCGCCTTTTCAATCGCACTGCCTTCTACCTTTGGTGACGGCGTAACATGCTTCCAAACCAAACGGAATAGAGTCAACGCGGCGAGTAAAATGCCAATCGATTTATGCCAGTGTGGTGCTGTCCGATACCATTCGCTGTAGTAGGACAAATCAACCATCCACAGCCCAACAGCAAACATACCAATCACGACCAGAGCGGATGACCAGTGTACAGCACGAGCAACCACATTATAGTTTTTGACTTCTGACTTCATTACAGTTTCCAAGTTAAATGAATCTCTTTATCACATGAGAATAGTTATATCCCCTTGTGTGTAACAGATTATTTACCATTATTTACACTGGGGAAATCTCTTACCCTTGATGATCTCGTTCGAAAAATTTGATGGAACGAATTGCGTGATAGAAAAGGCACCTCAATATTGGCTTATCTGTTCTATCTCATAAAGCTCATCAGCAATATCCAGCATCTTTCTCTCCATAATCGCCTGTGCATCTTTTATACCTTGGTTGTAAAAGGTGGCACCAAACTTATCAGAGATAAAATCCAGCAAAAAATCGGCATCAAACTGCCCAATTTCGACATCAAGCTCTTGTTCGAGATAGTCCTGAAGGTCTTTAGCCATCGCTTGTTTTTGTTGTGACGTAAATTCAATCTTAGACATAAACCCCTAACTCTATGCAATATTTTGGACAATAAGTGTAACTGAGTTTATCAACGCCATGTTACTGTAAGCGCGAAAACTGGGACCTAGGGAGAGTGTTGCCTTGTTATTGGATGTGTTGATTCAGAGCGTTAATGAGTTTCAAGCAGATTGCATGAAACTGTGTGAAAAACACTATCCAACCATTCATAATCGCGGAATGAGTGAACATCATTTGGGCTTAGCTTTTGCGCGCCGCCTGTCTAGAACATTAAAAGAGTTCGGCCACAGTTACGATTACCAGTCCCTCGAAACCGCTGCCTCCACTGACTATCCACACCATTATCGGGTCACTTCGGAAGTCGGCACCGTTTGGATTCTTACCTCCCATTTGGTCAGTGCTGGAAACTCATGTAGAAACAAACAGTTTAAAACCATTGCGCAGTGGCAAGCTGAGTATGGCTATGCCGTTCAGCCGAATGATCTTCTATTGCTGTTGACCGATCATTGGATAACTCGAAGCAAACCGAGCCGAGAGCTACTCCATTGGTGGACAGGACAACTACCCGATGAGATAGACGAATACAAGACCCAAGGTATCAGTCTATTTGAGAGCGAATCACAGTTGTCACGAACGTTAGAACAACAATTTGCCCTCAGCCCCTACTACGTAAAGTTTACACACCCGCTTAAACGCTCAAACGATCAACAACTCGTTAGGAAGTACATCCAACTGTTTTCTGTCATCCAACTCAGTTAGTCTGTCACAAATGCGTCACGTAATACTCGCATACTGTTTGCTATGCGCTGACCACTCAAACGCCATGTGAAGAAACTCAAGCGATACCAATACGAAAAATACGCCGTACTCTGCAACCTAGCCTATTCACGGGTGCTAAAACACACGCGCTACGGCTTTGCACCAAAAGGTCAGCGTATTGTCTACAATCGATTCGGCCAACCCATGATGCGCGTTTTATGGAAAAACGATCATGATGAAGTGATCGTCGTCATTAAAGGCTCCCACAACCCGAAAGATTGGTTACTCAATCTGCATTTGTGGCAACGCAAGGCCCACTGTTTGAAGCTTAACTATCCCGTTCATTCTGGCTACCTGCAACAAATTACCCAACCGAGTATCGCTAAACATGGCCACTCTCCCCATCCGCTAAATGTTTACCAAGCACTGTCCAACATTTTGCAGCCTCTATTAGAAAACGGAAAGCGCGTTACCTTTACTGGGCATTCTTCCGGGGGGGCGATCGCCTGTATTTTGGCTGATGCGCTCGAAAAACAGCGTGCGAAATCGGTCAAGCGTGTGGTCACCTTTGGTCAGCCAGCATTTGGCGGCTTCATGATGAAAAAGCAGTACTCATTGAGCCACAAGACGTATCGAATTTGTTGTGATCTCGATATCGTGACATTCCTTCCACCTCTACCAGGCGTATACCTGCATGTGGGTAAACAATTGTGGCTCTACAATGGTAAGATTTATGAGAACACACCGACGCTGATTCGTTTAGGTCGTTCTGTTGCATCTTGGGTAGTAAGACCGTTTTCTTATCATCTAATGTCAAAGTACATTCGCAACAAAGATTTCTTCGATGAACGCTAGCCGTGGTCGTTTGACTATTTAATGTCTTGAACACTGTTTCCAGTGCGAGGAGCGCTGTAGATAAGGCAAGAAACTGAAGAAAGAATTGACAAATTTACGACATTGTCAATATTATGTCGAGCGACACGCATTATGTCATACGATAAGGGACCGAGGTCTGCTGTTTAATGATTCTCACAAGCAAAAGTCAATTCCAACACTGCTTAGAAACGACCGCCGAGCACCAGTTTATCGCAAACTATAACGGGCTCACTCTCTCGAGTGTTTATCAGCCGATTTTTGACATCAATGAGTACATAGTCGGCGTTGAAGCTTTAGTCCGAATCAAAGATGCCAACGGCAACCCTATCCGACCTGACCACTTCTTTTGCTCTGATACCTTTTGCGACGAAGACAAGATCAATGTTGAACGCCTAAGCCGCGTTATCCATCTTCGCAACTTTGCTCAGTCCGATTTCCGCCATAAGCAGCTATTTCTCAATGTATTGCCTATTGCCGGAGAGAGGCTAGCGACAGAAGATCTTAAAAACGGTTTGCTCGCGAGCCGAATTCAACACCTAGGGCTTAAAAACTCTCAAATCGTTATGGAGCTCATCGAACTCGATTGTGAAAATCTGCGCTATTTGGAAACGGCGATGGAAAAGCTCAACCAAAATGGGTTCAATGTCGCCATTGATGATTTTGGCGTGAATGCGTCTACCGAAGCGCGTGTGCTTCAAGTAAAACCGCACATATTAAAAATGGATCGATCACTGCTCCTACAGTATTGTTCTGGTGATCACGCCCCACTACTCAGTGCCTTACACCTTGCGAAACGTATTGGTGCCCAAACCGTGATTGAAGGTATCGAAACTGCGCAGCAATTAAACGCGATGCGCGCACTTAACATTGACCTTTACCAAGGCTTTCACCTAGCGATGCCAGTCATGTTACCCGCCAAGATTGTTGTACCTTCTAATTAACGCTCTCTTCCATCGATTTCAGACAGCAAAGCAGCGTTTTAGTAACATCTAACAAACAATAACAATACAGTTATTATGTCCACTATTTTTACTTTTATTAATTTATTGTTCTAGATCATGAGCACTAGAAGTTGCACTCGTACTGATTAGCGAATTTTTGTACATTGCTGTTCACAGTTTGAAACAGTTTTATACAAATCCAACAATACTAGGGTGATTACTATGCTGGAGCTTCTCATTGGCTTAGCGGTTACAGTGGCTGTCGGTTACTTTATCGTTAAAGGCTACAAGCCTGCAGGTGTACTTCTAACTGCCGGTTTAATTCTTCTTATTCTTACAGGTTTACTCGGACATACCGTTCTCCCTGCTAAAATCGCGTCGACCGGCAATATGGTCACGGATTCACTGGAGTATGTGAAATACATGCTTCAATATCGTGGTGGCGGTTTGGGTATGCAAATCATGTTGCTTTGTGGATTCGCATCCTACATGACTCACATTGGCGCAAACAATGTCGTTGTTAAACAGTTTTCCAAGCCGTTGTCAGTCATCAAATCACCTTATGTACTGCTTGTTGCCGCTTACATTGTCGCTTGTTTGATGTCTCTTGCGGTCAGTTCAGCGACTGGGCTTGGTGTCTTATTAATGGCAACCCTGTTCCCGATGATGACGGCAATGGGAATTTCACGCCCTGCGGCTGTTGCTGTGTGCGCCTCTCCAGCGGCTATTATCTTATCTCCTACCTCTGGTGACGTGGTGATTGCCGCTGAAAAATCAGGGTTAGATTTAGATGTCTTCGCGGTACAAACCGTTCTACCTGTGTCGATCTGCGCGATTATCGTCATGGCTGCTGCGGCATTCTTCTGGAACAAATACCTAGATAAAAAAGACAACTCGCCAATGGAACGCGTGGATGTGTCAGCAATCGAAGTAAAAGCACCGGCCTATTACGCGGTTTTACCTTTCTTGCCAATCGTCGGAGTATTTCTTTTCAATGGTCGTACGATTGAAGGTTTAAAGCTCGATATTTACACCATTGTCGTGTTGTCGATTTTCCTCGGTGCCTTGGTAGACTTTGTCACTAAGCGCTTCAAGGGCAAGGAAACACTCGAAGATTTAGAGTCTTGTTATGAAGGGATGGCCGATGCGTTTAAAGGCGTTGTCATGCTATTGGTAGCGGCTGGGGTGTTTGCTCAAGGTCTAATGTCGATTGGCGCAATTGATAACTTGCTTCACCTTGCGGAAACGGCTGGCGCAGGTGGCATTGCACTGATGCTCATCTTGACTGGCTTAACGGTTGCTGCTGCTATTGCAACTGGCTCTGGCAACGCGCCATTCTATGCGTTTGTTGAGCTTGCGCCTGCGCTAGCCGCTAAGATGGGATTAAACCCAGCGTTTTTGATTATCCCGATGCTTCAAGCCTCTAACCTTGGTCGCACCGTTTCTCCTGTGTCAGGCGTTGTGGTTGCGACGTCGGGAATGGGCAAAATAAGCCCGTTTGAGGTGGTAAAACGAACTTCGGTCCCAGTACTGTGTGGCTTGATCACCGTGATCTTTGGCACACTCGTATTGGTACCAATGACCGCATAATCCTTATTGCAGTATAAAGGGCGCTCGATGCGCCCTTTTGTGTTTAATGGCTATTTTATTTCGCCGTAGCGCTCTAAGTACATAACAGTAGCTGCCGTACGCGATGGTACGCTCAACTTTTTGAGCAAGCTTTTCATATGAACTTTGACCGTAGATTCAGAAATGAACAGCGTGTCAGCAATCTGCTTGTTTCGATACCCTTTCGCCACTTCTTTTAAAATTTGCATCTCACGATCCGTTAACTCGTCAAAGACATCGGTGCTATTTTCACGATCAGCAAGATACTTGGCGACCTCTTTGCTATACGTTTTGTTACCACGTAACGACAATTTTAGTAATTTGACTAGCTCATCAGGTTCGGTATCTTTTAGCAAGTAGCCATCTGCTCCCGCTTTAACAATGGCTTCAATATCCGCGGGGCTATCTGACACCGTTAAAATAACGATGGTAGCGTCACAGCCATCAGCACGAAGAGCGTTCAAGGTATCTAAGCCAGACATGCCTTTCATATTCAAATCAAGTAGCACAAGATCGGGTTTGCACTCGTGGTTTTTCGCCACGGCATCGGCACCATTACTCGCTTCTGCGACGACGTCAAATTCGTCCTCAAAGCTAAGTAGTTGATGGATTCCTCGCCTCATGAGTGGATGGTCATCCACAAGTAATACTCTACATTCGGTCAATGTTTGGTTCCTTAGTTTTCGGATATTCTAACAATACTTCACAGCCTTGATTGGCTTGACTCGTTACCGCGAGCGTGCCACAAAGGCGAGACGCTCGCTCGTGCATAATACTCATGCCATAGTGATTCAACTTCTCAACCGATTGATCGAACCCTTGTCCATCGTCAAGGATGGATACGACAACTTTAGTCTCTGTCTCATGACACTGAATAGTAATATTTTTCGCATTTGCGTGTTTGATTGCGTTGATGGTGGCTTCCCTGATCAACTGCAACAAATGAACCTGTTGATTGGCATCGAGCTCAATGGACGATAATTCATTGATCAACTTAATCTCAGCGTTAGTTTGCTCCGCCAGTTGCTCTGTCATTTCCGTTAATGCGTGGCCAAAACTGCCTTCTTTGATTGTCAGCCTAAAGGTGGTGAGCAACTCCCGTAACTGAGTATAAGCCGCAGATAGACCAGTATCGAGATCAGCGAGGATTGGCGTTGTTTTTTCCAATTGATGTGACTCCGGCAGTTTTGCCATGCTCCGTTTAAGCAATGATACTTGAATCTTTAGATAGGAAAGAGATTGAGCAAGCGAATCATGCAGCTCTCTTGCGATCGTGGCACGCTCTTCCATCAACAATAGCTGCTCAGCTTGACGTTGAGCCTGGTTATAATAGACGGCACGCGACAGTATCTGAACAAAGTTGTCAATCAAAGCTTGATCTGGGCACGGTAGCGCGATTTTCCAATACAAGGTCCCGAGTTCAACGCCATCTAATGATAACGCCTTGCTCTGACAAGAATTCTCGCAGCCACTGCACGCTTCACCTTGAGTCAACACAAGCGGTCGCTCCCCCTCAGCAGTAATCTCGAGTTTCACAGCACTGATCCCTTCAAGACTGACAATATGAGCTAGAATCGCTTCGAAATTGTCCTGACCAATTCGCGATGCGGTGAGTTCTTGGGAAGATTTGTAAAGTACTTTGAGCGAGTCGTTGGCGTGTTGCAATTTTTGGGTCTTTTCATTGACCGCTTTTTCAAGTCCGCGATAGAGCTTTCCAAGATCCGCTGCCATCGTATTAAACGTACGCGTTAAAATTCCCATTTCGTTATCGCTAGAGACATTCAGTTCTACATCAAATGATCGTGATTTAATTTGCTCACTGGCGTGCACCAGTGCATTTAACGGACGAACAATCTGCTTGCGAATGTAATGAACGACAAACAAACTGACGATCAGAATGCCACCCAGCCCTAACCCGCCGACCCAAGCAAGTTTGATCAATTTCTGTTCAGAAAAATTCTGCAACTTAAAGACGAACGCATCGATCTGGTTAACGAAGCCTTCCACCAGCACAAGATAGCGCTCTCGTTCTTGGCTTTTTAGTACCTGTTTAAGCTCATGCCAACGCATGATTAAGCTGTAGTAATCATGGGTGATATCACTCGGGACGGTCCAGCCTTGCAGCGCCTTCATCGAGGGCGAATAGATTGAACGTTCAAACATCTGAATATGGGAAGGATAATCGACAGACTGGGTTTGAATATCATGGGCTAAACGATAACTCTGCATACGCATCGAGCCCGCCACGTTCACGGCTTCCGCGTCATTGAGACTTGAGGCTAAGGTAATGATCGCAAAACTCGTCGTCGCAACAGACAAAGCCAAGATCAGTCCCATCGCCTTGGCAACGGTTCTCGTCACCGAGTTTTTCACACTTTTAAACACTCTTTCACCGTTTGGAAGGCTTTGAACAATCACAAATTCTTCCCATATCTTAACTCACACGCCCAATATGTGATCAAACCTGCTGGAATTTATTGATCTGAAACAAGAACCCATAGCGATTAACCCCTAAGGGGTATTTATACAAATATGTCAAAACCTACAATTTATATGTCGGTAAATGACAGCTTATTAACAAACTTCTGAGCTGGGCTTATTTCAGAACATACTGGTCGGGAGCATTCGTGGTCGATTTAGCAAAACGTCGTTTTTTCTCTAGAACTAAAGTTGACGATTCAATGATTCGTTTACCTTGGGTTAAGGAAAGCGTCCGTTTTACCGATTTGTGCACCCGATGCGGCAAGTGTGAACAAGCGTGTGAAACAAGCATCATTCGAAAAGGCGATGGCGGGTTCCCTACCGTCGACTTTTCAATCGATGAATGCACATTCTGCTATCAATGCGCAGAAGTCTGCCCTGAACCGATTTTTCTATCCAAAGAAGATAGACCGTGGAATGCAAACGCGACCATCAATGAAAGTTGTTTGGCGCACCAAAATGTCGAATGCCGAAGCTGTGGAGATATGTGCGAGACCATGGCTATTAAATTCAAAATCGAAATTGGCAAAGTCGCACAACCCAACATCGAGCTTGATGATTGTACAGGCTGCGGAGCATGTGTCTCTGTTTGCCCAACATCATCAATCATTGTGAGCAATTAGAACAACAACGGAAACATTGTATGTCACTTAACGAAGTGCACATTTCTAGCCTAGTCGTACACTGCGCGCCAGAACACCTTAGCCAGGTGAAGTCACAAATAGAGCAGAACGACAACGCAGAGATTTATGGTGATAGCCCTGAAGGGAAAATCGTGGTGGTTTTGGAGACCGAGAATCAAGGCTTCATCACCGATACCATTGAGACCATAAACAACCTACCTAACGTATTGAGCACCGCCCTCGTCTACCACCAGATCGAAACTGGGTTAGAAGACGAAGACACGGACAATAACAACACTGGAACCAACTATTCCCAAATCGAGGGTGAAGTATGAAGATGACAAGACGCGCGTTTGTGAAAGCAAACGCAGCAGCATCAGCCGCCGCTGTCGCAGGTATCACTCTACCAGCATCAGCGACCAATCTGATCGCAAGCAAAGACCAAACAAAAATTACGTGGGACAAAGCACCTTGTCGCTTCTGTGGTACAGGCTGTTCAGTTCTTGTTGGCACTCAAAACGGTAAAGTGGTCGCGACGCAAGGCGACCCTGAAGCACCTGTGAACAAGGGGCTTAACTGTATTAAGGGTTACTTCCTTTCAAAAATCATGTACGGGCAAGACCGTTTGACTCAGCCCCTTCTTCGTATGAAAGATGGCAAATACGACAAAGAAGGTGAATTCACGCCAGTTTCTTGGGACGTCGCTTTTGACACTATGGCCGAGAAATGGAAAGAAGCGCTGAAAAAGCAAGGTCCTTCAGGTGTAGGCATGTTTGGCTCTGGCCAATGGACAGTCATGGAAGGTTACGCGGCCGCTAAAATGATGAAAGCAGGTTTCCGTTCAAACAACATCGACCCTAACGCTCGCCACTGTATGGCATCTGCGGTAGGTGCTTTCATGCGTACGTTTGGTATTGATGAGCCGATGGGTTGTTATGATGACTTCGAAGCTGCCGATTCTTTCGTGCTTTGGGGTTCAAACATGGCAGAAATGCACCCTGTCTTGTGGACACGTATTACAGATCGTCGCCTCAGCCACCCACATGTTAAAGTCAATGTTCTATCGACTTACTACCACCGCTCTTTTGAATTGGCAGATGAAGGCTACATTTTCGAGCCGCAAACCGACTTGGTAATCGCTAACTTCATTGCAAATTACATCATCGAGAATGATGCGGTTAACTGGGACTTCGTTAACAAACACACCAACTTCAAACAAACCGCGACCGACATTGGCTACGGGCTGCGTGACGATGACCCACTGCAAAAAACAGCGGCGAACCCGAACTCAGGAAAAATGTCTTCGATCTCTTTTGAAGAGTACAAAAAGTCAGTTGCACCGTACACACTAGAAAAAGCATCTGAAATGTCAGGTGTATCTAAAGAGAAACTGATCGAACTTGCTAAGCAGTATGCCGATCCAAATACTAAAGTTATGTCTCTTTGGACTATGGGTATGA
The DNA here is from genome assembly GCF_027587055.1 of Vibrio sp. MarTm2. NCBI lineage: Bacteria > Pseudomonadati > Pseudomonadota > Gammaproteobacteria > Vibrionales > Vibrionaceae > Vibrio > Vibrio sp. MarTm2. The sequence goes on along the minus strand of NZ_JAPPTK010000004.1, from coordinate 167,156 downwards.
ACCAACATACTCGTGGCGTGTGGATGAACAGCTTAATCTACAACATCCACCTACTAACAGGTAAAATCGCGACTCCGGGTAACAGCCCATTCTCATTAACGGGTCAGCCTTCAGCGTGTGGTACTGCCCGTGAAGTGGGTACCTTTGCTCACCGCTTACCTGCGGATATGGTCGTCGCTAACCCTAAACACCGTAAGATCGCTGAAGGTATTTGGAACATCCCAGATGGTGTTATTCCTCCTAAACCAGGTTACCACGCAGTTCTTCAAGACCGCATGCTCAAAGACGGCAAGCTAAACGCTTACTGGGTAATGTGTAACAACAACATGCAAGCGGGTCCAAACATCAATGGTGAGCGTCTGCCAGGTTACCGCAACCCAGAAAACTTTATCGTTTGTTCTGATCCATACCCAACAGCGACCGCGCAAGCTGCAGACTTAGTCCTTCCTACAGCCATGTGGATCGAAAAAGAAGGCGCCTACGGTAATGCTGAACGCCGTACTCAAGCATGGTATCAACAAGTTGGTACTGTCGGAGAGGCAAAATCTGACTTATGGCAAGTGATGGAATTCTCTAAACGCTTCAAAATGGAAGAAGTTTGGACCGAAGAACAACTAGCGGCAGCGCCTCAATACCGTGGTAAAACCATGTATGACATGCTATTCGCAAATGGTGTAATCAACAAATACCCAATCGAAGAAGCACGCGAGCTAAACGATGACGCTCATCACTTCGGCTACTACGTTCAAAAAGGTCTATTTGAAGAATATGCAGAGTTTGGTCGTGGACATGGTCACGATTTAGCACCTTACGATGTATACCATCAAGTACGTGGCTTACGTTGGCCAGTCGTTGATGGCAAAGAGACGCTTTGGCGCTACAAAGAAGGCTCAGATCCATATGCGAAAGCGGGTTCTGGTTGGGACTTCTATGGTAAGCCAGATGGTAAAGCGCTTATTATCTCAGCTCCTTATGAAGCTCCACCGGAAGCTCCGGATTCTGAGTACGATATGTGGCTATGTACTGGTCGTGTTCTTGAGCACTGGCACACTGGCACCATGACTCGCCGCGTACCTGAGCTATACAAGGCAGTACCAGATGCAGTGGTCTACATGCACCCAGCTGATGCGAAAAAACGTGGCGTTCGCCGTGGTGAAGAAGTACTGATTGCAAACAAACGTGGTGAAGTTCGTGTTCGTGTTGAAACACGTGGTCGTAACCGTCCACCTGAAGGCTTGGTATTCGTACCATTCTTTGATGCTCGCATCTTGATCAACAAACTGATCCTAGACGCTACTGACCCGCTGTCTAAACAGACAGACTTTAAGAAGTGTCCAGTTAAGATCACCAAGATCGCTTAATTATCAGAGCTTGGCTGCCTAACTATTGGCAGCCACATCTAAGAATTTAGCCATTAGGCGGAGATAAAATAATGAAAAAATTTCTGATTGCACTGTTATCTGTGGGCGCACTTGTGAGCGGTGTTGCGGTAGCAGAACTTGATAATCCAGGTGGTATCGGCGGTTTGGAGTCGCTACGTGGAGCGAGCGAGCTTGAATCTACGCGTCCTGCGGATGAGTTTAAAAAGTATCCAAAGGAGCAAGTTCTCGACAGCAGCTTTGTCTATCAACCACCGTTGATCCCTCATAGCATTCGTAACTATGAAGTGTCTCTCAATGCCAACAAGTGTCTTGCCTGCCACAGCTGGAAAAATGCCAAAGAGATGGGCGCAACCAAAATCAGTGTAACGCACTATGTGAACCGTGAAGATGCGGTGCTGGCAGACATGTCTCCTCGTCGTTACTTCTGTCTACAATGTCACGTCCCTCAAGCGAATGCTCAGCCATTGATTGAGAACGAATTCAAAAGCGTAGACTCGCTTAAATAAGCGGTTCGAGAGTAATTAAGAGGCTGCATATGAAAATACTAAAAGCGTTTTGGAAGAGACTGACGAGCCCAAGTAAAGCTGCCGTAGGTGTGGTTTTGTTTATGGGCTTCGCTGGTGGTCTTCTATTCTGGGGCGCATTCAATACCGGTATGGAAGCAACCAACACCGAAGAGTTCTGTTCGGGCTGTCACGCGCCGATCGTTGCGGAAATACAAGAAACCATTCACTACTCTAACCGCTCTGGTGTTCGAGCAATCTGTTCTGACTGTCACGTACCACATGAATGGACAGATAAGATTGTACGTAAAGTTCAGGCATCAAAAGAGCTGTATGCTCATTTCATTGCCAAAACGATCGATACGCCTGAGAAATTTCAAGAGCGCCGTGCTCATCTAGCTGAACGCGAATGGGCTCGATTGAAGAAAAATGACTCGTTGGAATGTCGTAACTGTCACGAGTTCGAATACATGGACTTCTCAGAGCAAAGTTCTCGTAGTGCCAAACAACACTCTACTGCCCTAGCATCTGGCGAAAAGACTTGTGTAGATTGCCACAAAGGTATTGCACACAAACTGCCAGACATGCATGGCGTTGAAGGCTGGCAATAAGGAGACAGACAATGAGTACATTAGAATCCGTTATCTGGCACATCCTCGGTTATGGAGCAATGCCTTTCATCATCTTATCTGGCTTCGCGGTCGTCGCTGCAATCTCTATATGGCTACTATCGCTTGGCAAAGATAAGGGAGTCGATTGATTAAGACTTCCTGACGCTGACACAATTTTTGCCTATTTTGTATCACGCGTAAAAAAGCCACCGCAGTTGCGGTGGCTTTCTTGTATCTAAAGCAAAATCAGACTTCAGGATAGCCTTGCGGGTTGTTTGATTGCCAACGCCACGTATCAGAGGTCATCTCCTCTAATGAGCGGGTTGCTTTCCAGTCCAACTCTTTCATCGCTTTCGCTGGATCTGCCCAACATTCTGCAATGTCACCTGGTCGACGTTCAACAATTTTATAAGGTACTGGTTTGCCTGACGCTTGTTCAAACGCTTTCACCATCTCCAGTACACTTGACCCGTTGCCAGTACCCAAGTTGTAGATGTGCAGACCTGACTTATCACCCACTTTTTGTAACGCGGCAATATGACCATCAGAGAGATCCATGACATGGATGTAGTCACGCACGCCTGTGCCATCTACGGTTGGATAATCATTACCAAACACTGATAAGTACTCGCGCCGACCGACCGCGACTTGCGAAACAAACGGCATCAAATTATTCGGAATGCCTTGCGGGTCCTCACCCAACTCACCGGTAGGGTGTGAACCAACAGGGTTGAAGTAACGAAGCAGAGTAATACTCCAATCTGGATTTGCTTTTTGAAAATCCGTTAAACACTCTTCCACCATCAGTTTACTGCGGCCGTAAGGGTTCGTTGCACTAGTTGGGAAATCTTCCGTAATTGGCACAGAAGCAGGATCGCCATAAACCGTCGCTGAAGAGGAAAATACCAAGGTTTTCACGCCCACTTCTCGCATTGCGTCGACTAAGACCAGCGTACCGTTTACGTTGTTGTCATAGTACTCAAGCGGCTTTTCAACCGACTCGCCCACCGCTTTTAAACCCGCAAAGTGAATCACCGCTTGAATATTGTGTTGCTTAAGCACCTCTATCAAAAGCGCTTTGTCTCGAATATCACCTTGGATAAACTCAGGTTTTACCCCTGACACTTTTTCAATACGCTCGAGAACGGAAGACTTGCTGTTGTACAAGTTGTCGAAGAGAACGGGAGTCATACCCGCGTGAATCATTTGAATCGAAGTATGACTGCCAATGTAGCCCATACCGCCGGTAACCAAGACGTTCATGCTTATAACCTTTTGAATAATTTGGCGTAAATGTTATCGGACTTGAGAACGAAAATACAGCTCAAACTTGAGACTTAATTTCATTCGGTTTCGCTCAATACAAATTGTCCTTTGCCCAAACTTTTCGCCTGATACATGGCGGTATCCGCCGCTCTAATTAACTGATCCATCGGGATATCGCGCTGCTCAATATAGTGAACACCGATACTCACACCTACATTGAGAACTCGCCCACGATAGACAATATCCTGCTTAATAAGCGAAATGAGACGCTGCGCCAAAACAGTGATACTGCTGCGGTCGGTTGATGTCAGGAGTACCACGAACTCATCACCAGATAAACGGGCGACTAAGTCCTGACTTCTCACTTGAGACAGTAAACGTTCAGCCACCTGCTTTAACACCTCATCACCCGCGTCGTGGCCATAAGTGTCATTAACCTGTTTAAAACCATCAAGATCGAGATAAAGTAGTGCTAAGCCATTTTTGGCCTCACGTTCATCTTTCAAAGAATCATCTAAGACACGATACAAATGAGCACGGTTGGCTAACCCTGTCAGAGAGTCATGGTGAGCAAGGTATTCTAAGCGTTCCATTTCTTTAACACTGGAAAGATCGGACAAGATGTACACATAATCACAACGCGATTCGTCCTCGCTGTTGTAGATACAAGAGACCTTAACGAACATTGGTACATTATGACCAAATAAGTGTTTTTCCCAGATTTCACCCTGCCATTGACCATACTGCATCACGGACTCTTTAATTGTTGGCATAAGCGAACGGAACTGTTGCCATTCCAACGTTTCTTCAGGCTTCTTACCCAACAGTGCTTCTTGAGTGTAACCCAGTAATCGGGTCACCGATGGGTTGACCATGGTGATAACGTCATCTTGATCCGTGACCATCAAACCATCTTGGCTGTTCTCAAACACACCCGCAGCTAAACGTTGGCGACTGAGCGCTGCATCCACTTCGGTAATATCTTGAATGGCGAACAGTATCTGCCCCGCTTTTGTCAGCTTGGTACAGCTGATTTGTAGCAATTGATACTGCTTAAACACATCTCGAATCCAGATTTTTCTATCGGTAAATTCCAGCCCGCGATAAATTGCCTCTCGTACGACGTTTGCCTCTTCACTTTCAACCAGATCTTCAAGGTTCGCACCCTTTAGGAAGGCACTCGTGCATCGAAATACACTGCACGTTGCGCCATTAAAATGCATGATTTCGCCTTTATTGTTGACGACCACTAACGCATGTTTGACCGTCTCAACAACTTCATTAGCAAATGATTTCTCTTCTTCTAGCTTATCTAAAGTGTAAGCAACTTGTTGTTCACGTTGGCTAAGTCTATCGAGCATGGTGTTGAACGCTCGAACCAAATCACCAATTTCATCATTGGCGGCTGGCGCGACATTGAAGTCTCGCTGCTTGCGGTTGATAAACGCATTCATCGCTAAATTCAGGTTATAAACCGGCCCCACAATGAACTTATCGACCGTCATATAAAGGACGATCCCCGAGCAGATAAGAAACACTAAGAATACGAATCCGTTACTTAATGCGGAGTTATATAAGGATTGGAAAGACGCTTTAGAGACGATAAGTCGTAATTGAGCAATGGTTTCCCCTTCCATATCAACGGGAATCAAAATGAAGATGTACTCGTCGCCGATAGCAAACTTATGTTCACGAATTTGAGTACGCTCTTTTTCATTTGGAACAGGAGCCGCGCTTCCTTCACGTTCGTACATGGCAAACAACTGTCCGTTTGCGGTATACAGCTTCACCCTGACAATCTCTTCATCAGCGGAAAACGCATCTAGAACCTGATTGGCGCTGTAGCTATCGTTGAACAAAATTGCCGCTTGAAGGTTATACGCCACCCCTTTTGCAAGTACGCTAACGCGATCAATCAAATTATCCTTTTGAGTTTCAAAGGCACTGTAAAGCGCATACCCTTGTGAAGAGAAGAAAATAAGGCCAGTAAAGATCACGATCGGCAGAATAAGCTTGGTTTTCAGCGACATATTGTGGAGAAGTTTCATTGCTTACCTCCAACAATCTCAGCGACCCTTAAAAAGTTAGCCGACAGCGTGTACTCGCCGACGTTTTCTAAATTCACTCTTGGCTTAATTCGTCCACCTAGCGTACTAAGTTCAACCACCCCTCCAAGCTCAGTAAAACTTTGAATATCGCTGATTGAAATCGTGCGGTTAGGGTTCAGTTTAATCAGGTCTAAGCTCTCTTTTTTGGTGATGTATAAAACGTCGCACCCCGAGTTAGAAATATTCAGCGGTTTATTTCGAATCAACTTGTCTTTCGTTATATCCGTCAGTATGTCACGCACTTCCTCATCATCAGGAGCACAAATACTGATTTCGTTCATCTGCTCGTCAGCGCCCCAAAACACAAAGCTGGCAATACGATAGATGTATACAGCTTTAACCTGCTCCGGGGTGAACTTGGCGTTTGCCAGAGGAGAAACGAAGGCGGCAGCGAGGCAGGCAGTTGTCACCCAACGTCTAAAATTCATGGGATAGCCTCACATAAGCCAACTGCTCATTTGGATAGAGACTCCAAGAATCGTAGATTTCGTTGGCAAACATTTTTTGCACCACCAGCTCGACAAGCGGAGCGCTGTCGTTTTTACGCCAGCCCAAACGGGTATCCAAGGTCACATGAGGCGTGACATCATCCAGCGTTACACGGCCGGGTATGTCGTAATCAGACCTCATTTCGTCAGTGTAACGGGTATTGTTATACTTCAGGGCGAAATCCCATTGCCAATTCTTGTTAATCGACCATAACGTTTGCAAGGTGGCAAGATGCTGGCTTGGTAGTGACAGCGAACTTTCATTGCCGCCGTTCGAATAGGTTCCTTTGTCCCAATCGGCGTCAACACGTAGATAACTGTAGGTGGCATAGAAGCTCAAATTGTCCGCCGCTTGATAATGCGCAGCGAGCTCTATACCCGAGGTTGTCGCTTGATAATCATCAGAGACAAAGCAAAACCAAAGATGTTCATACCCTTGATAGACCAGAGAATCAAAGCAGTCATTACCGCGAATGTTGTCGTAGCGGCTGTAAAAAACCATGCCGTCCAACTCAACACGCTCGGACGGCATATAGCGATACCCTAGCTCACCCGTCCAAACTGACTCATTCTTTAGCTTTTCATTTGGCAGCGTCAGGTAAGTGGAACCATACGGAGTGTCACCGTACCATTCAATGTAGGATTGTTGATAAATGGAGTTTGAGTCCATATAAGACGGCGTAACAACCGCTCTACCAATGCCAGTCCAAAAACGGTGCGCATCGCTAGGAGTGTAAAGCAACCTGATCTGTGGTGACAGCTCAAAGGTTTTGTTCTGCTCAAAGTATTCGCCTTTTACACCAAGAACACTGCTCAACTGGTCAGATATTTGGTAAGTGGACTGGGCAAAAACGTTCGCAATGTAGTCATTGGCTTTATCGATGTCGTAACTGCGAGAGTAACCTGCGAGAGTGAATAAATCCGCGTCCTGCCAGCTTTCCGTAAACCTTAAGCCAACATAACGTAAGCCGATTCCTGCGATAAGATCATGTTTGGCGCTCAAAGCTGTCGAGTAGTTAGATTCGAGATCTACAGTCGTGTATTCACCAGGCGCATCAGGGGATTCATCTTTCACGTGATCAACCCAAAAGCTGGTATTAATCAAGCTCGATGAATCTAACTGCTTTTGATGATTGAGCTGAACATAGGCGCTATCCACTTGAATACGCTCGTTATCAAACGTAATGGTAACGGGCTGATTGTACGGATCATTTCTATCATAGGCGACAGTCCAAACCTCTGAATCATGCGCGAGTTTGGTGCCGCCCACTCTAAATTGCCAAGAGGAATCGGTCAGTTTCCGACTCACTTCTATCCCCGCCGTGTCCGTTTTCCACTTAGACGCTGAATTATTCAAATAGCTTGGGTTGCTTTTGGACTTATAAAACGCGCGCGCGTACAAATCTTCATCCAATTTCAAGCCATGACGGAGCGAATAATCATAAGCATTGTAGCGACCCGCTGTTCCGGTCATGTAGGTGCCCTGAGTATCTTGAGCTGATTTGGTGATGATGTTAACAACGCCATTCGCCGCATTACCGCCCCAGATCGCTCCACTCGCGCCTCTGATCACTTCGATACGCTCGATGTCTGCCAAAATATAGTCGAGAGCACTCCAGTACACGCCACCATAGACTGGGCTATAGACACTTCGCCCATCCACCATGACCAGCATTTTGTTGTACAAGCCATCATGAAAACCCCGTGATGAAACGTGATAGGTGTTTTCGTTCCATTTAGTGACGTACATACCGGGAACCAGAGCAAGGGCTTCTTGGATATTGGTCGCCCCACTACGTTGAATTCGTTCGCTTGATAACACGTAGACAGACGCAGGGACATCTGACACTTTCTGTGAGAATTTAGAGGCAGTTTCTACAGCAACATCCAACATCGACAACTCTTCTAAACTCATTGACATAAGTTCGTCCAAATTGTCATCCGCGAATACGGCGCATCCTGCGAGAGAGAGAGAAGTAAAAAGAATCGAGCGCTTGTACATCTAAGTTCCTTGCTATATTAGCAGTCTATATTATTTCACTTATCAGTAAAGATTCATATTTAGAAGCCTATGTTTTTGCTAAGTTGTTGATCAAATAATGAAACTGATCACTGTTTAAAGTATAGAATTGAAACAAGGTGGTAGGGGCAATTTCGGAGAGCTTATTTGCAATGAACAAAACGAACATTAAATTAAATTGCGACATGGGTGAAAGCTATGGTCAGTGGACAATGGGGTGTGATGAGCTCGCCATGCCCCATATTGATCAAGCAAGCATTGCCTGTGGGTTTCACGCATCCGACCCGATGATCATGAATTCAACGGTGAAACTGGCCATTAATCACAATGTTGCAATCGGCGCGCACCCTAGCTACCCAGACATACAAGGGTTTGGCCGCAGAAGCATGACGCTCTCGAGAAACGAGATATCCAATATGGTGATTTATCAAGTCGGTGCGCTAAAAGCGATTTGTGAAAGTGAAAATACCACCCTTCACTATGTCAAACCTCACGGTGCGCTTTACAACGATATGCTTAAAAATACCAGTGTATTTGAAGCGGTTGTAGATGCTGTCTCTTGCTTTAACGTGCCCTTAATGACGTTAGCCACTCAAGATAATCAAGACCGACTCGACATTGCTGACGATTATGATGTCCCTCTTTTGTTCGAAACGTTTGCCGACCGACGGTATTTATCGAACGGGCATTTAGCACCTCGCTCTATGGCTGGTGCCGTTATACACGATGAGCAAGCGATCTTAGACCAAGTGACGCAGATAGTCCGATACGGAAAAATAAGAACATTGGACGGTTACACGTTATCTATTGATGCGGATACCATTTGTGTCCACGGGGACAATCTAGACGCGGTGCAAATGATTGAAAAAATACGTAAAGTGATAGACTCGGAGGAAGGATAGTGAAAATAGAAACATCCGTCGACCCTGTGGCTGAATGCTCTGTTTTGGTTAAGTTTGAGGCTGAACCAAGCCCTGAGCTCTCGTGGGTCATTGGCGAGATCAGCCTGTATTTACGCAACCAACTGGGGGCGTGGGTAATGAACGTAACCCCCTCGTTTAACACCATATTAATTGACTACTTACCGCACCGAATTTCGATCTTTGAGTTTATCCCCTATTTAGAAAAAATTGTTACCGAGTCTCTCCTTCATTTGCCTGAAAAACCCGAGCCTAAGATCATCGAGCTTCCGGTTTACTATCACCCCGACGTCGCCCCCGACCTTAACGCCTACTTAAGTAGTGGACTTAGCTTAGAAGAGATCATCTCGCTACATTCATCTGTCGAGTACAGCGTTGGTGCTATTGGTTTTACCGCAGGTTTCGCATTCCTAACCACGGTTGATCCAAAACTACAAAGGCCGAGGCGGGAACAACCGAGGGTCAATGTAGCAAAAGGCAGCGTAGCCATTGCCAATAATCAAACCGCTATCTATCCAACCCAAAGTCCGGGTGGCTGGAACATTATCGGCAATTGTCCAATTGACTTGTATGATCCACAAAGTGCGTCGATTCTTCCGATTTCGATTGGCAATAGCGTTCGATTCAAACCCATCAGCCGTGAAGAGTTTTTTAGCTTAGGTGGCAAAGTGCAACAGGAGTGGACATGAACGTACAAGAATCCATCACGGTAATAAAGCCCGGACAGCAAACACTGATTCAAGATTTTGGCCGATTTGGCCTTGCGCATTTCGGTATTGCTCAAGGCGGACCACTTGATGATTACGCGTATAGTTGGGCTAATCATCTTCTTGGTAACAATGTAAACGCGGCAACATTGGAAATTACCTTAGGCCAAGCCGAGTTCGAAATTAACCACCGCTGTGAGATGGCGATTGCTGGCGGTGACTTGAACGCGCAATTGGACGGAATCCCCCTAACCAATTGGTCGACATTCGATGCTAAGCCCGGACAACGCCTAACATTTGGACTGCCTAAAAATGGGTTACGCAGTTATCTTGCGGTTAAGAACGGTTTCGTTGTCGACACGCAACTTGGCAGCTGCGCGAGTGTTCGTCGTGACAAACTTGGTGGACTAATGAATGGTGAGCCTCTCAAAGCAGGCGATGTGCTGGGTATCGTGCCTCATTTAGTGTCAAGCAAACCGATCCAAATGACATTTCGCTATAAACCGGATTACGACAGAACGCTTGAACTTCGCGTCATCGAAGGCTATCAAGTCAGTGAATTTTCTAGTGAGCAAGTCGAGCTGTTTTTCCAACAGGAGTTTGAAGTAAGCCAATTGATCGATCGGATGGGCTATAGACTGACCAGCGGACGCATCCAACCTCCAAATAAAGAGTACTTAAGCGAAGGCATCGCGCTCGGAGCGATTCAAGTTCCACCCAATGGAGAGCCCATTATATTGATGAACGATCGACAAACCATTGGTGGCTACCCAAAAATCGGTTGTGTTGCGCGCATTGATCTTCCGCGTCTAGCGCAAGCTAAACCGGGTCAAAAAGTTCGTTTTGTGAGAGGCGACTTACTTGGGTTACAAGATGTATGGAGCCAATGGGCAAGGTATTTTGGGTACTGAGACGGTGGCAGTTTTTATAAAAAATGGGCGTCACACGCCCATTTTTTTATTGTCCGTAATATTCTGCTAACTCTTCAGGATAATCTCGACTTGAGGCTAAATGTTTCGCGCGCTCTTCGACCTGTTCATAAGCTAATGACATGCTAATAGGATGCAGCTCCTCAATCGATTGATCGCGGTAGTCGTATAGATGCCAATGCTCAACCAGCTTAGTCACGGCCTCGAGTGCCGATGAGCCTTTCACAACTTCTAAACGCGCGTAATCGTTGCCAGCAAAAGTGACATCAGCGGCGCGTAACGTCTCGTCATTACCAGGGATTTGCTGAGCGCCGAACAAAGGCGTTCCGAACTCAACCGCAGATTGGTATTTTGGAACAAACCGCGCCATATGGTTAATCGCGCGTCGAGAGCGCTCTATAACAACGTCTTCATTCCAACCTTCGATGATCTTTTTACGCAGACGCATTGGCAGTTGTGGCTGCGACGAATGGGCATCAGATGAGACCAAACCATCTTCGAACAAGGTAATATCTTTGGTCATGCCATGAAGTTGAAACACACCATTTGAGTATGGGGTTAGCTGCGCCATGCCATTAGGTGTACCGCGTGGGCCATGGAAGATAACCTCCGGCCACAATTCATCACTCTGGTCCCATTTCGTTACATATGCGGCTTTAAACTCCACCAAGCGGTTTCTCGGTTTATCCGCTAAATCATCAATGTGCCCTGTCTCGTAACCACACGCATTGACCAGATAGTCGGCTTTGACTTGAACACTTCGCCCAGAGCCATCGGTACAGTGCACTGTCCACCCTTCATCATGGGTAAGGTCAGTGACATAAGTGTCGAGCATTAAGTTACAGTTTTCGCTTTGCTCCAATGCCAATGTCGCAGATGCAGCAATACGAAAAACGCTCCACCCCGGCTCTTGGACCATGACAACAGGAAAACGTAGCGAATCGAGATCAGCGCCTCTAGCAAATGGAATCATCCAATCGTCGAAGCTGGAGGGTTCACTTGGCTGAGTACGGTTAGCTAGCGTCTCAAGCTCTTCTCTCCCATAGAAGCGGTAGTAGTGTTCAGGCTCACCCAATACTTTGTTTCGCTCATCTTCATTTACCAACTCTTGGTAGGCTTTTTGGATGAATAACAAACGCTCGTAAAGCTCTTCAGGCGTTCCGCCATCGGCATAAGGGACAGCAATAATAGTCGGGCGATTGTTGATCGTATGTGGATACAAGCGTGCTGTGTCCACCGACTGCTTTAGAAGCTCTAGGCATTGCTGCGTCGATATTTCTCGATAGAGGTTTCCACCGGCGTGTAGATGACAAATTGGAGGACCATAAACCAGCCCCGGTTTCTTTTCGATAAGAGTGACTTTGATTCCTAGCTCAGATAAGTGTAAGGCAGCGGTAGCGCCCGCAATGCCACCACCAATAACTGCGACGGAAGATGCACTGGTTTGAAGTTGTTTTGACTGCATTCGTATGGTTAATCCATTCATTCTGAGTGCATTTTACTGTTTACGTGACAAGAAGAAAAACACAATTTTTGCAAGGAAAATTAATGACATTTTAACGACAAAAAAATGAAAAAAATGCTTGACTCAATATCTGTGAATTTCTCAATTATCGATTGTGTGAATAACAAAACTTCGCCACGCTTTACCCCTACAAGGGCTACGACAATTTTGAAGTTATCTACAGGCTGACTTATCCCAAACTTTATCCACTGATTTTGTGGATAAGTGGAAAAGTCAGCCAAGCCTAAGTTAGCTAAACGCTTTATTTATAGGGGTTAGTAGACGTTTTATCATACTGTTAACAACTAATACTAAAGTAAAGAAAGTCACCACAGGGAGCGCAGCCCAAAGCACCAAATGCAGGTTTGGCTCAAGTTCGAAACCAAACTTCATCAGAGCGCCAACAACCAGTTCTGCTCCGATGGCAGCGATAAATCCAGCGACCAAGGACATGATTCCGTATTCCGCCCATATGGTACGAACGACACGTTTTTTACTCGCTCCTAGAGTTCGATAAAGCTGAATTTCGCTCTGCCGCTGCCCTAAGCTCAAACGTAACAAGGTGAAGATCAACATCACGCCTGAAACCACTCCTAGTGCCGCTAAAACAGTAATCGACCACACGATTTGCTCCAGCAGACCTTGGATCTTGGCTCCCATACTCCTGATATCCATTAGGCTTACCGTTGGATGATTACGAGATAACTGGTTGATCAGATCATTATGTCTGTCCTCTAGTCTAAAACTGACCAAATAGGTCGCGGGAATAGACTGCAGGACATCAGGTGAGAATATGAAATAAAAGTTCGGTTTCATGTCTCGCCATTCGACATGACGAATCGAGTTTACTTTGGCTGTGACTGTTTGACTGTTGATAACAAAGCCAAGTTCATCGCCGATTTCTAAGCCGAGATCCTGAGCAACATCGGCTTCAACCGAGACGCCATTCGCGTCGGTCCACTCGCCTTCGAGCACGTCGTTGTGCTCTGGAATAGCATCATCAAATGTGAAATTTATCTCTCGTCTCAATGCGTCGGTACCTTCGCCACCTTGCGCATACTCTTTCGCTTCTTCACCATTGATTGTTGATAAACGACCGCGAATAATTGGGTAGTCGTCAGAACGGTCAATCTGATTGCTATCGAGCACCTGCAGATACGCGTCCTTTTCATACGGAGCAATATTAAGGGCAAACGCATTTGGCGCATCAGCAGGTAACGTACGCTGCCAATCGGTCAATAGATCTGTTCTTACCAGCCACATGACTGCTAGCAACATCAAAGATAGCGCCAACGCACCAAACTGAATCCCTGTCGACATGGCAGAACGATTAATTCGACTCAATGCGAGACGAACTGATGTCGGCAATGGCATTTTACTCAGGAGCTTAGTCAAGCCAATGCTGAGCAGCGCTAACACGAGGAAAAGCACAACGATACCAGCTAAGATTATCCAGACTAACGTGTTCTGGTAGTAGACAAACAGCATCGGCAGCAATGGCACAGCGATTAGCCAGTAGTAAGGTCGACTGCGATTGTAAGCCACATCTGACTGCATCACATTGGCAGCGCTCACTTGAAGTAAACCAAGCAGTGGAATGCCCAACGCAGGCACTGCAATCAGCACGCTGGTAGAGACCGCTACAAGCGCGGGTTTAAGACCATAGCTCGGCAATGGATTAGGCAGTAAATCAACCAATGGTACTCTCAGGAGTATTTCTAGACCGACGCCAATCGCTAGCCCAAGTATTGAAGCGCTAACCAATAGAATCGCCACTTGGCTCCACAACCAACGTCCAATCCACCCTCTGCTTGCGCCCAAACTTTTGAGCATGGCTATTGTCTTTTTACGGGTCGAGACATAATGCTGACAGGTAAGCACTAAAGTCGTTGCCGCCATGATGACAACAATCGCCACAGTCAACGATAAGTACTGTTCAGTGCGTTGGAAGACCTCATTAGTTCGACTGGCGCTGTTTTGATCGCGCCAACGGTCGCTTGGTGTTAGTTCAATAGACGACTTGACAGTCTCTATTTGGCCTTGGTCGCCATTAATGAAAAGGTTAAAGCGAACTCGGCTGCCCAATTGAACAGCGCCTGTGCGTTCCAAATCCGTATTGTGGATAAGCGCTGTTGGCATTTGTTGGAACGGGTTAAAACTCAAACCCGGCTCTTCAACCACGCGGCCGGAAACAACAAAATCGGCATCGCCTACCGTGACAGCGTCACCAATAGAAACATCGAGTTGTGCAAATAATCGCTCATCAAGCCAAAGTTCGCCGGGTTGAACCTGATTGAACGTTGATTTGCCGTCTGACAGCACCATCTCACCGCGTAACGGAAATGCGCTGTCAACGGACTTCACGGTAATCAACTTCATGCCGCGATCGCTAAACGCCATTGTCGCAAAACGCGTCTGCGATGAAATCGTCAGTTGCTGCTGGTTTACCGCCTCCAACAGCGGTTGAGGAATGGGATTTGAAGAAGAATAAACGGTATCGGCGGTTAACGCTTCTTTCCCTTGCTTCACAACCACTTGCTCCATGCGCTCGGCAAGTGCGGTAAGGGCAAAGATACACGCGATGATTAGCGTTAGCGCAATTGAAACGGGCCACAGTTGCCCATGTCTGATTTCACTCAAACTCCAACTTAACAGGCGGCGATTGAGTTGTGGTGAGCTGACCTCTGACATGATTAAGCCTCCTCTATACGTCCAGCGTGTATTCTCATTCGACGCTGGCAACGCTGGGCGAGAGCCATATCATGGGTAACAAGAACCAGTGTGGTGCCATGTTGCTCGTTAAGCTCGAAAAGCAGCTCAATCACCTTTTCTGCGGTTTGCTGATCTAGGTTACCTGTGGGTTCATCCGCAAACAGCACCTTGGGCTCAATCATGAAGGCTCTTGCTAAGGCAACACGCTGCTGCTCGCCTCCAGACAACTGTGCTGGTGAATGGTCCATACGGTGAGCCAAACCAACCGATTCAAGCAATGACTTAGCTCGCTCCACGTTTTCCGCTTCACCTTTCAAAAGACACGGCAGAGTCACGTTCTCAAGCGCACTCAAACTTGGAATCAACAAGAAGCTTTGAAACACAAAACCGACCGATTCGCTTCGAATTGCCGCGCGAGCTTCATCATCTAGCGCAGAGAGCTCTTGCCCCATTAACTCCAAAGTACCAGAGGTTGGCGTATCTAAGCCCGCCATCAAGGTCATTAACGTCGATTTCCCTGCGCCGGAGCTACCGACAATCGCAACACTCTCACCCTCTTTGATATCAAGATTTATCTCTTCAAGGATTGTTAATTGCTCTTGATTAGTAGAGACTGTTTTGGTTATTGAATTTGCTTTAATTACGGATGTTTGCATGTTTCGTTTACTTTCCCTTGCTTTTATTCTTCTGTTTTCGTACTCAGCCAACGCGAGCAAATTGTTGATCTTAGGAGATAGCCTGAGTGCAGGCTATCAAATGCCAATTGAAAAAGCATGGCCTTCTTTATTACCAGATGTGTTACTCGCGAAAGGTCAAAACGTCAACGTCATCAACGGCAGTATCTCTGGAGATACCACCGGCAACGGTATCGCACGCTTGCCTCAACTGCTTTCACAACATCAACCCAACTATGTATTGATAGAGCTGGGAGCTAACGATGGTTTGCGCGGCTTTCCGCCTAACCTTATCCAAAACAACTTAGAGACCCTAATCAGTATGGTCCGTGACGCTGATGCTAAGCCGCTGCTTATGCAAATCCGCGTGTTACCTAATTATGGCAAACGTTATACAGAGGCGTTTGCCGAACTCTACCCAAAAACGGCAGCCAAAACTCAAGTGCCTCTTTTGCCCTTTTTCTTGGAAGGCGTAATCATCAAGCCGGAGTGGATGATGCAAGATGGCCTGCATCCGCAACCAGAAGCACAACCTTGGATTGCAGAGTTTGTTGCAAAAGAGTTACTTAATCACCTCTAATTGGTCTAGCTCAATAAAATTTACTTAGCTTTACGTTAATCTGGTTCAATCCTCGTTGGAAAAGGACATAACAATGATAATTGAACCTGTTATTAAAGGCGTTGTTGCCAAATCTGCGCATCCTATTGGGTGTGAGCAAGCGGTTCTCCAACAAATTCAATACGTAAAGCAATCTGAGCCGATCACAAATGGCCCCAAAAGGGTTCTCATTATTGGTGGCTCTTCTGGATTCGGGCTCGCCACACGCATCGCCCTCACCTTCGGTGGAAGCAAAGCCGATACAATCAGTGTCTCATACGAACATGGTCCCTCCTCGAAAGGCGTCGGGTCAGCTGGTTTCTACAATAATATCGCCTTTAAAAAATTCGCCGAAGAGGAAGGTCGCATCGCAGTCAACATTCAAGGTGATGCCTTCTCTGATTCCATCAAAGAACAAGTCATCGAGGCGGTTGAAACCTATTTCGAAGGCGAGGTTGACCTTATCGTCTATAGCGTCGCCAGCGGCGTGCGTCCAAAGCCAAACAGCGACGAAATGTGGCGCTCGGCTATCAAACCGATCGGTCAATCGGTATCGGGCGCCAGTATTCTCCTCGAAACCGACACATGGCAGCAAACGACTCTCCCACCAGCCACAGACCAAGAAGTTGACGAAACAATCAAGGTCATGGGCGGCGAAGATTGGGAAGCCTGGGTTGATGCGCTAATCAATTCAGAGTCCATCGGTGAAGGATGTAAAACGCTCGCATTCTCCTACATTGGCCCAGAGCTGACCCATCCGATTTACCTAGATGGAACATTAGGCAGGGCAAAAATTGATCTTCACCAAACCAGCCATTCCCTAAATCTTAAGCTTGCCAACTTTGATGGCGGCGCATACGCAACGGTCTGTAAGGCGCTCGTGACAAAAGCCAGTGTGTTTATCCCCGGTTTAACGCCGTACATTCTTGCGCTCTATAAAGTCATGAAACAACGTGGCACCCATGAGGGATGCATTGAGCAAATGCAGCGTCTATTTAGGGACAAAGTCTATTCAACAGGTAAGATTCCTGTCGACTGTGAACGCCTGCTGCGCATGGATGACTGGGAACTGGACGTTGAGACCCAGCGCGAAGTGAATCAATTGGTATCGCAACTTAACGCCGATAACTTCAAGCAACTCGGTGACTATCAAGGGTTCAAACAAGAGTTTTTGCGACTCAACGGTTTCTCGTTTGATGACGTTGACTACAGTAAAGAGATCGATCTTGAATCATGGATAAACAGCGATACTGACTAGCTTAGTCGTCTCATTTTTGAGAAATCATTAATCCCTCCAGCTCGCTGTTTCCAGCGAGCTTTTTTTAGCGGTAATATCGTTAATTCTTATTTTTAGGACAGCGGACGACTCATACCTAAAACGTTTGCTGAATAAAGACTATTATTAAAACAAGAGCACGGATAGCTCACACTCTATTGCCTTTTCCAATATGGATACCGTATGTCAAAAATTAACACTGCCAATGTGAGTATTCCTGATGAGATACTTCAAAGCTGGCAGACCATTGTAAATCTTCTTGCTGACATCATTTCTGTGCCTGCTGCTCTGGTGATGCGTATTCACTCCGATGAAATTGAAGTATTCACTGCCAATAACAACGCGTCTCACCCATATAAACCCGGAGATAAAGAGTCTCTCAATCAAGGGCTCTACTGTGAGACCGTGGTGAACGAAATGCGTATGCTCCATGTACCGAATGCCAACAATGATCCAGCTTGGAAAAACAATCCGGATATGGCGCACGGTCTTATGGCCTACTGCGGGTTGCCGGTGCGTTGGCCAAATGGCGATGTCTTTGGCACCATTTGTGTGCTCGACAACAAAGAAAACAACTTCACACAGACCTATCAAGATTTGCTGACCTCGTTTCGAGACTCTGTCGAATCACATTTAAAAACGCTGTATCAAAACCATCGCCTAAAACAGCTTAACGACGAGTTAAAATCTCGGGTTCACACCAGGACTCAAGATTTAGTTGATTTGAACTACGAGCTGAACGTCGAGATTGATAAACGCCGAGCGGCAGAGCAAAAAATTCGCTATCAGCAACGACACGATATTGGCACCGGATTTTTAAACCGTTCAGCGCTAGAGTTTGAGACTGAGACGCTTCTCAAGTCCATTACCGACAACGTTACGAGCGATGTCGCCGTTGTGCATATCGGCTTTGCGAACGGTCGCCGTATCCAATCAAAATATGGCTATTCGGTGTGGGACCATATCTTGGTTCAATTTAGGCATCGATTGGGAGATTTAACAAAATTCAAGGTGCTGACGGCAAGACCAACCTCTACCGATTTAGCCTTTCTGTTCGAGTCAAAAAACCTCGATGGTGACATTCAAGAATTGTGTAGCTTGTTGATTGACGTGAGTCAGTCTCACTTTGATATTGAGGGAGAAAAACTGCACCTTCACAGTTACATCGGCATCGCAACGTCTAAAGATACCTTATGCACCTCAAGCATATTGAAGTTCGCGGTTGAAGCGATGCAGTCTTGCAAGGATTCTGGGCACAAGTTCAGTTTCTATTCGCAAGATATTTCCGATGTGCAGAAAAACATTAACCAGCTTGAGAGCTACCTGTTACAAGCCGTACGCAACGACGACTTGTTGCTGTACTTCCAACCGAAAGTCTCTCCGCATACTCACCAGTGGATTGGTGCAGAGGCGCTGCTGCGTTGGCGCCACCCTATTCTCGGCGATATTTCCAACGAAACATTGATTCATTTAGCGGAACAAAATGGCCTGATTTTCGAAGTGGGCAGTTTTGTTCTTCGCTCCGCAATACAGAAAGCGTCTGAGTGGGTCGACCATGTGCAAGAGTTCAAACTTGGCGTCAATGTGTCTGCCGTACAACTGCAAAGCCCCCAGTTTGTTCATCAGGTAAGAGACTTACTCAACACGTATAAACTCCCTGCCCATTATCTTGAGCTCGAAGTGACGGAAAGTGGCCTTATTGCCGATGAGGTCGTCGCGCGTAACACGCTGACAGCACTGAGTAAATTAGGGGTGACACTGTCACTTGATGACTTTGGTACCGGTTATGCTTCATTCAATTATCTGAAGAAGTTTCCGTTCGATGCGATAAAAATCGACAAAAGCTTTGTCCACCACCTAGATGAGAGCAATGAAGACCGAGAAATCGTTCGCTCGATTATCAACATTGCGAAAAAGCTTGATTTGACGGTGACCGCAGAAGGAATTGAAAACGAAGCTCACGAAGCCTTTATTCTCGAAGAAGAATGCGAGGTTGGTCAGGGCTACCTGTATGGAAAACCGATGCCTTGCGATCTGTTCGAAGCGAGCTTTTTAAAGCAACATTTGACCAATCAAATTGATGACTCGGCTCAGACATCCCTCTGAGCAGCCTTGAATTGACGCAAGACCTGAAAGGCCCAATTTACTCGCAATAGGCGATCTTCACGTATATAATCGCGCCTTTTATTTCTCTACCAAGTGAACGTCTTATGGATCAGTTAACCGCTGCACTAAAAAAAATCGAAAAACAGAACTATCGCGCGTATCAGCAAATTAAAGGCTGCTATGACTTTAGCGACTTCACTTTCTATATTGATTACGTTCAAGCTGACCCGTACGCCTCCCCTACACGTGTAAGAGCTGTACGTCCTTGGTCGGTGACTGGCCTCCAATGGCTACGAGAAAAATCAGCGGCTTACCAAGTCGCAGCACGTGACTTTATCGCACGCAGCTTTGCCCAGTTAGCCAAGCAAGAGTCGAGCGTCAGCATTGCGCTGTCAGGGCAAGTGGTGCTAGACAGCACTGCCGTGCTCTTCACCGATGAAGGTATTGAACTTCGTTTTCGTATCAATCTACCCGCAGAAGGGAGAAGCGTGCTTGGCAAAAAAGCCGACAATATTTTAACCTTCCACCTGCCTAAGTATATTCGACGCGCGACACTTGAGCGTGAGTTAGACATTGAAGCGCTCGTTCACCACTGTGAAGTGGTAGAAGATCAAGCATTCTTGCGCAGCAAATTGGATGAACATAATCTATTGGCCTTTGTCGCTAACGGTTCTGTTCTGCCACGTATTGCTGGCAACTGTGACTTACCAATGAAAGACGCCGTCGCTATCACAGCCCCGAAATCTCTTGAGGTGACGATCGAAACGCCAAACCAAGGCCCTATTACTGGTCTTGGTATTCGCAAAGGTATCACCTTGATCGTTGGTGGCGGTTTCCATGGTAAATCCACCCTACTCACTGCGATTGAGCGCTCAATTTACGATCACATCCCCGGTGACGGTCGTGAGCGTATCGTGACCAACCTAAATGCTATGAAGATTCGAGCTGAGGATGGTCGTTGTGTCCACAACCTAAGTTTGGCCAATTACATTAACCATTTGCCAATGGGTAAAGATACCGAAAACTTCTCGACACAAGATGCGTCTGGATCAACATCTCAAGCGGCTTGGCTACAAGAATCTATTGAATCTGGCGCAACGGGTTTGCTGATCGACGAAGATACATCGGCCACTAACTTTATGATTCGTGATGAACGAATGCAGGCATTGGTGAGTAAAGGTGATGAACCGATTACACCGCTTGTTGACCGCATTGGTCAGCTCCGCGACGAGCTCGATATTTCTTCTGTCATTGTAATGGGGGGATCTGGCGACTATCTCGACGTTGCAGATACCGTGATCCAAATGCACGACTATCAAGCCATAGACGTGACGGAAAAAGCACAGCAAGTCATTGCTCAGCACCCAAGTCAACGTGACAACGAGTGTGAATCACCATTGGTAACCTACCGACCTCGTTCGGTAAACCGAGCAAATCTGCAGAGTATTTTGGCCGACGGCAAGTTTAGAGTGTCCGCGAAAGGTGTTGAGTCACTGCGTTTCGGTAAGGAGTTCACCGATTTATCTGCACTGGAACAACTTGAATCTAGCGCAGAGATTAATGCCATCGGCTGGTTGTGGTTCCAGCTTGCCCAGTTACCAGGTTGGTCCGCAAACCCTGCCAAAGAGTTCAGCGAAATGCTTCATGGCAACTGGCACGCTTCAATGCCAAATCATGGTGACCTTGCCAAACCTCGCGTGATGGATGTGATGGCCGCCTTAAACCGAATGCGTAAGGCTCAATTCAAGCCAGCTCGCTAAGTAAAAAGCGCCGATAACGGCGCTTTTTTAATGTCTGAGAACATTCCATGCCTCACACAGAATTCGAAATCGGTCACTGTCGCCGTTGTCTCGGTCGGGGTGCCATTTCAACGCTAGCTTGCGCCATGTTTTACGAATCTCAGTGTGGGTTGCATCGTGAGGCAGTTCAAACAATTTGAGCGCTTTTGCTCTATCCATGTCTTTACCGTCCGTACCGCCAACAAACTCACGATAACGTGTCCAGAACTCGTTAAGTAGCCGCTTAATCTCCCCTTCCTCTGCTTCGTAGTTTTGCCAATCCAAATAGTAATCTCGCAGTGGATCGTGGTGATCAACTTCATGGCCAAACACTTGGCTTTGGGGCATTAAAATAATGTCCATCGCTTGGACTTGTAACCAGTTGTCGGGATAGAGCGTCTCTTGCAGCTGGTACAGAGCGTTCATGATCAGAAAATTACGCTTAAATAGGTCTTTGTCTGGTGATGCATCCAGCAAAGGCATGATCTCAATTTCGGTTAAATGAGACGCTAGGGTGTGAACTTTCCAGCCGCTCGGTTGCTTTCTCAATACTTCAAGAATGGGCCAGAGTAGCGGATTTTCCATGTACTGCTGAAATTGTGCGGCAAGTCCTGATTGCTGTGGCATACGAATCACTGATTGTTGGAGATACTCTAATTGAAAGCCACTCCAACCGATTTGTCGAGTCGCAATCGATCAATTCACAGGGTTTTCTATCAGATTGAGAGTTTACTCCAAGGCATCACAGACCTTGGAAAACGAAAAAGCCAAGAGATGACGGTGTCGTCATGACTCTTGGCTTTCGTTCACGCAATGAGAAGATTAGATTACACCCAACTCTCTCAGGCGCTCCATTAGGTAGCTGTGCGCCGTGTAACGCTCAGATAATACAACATCAGGCTTAGGATGAAGGAACAATGGCAACGAAATGCGCGATTGCTCTTGACGTTCACCCGTTGGGTTAATCACTCGGTGTGTTGTCGATGGGAAGTAACCGCCCGATGCTTCTTGCAGCATGTCACCAATGTTAATGATCAAGTTACCAAAATCACATGGCACATCAATCCACTCGCCATCTTTGCCCAGAACTTGTAAACCCGGTTCATTGGAAGCAGGAAGCACGGTGAGCAGGTTAATATCCTCATGAGCTGCTGCGCGGATGGCTCCTGGCTCTTCATCGCCTGTCATCGGCGGGTAGTGGAGAATACGCAGTAGGGTTTTATCACTGCCGTTGATCATTTCAGACAACGCTACTGAGAACTTCTCCTGAACCTCTTTTGGCGCATGCGCTTCAACCCAGCCTAAGAGTTCTTCAGCAAACGCATTAGCGCGTTGGTAGTACTCCATGATCTGCTCTTTAAGTTCTTCCGGCATTTGACCCCACGGGTAAACATGAAAGTACTCTTTAATGTCTTTAACCGAATGGCCTTTAGCTACTTCTGACACAGAAGGCGGAAAGTAACCATCTTGAGTTTCAACATTGAAGGTAAATTCGTTCTTTCTTTCAGACATAAAGAACTTGTACCAGTTGTCATAGATAGACTCGACAAGCTCTTTGGGAATTGGGTGATTCTTTAGTACCCCAAAGCCGGTTTCACGCAGCGAGGTAACAAATTGCTCTGCGGCATCGTTTGCAAGGTAATCTACAGTTTCCAGTTTCATGACTTTACTTTTTTAGTTATTGATATTGGAAGCAGGATTCTAAGTGTGACATATAGGTAAATCAAACTTTGATGAAATGAAACAGCAACTTTAACGAGTTAATGTGCAGTTAAAAGGTCTTTCAACAGATTTTGTTATCGGAGGGAGTGGCGACGTCTTTGCTCAGCAGCGCATCGCCATTGGATAGCAGTAGAGTTCTAACTCAACGATTAACAACGTGTATTTTGTTCAATCCAGGCTAGATAAGGGTTGAAGCCCTCAACAAATGGCACTTGAACCACCTGCGGGACTTCATAATCATGAAGCTCGACGATCACTTGTTCGAGCTCTGCGTAACACGATTTCTTGGTTTTGATGACCAATAAAGATTCATCATCACAACACACCTCCCCTTTCCACATGTAGTGACTTTGAATCGGGATCGCTTGAATGCAGGCTGCCAAGCCTTTGGACAACAAACCAGAAATGATGGATTGTTGATTCTCTTCATTGTTGGTTGTCGTTAACACGATGCAGTATTGGCCACTCATTTTTCCGCCTATCTGTTGTTCTATTCGTTAATGTTGCACAATC
The DNA here is from genome assembly GCF_027587055.1 of Vibrio sp. MarTm2. Lineage (NCBI taxonomy): Bacteria > Pseudomonadati > Pseudomonadota > Gammaproteobacteria > Vibrionales > Vibrionaceae > Vibrio > Vibrio sp. MarTm2. The sequence continues at coordinate 143,339 of NZ_JAPPTK010000004.1, read as the reverse complement.
ACAGGATAATCGCCATTAACCAGCTCCCTGACAAAGCTCGAGCCATCCCCTTTATAGGTTACCCATACCTTTTTCTTCGCTCTGGTGAGCGCCACATAAAACAAACGACGCTCTTCAGCATATGGGTAAGTATCGATAGATTGAGTGAGTGCACTATCAAGATGAAGCGTTTTCACTCGAGCTGGGAACTGCCCTTCATCCACTGAGACAAGGATAACAAAATCTGCCTCTTTGCCTTTGCTGGCATGACATGTCATGAAATCAATCGACAACATGGCAAAGCGCTTTTGCCAATCACTTAACAACTCTGGCTTATGATAATGGTTACGCCCTAGCAATAGCACGGTTTGCGTCGCTTTGGCTTTTCGATTCAGATCATCAAGGATCTTCTCAACATTTGCGCTTGGTGCCAACACAACCGATTTCGCTTTCTGCTCTTTGTGACTATTGAGCGCTTTGTTAAGTTGGGACGGGTTTTGCTGCACAAACTGGTTAGCCACTTCACCAAGTCGATTGTTAAAACGATAAGTCGTATCTAGGTGGTGGATCGTCGAGTGCGGGAAACGATCTTTAAATCCGGTAGTAAGGTCGACATCGGAACCCGCAAACTGGTAAATAGATTGCCAATCGTCGCCAACGGCAAACAGCACACACTCTTGGTGTTCACTTTGTTTGCACAGTGCTTCAACCAGCGCCAGTCTTTGCGGTGAAATATCTTGATACTCGTCGATCATGATGTATTTCCACGGCGAGACAAATTTGCCCTTTTCGACCCACTTTGTCGCTTGGGTGATCATGATATTGAAGTCAACATGTCCTTCGCTCTTGAGCATCTCCTGCCAAGCCGTGTAACAAGGCCACACCAAAGCGAGTTCACTGTTAAGGCGAGTGTATTCAGGATGTTCAATAAGCGACTGCTGGATCTCTTTTTTGGTTGTCCCCATTGCACTCAATTGAGAAAGCTGTTTTTCCAACCAAGCAATGAGTTTGGGGTTTTCGACATGACTGCCCAGTTCTTCATCCCCAGCTAAGTAGGCTATTGGCCATTTCTGGAGGTGCTTTTGCCAACGCTTGAAGGCGGTCGGCGTCATCCAGTGTTTCTTCAGCCAATCCACGCACCATGCAGTACGTAAACCGTCATCAAGCGCCATAGGTGAAATAGTTACGTCATTGCCTTCAACCTGCTTAAGAATAAAAAGGCCCAGTTGATGAAAAGTATTCACACGGATTGGTTCTGCACTTAAACCAATTTTGTCGTTTAACCGCGCCTTCATTTCATTGGCAGCTTCACGACCAAAGGCTAGCATTAGAATCTGCTCTGCCTGCGCCAAATGGCTTTGCAGCAAGTACGCAACGCGAGCCGTCAACACACTCGTTTTTCCTGATCCTGCCCCTGCGAGCACAAGGTTATTGTCGTCATTAAGCAGCACGGCTTGCTGCTGGGTATGATTGAGAGGAGAAGACTCTATCTGGGAAAACAGCACTTTCCAATTCTCAAGTTCGTTAACCATCCAATCTTCATTTCGTTTCGCCAAGGTTTGATTGGTTTCTAGGATCCAAGGAAGCAATCTATCCACACGATCCGGCATACGCAGCATCGCATCTTCCAAGTCCATTTCCATTTTGTTGAAGTCGTTATCCAATTCGGCAAGCCAAGCGTTGACCGCTGAGTGGGTCAAAAAGGCAGGTTGGCGCTCGAAACTACGAACTTTCGCTTCCCACTTTGGCAAATACTCAATCAGTTGCCGGCACTGGGTTTGATGCCATTGCTGGTAAGATGCCACCGCAAATCGAGCAAACTCACGGCAACGCTCCCAATCGAGTCCTTGCACTAGCCAAGATTTTTCAACGCCTTCTTCTTGATGAGCGAAAAACTGCAAACCACCCCAGAAGAGGCCTCGCTTAAGTTTTATTTTTCCGCTCCAAACATTGAAAGGGATGCGCTCTTCGCTCCATTCAGACGCGAGGACGAGGTAGTCGGACTCTAAAGTGACTCGATGATATTCGTTTTGAACCAAAAACTGTGCAGTCTTGTTTGCGATTAGCTGCATTGTGCCGTATCCATGTTTTTCATGGCGGGTATGATAACTCAACACGCATTGAGTTTGAAAAGATCCTGTCAATATCCGCCGTCAAGTTCACGTTGAACAATCAATAAACAAACGAACCGGTTTCTTATTCTGTATCAGAAGTTTACCATTGACGAACAGGCTATACTGCCTGCATCAAAACTTACAAGTAGACGAGACGTGCAATTATTTAGTCAGTTACGCCTGTACTGGGCCAACAAAACCGTTAACTACAGCTTACTTATCCTTGTGACGCTGTTAGGTGTCGTCATTCCAACTTGGTATTATGAGCTGAACTCCCTCATCATTCCTCTGATTCTCGGGATCATTGCCGCGGCACTTGCAGAGAGTGATGATAAGTTCACGGGCAGGATCAAGTCGATCACGCTCACCCTGATTTGTTTCGCCATCGCCGCTTTCTCAATTGAACTGCTGTTCAATACGCCTGTTTTCTTTGCGATCGGCTTATTTACCTCAACCTTCGGCTTTATTATGCTAGGCGCCATTGGTCCTCGCTATGCCAGCATCGCATTTGGCTCATTGCTGATTGCCATCTACGCTATGCTTGGCGCTCACGAAAGTACTAACCTTTGGTTTCAACCATTGATGTTGCTGTCTGGTGCCGCATGGTATTTCTTTATGTCGATGATCTGGTCGGCGTTTTGGCCAATGCAGCCGGTCCAACAAAGTTTGGCAACCGTCTTTCTTCAACTGGCGAACTACCTTGACTCCAAGAGTCAGCTTTTTCACCCAGTAAACGACTTAACACCTCAGCCTCATAGAATCGAAGAAGCGCGCCTAAATGCCGCCACCGTCAATGCGTTAAATACGTGTAAGATGACGCTATTAACGCGCTCTAAACGCGGCCACGTTGATGGTGCGTCTGACCGTTTTCTCAACATCTATTTCCTAGCACAAGACATTCATGAACGCGTCAGCTCTAGTCACTATCGATACCAAGAGCTCTCGGCGCACTTCGAGCGCTCTGATGTCCTGTTTCGCTTCAAACATCTACTAGAAAGCCAAGCAAAAGCGTGTCGCGAGATCGCTAAGTCAATTCGTTTGGGCAAGGAATACCAACACAGTGATGAGTCTATCGTCGCTCTTGACGAGGTAATGAACTCACTCAACTACCTGCAGCAACAAGAGAAACCGCAATGGCGTTCGTTGATCAATCAGTTGAACTATCTGTTTAATAATTTGGCCACCGTTGAAAAGCAGTTGAGCAACGTTAATAATCCGGATGCGAATAAACTGGAAGAAGATGTTCTCGACGATACTGAAGCCCATACCATCAAGGTGATGTGGCTGCGCATAAAGTCCAATCTAAACAAAGATTCGATGCTGTTTCGCCATGCCGTTCGTATGTCAATTGCCCTTACACTAGGGTATGGCATCATCCAAGGGTTCGATATTGAACGCGGTTACTGGATTCTTCTCACTACCCTCTTTGTTTGCCAACCCAACTACAGCGCCACTAGGCAAAAACTCGTCGCTCGTGTCATAGGCACGCTTGCAGGATTGCTGGTGGGCGTACCACTGCTGACATTTTTCCCGTCTCAAGAGAGTCAACTGGTGTTTATCGTTCTATCCGGTGTCGCTTTTTTTGCGTTTCGTTTGGCAAATTACGGCTATGCGACGGGCTTTATTACCGTTTTGGTCTTGTTTTGCTTTAACCAACTGGGCGAAGGCTATGCGGTTGTCTTGCCGCGTCTTGCCGACACCTTAATTGGCTGCGCGCTTGCAGTGGGCGCGGTGGCTTTTATCTTGCCCGATTGGCAATCCAAGCGTTTGCACAAAGTTATGGCGGAGGCGATCAACGCTCATCGAGCCTATCTTGCACAAATCATTGGCCAATATCGTATCGGTAAGAAGGATAACCTCTCCTATCGCATCGCTAGACGTCACGCGCATAACCAAGATGCAAATCTGACCAATGCAATTAGTGCGATGTTGGCAGAGCCCGGCAAGTACCGCAGCGCCACCGATGAAAGTTTTCGCTTTTTAACCCTGAGTCACGCGCTATTGAGCTATATCTCTGCACTGGGCGCGCATCGACAACGCATTGACAATGAAGATACTCACCAGCTGGTATTGGATGCTCACCGAACCATCCATCAACATTTACAGGTGCTCTTTGATCAGTTGAATGAACACTGCGAAACATGTGAAACCGCCAGTATCGATGACCCAAATCTGGAAGCGCGTTTATCGGAGTGGCGAGAAGAAGATGACAATTCAGTCAGAATGGTTCTTCAACAGCTCTACTTGATCTACCGAATGCTTCCAGAGCTTCACTCTTTGGCCGCCAAATTCGCGGTAAGAGTGACTCATTAGAGATCAATTTAGAGCCGTTATAGAAGGAGGTTAAGTTAAGCCTCCTTCACCTAACCCTTACACTACCTGACAGTTTTCGGACAATTATTGAACAGCCAAGCATAGACTAGAAATAAATCAATCAATTGGAGATGAGTGTGAAAGGAGAACACTCAAGTCCTAAGGTTCGGAGGCAGAATACGATGACCCCAATCCAGTTTGAATTATTTAAACAGCAGATTAGCCAGCTCACCCCTCAGCAGCTAAAGGCATTACGCGGTGAAATCAATAACACGCTAGAGGACAGTTCAAGTACGTTAATCACTGACGAAGAGCTAAACCTGATCTCCAGCTTGTTTTCCTAGCACAACTTGCTCAAAACACAAATTCACCTTAAGCTTTAATTAAGGGAGGTGTGTATGGCCGTGTCAGTTATTCAATCAGGGCATCAATTGATTGATCAGTCATCGAAAATGGCTGAGGAAGCGGCGCGCGACGTTAATCTTACCTCTTCACTTCCGCAAGTCGAAAACGACAAATCTCTTGATTTCAACAAAGTTGAGTTTAAAGCCCCAGCCGTTCCCGACCCTTCTTATGTTGATTCGATGGTCAAACTTAGCCAAGCCACTCAATACAGTAAAGTGGGAACCAACATGCTACAAAGAGACCAAGAGATGATCGGCACACTGTTAGATATTCACGTTTAAATTGTAGCAATCCATAAACAACGGTTGTTATCCCTATCAGAGCCGTTAGAATCCTCCGATAACTTTTATATACTATTTCGCTATGCCCAAATTAAATTTGTCTTACCGCGACCTGCATCCAATCTTCGATCAAGGTCCGCACACGGACGAGTTAGAACAATTACTCAGCCCGCGTTTTGAACGCCCTTCCCTTCGATTGACACCTAGCCCATACATCAGCCAAAAGACGCTCGAAAAACGTTGGCAAAAAATAGATCCTCTCACACAAAAAAAACACCTGTTGGATGAGCACACCCTTGAACATGCAGAGCACTACAACAAAAATATCGAGCACTTTATCGGCACGGTGAAACTCCCTGTCGGTATTGCTGGGCCTCTGCGTGTGAATGGCCTCTATGCCAACGATGATTACCTTATACCACTCGCGACCACGGAAGCAGCGTTGGTGGCATCTTACAATCGCGGCTCCCAGCTCATTACTGCCGCGGGTGGCTCCAGTGCGATGCTGATCAACGAAGGCGTAACGCGAACGCCAGTTTTTGCTTTCCATAACATTGCAGATGCAGGCCAGTTTGTTGCTTGGGTCGTTACGCAATACGATCACTTTAAGCAGGTCGCAGAGTCGACGACTTCTCACGGCAAGCTGCACGACATCAATATCAACATTGAAGGGAATCACGTCTATTTAGTGTTTGAGTTCCACACTGGTGACGCCTCTGGACAAAACATGGTGACGATAGCCACAAACGAAGTCTATCGATACATCCTTGAACACGCGCCTATCGAGCCAAAGGAATCGTTCCTTGATGGCAACTTATCGGGCGACAAGAAACCCAATGCGCACACCATGAGGCATGTCCGCGGTAAAAAGGTCACGGCTGAAGTCACCTTATCTCGACACTTGGTTGAAAAGTATCTTCATACTACGCCAGAGAAAATGGTCAAGTTTGGCCAAATGACAACCACAGGATCGGCCCTCAGTGGCGGAATTGGCGTTAACGCTCACTACGCAAATGCGTTGGCGGCACTTTATATTGCATGTGGCCAAGACGCCGCTTGCGTATCGGAGTCTGCAATAGGCATAACCCGCATGGAGCTAAACCCGCAAGGCGCACTCTATGCGTGTGTGACTTTACCTAACATTATGGTCGGGACTGTCGGTGGCGGCACTGGATTACCCAGCCAAAAAGCGTGTTTAGATATTTTAGGGTTACACGGTAACGGGAAAGCGAAGGCATTAGCAGAAGTCGCCGCTGCACTTTGTCTCGCCGGTGAGCTCTCTATCGTTGGCGCATTTTGCGCAGAGCACTTTTCCAAAGCTCATCAAAAGCTCGCACGCTGATCGAAAAACAGTTTGGATATGGGGCTGACTGCACTCAGCCCCTTGTTCAAAATGTGCGGGGTATCAATTCCTTATCCTGTAGTTATGCGGGCAATGTCGAAATTTTGTATAGTTCCGTCATTCACCTCAATGCACTACAACACAATGCCTAGCAAAGAAGATTCAATAGAAGAGCTCGTGAATTTACTTCAGCCTGGGAGTAAGCTCTCAGCGACCATTCATTTTGGCCCTGATGACCGCTATTCGTTTGCCACCACGTATGTTGGGTGCAAACTTCCTCAGTTTTTAATTGTTGATTTACCGACAAAGGCGCGTGAAGCACTGATCATTCGAAAACTGAGCAACACAGAAATTGTTGTTCGAGCGATAACCAATACCAAGTTGGGTCATATCATCGCGTTTAAATCGACTATTATCGTTAAATCTTCGACTCCTTCCGCGCTGCTTTTTCTTCGAATGCCGACTCATTTCGCCTCAAAGCCAATAAGGCAACATGAGCGACATTCAATGGACCTTCCCGCTGAGCTTAAAAGCCAAGATGTCACTTATCATGGCAAATTAGTGGACTTTTCGGCGTCAGGATGTGGCTTTTTTCTCTCGGGCGAGAATGAGTTGACTACGAACAGCGTCATAGAGCTGCAAAGTGCACTTACGGAGTTCTTACCGGAGGGAAGTAAACTGAGTATCGTAAACATCACCAGAGAGCGTAACGGGCATAAGTTTGGCATCAAATTTAATACTCCCATCAATATTGATGATGAGCTAAAGCAAGCCTTGGTAGAGCACGCTTACTTGGCAAGTCGGTATTAACGCTCGATGTCGATAAACTTCTCTTTAAAATAAATCATCGCTTTGTTCAGGGCTAACTCTTTGATTGGTTTAACAATCACGTAATCGGCACCACTGGCGATAAACGCTCGCTTGGTATCTTGCATACCGTCTGCAGTGCACGCGAAAATGGGCACATTCAGCCCAAGTTCTTCTCGAATAATTCGAGTCGATTCAATGCCACCTAAGCTAGGAAGCTGATTGTCCATCAATACCAAGGCGACGTTTGGATCATCGCGCAGATAGTCGATGGCGTTATGACCATCTTGGACCCAAGTAACGCTCATGCCATACTTTTCGCAAAATGCCTTCGCGATAAAAGCATTGGTGTGGTTGTCTTCTACTAACAAAACGTGCAGCGACTCATCAAACAGCGATTGAGGATCAACAAGTAAACTGTTTGGCTCGACATTGCGCTCCCCGACGTACATATCCATCGGGATTCGCGCCACGAGTGTCGTCCCTTTCCCCACAACACTGTCAATGGAGATCGTGCCGTTCATCAGCTCAACCAAACTATGAACAATTGCCAGACCCAAGCCACTTCCACCATACTCGCGTATCGTGGTTGCTTCCGCTTGAATAAAGGGTTCGAAGATGGTTTTAAGTTGCGGCTCTTCAATTCCAATCCCGGTATCTTTCACCACAATTTCAAGCTCAAACTGCTGCTCTGTTTCGATGCTCGACAATTCAACACAAACCTTACCTTGATGGGTGAACTTGATAGCATTGCTCACAAGATTAAACAGAATCTGGTTCAAGCGAACTTGGTCACTGTTGGCCCACATCTGTGATTCGATATCACTGCGCATAGAGAGTTCGATCCCTTTTTCGACACACAGTGGCATGAATATTTTCTCGACGGTGGTTTCAAGCTCAATTAAGCGGAACTCATTGGTTTCTATGTTGAACTTGCCCTGCTCAATTTTAGAAAAGTCGAGAATATCATTAAGAACGGCAAGCAGATGCTCACCACTGTTACATAGCACGTCAACGTGCTCCAATGCTTCTTGTTCATTCAAGCTATGTTTGAGTAGTTGCGAAACGCCTAGAATTCCATTCAAAGGGGTGCGTAACTCATGACTCATTTTCGCTAAGAAATCCGCACGCACTCGTGCTGACTCTTCCGCTTCTTCTTTCGCTGCTTGGCTCTGTTTTTCCGCTTCAACGAAGCTGGTAATGTCTTGCCCCTGAGCCATGATTTGCTTGGTGGCATTATCACTAATGATCGGCGAAAGATTCCAACGGTAAGTGATGCCGCCAATGGTAGTGTTCACGCCTGTTAGGGTCGCACCTTGAGCACACATTTTGACGTGATGAGACAATGCCTCAACCAAGCGCTCTCGTGAGACTTCGTCTTTAAAGCAACGTTCTGCCGCTGGGTTATACCGAAGCAGCTGACCATCGTCGGTGCTCCACAACGTGATAGGTGAAAGGGAGAAATTAAATAGATCGGCAAACTGTTTTTCTTGCTCGTTGAGTCGCTTAAATGAAAGTTCAAAGCGTTGACCGATTTGGTTAAACTCTTCGATACCCGAACCATCAAACTGATGTGTTTTCTGTTCAGTAAACGTCGATTCGATGAAGTACATCAACTTCTTCAGTTCAAGCGAGACTCTTTTCCCAAGCCATAGACGTGTCGAAATCGCGATGAAAGCAATCATGACGCCTGTAAACAGCATCCACAAATATTGGCTTTTTACAAAGTGCTCAATGTGATTGTTGCCTTGGACGGTGTAGACCGATAAGAAGGTAGGCACACCAGCAATGGTCAGGTCGGTTCGTGACACCATGTAGCTACTGGTATTGAGCGCTTCAGAGGACTCCTCAAGTAGGGCAACATAACGGTAATCATCAATTTTCTTACTTGATGCGATCACTTGAGATCCTACCGCAAGAATAAGCTCATCCGCATTGCTTCCTTTGGTGATCGCATTGACTAGCGAGAAGTTGTTGTTCAGGACAACACCAATATAAAGATGCGCGACCACCTCACCATTGGTTAGGTTCACCACTGGCGAGCGGCGCATCATCAAATACCGCATTCCCATGCTTGATGGGGTTTGCGAAATATGCCAAGAATTTCCCGTAACAACATCAGTATTCAAGTGCTGAAGTTGAAAAGGGGAAATACCATAAAATTCTGCATTGCCGTCATCCCAAAACAGCCCTTCACCACTGGCCAGAAATCGGATGTCGGGCGCTAAATTAGGCAGAATCTGATCAATACTGGTGAAGAATCGGTCTATCGCCATCTCGTCTCGGCTGACGACGCCATTTATCAAAGAGACGCTTCGTGAGTAGCTGTCTTGCTGTATCTCTAGAGCTTTCAGGCGGAAGTTGAATATTTCTTGGACGAGGCTTTGGGTCTGAGTTTTTGTACGCGCAACTTCCTGCGCGACAACTTCTCGGTTTACTTGGAAGTTTTGTAGCACCATAACCAAGGTCAACACACCTATGGTCAGAAATATTGAGTTAGTAAGAAGCGTGGCGAGTTGATAACGCCGTCCACGCTTAAATATCTTCATCATTAAAGATCAGAGTACCTGAATGCACGTTGCTTTAATTTTTCAATTTTGATTGGGCTATCTTGCTTGGTTACCAACTCAAAATCACCCGAGTAAACCACTGGTACCTGTTTACCCTCAATATCCCACTTGATCGCTTCTGCCATTGCAATGCCGGTATCATCATTCATGCGCATAACGGTCACATCGAGATCACCTTTGGCAATCGCATCGAGTTCTGCCGTTCCCCCACCCCAACCATTCAACAATATGTCAGTGCGGTTTAGTTCTTTAAGCGCATCTGCCGCTCCTAAAGCCACATCGGTAGAACAAGCGTAAATAAAACTTAAGTCCTTATCACTGCCTAGCGCTTGAAGTGCTGTTTTATAACCAGACTCCCTTGTCGCCTCTGTATAAAAAGAGGAGGAAAGTTTGTAGCTGTCATGGTGGCTCATTTCCTCTATAAACGTATCTCCGCGCGCATAACTCACATAACCTTCAGAAAAATACAGCACCGAGTAGCGGCTATCTTTCTTAACCGTTGACTTGTAATACTCCTCTAGCAACCTTGCGCCATGGAGGTGATCGAATCCAACGTATAAAAAGGGTTGATGGTTATCCCATGCGCGAACTGGCGTGGTGATGTTCTGCAAGATGAGTTTTGTGTCAGTCGAACTCATCACGTGCTCAATGAATTTGCGATGGCGCGTCGTATCGAGCGTGAAAATTAAATAATCCGTATTATTTTGTATAGCCTCTAACAGCGAAAGGCTCTGCTGCCTAACATCAACATTTGGGCGAGTAAACACCTGATTAATGCTGTAGCGAATACCGAGCTTCTCAAGACGAGTCTCGAACGCTTTAATGTTACGGCTCCAATAGTCCGAGACCTGCTGCCCAGGATAGACGACAGAGATCGAAATTGGTTTGCTTTGAGTTAAACTGACAGGGACTGGATAATCTCTGACCGCATCGGTCAACGCGTCCGTCAGCTGTTTTTGTGCTGGGTGCTGTTCCAAGTAGCTATCGTATTGCCAATAACCATTGAGAACTTGAGTGGTATGCGCTTGTGATACTGCCGACGCGAGTACCAACAAAGAGAATAGTGAGGCTTTATACATTGGTGATTATTCTTCCTACACTTATCGAAATCTAATTTCAGTATAATGATTCATACCAATCTTGGTAGCATAAAAACCCTCTAACGTGTTGAGTGTTCATTAAAACGACGGATTCAATAAATTTCATTTCCTTTTGTGTTTTCAAGCGCTTAACCATGTCAAATTAAAGTCTCAAGTCATTAATTTGACACGGTTATTTACAAACTTATTGCACCCTAGAATGTAAACGCGAGATTGCCTGATAAGCCGAACTGATTGTCTCCTGCATAGCTACCAGCAAGATCGATACTTACAAGATCGCCCGGGCTAATCCCCAATCCGGCGGTAAATGAATTGTCTAAAGTGTCCTCCATATCCATTTCGTACCCGGCGCGTAACTGTGCCCAGCCCCAAGCATTTCCTTCAATGCCCATTCGTACAAAACGTGTGTCATCATTTGAACCAGAAAAACGTTTTTGTGTCGTAACATCAAAATCCAAGGTCGCAGTTAACAGTTCAGTCGCATAAGAGCCTGAAATGGTCACTTGCGTATCTAGCTTGTACTTGTCCGTTTTGTCTTTGGTTTCGATTTCTTGAGAGAGAAGATCTTTGATTGCGATGCCAGCGCGAAAGTCGTTATAAAACCAGACTGCGCCCAAATCTAGGTTAAATGCGCTTTTTGAGGTTTCGCTTTCGTCGTAATCACTTAAATCAAAATCTTCTACGGTCAGTGTTTCACTGTAGGTGGTCAGTTCTTGGTATTTCGGAGTCACACCGAACGAGAAGTCTTGACCGGCAAGGGTCATACGTTTCGCTAAGGTAACGCCATATTCAACATAGCCAAATGCAGCCATATTGACATTTGAGTTGTTATAGCGGTCGGCTACCCTTAAATCTTCATCGACGATACTAGTATCGGACTCAGCAATATCGGTTTGGGCGATGATTTCAGCGTAACCACGAGTGTAGAAGTTGCCAGAAACCAATCCAAATGGGACGGCAACGGCCAATCCGCCGCCAACACTAACAGCCAAAGGTTTGTCGTCAGATAGATTATCCAAATGAGTGTTTAGGTCATTTCGCAGGCTAACATTGCTGCTGCCACTATCTTCGTATTGTTCGATAGTGTCTTGCAGGTCGTCTAACGTTGTTAAAGACTCATCTGTATCTCGCGCCGTAAAGCCAATGGCTGGCGCCAAGATGCCAAAGTCATCTTCATCACGATAGACAGCAGTGAGTGCTGGATTATAGAAAGGAGCAAGGAGATAGTCGGCGCTGGTGACGCCAGTGTTGCCCATGGCATTGCCTCGACCATCGGCGACAAGGTTTGCTGCTGAAGCTGAGGTACCAATAAGGGCGCAAGCCACTGCGGTGGAAAGTAAGTGTCGTTGTTTCATAATTCGCATCAACCTTCTTATTTATTTGCATAATCAAGGTTAATACATTTGAACTAATTTGATGCTTAATTATTCCACTGATGTCACATCAATCACATTTATTAGTTCAATACGGCCTTTCACCAACTGTTCTTTTTTAGATTTTGGCCACTGTTTGATTTGGTATTCTATCTTCGATGCGATACTGCGCGACTCAACCACATCACTCTGCCAAGCCAAAGAAAGTGGACCTTTCCCTTTTAGCGCTTTTGCACCTTGACCAGATACATGCATTTTAAAACGCCGCTCTAAATCTGTAGTGATCCCGCAATACAACGCGTTAGAAGCAGTACGGATAAGGTAAACATACCAACCCGTACTGGAATTCGAAGGTGCAGACATTTAGCTTGTCAACTGTTCAACGCGTTGCTTGAGTTCAGCCAACTCAGACTTTAGCTGTGCGACTTCATTCTCAAGTGCCTCAATACGCTCGTTACCTTGGCCAACGTTTGGCAATGCCGCGGAGGCATCAGTAAGCGCTTCAATATCAACCTCACCGCTAAATAAGTGCATATAGCGCGATTCACGTTTGCCCGCTTCACGTGGCAACTTAATCACTAATGCGCCCTCTTCACGTGCTGCCATTTTCTCTAGCACCGCTTCAACTTCTTTGACGTCAGCAAAGTCCGCAAGACGATTGGTCCGCGTTCTCAGCTCGCCTGGCGTTTGAGGACCTCGAAGCAGTAGGCAGCAAGTGACGGCTTTTTCTTGTTTGGACAACTTAAGGTCACCAAACTCGGTGTTACAAAAACGATGCTGGAACTTGCTCGCACGGCTGTTAAAACCGCTTTCATCACTGACAAGTCGCTGCGCGATTAAGGCATCAACAGCTTGCTGAACATCGAGATCACTCAACGACATGACTGGCTCACGGTTGCTCTTTTGGTTGCAGGCGGAGGTCAAACTATTCAGGGTTAAAGGATAGTAATCTGGCGTGGTCACCTCTTTCTCTATAAGGCAGCCTACGATTCTCGCCTCAATAGGACTCAGTTCGATATTCATTATTATTTCCTTATTATGCGCTTACAAAGCTCACTAGTGCTCTGCAAGTAGGGGAACTTTTTTCATGTTGCCATCCTCGTCAATCATAACGACCTTAGTTCGATTGAGCTCGACCTCGGTGATTTCTTGTCGAGTTCTTTCACTTCGATATGCGTCAATGAGTTTTTGTGCAGGAGATGGCGTCACCATTTTTTCTTCTTTCGTAACTATAATGTCAGAAGTAAGCATGTTTTATTGCATTCGATGTCACTGTATTTTCGAATCATATATCGAACGGTAGGCGAGTCTCAATCACCAAATTACGAGATTGGCGATAAAACCGTCAACATACTGTAATGATTGATCTTAAGACTGTTATCGCCCCTAATGATGTGATTTAATCGTTGGTAGTTAAAGGTAAAATCAGGAAAGAAAACCTATGAGTGGTGTATTTGAAATCGTGTCTCAAGCACGTCGTAAGAACAAATTGAAACGTGAGCTTATTGATAACGAAAAGAAAGTTCGCGATAACCGTAAACGTGTAGACCTATTAGAAAACCTACTTGACTACATCAAAGCGGATATGAGCAACGAGGAAATCGTTGGTATTATCAAAAACATGAAAGCGGATTACGAAGATCGTGTCGATGATCATATCATCAAGAGCGCGGAAATCTCTAAAGAGCGTCGTGACATCAGCCGTCGTATCCGCGAACTGACTGAAGAAGATAAGCAAGTAAGCCTAGGTAAGAAGAAATAATTCCTGCCGCTCTTACTCTGTTTAAGGCCTGCACATTGTGTGGGCCTTTTTGTTGCTCGCTGCACGCCGATTCCAACATAAATCGTTATAATAATTCACTAAATAGCGCTAAACGTTTGCGTAATCGCTAACCTTCTCCGTTCATAAAATTCTGACTTTCATCACACATTTACCACTGCTATATTTAATTTCAGACAGACAACTAGACCATTCGAGGCATGGAGCTTCCTCACTTATCTCACGAAGAGAAGAATTGGTACCGACACTGACACTGATCGGCAAACTTTAAGAGGGTCAAATAATGGAAATGAATATGGTTGAAATTCTAGGTTACGCAGCTTCTATCATGGTTGCAATTTCACTTACCATGAAAGATATCGTAAAACTGCGCGTGTTGAACTTCATCGGCTGTGCTCTGTTTACCGCTTACGGCCTAATGATTGACGCTTGGCCAGTTGTGGTAACTAACGGATTTATTGCATGTGTGAACGTCTATTTCCTAGCGAAGATGCAAAGCGAAAAAAAGTCTGAAGACGCGAAAAGCGCAGCCTAAAAAATTTGAAACCCTAGACATTGTCTAGGGTTTTCTTTTTTACTTCCCAGAAACGAAGCTACTAGTTATTCGAAACAATGAATAACACCTCAACTCTTCGATTACACGCCTTACCCGCACTTGATGCATTTGAACACGCCGGAACGAACTCTCCGTAACCGCGAGTAAATATTGAATCCATCGCGACGTTGTTACGAACCAGCTGTTGCTTGACCGCTTTCGCTCGCTTCATAGAAAGACTATCGTTAAACGAAGGTGCGCCCGTGCTATCGGCGTGACCGTCAATGACAATATCAATACCCGGTTGTGTCGCTAGATACTCACCCATCATATCCAACCAATAGGCGGAATCGGGCATCACTTTCGATGACCCCGTATTGAACTTGATGGTATCAGTCAACTTGACCATGATGTGGTTGCCAGGCAGCACCTCGTAGTCCACACCATTTTTAAGCAGAAAACTTTGCAAATCCTGATAGTGCGGCGCACGTTTTTGTCCTAGTGGATCTCTCACATCTGACGCGGTTAACTTAGGGTCCGCGCCCCACTCTGGATACTTAACTTCAAAATCAGTTTTTGGTGCCGTATCAAGCATATCATCGGTCATGTTGGCGATGTTCTGCGCCATATTTGAACATCCTGATAGCAAGATTATCAGAGGCAAAGTTACATATTTCATCTCTACACCATAAGTTCCGTTTTACTACAAATACTGTATCGACAGATTTACCAAATCTTTAGTAAATTTTAGCCTCTTTTTGAACTGTTTGACGCCGTTCCCCCCGAAACAATTTGGTAATAAAATCAGCCTTACAACTATTTAGTTCTGCGTATTGAAAGAGTAAAATCCTAGCACTGATTCATCGTGCATCATGTTGCGCGAACAATTTTGAGAAATCGATTATGAAAAAGCTCTTCACCTTGCTGACGATTTTAACAGCTACGGTTTTAGTAGGCTGCTCTGACAGTAATACGCCGCAAGAAGGCAAGCAATACCAACAACTGCCTGTTAACCTCGCTACGTTTCGTTTACCTCAAGTCACGGAAGTCTTCTCGCTAAACTGTGGCCATTGCCGAAAGATGGAGGCTGTCCTTCCTCAATTAGAAGAACTGACCCAACAATCTATTGGTAAAATTCACGTGACCTTTAACGAGAGCGCACAAATCGCGGCCATGATCTACTACACCGCAGAGATGCAACTTGGTAAAAAACCGGATCATGAGTTCATGAATGCGCTATTCGCCGCGACCCAAATGGGTGATGGCGCGACATTAGCTGACAAAAAACAAGCCATTGATGATGCGTTCCAATCTCGCGGGTTAATTAGCCCATATGAGCTAAACGAACAACAACAAGAGCAGCTCTTTGAGGCAATGAACCTAGCACAAGATATTACTGAGAAAGGTCAAATTAACTCTGTGCCGACTTTTGTCGTCAACGGCAAATACATGGTTTTGACTGCGGGTCATCAGGACATTGAAGGCATCGCAAACACCATCAACTATTTAATCAACCAACCTTAAACAAACTGGACGTTATCAATGTCAAAATTTATTTTCCCAATTGTCATTTTGGTTTTAGCGGTATTCATGATTTACCGCACGTGGAATAACAACAAAGCGGGTGAAGAAAACTTTGCTGCTGGCCAAGCATTTTTATTGGAAAACGGTAAGCAAGAAGGTGTTGTTACCACAGAAAGTGGCCTGCAGTACAAGATCTTAGCTAAAGGCGAAGGCACCGAGAAACCAACAACAAGTAACACTGTCAAAGTTCACTACCACGGCACGCTGATTGACGGCACCGTTTTTGACAGCTCTGTAAACCGTGGTGAGCCAATTAGCTTCAAATTGAATCAAGTGATTAAAGGTTGGCAAGAAGGTCTTACTTACATGTCTCCGGGCGACAAATTCCGCTTGTTCATCCCGAGCCCACTTGCTTACGGGAAAGGTGGCACAGGCCCTATTCCACCAGCATCGACCCTGATTTTTGATGTCGAACTGCTAGAAATCAAGTAATGAACAAAAGAAGCCAGTCACATGACTGGCTTCTTTGTATTTGCTAGCAAAACTCAGGGAGCTTCTTATGAATAAACTCTCTATCAGCTGCGTAAAACTCTTCAACGGGTAGCTCTGTTGGTGCCAACCACTTAAAGGTTTGCTGTCTTTGTTCATCCACTTGAGTCGGTTCAACTTCCTCTAGTGCTTTTAATACCGCGTAGTAAATTCTCCCACCGTATTCATTAACGTTAGAGAAAGTTGCAACGTGCTTTAGGCCTTGAAGCTGGGTTTCTTCATACAGCTCTCTGATTGCAGCGTCTGTCCCTGACTCATTATTTTCCACTTGACCACCCGGGAACTCGACCACCATCCCTTTCGCTGGTCTAAATCTTTCTTGTACCAACACCTTTCCATCTTTGACTACCACCGCCATAGATAAGTGCTTCATGCCTGACTCCTTCCATTCCATATAAAAAACTGGCGTCGCCGCCAGTCCGTTTGTATTGGGATCACTGTTGATTGGCGTGGATGATATCGCAATATGTGTGTTATTGCTTATGAACTGATTCACATTTATGGTTTTGCAGCACAAAAAAACCGGCTTCTTTTCAGTTGCCGGTTTTTCGCTGGTTATTGATTACTTGTGTTTGTCTTGGACATATTGCTGGCTTACGTCCACAACTGCGACGTCTTTGAAGAAGCTACGCCCCAATAATAGTGGAAATGTAAGATGGGTACGATCCGCTAATGTGAACTCTGTTTTCTCTTTAAGATCGCCAATTTGAATCCAGGCATCAACGACCGCGCGCTCTTGCGTGCCATCGGCACTCGATTGACGAATTTTCACCCAACGCTGAACAGGCAGTGCAATTTCTTTACTCTTGTGCCCTTCATGTTCAATTTTGAACTTAACCCAATCTTTACCATCTCGTTCAAAAGGTTCGATGTCGACAGCGCTGATCGATGAGGTGGTAGCGCCTGTGTCGATACGAGCTCTAAAGTTTTGCTCTAACCCTGGTACATAAACCCATTCCTTCTCACCAAGAATCAGCTTACCATCTGAAGTTTTCTTCGCTTTTAGGACAACCTCTGGTTGTTTTGGTTTTTCCGCAAGCTTGGTTTCTTTAACCACTTCTTTTTCTTCGACCTTTGGCTCTTCGACTTTAGGCTTTTCAATTTGTGGTTTTTGTTCTGGCTCAACTGGCGTCTGCCCCGTTGTTGTACACGCCATTAAACCGCCACTAAGCATAACTGGAATAATTAGCTTCCACGTTTTGTTCATTCGATCACCCAATTCAATTGACAATAGTTACACGCAATAAAAAGGCCCACAAAAGTGAGCCTTAGATCCGGAATTAAAAACTCGGTCTATTAAGACACTTTAACAATAGCATCCGCAACGTACGGAATGTCTTTCTCTGTCAGACCAGCGATGTTAATACGACCATCACCCACGCCATAAATTCCATATTCTTCACGTAGTTGTAGCATCTGGTCTTGGCTAAAGCCTAGCACAGTAAACATGCCTTTGTGACTTTCAATGAAATCGAATTGTGAAGTATTGTGCGAATTTCTCAATTCCTCACACAAGGTTTGACGAAGGTTTAACAAACGCTGTTGCATTTCACTTAACTCTTGCTTCCAAACCGCGGTTAAGTCTTGATTTTGCAGGATAGTTTTAACCAAAGCCGCACCGTGATCAGGTGGCATGGTGTAAGTCGCACGAGCAAGTGTCAGTAGTTTACCTTTCGCGTTGCCAACATCTTCCATCGACTTACCAACCACGATAGCCGCGCCAGTACGCTCGCGATACAAACCAAAGTTCTTAGAGCATGAGGTAGTAATGAGCATTTCCTCGACGTTGTCTGCCATAAAACGTAGGCCTTTTGCGTCTTGTTCTAGCCCATCACCAAAGCCTTGATACGCAATATCAACGAAAGGTGTGAAACCGTTTTTCTGTGACAATTCGGTGATCGCTTTCCACGCATCGAAATCGATATCTGCACCCGTTGGGTTATGACAGCAACCATGCAGTAAAACAACGTCTTCCGGCCCAGCTTTGGCGAGGTCATCTAGCATTGCGGCAGCGTCGACTTGTTTGGTATCACAACTAAAATAACGGTACTCGCGAACTTTAAGGCCAGCCGCTTCCATTACTGGACGATGGTTCACGTAACTTGGGTTTGAAATCCAAACCGTCGTATTCGGTTGAGCCACCTTCATCAAGTCACCTAACATGCGCAGTGCACCACTGGCGCCAGGCGTTTGAATCGCGGCGACACGATCCATCGCGGAAGTGCCATCAAGAAGTAAGTTCACCATGCTTTGGTTGAACTCTTCACACCCTGCGAGACCAACGTAAGACTTGGTTTTCTGCGTTTCAACAACGATATTTTGAGCTTGCAAAATCGCCTTCATCACAGGCGTTTCGCCCGCGCTGTTTTTGTATACGCCAATGCCTAAGTCGACTTTGTCAGGACGAGGATCGTTACGGTACGCAACGGAAAGAGAGAGAATCGGATCTAAAGTTGGTTTTGGTAAATGTGAGAACATGAAAGTCACAACCCTTTGAAATTCAAGTAACGACCAACACGTTAGCATCTAAATTATAAATCTAGAAATAAAATTTCACTGGCTCAGAGCAAAACAGGATAAAAATCTGTAAACTTTAACATACATTTAACAAACCATATCTCGCACGCAAGCGTGTAAAGCCACTCTTCAACCCAACTTGAAGGTATGAATAATCTGGTTTGAGCTGCCACGCCATTCAAGGTTGAGGTCTTTTTTGTCCTGTTCAAACTTACCATCAATTAACGTGTCGATGTACTGGATCACCTCGCGTTGTGCCTCGTCCAGCTCCGCCAAGGTGTAACCTGTCCATACCCATATGTCCTTGTCAGGGCACTCAGCTTTAACGCGCTTCACTAACTTGAGAATGTCGGGGACGTTCGCAGGGTGTAAAGGATCCCCTCCGGACAAAGATAGGCCACGACGCTTGATTCGTTCATCCTTTAAGTCTGAGATGATTTGGTCTTCTGCTTGCTGAGTAAAAGCAATTCCCGAATCTAATCGCTGAGTAGACTGGTTATAACAGCCACGACATTGATGCACGCACCCAGAAACAAACAAGGTGCAGCGCGTGCCAGGGCCATTGACCACATCCACTGAGTAATATTGGTGATAATTCATCTTGAAACTCAAAAAATAAAGCCCAATAGAGGGCTTAGTCGTTTTCACAATGCCCCACTCATACGAGCGAGGCAAATGGTCAATTACAGGTGCTTAACGCGACGTTTAACTTCTTCTTGCTTACCAAAGTTAAACGGACGAGCATCAGGGCTGCCTAGGTAGCCACAGACACGGCGTGTCACCGACACTTTCGTCGAGTCATGGTTACCACAACTTGGGCAGGTGAAGCCCTTACTGGTACATTCAAACTCACCGTTGTAACCACACTCGTAACACTCATCGATCGGTGTGTTGGTGCCGTAGTAAGGAACGCGTGTGTAACTGTAATCCCAAACGTTTTCTAGCGCTTCAATGTTGCACTGCATGTTAGGAAACTCACCGTAACAGATAAAACCACCGCTCGAGATCTCAGGATAAGGCATCTCAAAATCGATCTTGTCGTAAGGGTTTACCTTCTTTTCAACATCAAGGTGGAAGCTGTTGGTGTAGTAACCTTTGTCGGTTACTCCCTTGATCACACCGTACTCTTTATTATCGATGCGACAGAAACGGCTACATAAGTTCTCACTCGGTGTTCCATACAAGCTAAAACCGTAACCTGTTTCTTCAGTCCATTGGTTAACAGCATCTTTCATGTGCTTGATGATATCCAACGCTTTCTCGCGTAATACGGCATCATCGTAAACATGCGCTTCGGTACCAAACAACGCGTTCACGGTCTCGTGAATACCAATGTACCCCAACGAGATAGACGCGCGGCCATTTTTGAAAATGTCAGCAATGGAATCATCCGCTTTTAGACGAACGCCACACGCCCCTTCCATGTAGAGGATTGGCGCAACACGCGCTTTAACGTTTTCAAGACGAGTAATGCGTGTTTGTAGTGCACGTCGTGCCAGTTTCAGCTTCTCATCAAGCAGTTGATAGAAGGTGACTTCACTGCCTTTCGCCTGAATAGCGATTCGAGGCAAGTTTAGGCTAACAACGCCGAGGTTGTTGCGACCCTCGTGAATAAGCTCGCTATTCTCTTCATAAGTGCCAAGGAATGAACGACACCCCATTGGCGTCTTGAAAGAACCCGTGATTTCAACAAGTTTGTCGTAGTTCAGGATATCTGGGTACATACGCTTAGAAGCACACTCCAGTGCGATCTTCTTAATGTCGTAGTTTGGATCTTCCGCTTTGTGGTTAAGACCATCTTTGATGCCGAATACCAGTTTAGGGAATACCGCCGTTTTACGGTTTTTGCCCAGTCCCGCAATTCGGTTTTTGAGGATAGATTGTTGGATAAGACGCGATGCCCAACTTGTGCCTAAACCAAAACCAAACGTAACGAAAGGCGTTTGACCGTTCGCTGTGTGTAATGTGTTCACTTCGTATTCCAAAGACTGGAAAGCGTCATAACACTCTTTTTCAGTGCGCGCCGTTGCGAACGCTTCCGGTTCTGGAATATTCCATTCTTTAGCGATCTTTAAGTGTTTTTCGTAGCTTGTTAGCACATACGGCTCAAGGACTTCATCAATGCGGTTAATTGTGGTACCGCCATAGATATGGCTTGCAACTTGCGCGATGATTTGTGCCGTAACAGCAGTCGCTGTGGATATAGACTTAGGCGTGTCGATTTCCGCGTTGCCCATTTTAAAGCCACTTGTAAGCATGCCTTGTAGATCGATGAGCATGCAGTTAAACATTGGGAAGAACGGCGCATAGTCTAGATCATGGTAGTGAATATCCCCCTGCTCGTGAGCCTGAACGATGTCTCGCGGTAGGATGTGCGTTTTCGCGTAGTGCTTTGCAACAATGCCAGCTAATAGATCTCGTTGCGTAGGGATGACCTTGCCATCTTTATTGGCGTTTTCATTGATCAAATCAAGGTTGCTTTCCTCGATCAACCCTTCAATTTCTTGAGTAAGCGCACTCTGCTTTTCACGGGCGATATCGCGATCGTGGCGATACTCAATATAAGCACGCGCAAGCTCTTTGTATGGACCTTGCATTAGCTCATCTTCAACCAATTTTTGAACTTCAGTGATCTCAACTTCATCGCGATCTTGTAGCTTTAGTTCCACCGCTAACGCCACATTAAGTGCGTAAATCGCGGTTTCTTTGCTATTGTGATCCGCTGCTGCTTCCACTGCTGCTTGGATGCGGTCTCTAGTAAATTCTGCTCTAGAGCCATCACGCTTGATTACGATTGGATTCACTGATTCTCCTTACCCTTAGTATATTCACAGCGTTATCCACAAATACACTATATAGGCTATTTTTTGTTAAGCTGACACAAGATGTTGTGGCGTATTTAACGGGATGAACCGACAAAAAGTATTGATTTCGATCAATAAAAATAGGCCGTAGATTAAGATCAACGCGATCTTAGTGGCACCGATCTCAGGCTGAAAGAAAACCATGAAAATTGCAAAAATGAGGATATTTAAGCTTGCTTTTTTTCAAGCTCTTATAGAATAAAGGCTGTAATCCATTTTATGAATGTTAGAGTATGACACACACTAAACTGCGCTCACTTTTGGTCACTTTACTGTTGCCCATCTGTTTTTCTGTACATGCCGAAAAGACACTCAACTTTTCCACATGGAATCTAGAGTGGTTAAGTTCCACCCCATCCGATAAATTTCCGCAGTCGCAACGCTTAGAAAAAGATTATGCAGCGCTCGCAGCGCACTTTTCGTCTATGGATAGCGACATCGTCGCGTTTCAGGAAGTGAATGATGAAAAGGCTCTGCGCAAAGTCATAGGCCAGCAGTATCGAGTCTATTTCTCTACTCGGCGCAACCCAGAGCATGCCGAGCATCAGTTTACAGCGATCAATCAATATACCGGCTTTGCTGTACGCGAAGGCATTTCTGTAATTGAGAAAGAGAGCCTTCAGCTTGACACAAGCCATCGCAGTAAATTGCGCTTTGCGAGTTATGTTGTTATCTCACCGACATCTGACACGCCCATCCACGCGCTGTCTGTTCACTTGAAGGCACGGTGTTCAGGCGCTTTTCGAAACAACGATGCGTGCCGAACATTAAAGAGACAAGGAAAGGCGCTCAACCACTGGATTAGAGAACGAGAAGCGCGTGGCGAACGTTACATGATTTTGGGTGACTTCAACCACAATATGAGTTACCCCAAGGATTGGCTATGGGAAATCGTTTCACAGGATTCAACCGCAAAATTGGCAACCAAAGAGACCAAAGCAACCTGCAAAGTGAGATCGCGCAACAACCCAAGCAAGACTCACCAGTTCCGCTCTTTGATTGACCATGTGATTACCAGTGATCAAATCTCAGTTTCTAAAATCGAGCAGCGTAACTACAAGACTGACGATTTATTTCGGTACAAGCTCAGCGACCATTGCCCTATTACCCTGATCAAATAAAATAACCCCGCTGATACGTTGCGGGGTTTTAGTTTAGTCAACACGCCCTAAGCAAAGCGCTTTCTCATCGCGACATAATACAGGACGGGTATTACGAGCAAAGTGAGTACGGTAGAAACAAAGATGCCGAATATCAAGCTGATCGCAAGTCCATTAAATATTGGGTCGTCGAGAATGAACACCGCGCCAATCATTGCCGCCAGTGCCGTCAGCATAATAGGCTTTGCTCTCACCGCGGCCGATTGAATCACCGCTTCTGAAAACTCAACCCCTTCTTCAACTTGTTGGTTAATGAAGTCCACCAACAGAATTGAGTTGCGGACAATAATCCCTGCGAGCGCGATCATGCCAATCATAGATGTTGCAGTGAACTGAGCCCCTAGCAACGCGTGCCCCGGCATAACGCCTATAATCGTCAACGGAATTGGCGCCATAATGATGAGTGGAACAAGATAGGATTTGAACTGAGCGACCACCAACAAGTAAATCAATACCATCCCTATCGCATACGCTATGCCCATATCGCGGAAAGTTTCGTATGTAATGGTCCATTCACCATCCCACAAAATAGAGATGCCTTGCAAACCATCTGGTTGGTTGACATAGAATTGCTCGACATCCATTTTCTCATCGATCGCGCTGCCAATAGTAAACATGCCATACAGTGGACTATCGACCGAACCAGACATATCACCGACCACCATCACCATCGGCACCATATCTTTGTGTACGATATAGTCATCCATACGTGTTTGACGGACAGACACCAAATCAGACAGTGGATAAGCATGACCATTAACACTGCCCACCTTCATGTTCAGAACTTGCTCTAGCCTTACTTTAGCGCTCTCACTCCCCTGAACTTGAATCGGAACCGGATATTTGCTGTGTTCGCTATGTAGGTAACTGACCGGTTTTCCGCCCACCGAGGTAGCGAGCGCATCAACAATCGCACCATAAGGCACTTGAAAATGTGCGGCTTTGCTTCGGTCGATTACAACTTGCCACTTCTGGTGTGATTCAGGTAAGTACATATCCACATCAACAATGTCTTCTGTACCTTTAAAGATTTGTCGAATCTCGCGAGCAGCCTGATGACGAAGCTCCGGCGTTGGTCCGTATACTTCGGCAAGAATTGGCGACCACACTGGCGGCCCCGGTGGAACTTCAACCACTTTGACTTTGCCACCAAACTTTTGCGCGACTTCGTTTAACAAAGGACGAACCGCAGAAGCAATCTCATGGCTGTCTCGATCGCGCTCTTTCCGCCCAATCAAGTTCACTTGAATATCACCTTGATGAGATTGATTGCGCATAAAGTAATGACGAACAAGACCGTTAAAGTTAATCGGCGCAGCCGTACCAGCGTAGATTTGGTAATCAGTGACTTCCGGCACATTATCGAGCTGCGCGCCCATTTCAAATAGCACACGCTGAGTTTTCTCCAATGACGCTCCCTCTGGCATATCCAATACCACTTGGAATTCCGACTTGTTGTCGAATGGCAGCATTTTCAATACAACGGCTTGAACCACTGGCAACATAACGGATCCGGCAATCAGCGCTAAGATCGCAAGCAGCAACATAAATCGATTTCTGCCCTGCGCTTTTGCGGTGACAAAGGGTGACATGATTCGGTGGAAGAAAGTACCGCCGGATTTTGATTCTCCGTGTGCTGCCGGCTTTAATACCTTGCTAGCTAACCAAGGAGAAACCACAAACGCGACCACCAATGAAATCAGCATCCCCATTGACGCGTTGATCGGAATTGGGCTCATATAAGGTCCCATTAGCCCACTCACAAACGCCATTGGCAACAACGCTGCGATAACCGTCAACGTCGCTAAGATCGTCGGTCCACCTACTTCATCTACTGCACTAGGGATAAGCTCGCTCAGTTTCGCTTTCCCCTGCGACATATGACGGTGGATGTTTTCAACGACAACGATAGCGTCGTCGACAAGAATCCCGATAGAAAAGATAAGCGCAAACAGAGAGACGCGATTGAGTGTAAAACCCCATGCCCAAGAGGCGAACAAGGTGATCATAAGTGTCACGATGATTGCAAAACCAACAACAAAGGCTTCGCGCCACCCCATGGTAAGCAGAACAAGAATCACGACCGCGGCGGTTGCAAATGCCAACTTGCCGATGAGTGTATTACTCTTATCCGCTGCTGTTTTGCCGTAATCTCGCGTGATCTTGACCGTGACGCTCTTTGGAATAAGTTGATTTTCAAGCTCTTGAACTCGGCTTTCAATCGCTTGCGCGACATTAACCGCGTTTTCGCCCGCTTTTTTAGCGATGGCCAAAGTTACCGCTGGGTAAATCTGCTGCTTATCGCTAGTCCATGCGTTTTGCGTGGGTGTGTTGGCCCCCAAGGTGACGTCCGCGACGTCTTGAAGATAGACAGGAGCATTATTATGTAAACCAATCACCAATTGCTTAACTTCTTGCACACGTGTTAGAAACTGGCCAATTTGCACTGGGAACTCTTGGTTATCATGAGTAAGGCGCAGCATCGGTGAACTGTTATTCGCAGAAGGTAAATGTTGGTTCAATTGATCCAATGTGATACCAAAGCTGTTCATTTTCGCGGGATCAAGACGCACATCGACAATGGTATTGTGCCCCCCGATCGTGTAGATATCGCGTGTACCAGGAATGCGCTTGAGTTCAGTTTCTAACCCATGAGCAACTTGTGTGAGTTGTTGTTGATCTAGACGGCCCGAGTGATCACTTAACGTCAAACTCACAATCGGCACATCCTCAATGCCTTTCGGTTTAATGATAGGTTCACCAACGCCAATGCCTTGAGGCATCCAATCTTTGTTTGAATAGAGTTTATTATAAAGTCTTACCACCGCGTCATTTCGACTCACACCGACTTCGAAAATCGCAACGATCATCGCGCCGTCGGGCTGCGAAAACGAATAAAGCTTATCGATACCTTGGATTTCGGAGATGATTTGCTCGGCTGGGGTGGTAACCAAACTTTCTACTTCTTTCGGTGAAGCACCTGGAAATGGAATATAGACATCCGCGAAGGTGACATCTATTTGCGGCTCTTCCTCTTTTGGTGTGACGATTACGGCAAACACGCCCATTAAGATCCCGACGAGAGCCAAAAGTGGCGTCATCGCGGAGTTTTGGAACGCAGCTGCGATACGACCTGAAATCCCTAATCGGTTATCCATCATCACTCTCCTTTTGGCGCCAACGCAACCGTTGAGATCACATCGCCCTCTTCAAGCCCAGATAAAACCTCTACATAATCCCCATACTCTTGACCTAAGCGAACAGGATTCAACACACGTTGCTGGTTTTGAATCCGGTAGACAGAGCTGAGTTCACCTCTGCGTACAACTGCCGTAGAGGGAATGACTAATGTCTCTTTCTCACCATAGACAAATTCAGTTTTAACCCACATTCCCGGTACAACAGCTTCCGTGTTTTCCGGTAGCGATAATCGAATCTTGAAAGTATGAGATTGAGGATCGGCATAACTGAACAAACTCATCTCGATAGGCGTGATTTCCTCGCCACTTGGGGCAACCACTTGGAACTGCTCGACGGTTTCTACCCTTGCTTGGTAACGTTGAGGAATATCGGTTTCGACACGCAGCACATTAAGGGCGAAGCCACTCAGTAACGGCGTACCGGGTGCGACGGTTTCTCCTAACTCCACATGTCGCTTGGTCACAATGCCATCATACGGTGCGGTTACACTGGTGTATCCCAACAGTTCTTTGGCTTGTTCCACGTTTGCTTGCGCCGATTTGACGGAAGCCGCTGCACTTCTGGCTCGCGCTTGAGCTGAATCCATCTGATCTTGGGAAATCGCTCCTTTGGGAAACAATTGTGTAAAGCGCTTCAGTTGTGCCTGAGCCTCTCTATTTTGAGCCTCGGCACTGGAAAGTTGAGCTTGAGCCGCATCCAAAGAGGCGGATTGCTGCACGGCACTGATTTCGAGTAGAACAGCCCCCTCTTTGACATAGTCATTCACGTCAACATTCAAACTTACGATACGGCCCGATGTTTGCGCCGCAACCGTCCCCTGATTGATAGGCTGCACCACCCCGTCTAAATGAATAACTTGTGAAAGTGGCTCCAAATTGACGGTGTACAGTTGTTCATTTTGCTGCGCATTTGCTCCCATTGCTATTGAACAGGCAATAGCAACACTCAAACTCATCCTTCTCATCATCACCACTCCATCACGCTTGTTTCATCCATTGTAGTCGTTACGCAGCTTGCGTTTGCGACTCTCGGCTATTTTTCATACAAATCAGTAGGTTTGTTCCTCCCAATCCCACCATCATGCTGGCAAAGAACAGCCAAACACCCATGTTCCCTAGAGCCAAGCTAGACATTGCAGGACCCGGGCAAATACCCGCTAAACCCCAACCTAAACCAAAGACCACTGCGCCGCTCACTAATCGCTTGTCGATTTTGTCTTTTTTAGCAAGGCAGAACTCACCCGCGACAACAGGACGTGTTCTAGGCTTAATGACGAAAAAGTAGGCTGGCATAAATACCAACAACGCACCGCCCATCACAAAAGCGAGGCTTGGGTCCCATTGCCCAGCAACATCCAAAAACCCGACAACTTTTGCAGGGTCAGCCATACCTGAAATAATCATCCCTAACCCAAATAAAATCCCTGCAAACAAAGACGTTAAACGGAAAATTACTTTATTCATTGTGTCTCTCACTAAGGTTTATAAAAGATGAAATCGTGCAAACACGGTAATGGCTGCAACGGTCATAAAGATCAGAGTTGCGACAATTGAACGTTTGGATAATCGACCAATACCGCAAATACCATGTCCACTCGTACAGCCGTTTCCTAGACGAGTACCTATACCAACAAGCACCCCCGCAAGTGCCAGTACCCAACTGCTACTTTCATAGTGCAATGGGATACTACCGTTAAATACCAACACACCAATGACACCGCCAGAGACCATGCCAATAGCAAATAACAAGCGCCATGCGAAATCGGATGACTTAGGGGTGAGTAGCCCAGTCATAATGCCGCTGATGCCTGCAATTTTCCCGTTAATCAACAACATAATCGTCGCTGATATTCCCAATAAAATGCCTCCTGCCAATGATTCCCATGGGATCGTGAAAGCCATAACTACCTCTTAGCTAAATTAATAAACCGTTAACCACAAAACGTGGTTTGTAAATTTTGGATAAGCTGAACAACGCGTTCATCGTCCAGCGAATAGAAAACTTGTTGAGACTCTTTGCGGAACTTGATTAACCCGTGTTTTCTTAACACGGTTAAATGTTGCGAGAAGGCTGATTGGCTCAGCGTAGAGCTACTTTGTAGTGCGGCAACGCCGACTTCGCCTTCAGTCAATTGACACAGCACCATGAGTCGCTCTGGGTGCGCCATTACTTTCAATAGCTCAGCAGCTTCTACCGCATTCTTCTTCATTTCTGCGATGTTAACTGTTTGATCATTCATGGCTCGTCTCCAGTTAGTCAGTTAAATTAGATAATACTAAACAACATAATTTAGTCAATACTAATTTAGTAATTTTAAAATTAGCTAAATTAACATTAGACTTCTCTAAATTAAAGTTCTATAGTAGTTTTCATCAAGGAAAATGGACACGAAGGAGAACGACATGACACTTGAAAATGCAATCCGAGTATTAGCAGGAAGTATGGTTCTACTCTCAGTTATATTTACGGTAACCGTGCATAGTGGGTTTGTTTGGTTAACGGTATTTGTCGGGGTCAACTTGATCCAAAGTGCCTTTACTGGCCTGTGTCCGGCAGCATATTTTCTTAAAAAATTAGGTTTTCAATAACGGAGTTTCAAATGACTAAGATTCTTATCGTTGGTGGTGTAGCTGGTGGTGCTTCTGCGGCTGCGCGTGCTCGAAGATTAAGCGAAGACGCAGAAATTATCATGTTCGAACGAGGCCCTTTCGTCTCTTTAGAAAAGTAAATAATAAACCACTCTTTTTACAGAGAGTGGTTTATTAAGTACTTTCGATTAAATTTGGAGTTAGGTAATGACAAAGATTCTTATTGTTGGTGGCGTTGCTGGTGGAGCATCAGCCGCAGCACGTGCTCGTCGCTTGAGTGAAGATGCAAAAATCATCATGTTCGAAAGAGGAAGTTTCGTCTCGTTCGCCAATTGCGGCTTGCCATACCACATAGGTGGTGACATTAAGGATAGAAGTAAGCTCCTCTTGCAAACTCCAGAAAGCTTCTTAGCTCGATTTAACGTTGATGTTCGTGTTATGAACGAAGTCATATCCATTGATCGACACAACAAGCAGGTTACTGTTAGGAACCTATTGGATAATAGCGAGTATACAGAAAGCTATGACTTCTTGCTTCTTAGCCCTGGCGCAGGCCCTATCGTACCTCCAATCCCTGGTATTGATAACCCACTAACCCATTCGCTGCGTAACATCCCAGACATGGATCGTATCATTCAAACGATCCAGATGAACAAGCCAGAGCACGCAACGGTTGTCGGTGGTGGATTCATCGGTCTAGAAATGATGGAAGCCTTCCACCAATTGGGAATTAAAACCACGCTAATTGAGATGGCCGATCAGGTGATGACACCTGTCGACCGTGAAATGGCGGGCTTTGCTCACGCTGAAATTCGTCAAAAAGGTATTGACCTTAAACTAGGCGTTGCTCTTCAAGCTATCGAGTACGTGCCGAACGAGCATATAGCCAGCATCGGCTCTGGTGAAGATACCGAACACCAGCATATTGAAGGTGAACTCAATCTTACTCTAAGCAATGGTGAGTCA
Organism: Vibrio sp. MarTm2; assembly: GCF_027587055.1. Taxonomy (NCBI): domain Bacteria; kingdom Pseudomonadati; phylum Pseudomonadota; class Gammaproteobacteria; order Vibrionales; family Vibrionaceae; genus Vibrio; species Vibrio sp. MarTm2. The sequence goes on along the minus strand of NZ_JAPPTK010000004.1, from coordinate 113,371 downwards.
CTAACTACTGACATCTTAATCATGGCTATCGGTGTGCACCCTGAGACTAAGTTGGCAAAAGAAGCAGGGCTTCAAATTGGTGAACTAGGTGGTATCTACACCAATGAAATGATGCAGACCAGCGATCCTAGCATTTACGCTGTGGGTGATGCGGTCGAAGAAAAAGACTTTGTCACAGGTGCACAAACTTTGGTTCCGCTTGCTGGCCCTGCTAACCGTCAAGGTCGCATGGCTGCCGATAATATGCTTGGACGCAGAGAAACTTATCAAGGTACACAAGGCACCGCTATCTGTAAGATATTTGACCTCGCGGTTGCTTCAACGGGCAAAAACGAGAAACAACTTAAACGTGATGGTGTTGAGTACGAAAAGGTCTACGTTCATACCGCAAGCCATGCAAGTTACTACCCAGGCGCTGAGATTGTTTCGTTCAAGATGTTGTTCGATCCAAAAACAGGCAAGATCTTCGGTGCTCAAGCAGTGGGTAAAGACGGTGTCGATAAAAGAATTGATGTAATGGCTGTTGCACAACGTGCGGGCATGACTGTCGAGCAGCTTCAGCACCTTGAGCTCACGTACGCGCCGCCATACGGCAGTGCCAAAGATGTGATCAACCAAGCGGCATTTGTAGCAAACAACATCATTAAGGGCGACGCCACCCCGATTCACTTTGATGAAATGGACTCATTGACAGACGAGCAAGTCCTGCTCGATGTACGTAACCCTGGCGAACTTGAAAATGTTGGCTTTATCAAAGATGCGATCAACATTCCTGTAGACCAATTGCGACACCGTATGGACGAACTACCAAAAGACAAGGAGATTGTTATCTACTGTCAAGTTGGGTTACGTGGTAACGTCGCATATCGTCAGCTCGTTAATAACGGCTTCAAAGCTCGTAACCTGATTGGCGGCTATCGCACTTACAAGTTTGCGAAAGCATAAAAGATTCCTACATAACACTGCGCTAATTTTTTGGGTCCGAATGGACCCATTTTTTTCTTGATGAGTTAAGGTTGATCTACATCATTCCTCTCCCAGCCTAGTGCCGTTAACTTAACAATTGACACCATTAGTTAACAAGGAGAGAACAAATGGAACTTAAGAAAGACCGTCGCTGCTACACCGATGTCTGTATCAACGGTAAGTGGTTTCATCACGACCATTGCACCACAACGGCGTACATGCTTAAAGGTGGCGCTGAATGTTTGTTGGAGCTTGCGCGCCCGCCTGAAACTGAGAGCGAACTTGTTCAGCTGATTAAAGAGCAATTTTAAACGCTTCGGACGTGGAAGCCCCTTTTACAACACCCTCTTTTACTTCCCACATCGAAAGCGTTGCATTAACCCGATCCGCCAGTCACTGTCCAAGGCTCATGGTGGATCGCCTTCTGATTTGTCTCGATTCGACGCCGCCCAAGTAAGCACTGTTTGTCCGAGCCGATCTCAATCTAAATTAAATTAATGAAAAAATCAGAAAAAAGTTATTAACAATGTCCTATTAAGCTAAGCGTTAACATTATTAATATCACGCAAACGTTTAACCAAAAAATCTATCACCACGTATATAAACGTTCAATTTATTAATAAACAACCTACTTTTTAGGCTTCAAAAAAAACATAGTAAGCAATTGAATTTATTGAAAAATAAATAAAACGCAAAGAGGCTAGTCATTTCTTATTATAAATATAGCTACAAGTTGCACTGCTCTTAAATATAACCTTTTCCAAATCAGAAAATTAGTAACACTTATACTTATAGTGTTTATATCCCATAGTCTAATTTAGTATTTTCTAATTATTTAGAATTTGATCTTTATTCAATAAATCAATCATTCACTGCCGCTATTTTTTTATTTTAATTATTCTCTCGTGATATCTTTAGTGGAGTTTTAGCTCTAACAACAAGAAAGAGAACGTTATGAAACATACCCTTCTATTGGCTAGTATTTTCGCGGCACTGCCTGCATTGGCCGACACGCTCCCAACAACACCCGAAGCCGTCACAGCGGCTTACAGCCAGTCAGTGCAAGACGACCAAACATACACTTACGTTAAATGTTGGTATCGACCAGCACAGACACACGACGATCCGGCCTCAACTTGGGAATGGGCGTTAAATGAAGATGGCAGTTATTACACTATCGATGGCTACTGGTGGTCTTCTGTCTCTTTTAAAAATATGTTCTATACAGCAACACCACAAAATGAGATAGCACAACGTTGTAAAGAAACACTCGCAGTCGATCACGATACCGCAGATATGTTGTACTATGCGTCAGACAATCGTTTCTCGTACAACCACTCTATTTGGACAAACGACAACGCTCCAACCGCGACAATTAACCGAGTTGTAGCGTTTGGCGATAGCCTTTCCGATACAGGAAATCTTTTCAACGGTTCACAATGGGTATTCCCAAATAGAAACTCATGGTTCTTGGGCCACTTTAGTAATGGATTTGTTTGGACGGAATATTTAGCCAAAGAGAAAAGCTTACCACTCTATAACTGGGCAGTAGGAGGCGCAGCAGGAACCAATCAATACGTTGCACTGACCGGCATCTACGACCAAGTCACCTCCTATTTGACTTACATGAAAATGGCAAAGAATTACGATCCTTCACAAACGCTGTTCACGTTGGAGTTCGGGCTAAACGACTTTATGAACTACAACCGTGAGGTGTCTGACGTCAAAGCCGATTTGAGCAGTGCGCTGATTCGCCTGAAAGATGCAGGAGCAAATCACTTAATCATGCTTACCCTGCCAGATGCGACGAAAGCGCCTCAATTTAAGTATTCAACGCCAGAAGAAATCGAAAAGGTTCGCGCTAAAATTATCGAATTCAATCAGTTCATTACAGAGCAAGCGGAGCTTTACAAGCAGCAAGGGATGAACATTGCCTTGTATGACGCATATTCTCTATTCGAGTCTATGACAAGTCATCCACAACAGCATGGGTTTGAAAATGCCACTGATGCGTGTTTAAACATCAACCGTAGCTCTGCGGCTGACTATCTGTACAGCCACAGTTTTACCAACGAGTGTGCGCTGTATGGTTCAGATAAATATGTATTTTGGGGAGTTACACATCCAACGACTGCTGCTCACAAATACATTGCTGATAACATCATCGCCGAGCAGTTTTCACAGTTTCCATTCTAACTAGCTAGAACAATATCGAAATAGCTTAAGAGGCAGAGTAATCAGCTCTGCCTCTTTGCTTTAATTAGCTACTAAGCCGCTACGCTTTTTGATATGTGGTTTGAAAAACCAAACATTCCGATGACGGCCACAACAAACGGTAGAACGTAGATGTTCATCGCCTCCCAACCGACCGTTGACTCCAACCAACCCGATAATAAAGCTGTGATAGTAACGCAGCTAAAGACGAAGAACTCATTAAATGCTTGTGCTTTTGATTTGTTATGAGGCAAGTATGATTGGCTAAACAATCCCGTAGCTGCGATAAACATAAAGTTCCACCCTACTCCTAACAGCACCAGAGCACTTGAGAAGTGCCAAATGGACTGGCCATGTATATTGACTGCAATACAAAGAACGAACAGCACGCCACCAGCAAGGATCATGTTTCGGGGGCCAAATCGTTCAATCAACCGACCTGTAAAAAATGCAGGGACAAACATTCCTAACACATGCCACTCAATAACACCTGCCGCCTTATCAAATTCAAAACCGCAACCAATCATGGCTAGAGGGGTGGCTGTCATTAAGATATTCATAACGGCGTAGGCAACCATCGCAGCAAACACCGCCAGCATAAAGTTTGGTGCAGCAACAATCGTTTTAAGCGGGTCTGCGTTTACTTTAACAGAGGCAAGGCTTTGTTTTGGAAAGCGTATCGTTTGCAATAAACACAACGCCATAATGTTCAAAACAATCAACGCTAAAAAGGCTCCAACATAGAGACCATCGTTTGACCACTGCTGAGCATAAACCGCGAGATTAGGGCCAAGTATCGCCGCAATAACCCCACCAGCCATGGAAATAGAGATAGCTCGATGACGCGCGCTCTCATCACACACCTCGATAGCAGCAAATCGGTATAGCGTGCCAAACCCTATTCCGATCCCGAGTAAAAAAGTGCCCACACAAAACAACTGGAACTGCTGCGTAGCCAGCGCATAAGTGGAAACTGACGCACCGCTGATACCAATGACGTTGCCAAGACTGAAACCAATTTTGCGCCCAAGTTTACCCATAATGAGAGAGGCGGGAATGGTCGCGGACATCAGCCCTAAAAACTGCATCGCCACGGGTAAGGTGATCAAGCTAGAGTCTGGCGCTAGCGCCTTACCAACAAGACCGACGACAGAGATAAGAAGTATATTGCCTGTCATTAGTAACGCTTGGCAAATCGATAAAAGCCAAACATTACGATTCATTCAATGCCTCTTTTATCGCTTCCTGTACATGTATTGCTGCCGTATCAAACAAGGCGATTTCGGTATCCGTTTGATTGACCAATAAACCAATCTCAGTACAACCCAGTATCACCCCTTGTGCGCCATTCATTGCAAGCTCTTCAATGATGGTTTGATAATCATGTTTCGAACGTCTATTGAGCTTTCCTTGGCACAACTCGTCATAAATCACATCGTGAACTAACTTTCTTTGTACGCCATTTGGTACGATCACCTCGATGCCAAATTTATTGGTAATTCGCTGCTTGTAGAATTCCTCTTCCATTGTAAATGCGGTGCCTAGTAGCCCAACTTTGCGGATACCGCGACGTGTCAACTCGTGCCCTGTTGCATCCGCAATATGCAGAAGAGGAATCGATATCGACTCTTCAATTTGATCTGCTAGTTTATGCATTGTGTTGGTAGCAATAAGAATGAAATCTGCGCCCGCTTTTTCTAATGATTGGGCGGCCTTGCAGAGTACAACCGCCGCACTATCCCATGCACCATCACGCTGCATTTGTTCAATCTCAGCGAAGTTGACACTATTGATCAGGACCTTGGCAGAGTTGTGACCACCTAGTCTCTCTTTGATCCCTTGGTTAAGCCCCTGATAGTAAGTGACCGTCGATTCCCAACTCATGCCGCCAATGACACCGATTGTCTTCATTCTTGCCCCTCCATGCGGTTGATTCATACCAATTAAACAAAATCACAATCAGTTTACAAACAAAATAAAAGTTCGTAACTCACACAAGTGAGAAATAGAAGAGTTACAAAAGGATAGATAAAAAAATCCCCTAACATAGTTAGGGGAAGAGTGATTACGTTAGCTTTGAATAGGGAGTACTTGCTTGACGTATTGGCCAGGGGCGGTATCAATGACCGGGAAATCCTCATTGCCTATAGGGAAGGGTTCAACCTGTTCTTCCGGATTGAAACTTAACAACCATTGGTTCCAATGTGTCCACCAAGACCCTTCAGTGTGCTGGGCATTGCTGTACCATTCGTCTGCATTGTCATCGAGATTATCGTTCGTCCAGTAACCGTACTTACCTTTAGCAGGATGATTGACGATACCAGCAATATGTCCAGACTCACCAAGAACAAACGTTTTATTACCACCTACGTTCAACGCGCCTCGATACGTGCCTTGCCATAGTGCGATGTGGTCTTCTTTGGTTGACACAAAGTAGCTCGGAATCTTGATTTTATTGAGGTCAATCCATACCCCTCCAATCTTAACCCCTTTGTCTTGCACCAACTTGTTGTGAAGATACAACTCTCGTAGTAAGAAGTTATGGCTTGCTGCAGACACGTTTGTACTGTCACTATTCCAGTACAACAGGTCGAAATCTACCGGACTGTTTCCTTTTAGGTAATTGTCCACATAGTAGTTCCAGTACAGGCTATTTTCTCTTAGCAAACTGAAGGTAACACTCAATGAGCGACCATCCATATACCCTTTAGCATCGTTTTGCTTCGTGATGGCATCAATAATGGTTTCATTGATGTACGCGCCCACTTCTCCAGGCTGCGCGAAATCAAGCAAGGTCGTAAAGAAAGTCGCACTTTTGATGCGTTTCTTCATTCTCTTAGCAGCATAATATGCCACTGTACTTGCCAATACCGTTCCACCAATACAGTAACCTGCGGCGTTAATTTGCTCTTGGCCAGTGATAGATTCAATAGCCGAGACCGCTTTTGCTACACCTTCGGTAACATAATCACCGAACTCAACGTCGCGTTGCTCAGCACCTGGGTTGCGCCAAGAGATCATGAACACCGAGTGTCCTTGCTCTAGGAGCCAACGAACCATTGAGTTCTTTTCTCTAAGATCAAGGATGTAGTACTTGTTGATAAAAGGAGGGACAATCAACAGCGGGACCGCGTTGACCGTTTCAGTTAGAGGCTTGTATTGAATCAATTCAAACAGCTCATTCTTATAAACGACATCACCTGCGGTGTTCGCAACATCGTCGCCTAGTCTGAACGCGTTATTGTTCGTCATGCGAATTTTTAGAATATCCGCACTCGATTCTAAATCTGCTTTAAGTTGGTCTAATCCTGTTAACAGGTTCTCACCATTCTGCTCTATGGTTAGCTTAAGCAGCTCTGGATTGGTCGCGATAAAGTTGCTTGGCGACAAGGCATTGATCGCTTGACGAGAAAAGAAACTGATACGTTCTTTGGCTTTCTCATCCAGCCCTTCAATGCTATCAATGGTTTGCAGATACGTTTTACTAAACAACAAATAGGACTGTTTAATAAAGTTAGAGAACACATCTTGCTGCCATTCTTCATTTGAAAAACGTTTGTCACCACGCTCAGGCGTTACTACATCATTCGTGTTGCCCGCGAGCGCTACGTTTTGCCATATCTGAAGCTGTTGCTGCCACCAGTCGGCTTGAATTTGTAACAGCGCAGCAGGTTGATTGGCGGCGCTTTCAAATAATTTGGCCGTATCTTCGAAATTGACTTCCTGCATCGCTTTATTGAGGGGAGAGTTTACGGCTGCCCTGCTCTGTTCTAGATCTTCCCACCACTTTTGATTGGTTTCTTGGAGCTTAACAAGGTAGTCCGAAAAGAAGTTTTGATACATAGTATTACTCCTAAGATCGGAAAAAAGCCGCCATTGAAGGCGGCAATAAATCACAGTGTTATGCAGGAGTCACTGTCTTAAGGTTTTCCGTTGTGAGTTGCTCAACATCTTCTTTGAACTCTTTAGCGATAGATTGTAGCTTGTTGCTATCGTCGATCATTTGCTGAGAAAGCTTAGTCAGCGTGTTCAGTTGCTGACCGTTAAAAGCAGTCAGTGAGGTAACATCTTTCACTTCGCTCGCTGCTTTCATCTGCGTTAGACCCATTTCGCTGTATGTGCGAATCGCATTCAGTTGAAGCTCTGTTAGCACTTCGACATTTTTAGTCACAAGCTTGTTGAACTTGATGTATGGCTCCAAGCCTTTTTCTGTTTGATCGGTAAACGTTTTGAAAAAATCGGTATACATGAGTATTACTCCTGAGTTAATTCCATTTAATTACGAATTCAGTTCACTTAACTAGTAGCGTTAAGCAATTGATTTAATTACAACAGCAGTGCCCATTCCACCACCAACGCAAAGTGAAGCGACACCATAATTGCCTTTACTTCGGTTGAGTTCGTGAATAAGCGAAACCAGTATTCTGTTGCCTGATGCCCCCAGTGGATGACCTAACGCGATAGCGCCACCGTTAACATTGGCTTTATCCAAGATGGATGAGATAGAGACATTTTGCTCGTCTGCCAATTGATGAATAACCCCGAGTGCTTGTGCCGCAAATGCCTCATTCAGTTCATACAAGTCGATATCATCAGTGGTTAAGTCTGCTTTCAGCAAAGCACTCGATACCGCTTCAACAGGACCTAATCCCATAATCTTTGGATCAAGACCAGATTGCGCGTAGCTCACCAGCTCTGCGATAGGTTGCAAACCCAGATCTTTCACTGCCGACTCACTCGCGAGTACAACCGCACTTGCGCCATCATTGATTCCTGACGCGTTACCCGCGGTCACTGACCCTTCTTTGTCAAATGCAGGACGCAGTTTTTCTAATCCACTTAAGGTCGCAGTCGCTTTCGGGTATTCATCCGTATCAAAGACGATAGTTTCGCGGCGTTTTTTCACGTCAACGGCAACAATCTCATCTTTAAACTTACCCGCCTCAATCGCGGCTACGGCTTTCATTTGGCTCGCTAAGGCATATTCGTCTTGTTGCTCTCGCGAGATCCCTACTTGCTTAGCGATGTTTTCTGCCGTTACACCCATGTGATATTGGTTAAACACATCGGTTAAGCCATCATTAATCAGCAAGTCTGTTAGAGCCATGTTGCCCATTTTGTGACCGTCGCGAATATTGCCGGATACGGTAAAAGGGATTTGCGACATGACTTCCACACCCGCCGCAACCACTACGGAAGCGTCACCGGCTTTGATGTGGCTCGCGGCATCCATGACTGTCTTCATACCACTACCACACACCATGTTTAGTGTGTAGGCAGGAACGGTTTCAGGAATGCCCGCATAAATTGATGCTTGACGGCCAACGCTCATGCCTTGCCCCGCCCCAATCACGTTGCCAACAATCACTTCGTCGATGACTTCAGGATTAACATTGGCTTCATTTAGCGCCGCTTTGATAGCGATTGAAGCAAGATTTCCGGCACTGATGTCTTTCAACGTGCCACCAAAATTTCCGATTGGAGTGCGCTTTGCCGAAACGATGTATACTTTTTCCATGTTCCACTCCTTAGTGCATGTATAAGCCGCCATTGACGGACAAGGTTTCACCCGTAATGTAAGCTGCAGCATCACTGACTAAGAAAGAGACCGACTTGGCAATTTCCTCGGGGGTCGCAAGGCGTTGCATCGGAATTTGCGCTTTGATTGAGTCAAGGACTTCAGGTTTCATCTGCTCAACCATTGGTGTGCCCGTGTAGCCTGGGGCGATAACATTAACTGTCACGCCACTTCGTGCCCCTTCGGCAGCCAACGCTTTTGAAAAGCCAATCATCCCAGCTTTTGCTGCCGAGTAGTTTGTTTGGCCAAACTGACCTTTAAGACCATTCACTGAAGAGATATTGATGACACGACCACCCCCCTTTTCACACATTGCGGCGAAAACAGGTTGAGTGACGTTAAATAAGCTATTGAGGTTCGTTTCGATCACCTCTTTCCATGCGTCTGCTTTCATCTTTTTGAAAACGCCATCGCGTGTGATACCCGCGTTGTTGACGACAACATCAACCGTACCTTCTTCTTGAAGGAGCGTTGCTAGTCGCTCAGCACACTGGGCTGTGTCCGTGACATCTAATTCGAACAGTCGCACTTGTTCTGATGTAAAGCCTTTTTCGTCAAACCACTTTTTGGCACACTCATATTTTCCAGTGAAATAAGTGGCAATGACTCGATAGCCATCGTCAACAAGTTGAGAGGAAATAGCAGAACCGATTCCGCCTTTTGATCCAGTGATCAAAGCGATTTTTTTCATTAAGAGACTCCATTCTTAACAGCAATTTTAACAGTAAGTTTTGGTTATCGTTTGATGCTAAGAAATAGCACCAACCAACGTTGTTATTAATATTATTGGAGAGACTTCCCGCTCTCGTTCTATTTATTAAAGCTAAACTGAAAATATGACAGTTCAAATAATTTCTTAAATTAAGTGCATAAAGTTGAACAAAGTCTCATAAGGAATGAAATGTTATATAGTTGTTAACCAATATTAAGTCATTGTTTTTAATTAATTAATTTATAAGAGTACTTTTATCAGTAGTTTCTAAATTACTGTTTTTTCGCCTTTTTTCTCAAATTTGAGCATTTTCATAAAACAGACTGCTGATTTCTCACATCCTATTCTCATGAGCTATTGAAGGTAGAATTTATTACATTTTTGTCATTAGCTATATCTACCTTTGTATCAGAATTAACTGCGCGTTTTGTTATTAATGAATAATTTTTATGAATAAGTCACTGAATCAACTTATTTATTGCTTTACTCAACCTATTAATACTTTGGTCTAATAGCCAAATGAGTCGTTATTACAAAAAAGCCCAGTCAATGACTGGGCTGGCTTAATACGAATCGGTATTCATTCCATGAATTTATCCGGCAGTGGATGGTTTGATTCGATAAAATATGACAAACAGGACAGGCACGACAATTAGGGTTAATACGGTAGCAAAACCAAGCCCAGCCATGATCGTTATCGCCATAGAGCCAAAGAAAGCATCAAATACCAACGGTATCATGCCTAAAATCGTTGTGAGTGCTGCCATACTGACTGGCCTAACTCTTGAAATCGCGCTATCAAATACCGCTAAGTAAGGGTCTTTGCCTGTATCTAGCTCAATGTTAATTTGATCCAATAGTACGATTCCGTTTTTCAATATCATCCCACTTAGGCTTAATAGACCCAAAAATGCGGTGAAGCTAAACGGCATATCGGTCGCGAGTAAACCAATTGACACACCAATCACCGACAACGGCACAGTCAACCAAATTACTAATGGTTTTCTTAACGAGTTAAACAACAGCATGGTGATGATAAACATCAGTAAGTATCCCATTGGAAGCGAGCCAAACAATGCCTGTTGAGCATCCTTGGATGATTCGTACTCCCCTCCCCATGAGATTTGATAACCTTCCGGCAAAGGCAGTGCCTCTACCTGAGGACGAATACGAGAGAACAAACTCGCTGCCGTTTCATCTCCTAGTACGTCATGATCGGCAAGAACGGTCAAAGTTCTTTTTCGATCACGGCGCTGAATCAACGGCTCTTGCCACTCAAGTTGAACACCATCAATCACCTGCTCTACGGGGATATACGTCTGTAATGATGGACTCCAAATCTTAACGTTAGCGATAGATTCAAAGTCCACTCGCTCTTGCTCTGGTAAACGAGCAATGATCGGTAGCATCGTTGTTCCATCTCGAAGAAGGCCGATTGGCGTTCCGCCAAATGCCATTTTTAACGTCTCTGAAACCTCTTGTTTTGAGATGCCTAAACGTCTTGCTTTTGATTCATTGAATTGCGGTACCAACTCTTTGGTTCTTTCACGCCAATCATGACGTACGTTTCGAGCGCCTGGATCAGCATTTAGAATATCCTCAATTTCAACGGCGATATTGCGTAACACTTGGGGATCGGCGCCAGTAATTCTTGCCTCTATTTTTGATGCCGGAGAAGGGCCAAATTCCATCAGTTTGAACTGGAATGTCGGCTGCACGAACTCGGCTAAAAGCTCGGAATCCAACTCTTCAAGCAGCGCAAACATGGCGTCACGGTCATCTGTTCTCACTTGAATTTGGGAATATGCTTCATAGCTTTTTTCTGGTTGGTAGGTTAAGGCGAATCGCTGCAAACCCTGTCCAGTCGTGGTAGTAACAAAATCAACATTGTCTTTCGCGCGGATGAACTGCTCTACTTTCTGAGTCTCAGCCAATGTTTGTCGGATATCCGTCCCTTCAGGCATCCACACATCGACATAAAACATAGGCGTATTTGACGGTGGAAAGAACGACTGCTTCACCGCGCCAAATCCAATTACAGCAGCCACAAGTAAGCCCACCATACTCGCGACGGTCAACCAACGGAAACGCAGGGCTAGCTTGAGGATGGATCCAAAGATAGTAAATAACATACCTTTATAGGGGTCGACCTCAACATTGCCCTGTTGCTTTTCTTCTTTGAGTAACAAATTCGCGAGGAAAGGCGTAAGCGTTAGGGCGGTGATCCAACTTAGAAATAGCGAATAGCACAGTACCCAAAACAGTGAGCCCATGAACTCACCCGTCGCGTCTTCAGACAAACCAATAGGGGCAAATGCGGTAATCGCGATGACGGTGGCACCTAGCAAAGGCCACTGAGTTTGCTTGACGATATCAACCGCAGCTTGAAGTTTGGTTTTCCCCTTTTTAAGGCCAACCAGTATCCCCTCTACGACCACAATCGCGTTGTCGACCAGCATCCCTAACGCGATGATCAAAGCACCGAGCGATATCCGGTGCAATTCGACATCGTTTTGTTTCATCATGATGAAGGTGCCAAATACCGTTAGTAGCAAAACAGCACCGATGATAATGCCACTGCGCAGTCCCATCGCGAACAGTAGCACGATGATCACAATCCCAACGGCTTGACCTAAACTCACAATAAAGTCATCGACTGACTTGTCAACTTCTGCAGATTGGTTGTAGAAGTAATTGATTTCGACGCCGGCAGGTTTGATGTTTTCAAGGCTTGCGATTTCAGCCTCTAAGCTCTTTCCGACTTCAACAACATTGACCCCAGCACCAAAGGAAACCGCAAGGTTTATCGCAGGCTTACCGTTATAAGTGACAATATTGGCCGGCTTCTCCTGAATCCCGCGTGATATGGTTGCGACGTCTTTAAGTCGAATTAGATTACCAGTATCTCTACCATGAATGATTAGGTCTTGAAGCTGCTGCTCAGAATTCATTGTGCCATTTGGGCGAATCGTGAGCGACTCACCGTTCACCATCACTTCGCCCGCAGATTGGACGCTGTTTTGCTGTGTCAGCAGCCCCACGACCGTATTCATGTCGAGGTTTAATGCCGCCAATCTCTCCAATGAAATCTCAACAAATAACTGCTCTTGTTGGTCTCCCGCGATGGCAACTTTACCTACACCATCAACCAGTTCTAGCTCTCGGCTTAAGTAGTCAGCGTATCGTTTCAACTCAATATAATCGTATCCTTCGCCGGTGAGCATCAGCATGATGCCGTACACGTCGCCAAAGTCATCTAAGATTTGAATTGAATTCACACCGCTGGGCAAATTAGGCCGTAGATCGTTTATCTTACGACGCATTTCATCCCATATTTGAGGGAGCTCATCCGGTCCATATTCCATTTCCATACTGACCATGATTTGGGACATTCCATTGGATGAAGTCGAGGTAATCCGGTCTACATAAGGGAGCTTGCGGATCTCTTTTTCTAACGGGTAAGTTAGCTCCTCTTCAACTTCTTGGGAGGTTGCACCCGAATAAGTCGATATGATCATCGCGTCTTTGATAGTGAATGCCGGATCTTCTAGGCGACCTAAGTCCATAAATGAGGTGTATCCACCAATCGCAAGGATGACGAGAAACAGCCAACTAATGACTTTATTTTTGATTGAATACTCAGCAATATTCACAGCTGCGCTCCTTTTATTTCCATTCCTTCACGGAGCTTCCGTAGGCTCGAATTAACCAGTACGTCCCCACGTTTAATGCCATCGAGCACAACTGCGCCTTTGCCATTGATCTGATCAACTGTGATTTGATGTCGGTGTACTTTATTGTTTTCAAGTTTCCACACGTAGAATTCACGCTGTTGCTCTCCCGCTTCGATAGCGGTTATCGGCAGTTGATAAGCCTGAGACATTTGCAGTCCAGCCTCCATTAGGTCCACGGCAATCTTAGCGCCCGTACCGGGCAGAATTTCATCCTCTACTTGTGGCATTGTTAGCCAAAATTCATAGGTTTGACTCTCTGGGTGCAGTTCACTGGTATGCTCCAAGTAACGCATTTCATACTCGCCTTCATGTCCAGAAAACGTCGCTTTGGGTTTGTAACCTCTCGACCCGACTTGTGGCCTCAACATAGCGAGCACTGAGTCTGAAACACTTACTTTGACGTAAACATCATCACTTCGATAAACCGTTGCAACGCTCTCGCCAGGCTGGATAACTTCATGTTTTTGTTTGATCACACTAGAGACCACGCCGCTAAACGGGGCCTTAAGCCGCGTGTAACTGATCCGAGATTGGGCTAATCCAAGATGCGCATTGGCCAACTTATAGTTAGCTTGTAGCTGATCAAGTTCAGCTTTAGATATCATCTTGCTTACATGCAATTCTTCACCACGTTTGAACTGCTTTAAAGCAAGCTCAAAACGCGCTTGAGCATCGGATAGGTTATCTCGGTGCTTGCTGTCATCTAACATGGCAATCACTTGGCCCTTCTCCACGTGATCACCTTCCTGCACCATGATTCCGATGATTTCTCCCTCAAGACGAAACGCCAACGGAGTCAACTCCGCTGGTACCACTTGGCCATTGAAACTCCGGTGTTGCGTCGCAATGGGCGCTTGAACATTGAATGTTTCAACCGTCATACCATTTTTGCTGCGATGCTCGACCTCTGGTTTGCACCCCATCAAAGTGGCAACGGTGAGGGTTAACACTGCTAGCTTGGAAAACTTCATGCTAAATACCCCCTTCCTTCGTCCATGCTTTTACCCTTTGTCCTTCAACCAAACGATCGACACCCGCCTCTATGATGAGGTCACCTGCAGACAAGCCGGACACGAGCTTGCCATTTGAGTCGAACTGAACATCAACTCGGCTGATTGTTTCCGTCACCTGATTGAACAAGAACAGTTCACCCGTCCGATCGGTTCGGGCAAGCCACGCACTGTCAGCAATACTTAGACCTGTCGATTGGCGCGAATGGGACGCATGGACTTGCGCGGCCATTCCTGGGAGTAAATTCATCGTTTGTGGTCGTTCCATCGTCACGGTCGCTGTATAGCTGTTGGTATCAGGATCGGGTTGAGTCGATATCTCTTTGAATACAGCAGGGACGTGAAGTTCGGGGCGGCTATCCATCGTGACGGTCAGCGGAGAAAACTCAATATTCTCTAAGCCATTTTCTTCAACGTATGAAACAGGCACGGTAAACACAACGTCTAACTCTTGGTTATTAATGATATTGAGCACTGGCTGTGAAGCTGCTACAACTTGATGCTCTTTAGCGAAAGTCATCGATATCACGCCATCAAACGGAGCAATAATCTTCGTGTATTTAAGATCAGCTTGTGCTTGCTTTAGTGATGCCTGAGCGGCTTTATACTGGGTCTCAGACTGGTCATAAGTGTCAGTACTAATGAGCTTTTTCTTATACAACTGCTTTGCGCGTTCAAACCCCGTCTTGGCTAATTCAAACTCTGCGCGTTTGGCATCCAACGTCAGTTGGTAGTCATTTGGTTCAAGCAAAGCCAGTACTTCTCCTTTGCTGACATTCGCTCCCATTTTCACGTTTAGAGATTCGATTTCCCCTGCCACTTGGAAAGACAAAGACGCTCTGTCGGTCGCATCGATTTTTGCGATGAATGAATCCTGTGCGCTCGCATTCAATGCAGGCACTTGCCATAGCTTTACTGGCGTAATCACCGGTGTGGCAATTTCAGAGTTGGCTTGATTGCAACCAACGAGCATTGAGCCTAGTAATAACGAGGCAAACCAATGCGTTGCTTGCCTTCGATTTATCAATTTTATGATCATATCCAATCCCATAATTACATATTGCACAGTCGTGCAGTATATTAAATTCATCACTGGTTTCAATGTTTATTTTCCATGTGTGCAGTAAAATTTTCTGTTATGCTCCTATTAACACTCACGTAGTTAATGAAATATCGGCCCATTTCTGGTAGAAATACCGCGTCCCAAGTGATTGATAGAGAAAATGGTAGAAAGAAAACAAGGTCGCCGAAGCGCACAAGACGCTGAGAAGACAAAATGCGAAATCATGAGAGTTGCTACCGAGCTGTTTTGCGAGCTGGGGTATGAGCGTGTCTCTTTACGAAACATCAGTGATAAAGCAGGTGTATCACACAGCTTGATTCGTCACCACTTTGGTAGCAAAGAGCAGATTTGGTATGCGATAAGCGATGGTTTGCACAAGTATATGGAAAACTATCTGCATACCATTCTCGATAACATTCCCAAAGACGCAACAGCGAATGTAAAGCTGTATCTCTTTTCGGTGCAGTTACTTGCCCACATGCTGATTGCTAAGCAACCCATTCAACTCATTGCCGATGCAGTACGCCAAGAAGACGCCTTGTTTGATTATTTTATCGACAATACTGGCGAGATTGAGGCGTTAGTGAACAGCATTGCTGACGAGTACAATGAACAGTACCCAGAGACACCCGTGAAGATTTGGGAAGTGAAATGGCAGATGATCATGTTTGCCCATTCAGCTGCAAGCCTTGCGCCTTTCATGGTAGAAACGTGGCGAGACGAAACCAAAGATTTTGACCAGTGCTTACTTAACCATTGGGGCATGTTCAATCACATGATGGCTTGCCGCTTCAGTATTCCACAAGAAGAAAGGTTAGCTCCGAGCAAAGTCGAAGATTTAGTGTTTGAGGTTTCTTGCCCTATCGAACAAGAAAATGATTGATAGGCAGCCATACTTTATTTGGCAACATCATGAAAAAAGACGCTACCAGTAGCGTCTTTTTCGTCTCTAAATTAGTGGTGGTGAAGAGTCATCATCGCCTCACGAGTAGAGAAAGTGTCATGTTCGCTATGGCGAGCTGAACGCTTCTCTTTTTTGGGTAAGTTGGCCAATTTGTTTGCCAACGCGGCGAAGCCAGACACGTTTTCATTCGCGTAGATATCATCTAACACCGCTTGTTTATCGAACGAGCCCAATAATGCCTCTGCTGCATAGTAAGGAACCGTTCCCGTCGACAGCTTACTCATATCGTAGCCTAGCTCATTCAAAATCCAGAAGACCGATGCGCCCGTGTCGTAGAATACTCCCCATGCGTACTGCCATTTGACCTGATCATGGTCAGCAAACTCAATTTTATCGAATCCATCATAGACGAACGTCTGGTCAAAATCCCCGAGATGATTGACGGTTGTCACTTCAACGTACTTTGCTCCCCCTTCAAACAACTCCTGACCTAGCCCCATATTTCTCACGAGACCTGTCGAATCAAGCTCCATTTGCTTGTGCGTTAACGCGACGTATTGTCTAAGTTTCTTCCTTAGCGTCTCTTTACTCAATGATTTGTCAGGTAAACCACTGAAAACTTTCTGACTAATCAGCTTGAGTTCGATTTGTTTTGCATCTAACGGATAGTTGTTTATATCTTGTTTATACCAGTCAGGATATTTCACGTTTTTGCTTTGATAGTGATGGAACATCTCATGCACATTTAACGCAATTGAAAATGGTTTAGTTTCGCCATCACGTATAAATTCACTATCGATGTAACGTTGAAGATAATATTTAACACCTTCAAACTCGTAATCAAATTCGTAAGCCGTGTTTCCGCCATTTTCTGGCTTAACCTTATCAGCGGCAAGATGCATATTTGTATCGTATCGATAGACGTCTAATCCGAAGTTTTCATTGTGTCCTAACTTTTGGTAATCGTCCCCGACTTTGGTCGGTCTAATTAAATATGCTTTTTGCGAATTACCTTTCCCATCATCTTTCAACATATACAGTGGTGTGTTCGCGTAGTAATTTCCATAATCGAACCAAACTTTCTCAGACTTTAATATTTGAGTCGCTTTGCTAATTTGAGATAGCATTATTTTATCAATGTTATCCGTCAATGCAGTTTCCGGGTCTTTATTGTATTTGCCAAGCCCATAGAGTTCTAACTCTCCCTCACTCATGTAGTACATACCGTCTGCCGGGGCTTGTTCAATAGTGAAAAAATAAAATTCACTTGGTTTTGGTATCCCCATATCTTTGTAATAGTCGATGTAGGGTTGGTGCACTAACGAATCCTTTGGATAGTCCGTTGCTTGTTTGTCGCCGTTCGACCAACTGTGAACGCCAATCTTTGCACCATGAACGATGGTGCGCTTGACGCCAGCGACAAACAAATCCGTCCCGCCAGAGGCAATATGACCCGATGATTTGATGACAGAATCTAAGTTCTTCGCTCTCACCTGCCTTGCCAAAATTAAGTTTGCGTTATCGTTAATCGAACCTTCAATTTTGACAAAGTTGAGAAGCGATACATTTTTGTGAGTATTCATCATTTCAGCAAAAGCTTGTGGAGAACCACTACATATCGTCCCTGATAAATCTGCGGTTGTCCCATTGACCGTGAATGTTAACGCTTGTTCACCTGGGTCGAGTTGTTCGCTACACACAGATTGAAACACCGATTTTTTTGCATTGTGTTTAGTTGGTTTGGAATTCCCGCCTCCATTATTACACCCTGCCAAAATAGCAACGCTTAACAGAGCCAATTTCATTTTCATTGTTATATCCCTACTTAATAAGTTCGGCAGTATGACAAAGACTCATTAGAATTAGTTCATCAGTTAATAGCGTTGCTTACATTCAATTACATTGAAAGAATAATAAGCCCTCTCCCTTACAAGGTATTACAAATTGGCTTATAAGCGATGAAACTAATGGAAAAAAGAGAAAGCCATTTTACTAATCATTAAACTATTACGTTTTATTTATTGGTAAGGTTGAGGTTCGATAAGTCACTGTTAAATACTAATCACAAGCGAGTGAAATAAACTCTCGCGCTGAAAGAAATAGTTCAGCGCGATGGTGATGAAATAACAAGGTGATTCGCTAAAGAGCTTGGAATAAGTCTGATGCTAAGAGGTCAAGCTGGCTTGCTTTCTTTTGGGACAATGATGGTAAATCGAGCACCACCTAAATGGCTCTGGTCGACAGAAATCGTCCAATTTAAGATCCTTGCAGCGTTATTGGCGATGGCAAGACCAAGCCCAAAACCACCATCATTGGCATTCCTACTTTTATCTAAGCGAGCAAACGCCAAAAATATCTCTTCCCGTTTATCTTCTGGGATTCCTTGGCCATTGTCCTCAACATCAATAGTCCAACATGTGGGATACTCATGCAGTGATACTTCCACAATACCATTACCATATCGCTCTGCATTCTTGATTAAATTATCCAACACCAACTTGGCCAGTGCCGTTGGGAGCGACACCTCGTCGAAGAGCATATCTGGGTCGAGATGTAGCCGGGTTTCACAGCCAGCGATCATGCTAAGTCGGCCTCGACAAAACTGCTTTAGAGAGATCGCAATAATTTCGGTTTGATCCTTAAGACCTACCCGATTGTTCAATTTTGAAAGCTGCAAAATATCGGACGTGAGATCCGCAATATCTTCAATGTAATCGTCAATATTATCGAACAGTTGATCACGATTTTGGCAATCTTTTCTCCTCGCCAAATCGCAGGCCATTTGGATTCTACTTAAGGGGGTTCGTAACTCATGAGGGATCGCGTGGGCGAATACATGACTCTGTTTTACTCGTCGCTCTATGTCTTCAGCCATTTCATTGAAGCTTTCTGACACCTCTTTAACCGGTGACATTTGATAGGGCTCTGAGCGTACGCTAAGTTCGCCACGACCAAAACGCTCTTGCGTTTCGATAAGTTGATTGAGGCGAGCATTCACACGGTACACCGGTAAATAGATAAACAACCCTAGAGCGATGCTCATCGTGACAAAAAGGGCGACAATAAAGTGAATTTCACGATCTTCGTACCAAGGAATGGCATCGACATAAGGGTCGTCAATCTGCCTGATAACAAGATGTTTATCAGAGTTAGGAATGGGTAGCGCGGTGAGAAACAGGTCATACTCATCAATGTAGACCTTGATGCCTTGTGAGCTGTAATGGATGGTACATCGGTCACACAGTGATTGCTCTTCATTCCAGTTGGAAAGAAGTGACAAGGTATAGTCGTAAAACGTGAGTTCATTAAAGCGATTTAGGCGTTCATATAACCCGTGTCGCTCGTAACGACTGTTTGCATAACGCTGAGCTTGGTGCACCCCATCATCGACAAAAAGATCAATATCTGCCTGACGTAAATATCCAGCCCCAAAATTCATAAATACAACAAAGGTTAACACTAACCCAACCAAGCTCTCTGTGTACAAACTTGTAAACATAGAGCGTGACCTTGCCATTTTTGCAACTACTGGCATGCAGCGCTACTCACGAGTTTATAGCCTTGGTTGCGAATAGTTTTTATCGTAGCAGTGAACACTTCGGCTTGAATCAATTTCTTACGTAAACCTGATACTCGCATATCTATAGAGCGGTTATTCACGTTGTACTCAATTCCTCGCGCAAGGCGGCAGCAATGTTCGCGAGAGACGGTTTCGCCAGCGTTTTCGATCAAGAGTTGGAGGATTTCAAATTCAGAGTTGGTGAGACTGATTGGTTTTTGGTTGTAATAAGCGGTTTGGTTTTGGCTGTTAATGACAATGCCGTGAGCATCTGAAACGTGACTAACTTGCTCTAATTTCTGCTGCCTTTGATAGCGCCTCATCAAAGCTTCGATTCGCGCCACTAAAATATGACCTCTTACCGGCTTCGTCACATAGTCATCGGCACCGAACTTAAACAGACTGACTTCGCTCATTTCGTCTTCTGCTGCTGTTAACACCATGATCATGCCCGTATAAAACTGACGAGCCTCATTGCAGATTTCGGCTCCCGACTTCCCCGGCAACATCAAATCCAAAAGCACGAGATCTGGCTTATATTCTTGGATTTTATCAATCGCTATTGAACCATCCTCTATCGCTTCGACTTCGTAACCTTCTGCTGTTAAGTACATTTTGGTCAGTTGAGAGATATCCCTATCATCCTCGATCAATAAAATCTTTGAATTCATCTACCTATACTCCCACATTGACATTTGCGCGCAGTATATAGCAAACAATAGATGTATCAAAACAACCCATAGACGCCAGTAATATCTCAAGTAAGAAATCCCTTACACAACCCGACCAACATCACTTGTGAATGCAACAACTTACAGCATAGTAAGCCATTAAAATGGATGGTTAATTATTTGAATTAATAAAACAAACATCAACTATCACTACAACAGATCAATCAGCAAAACATATGAACACAAAGGAAAAACAGTATGTTTACATTGTGATTGATTCACGACGTTTATTCGCACTGTAACTCAATTTTTACGGTTTCCATTCTCACTAATGAGACGATAAATTGTCGAATATTTGCTTACAAATGGCGGCTAAACCCCTTACAAACACTTACATAAACCGATTTACCGTATTTAAACACGTTAAATAGGAGCGATAACCGGAGGATTCATCACAAATAGTTAATAACTACCGCAAAACTCATAAAATTCAGTCGATAATTCGTTATAGAGATGTAATAAAACCAATTTTCTTACTTACAATCACGACAATTAGATCAATATGCGTGCTAGTGAATAATTGCCAATTATCTCTTCTGTCAATACTATTCCCCACCAGATAAGCCGCCGCCAATACATCACATTTGTGTTGAGATGAACGACGGCTTCATAGGTATCAATGTCACTGCTCTTATCACGAGCAGCCCCAAACACTTAATTGGAATCTAATATGAAAAAGCAATTCGTGATTTTACTTTCTGCTCTTGGTCTTAGCGCATGTGGTAGCCTTGCCATTATGGACAAGTCTGAAGCAGTGAAAGCTCAACCTGAGATGCTGATTAAAACAGACGGTGACCTTTGGGGCCTTGGTGGCGACGGTGAATTTACACTCGGTGGTCTATACGAAGGTAAGTACTCTCGTGATGCTTCTTCTTCTACTTGGTTTAACACAGTGTCGACTAAAGATGGCTCAATGGGCGCAGAAATCACCCGTAAAGATAACGGTGAATCATGGGTTCTGAGCTGCTCTGGCGGTGGCACTTCCGTTAGCGTAGGCATGATGCAGTTTGGTGGCAACGCTCCTTACACATGTGACATTACGTCGAAAGGTCAATCTGTGGGCAACTTCACCATTGCAGGCGAAGAGAAGATGATCGATTTCGGCACGGCGAAAAAAGAGAAAGGTCACATCGTTGTTAACGGTAAACGTTTCGATGTAGAGACAGTTCATACTGCCCCTAACCTAATGATGCCTCTTGAAAACCCATTAGGTTACAGCTTCAAACTTAACGGCAAAGAAGTCGCAGCTGTGCAAACAAACGGTGTTCTAACGGTACAGTGGTTACCTGAAATGACTCAAGAGCAGCGCGATGTGTTGGCCGTTGGCGCTATCGCAAGTGCGCTTAGCTGGAGACCTGCAGAGTAAACCCGTAACAAACGATAAGATTGAATAAAAAACCAGCTAAGATGTTAGCTGGTTTTTGCTTTTTAGCCCGAAGAACAGTTAAGCGTCTGATGCTTCACTGCACACTTTATCCTGCACCGACGTCGGTGCTGGCTCATAATGGCTAAGCGTCATACTGAAACTCCCCTCACCTCCCGTTAAGGCTCTCAAACGTCTCGCGTAATCTTGTAACTCATTGATTGGCGATTTTGCTTTTAGTAGTGTGAATTGGTTTCCTGCGGAGTCTGCGCCTTCTATCAAGCCACGATTCCCTGATAAATCACCCGAAACATCGCCGACATTCGCCGTCGGAATGAGCAATTCCATCTGGACAATCGGCTCTAACACGATGGGATCGGCTTTTAACACAGCATCAAGAAACGCTTTTTTGCCCGCAATTAAGAACGCGATCTCTTTAGAATCGACCGAATGGTACTTGCCATCAAAGACCGTCACTTCAATATCTTTGATCGGGTTGCCTGATATCGCACCTTCTTCGAGAGCCTGGCGAATCCCCTTCTCGACCGCAGGGATCAACGCCGTTGGTATAGCACCACCCACCACTTTGTTGACAAATTTAAATCCCGCACCTCGTTCTAATGGAGCAACGGTCAGTTTCACTTCGCCAAACTGACCCGCGCCGCCACTTTGTTTTTTGTGACGATAATGCCCTTCCGCTGGTTTGGTGATCGTCTCAAAGTATTCGACACTCGGCTGGCTTGTTTCTACGTGCAGCTTGTAAACGCTGATCATCTTCTCTAGCGCCACCTTAAGATGAAACTCCCCTTGCCCACTGATGATCGTTTCGTTTGTTCTCGCGCGATGTTCAATACGCAGAGAAGGGTCTTCACTGGCAATCTTGTGTAAAACATCTGACAACTTTTGTTCGTCACCGCGCTTAATAGGTTTCAGGCACAATGAGTACATTGAATCTGGGAGGTGAAGGGTTTTTAAACTGACGCCATCTTCGTCATGGGAGTCATGCACGATCGAATCAAACTCCAACTCATCCACTTTAGCTAATACACATAAGTCTCCAGCGAGCGCTTTGGATATTTCGTGACGTTCTTTACCTTGAAGCTGATACAAGTGACCGACTTTAAACGGTTTATTACCATCGCCAATGAAAAGTTGAGATCCGGTGTTAATTTCCCCTTGGTACACACGAATATATGCCAGTTTGCCCAAATACGGATCGACACTCACCTTGTAAACATGCGCGACACTGTGTTCTAGCGTTTCACAGTTCACTTTGATCTGCTTACCCGCTTTCTCAAGCAATGGAGGATTCCCCTCATTGGGCATCGGCATGATTTCACTTAAGGTTTGCAGCAACAACTCAACCCCAGCCCCCGACTCAGCGGAAACAAAACACACTGGTATCACATGACCTGTTCGAAGCGCCTCTTCAAATGGATCATGGAGCTGCTCTGGAGTAAGTGCAGACCCTTGCTCAAGGTAGGTTTCCATCAAGTCTTCGTCGACTTCAATCACTTGGTCGATTAACGTTTCGTGGGCGGATTCTACATCACTAAACAAGGTAAGTTGATCAGTCTGAGGCGCAAAGTAACAATCCACCACATCGTTAGAATCTTGTGAGGGTAAATTTATCGGCAGGCAATGCTCACCAAACTGTTGTTGAATCAACGCTATGATCTGAGACAGCTCACTCTCGGCACTGTCTATCTTGTTGACGATGATCATCTGGCATTTTCCCTGTTCACGCGCAAACTCAAACAAGCGATCGGAGGGTTGATTGAGGGGCATTTTCGGGTCAATAACCAGTGCGCTGGTTTCAACGGCGGGGAATATACTCAATGTTCGACCCAAGAGCTCGTTTTGTCCCGGAGTGTCAATGATATTGAGTCGATGCTTTTGCCAACTTAATGCAACGGGTGTTGCCTCGATACTGTGTTGGTATTGGATGGATTGAGGATCGAAATCGGTGACCGTGTCGCCTTTTTCAACACTGCCCAATTGGGTGGTTTCTTGGCAAGCGAAGAGTAGTTTTTCAATCAGTGTCGTTTTGCCACAGCCTGCTTGGCCGACAAAAGCGATGTTGCGAATCTTATTGATAGGCATAGAGCCTCCTAGCAAAGTAACGTGGTGGAATAACCGATAAGGTCACGAACTGCGTTGGAGTTTGGCGGGATTACCGCCGTGTCGTCTTCCAGGTCATTTTTCGGATGACTCTATGCATAAGCACTCCATGTGGGCGATAGAGTGGTTAGAATGCAATAATAACCATATTTATTTTGTGACTTATTTCATGCGGGATGAATCCTAGCCGTCTAATTTATGAGCAAGTATCAAAAAGCCGAACTCCATCAAAGTTTCGGTGTTCGGCTTTTGTTCTTGCTGGGATTAGGCAATTTTGAATTGCGCCATTTCCTGATTCAGTTCTCTTACTTGCTCAGTCACTTGCTGTGAGACCTGATTTGATGAACTGGAAATATTGGCAACGCCTTCTACGGATTGATTCACTTGCGACATCAATGAGTGAATTTCTTGCGTTGCTTTCGATTGCATTTCAGCAGAATGAAGCAAGTCGTTCATCTGTTCGTTCAACTGTTCGATTTTCTCTGTGGTCGCATTTAACATGCCGTAGGCTTGCTCGGTATGCGATGCGCCGTCCTCTGCTAACACTTTACTGCTGTCGATTTCGCTCACTACTGCCGCGGTAGACGATTGAATCGCATGAACAATATTATTGATTTCGGTGGTTGATTCCGTCGTTCGTGTTGCAAGTAAACGGACTTCATCAGCAACGACCGCGAAACCTCGTCCATACTCGCCTGCACGCGCCGCTTCAATGGCGGCGTTTAACGCAAGCAGATTGGTTTGCTCAGCAAGCCCTTCGATAACTTCTGTCACGCGACCAATGGCCTCACTCTCTTTGCTCAGTTCGGCCACTTGCACACTCGCTTTCTCGATCGTTTGATGCAAAGCCGTTACCGTTTGTCTGTTTTGCTCAAGCGCTCGCGAGCCGACCTCAATTTGGCTTTTCGACTCAGACAAATTATCGACCGACAACTTAGCATGGTTGGCCGTATCTGCCGCCGAATGACTGACGTCTGACACTTGCTCACTCACAAGTGACATAGTCGACATCTGCTGCTCAACTTGTGCAGAAGTATTGCTGTTCGCTTCTTGAAGCGTAGCCATGCTTTCCGTCACGATTTTGGCTTTGTTCGTCACTCCACGAACAATGTTTGAGAGCGCATCGTTCATCTGGTTAATAGAGCGAGTCAGGCTTGATAACTCATCATTACCATCCACCGCAAGTTTCGCTTGAGAGACATCCCCCTTGGCAATCGCTTGAGCACGCTGCGACACGATGGCGACACGTCGACCAATGCTCTTACCCATATAAGTTGAGACGGTTAATGCCACCAGCACAATCACCACAGCCGATCCAAACAATAGCTGAACCACGGCAGACACCGAACTAAAGATTCCAGCGCCACTAGAGTCGGCTTGATTTTGCTGGCGCACGATCAAGGCTTCTAGCGAGCCATTTAAACCCTCGACTGCGGGTATCAGCTCCGCAGCCATTTTCTGATTCGCCATATTCCAGTTTGGCGCTTTTCGTAACTCTATCACTTGCTGGGCTATCGGCAGGTAAAGCTGCTGCATTTCTTTAAACAGTGACCACAAACTTAAATCGCTGTCGGACAACAACGCTTTCTTGGAATCAATTTCTGCGACAAACTTGTCGTGAGATTTGAGAAGATCTTGATACTTTTCTAAGTGTTCCGGCTTGCCATATTGTAGGAAGTCACGCATTGATGAAAGCGCATTAGCAAGTGAGGTATAGCTGTCGGCGTAAAGACGAAACAAGCGCTTTCTATCTCCGCCTTCTTTGTTCCCCGCCTCGTCGTTGATTAAGCCTTGGATTTGATCCAATGCCACTTCAGCAATTGGGGCGGCTTCATTTAAAAACAGGGAATGCGCGGGTAAGTTCTCATCAGAATGGCTGAGATCTGCTATCTCTAACACCAGTTGCTTGAGTGTTTGCCAACGTACCTGAATCTGTTGATAGGCTTGCTCTTCGAGCAAAACTTCAAGTTTAGGCAGGCTCTCTTCCACCTCTAAGATGACGGCATCTAGCTGTGTTTTTTGTTGCACACCAAGCGCTTCATCACCGCCAAGCAACATGTAGGCACGTAGTGTTGAAATGGTGGCTTGCAATGACTGCTGAATTGAACGCCCCGTATCGACGGTGGGTAAATCGGACTTGAGCAACGACTCGGTGCGCAATTCTACCGTGTTAACACTGCGGTAAATAAAAAGCGCTGAAACGATAAAAAGTACTGCAAGCGACAGAAAACCGAACTGTAGCTTCCCTGATATCGAGAGTTTCATCCTAATAACTCCTAGTTTAATGGCTCCCTAACTATAGCTTTTTGGTTACCAATGTTAAACATTTGTAAAACAATAAAATAAACTTTTGGATGCATTTTTGAGTATCTTAGGCTAGCCTGTATTTATTAGGGCGAACCACTACCGCCCCTCTGAATATTGAGCGCGTATATATGATGCTTAGGATGGCTATAACAAAAGGCAGACAAGTAACGCAAAAGCGCCAGACAAAAAAAGCTTGTTGCTCAATGTTAGATCGATACTGGAAGGGAGTGATTGTTCCTCAGTGTCCGCC
The DNA here is from genome assembly GCF_027587055.1 of Vibrio sp. MarTm2. Classification (NCBI taxonomy): domain Bacteria; kingdom Pseudomonadati; phylum Pseudomonadota; class Gammaproteobacteria; order Vibrionales; family Vibrionaceae; genus Vibrio; species Vibrio sp. MarTm2. The sequence goes on along the minus strand of NZ_JAPPTK010000004.1, from coordinate 86,859 downwards.
ATAGAGGCGGCAACGCGAGTTGCTTTTGCTGGACTGTGTTTGAGATGAGAAAGACGCCTTGGCGCGCCGACCATAAGCATGGTGCCAAGGCTCCATTGTATGACTAACGCATAAAAGAAATAGTCGCTGACAAAGTTAAGTTGGGGAGTGTTCAGCAAGACAAAAGAACCATGCAACATCGCCATAATGAAGCCATTACACAGCAAAATAAATCGAATTAACCTGAACATAAGCGCTCCCTGTTACCTCAACTAAGAACCAGAAATACGGGTTTCGCTCTCGCCGTTATCGCCAAAATCCAAGCTCGATACATAGACTCTGAAATAAAATACCGACATCAAAACCACCACAATGGAAGAGACTAGCTCAGCAATCAACCCTGAAATAAGAAGGTGATTGAACCCCGCCCCATCTGGCGCGGATAACAGCAAATCCATCACCAAACCACCGCCGCCGATCGCCAATGCACCAAGCATTAATGCCGAGGTGTAAGGCTGTGTTTGCCCCCAACTGCTGCTCATAGCCTCAAAAGGCATTCGCTTATTGAGTACAGATTCAAACTCCGCAAACCCATAGCGAGCGGATAAATAAATCCCGGGGATAATGAGCACCATCAAGCCGACTAAAACAGCAAGACCATACATCAAATGCACACAAAACAGACGCAACCATTCATAAAGAGAAACGGACAGCTCTGGTTTGCTGCCCGTCACAACGGATGCCATGTACTTGATCAATCGACAAACATAAAATGCTTGCCCAAGTGCGTAGACCGCCAAATAGAGAGAAAACAACAAAACATTATCTTGTTCGGTTGTGTTCAAGTACGCGCCAAACGCCGACATGGCAAGGAAGAATGGCCCCACAATAGTGAAAATAGGACCACGATGTGAGCGAAGAAAGTTAGCGCTATCAATGAGTAATTTAATCATCCTGACATTGGCGAGTTCAATTTATGGTTGACCAATCATATCAGAAAGATAGCGCAGATGTGACTCAGGTAAAGTGACTACGTGTTGTTCGCGCTGGTCGGCTTCACTCTCGTCAGGTTGAGAATCACCGTCGCAATTACAATCGCGATAGCAATTGAGACAAAACGCATAAACTCTGCGTTGAGCGGTTCACTTCCTTGGTAATTGAGTAATTGATTGAGCAAAACGATAAAATTGGTAAAAAGGAGTTGGTAAACGCTTAAGCGGCATTGACGACGAATAGCAAAACTCGCAAGCTGAAGCCCCATAAAGCAACTCACACCAAACACTGCCCAAGTTGGCATCATCAATATCGAGTGAGCAATCATAATCGGTAATGTGGCGAGAATACCGACCAAGGTCGCCACCAAACGATTATTACGAAAAATTCTCTGGTCCCTCGATATTGGAATTTTAATCATGCTTCCAAGGGTGATGGCAATTAACAATGTTTGAGAGCTGCCCGTGCCCACCAAAAGGTACATCGCGATCAATACTGTAGTCGCTTTAAACAAGATCAGCCCGATATGGGTCTGTGCTCCATCCATGTCCTGCTCGTCTGGTAGCACCTCCTTTTCATCACCAGGAAACAGAATGAAACTCGCATAAGTGACAGCGATGGCAATCAGGAAGGTTTCCAATATGAGCCAAGGTAAGTAGGTGACGGCGATATGAAACTGTAGGTTGACGGTAAACGCAATGACAATAAACAAAAGCAGAAACGTCGCCAGCATATCCTTGGGATCATTATGGCTGCGATAAAAGCTCCAAAACAGCGCCAACCAACAGAACAGACCAAAGCCAGTAGGAGAGTCCACCAGCACTTGCCCAACAAGAAGAACGCCTAAACTCGTTACTGCGATTAACACAAACAATTTAGCCATCATACTCACTGGAGGTCTCATCGGCATGATGGTCAAAAATATCACCACAAACAACGGGGCAAGAACTGGCAGAACGGCCCCTTGTGCAATCTGATAAAAGAGCAACAGAGTCGGTGCAATGACTAGCCGAATGATCGGGTTCGCGGTACTATGAAACATAAGTCCAGATACTCACCACTCTCATCCAGATACCCGCTAGAAACTCTCCGAAGCCACTTTGCTCGGTGTAAAATGCCACGGTAGCTTGAGAGCCGTAACGAATGTTGCTGAGTTCCGAAAGATTATCGAACTCTATGTTGACAGGATAACGCTGAGGCGTTGTATTGCCTTGACTGGCATTCAGAAAGCCCGTTTCCGGATCGATGCTATTGCTTCCACCCGTGCCCCAACCGATGCTCTCGACTTTACCAGACAGCACTCGACCAGGAAGCGCGTCCAGAACAATTTTTACGCGTTGACCCGGCTTGATGTACTCCATAGAATTTTCACGCACAAGAGCAGACAACCAGACATTCCTCGGGTCGATAAACGTCAGCACGGGCGCACTAGAAGAAACATGCTGACCCGTGGTCAATTGCATGTTGGTCACAACACCTCTTGATGGCGCGACAACTTCCGTCTTCCTTAGGTCGAGTTCAGCTTTCTCTAAACTCGCCATTGCTGCCAAAATTTGTGGATTGTTTTCACCTGTAGGACCGAGGTTTTGTTTCGCTTGAACTAACGAGGCTTGCGCCGCATCCAACGACGCTTGGGCGCGCTCTTTTGCTTCATTAGCATTATCAAGATCAGACTGACTTAATACACCTCGAGCAGCAAGCTGTTTGGTTCGATTTGCTTGCTCTCTGGCATTATCTCTTGCAGCCAACGCATCGACTACCTTAGCCTGTGCGACCTCTACAGCAGCGGTGCTTGCGCCAATATTTTGCCCTGCTATTGCTAAGTTTGCTTGCGCCGATGCCAATGCAATCTCATAGTTTCGCGGGTCGATGCGAAACAACAATTCGCCTTGCTCGACCACTTGGTTGTCGTTCACATCAACAGAAACGATGTTGCCCGACACTTCTGGTGCGATTCGTACCAAATAGGTATGCACCTTAGAGTCTGTGGTAATCGGAGTAACGCGATCCGACCATAGGCTGTATAACCAAACCGTAAGAACGGTACAAATGATATAGAGACTTAATTTACGTGAGGATTTTTCTGCAGAAGACATGGCAAACTCATCAAATTTAACTTGCCATTACTGTACTCTCAGAACAAATTTGTTGCCATTAAAAGGCATACTTTTAGCCCAAATTACTCGAAGTTGACGTATTTTTTAATAAGAAGCCAAGTACATTTAGGGCGCGATTCAGTCAATCTACAACGAGCTGTTAGTGTGATTTTGAAAGCGATAAAGATTGGAAATTTTGGAGCGTACTGCGGGAATCGAACCCGCGTAACACATCACACACCAAGACAATTTAACCCTAATTTACAACAACTTAGCAAAAAAACCAAAAGACAAAAAATGGTAAAATTTACCCCAAAAGGTACCACGTCATCGTGACACTTGGCAAACGTTGTTTTCTCCAAAAAAAAGCACCCATATGGGTGCTTAGTCTAAATTTGGTCGAGACAACTTGATGAGTGTCGACCCTGTTCAATTAATGAATTATGCATGTAGTGCTTCTTCATCGTAATGGTATTTGAATGCCCGATGTAACCACTAATCGTATCGTCCGGCATACCAACATTAATAGCATTTGTAACGAAAGTATGTCTAGTTGGATGTAACCCTCTATATTGTTCTTTAAGACCAGCACTTACAAACAGCTCTTTTAGTTCTCTATAATAAACAACTGAACTCATCCATGGTTGCTTCTTTTTGTAGTTGATAAGCAATGCACGCTCCCCATTTTCCATAAGGGCACTGTTTTGTAGCTTTAAAACTTTCTTGTCTTTTAAGTGTCTTCTCACAATGTTTTCAGATTTTTTAGAAAGTATTATCTTTCGGATAGAATATTTGTTTTTGGGCGATTTAACTTCATGATCAACGACTGCTCGTTTAATCGACAACGTATATTTACCTTCACTATTTATCATTACATCTGAATCAGATAAGCCAAATAACTCCTGCACCCTCATTCCAGTTAAAGTTCCAAGTTCAAAAAGATCAAATACCCACGCATCATGCCTATCTTCTATCGAACCTCTCAATTTCTCAATAGTAATTTTATCGTAAGGGACTCGCGGAATCCTTGCAGTCCCATATGTTACTAGTATAGATGAAAAATCAATCTTGCACTTAATCAGTTTTCTTTCAACGTGATGGTAATATATTTTCTTAAAGACCAACTTTGCATTTTTCCTAGTTCTTTTTGAGTAACCATTTTTACCAGAAGGAGTTAATTCATCCATATGGTATTTCAAGAAATCGGTAAAATCATCCTTAGATATATCTTTAATTCTCACCATAGAGAAATGACGAACTAGTATTTTAGCTGCATCCATATAACCACGAGCTGTAGACTTGGCAAGTTCAGAAAACTCCTCAGAATCAATGTAGTTCTTGACCGCTGTTCTAAATAAAATTCTAGATTCCCTCAAAACAAAACCTTTCTGTATAAATGTTCACGCTTGAGAAAATAATATTTTCCAGAATCCAACATCGCAAGATAAATAATTCACACTTTTCCTATGGTAAATCAGATGAATTATGTTGACAGCCATCTTGATGAAAATTTGTACTTCAGTTTCATTCAGTTACTAAAGTAACGCGTTTACCACTAGTCAAAAGACTCGTATTGAAGGCATTTCAAGTGTCTAAAAATCATACAAACAGAACCACAAATAACAAAATATGAGAGCGTAGCGACGAATATAGACTGAGAAAATAATATAGGAAGGATGGAAACATAAGAAACAAATCTAATAACCCGCCTCCCAAAAGACCTGTCTTTGGGTTGGGTCAAATTCACTTGATACTCTTAATTTTCTCTTAAAAACTCTTTAGCAATCAAAACCCCAAAAATGTACTTTCAATTCATGTACATACGTTGATTTCGTAATTATTTTAGAGAAAAACTGCCTGATTAAAGTCATTTTCCGCCAAGATAAAACACATATTGCCCGATTAAAGTCACGTATTGCCTTATTTTAGAGAATTTCTGCCCATAAGGCGTTACTGGTAAAATTCGACTTGTCAATAACCAAATCCCCTTAATTACCGCGCATTTTCCCGCAGATCTACATTGCAATAACTCGGACGTATCCATAAAAATATTTCTTACCCAAGCTATCTGGACTAAAGTTAATGACGAAATACCATCCAATATTCACAACAGAATCCCCACACATGCCTATAGGTCATCTTTCGACCAATATTGACTCTAGCAAAGTAACCTATTCAAACGAGTTAGCTTTTGCGATACACCATTACACTTCTCAAGAACAAAAGCTATTTGACATCGTGATATCTCAACTGCATCTATTCCCTCTCTATGATGAAGAGGTATTTCAAGTAAGCGACAATGGAGAATCGTCGCTGTCTGAATGTTCAGTCACTTTTAAGATGATTAGAGAAATTTATCGTCATTGCGATTATCGAAGTGTTTTCATACCCAACAATATAGTATGTGAATACCTAGGTTTGGGCGGAAAGATATCTAGACTTAAAGAGATAGACAAATTAGAAGAAAAAGAAATAACACTTTGGGAAAAGTTCTTTCCGGGGGATATTGAAGAACTCCAATTTGAACATGAACAAACCCCGTCTAAAGGACTAGTAAAGCCTAAGCCGTCGACAGTCACTTTAAAGCCTTTTGAGAGCATTGAAAAAGGCAATGGGTACATTAAGTTTGTTATTAATTCAGACTTTGTCCCTTATGTAATAGGCGTTCATGGTTTCAAAATGTATAGCGTAGAGCTAGCCCGACGATTAAAACTAAAGCTGAGCTTAAAGCTCTTGAAGTTAGTTAACTACTACCATAACAACGGAGGATACATGAACGCAAAACATTCAAAAGCCTTTGACATACATGAATTCATGTCGCTTTTGGGTGACTTACCAGCTTCTTTCCGTAAAAGGCCTAACCAACTGATTAACAAAGGTGTTAAGCCCGCTCTTGAGGAAATAGCTCAGGTGGTTGGCATAAAATACAAACTAGAAACTTCAACTCTATCTATCGGTTTTAAAGGTAGACCTTCGATTTCCTCTGTGCGGCTAGTCCCTCTTCTTATGGAAGAAACGAATCTTAGTCATACCCAAGAAGATATTAGCTAATCGCTTAAAAAGAGCTTTTAGGGTAGTCAAGAAGGGCTCCCCTTCTTGCCAGTGGAGTAATATAAGCGCAGCATTAGTCCTATCTGGACACTACACAATAATCATAGCAACCCTCATGTTTGTTTGAAAAAAAGGATATTTTTAATATCCTTTTTAAAAACACTACTCATGCTAAAAAACTGGAGCGTTATAACCAAGCCTGTCAAAAACTCTTCATTAGGTGTCTCCCACCGCGAGCGCTACTTGATGGATAAGCGCCACACTAACCATCGAAATTCAGAACGACTAATTTCGATTTTCGGTAACGAAGCCACGACAAGAAAAATAGCGCTTGCGGGTGAGGCATTTCGATTAATGCAAGTAACTAGCGGCAAAGGAGGTAGACCTCTAACAAGCTATGCAATGGAGTACTGCCTTACCCTTCCAAAAGGATATCGTCCCTCAACTCATCAGTGGCGGTTAATTGTAAAAGACTGCTGTATTGCATTAGCTAAACTATGCGATCTAAACGCAGAGGAACTCAAAGCCTTTCAAAAGCAGATTAGAGCGGTTCTACATCAGCAGAAGCAAGATGGTAATAGAGGCAGTGGTGATCATGTCCACTGATTATTGGCAAAGTCGTTGGCAGCCGCGTATTAAAAGAGCTTCAAAAGAAGAAGGCTACCAAAGTCATCAAGCAAGCTTTTAGCCTCGCGACGTTAAAGCATGCCAACATGGATCATCGACTATATGAAGTAGTTGAAAAACAACAAGGGCGCAGACTCAGTACTTGGCAGTACCAACATCAGAATTCATTAGAAACTCTCGAGATAGAAAAACTGATTAAGCAGATCCAAACGCAGAGTGACAAGTGGACGAAAGCCAAACTAGAAGGTGATTTCAAGCAGGAGCAACGACAGTTCAATAGAATCAAAAGAAACCTAGTTCGAATTGAGAAGTACGACCTCTCGTTACAGCAGCAACGTAAGCTAGCGGTAGTCAGAACCACTGTTAAGAAACGTGGTTTATGAATTACTAGTTTTGGTCGTGCGGCCAAACCTAAGCCGTACTAATTCTGACTAGACTACACATTAGCTTGTAAGTCACGACGAGTTAGTCCAGAAAATTTTCTAGTTATAAACTCAAAAATGGACATTTCCGAGTTACAGCATTTGCTAAGTTAGTAAACAATAGATTAGACAGGGTATTGCGAAATCTACATTGCAGCATTGATAACCCTGTCCAAACGATTTTTAAGGCCGCCAGAATTCTCAGTCAGGCTTTACTAACAAACTTCAGCCCCCCCTAAGAGCTTTACTTAACAGTATTTCGCACGTCCACAGCAATAGAGTAAATAGTCTTATTTTCAACAATTTGAAGATCTTTAAAGCCTTTCGCAAAGTCCCTTTTTCTGCCATCAAAAACAACTAAATAGCCTAGATTAGAACCTGTATTATTTTGATAGTGAACTATCTGATCTTTTCCTGATATTGCATAAGAGCTTGTATATGGAGCACCGCACATTTTAAGCTCTACAACAACCTTTAAGCCTCCAACAAGGAAAAGATACAAGTCAATGAAGCCAGCTCCAGCACGATGCTCCTGTATTATTTGTACGTTATCTTTACCAAACTTTGCTGATAAGAATGCAATAAGTAGCTGTTTCCCAATTTCTTCGGGGTTCTTATTCCACTTGTGGCCACCTTTCTTATCAGATTGCCAAAAGTGCATCCTATTTTGAGAAGATATCGTAGCTGAAAATTCTTTTAACGCATCTAACAAATTATCACTCGTAATCTCTACAACAACTTCTGGTTTGAAACTAGTCGCTATCATGCCTTTCGGCATCTTAATAAAGCAATCGTTCTTTAGTTGCAGCAAGTCTTTTGTTTCTGGGTTAGCTTTATTAAAGAACTCTAGAGCTTCATGATATCTATGCTGTTCATAGAGAGCCTTCCCATACCCAAAACACATGTTTGGTAACTCACCCAACAACTTGATCCTTGCACGAAAAAACTCCCCTGCTTTCTCCCATTGTTCACTTTTCATGTAAAGCCCAGCTAGGTTGTTTGCTGCAGGGTAGTTATATGGATTGGTATCGAGAGACTTCAGGTAGCTTTCCTCTGCATCAGTCGTCAATCCTTGCTTTTGGTATATCAAGCCAAAATGAAAATGGACTAAATCAATGACACCTCTATCATCTTTTTTTTCTAAGTGTCCAAGTGCAGCATCTAGGAAGTCTATTGAATCTGTAATTGAATTAGATGGGTCGAGAGATTCTTTGAGTAAAACAGTACCAATCAAGCCAGAGTTACCAAACGCCATGACTTCATTTAATAAATCTCTACTCAACCGATCATGTTCATTGTAATAATCAGCTATTTTAGTTTGTAAGTTGAATAACTCGTCATCAATGGCTGAGGAAATACCTACAGCCAACTTAGTATAGCGAGCTACTTTGTCTTTGATGCCAAGCTCTGAAGCGTATTGAGCAGCCATCCTATAAGAAGTATGTAAGTTGATTTCAGCACCAAAAACACCTTCATCTAGAATAAACGCATTTTCAATGGTTTTTAATGCTTCTTCTTTCTCTCCAAGCTTATGCAAGTAGGTAGCTTTATCCTGTAAGAGATGGGCTTTTCCGTGGCGATCTAACAAGTCATCTGACCCTGCCAACTGTAAGCATGTTTCTAATGTTCTTAATGCTAAATCAGGAGACTCCTTAGCTTGTAGCTTTGATAGTTGCAATAAGTTAGTAATCGCCCCCTTTTTCTGCCCAGCTTCGAGAAACTTATCAGCACTTAATTTATGATATCGAGCAGTGTCTTGATCATTATTGGCGAGATCTGCCAAACCTTGATAAGCAACTGCGGTATCTCTCGGTGAGGCATGCTCTCTTTTAAGTAATTCTTGATAATGAATTACAGCCAAATGCCTTTTACCTTGTTCTTTAGCATATCTTGCTCTCTCCAAAGTAAAACCATCCAAATGCTTCTCATCTAAACTATCTGAAAACTCACTTTCCAAAAGATAAATATATTTTGTTACTTTCTGTAATTCGCCAATGATTGATGCATACCCAAGGCAATAGAATAAGTGTTCCTGCCTACAATCTAGGTTAAAACTATCGATTGATTCTATAATTTCTAATACTCTCTTATCTCTGAGTTTAGTGATAAAGAATGCATTCTCTAGTAGCAAAGCTAAAGCTTCAGTATGTAGCCCTTCTCTAATCTTACGTTGAGCCTCCTCTAACGTTTCATGAGCAATCTGGCTTGGTATTCCTTGCAACGACTCATGAATCTTTCTTCCAATCTCCAACGCCTCTGGAGACTGTGCATCAGATTTTCCTAGTGATGTTGAACTCAAGGAAGAGGTATAGGTGATTTTATGTTTAGACTGAGAATGTTCTTTCATAGCTACTCTATGCTGCAATACCATTAACCGTGACACTTATATGCACATAGTACCACTTAATTTAGAGCTAAAGATTGGTAATGGCTGTAAAACTTGCTACTTTTTTGAAATGAGAAATAGTGAGTCAAATGACAATATAAGATCAAAGGCATCAATAAGTCATAACACCGAATGGGCACTTTCGAGCTAGAAAGTGCCGCGGGTAAAAATTCAACCTGAGAAGTTCTTGGACAAAGGTGTGTTGGTCATCCCGCAAAATTCATTAGTTAGAATACTACAGAACAGAGAGCCAAAGGGTACCTAAAGACTGCATTGTTTTTCCAAGTCATCACCTCAAAGAAAACCTATTTAAATACTAAGCAACTCATTGCTTACCAAGCAAAACAATTGAGTTAAAATGGTTTTAATATACGCCATTGAAGATAAAGAGTATGGAACATCTAGAAGAAATAAAAATTAATGATATCTGGCAACACAATGTCAATCTATTGATAGGCTCAGGCGCATCATTTGGGCTTTTCCCTACACTTGCGACCCAAATGGAAAATGAGTCCATCGAAACACTAGGTAAGTACTTTGAAGATGAAAACAAGCTTCAGCTTAAGTCGTTACTTTTCATGTACTACTACGTCAACTGCATTGAACCCGTAATATCATTCGATATAGAAGAGATTAAATCAGGAGCCGACCTAGCAATTGAGTTGGAGCTAGATGGTGATGAAGATGTAAGAAAGCTAGCTGTCATCAAAAACTACCAAGCATTACTTAAAACACTTAAGACAATTGCCTCTAAAAACAAATCTCAGAAAAAAGCTAATATTTTCACCACAAACTATGACTCGTGTTTCGCCGATGCATATGAAGAGCTTTTGCTTGAGGAATCAAACTTAGAGTTTGTACTGAATGATGGCTCTAAAGGTTTTCGTAGAAAATTTGTTGAAGCTCGACACTTTGACACGTCCGAAATCAAACATAGCATATTTGGCAAAAACTGTTTCAGTATCCCACAAGCCAATCTAGTTCACTTACATGGTTCAGCATTCTGGACACTCAATGATAACCGAATAGCAGTTAACTACGATGATAAGGACTGCAAATTCGAGGATGAATTTTTTGATAGCGTCAACAGTGAGTTGGAAGAACTAGAAGCAATTCTTAACAATAAGGAAGCCACACGTGACGCTTTTGACACAATCACCTTTAATGAGACCTTTTCAGACATAGAAAAGATATTTTGGGCTACTTACAAAAAACTTCCAATTGTTAACCCTACCAAATGGAAGTTTCACGAAACTGTTTTTGACGAACATTATTATCAAATGCTTCGCCTAATGAGTTATGAATTGGAAAAACAAGACTCAACGCTTATTGCATTTGGTTTTTCATTTGCGGATGAACACATCACCAACTTAATAAAACGCTCACTTGGCAATAAATCCCTCACTATGTACCTGTGTTGTTTTGATGCTCCCACTATAGATGCAATGGAAACTCTATTCGGCAGCTTTAATAACGTTAAGCTCATCAAGCTAGATGGTTTTCTAGACTTTGATGCATTTAATAACAAAGTATTCAAGCTTCCAAGTTAAGGGAATAACATGGCTATTTTAGTGGGTGAAGTTATTGCCGTAAAAGGCGTTAAGGTATCAATTAAGGTTTTTGAAGAATCGAACAAAGACACATTATTCTACGACGGTACAAAGTACAAAGGTGTTTCAATACGCGAGTATGTGCAGATAGAACGTGGTTTTAAGAAGATAATCTGCGTAGTCGAGGGAGAGTACTTAGATGAAAAATGGATTGATGACGAATTCCATTATATTCGGACAGTAGACCTCAAACCCATTGGTTACTTTGAGTCAGGACGTTTTGTCGAAGGCATAAAGCATCTCCCGTTAATTAAAGACCCAGTTTTCTTACTCGAAGAAGATAGGCTCGCTGACATCTACGGCAAAGCAGGCAGTGATTTTGTAATCGGAAGTCTGTTAAAAGAAGAATTTCCAGTTTCTCTACCATGGCACAAGTTGTTCAACTCTCATATTGGGATTTTTGGAAATACGGGGAGTGGTAAGTCAAACACGCTAACCAACTTATACACCACTCTTTTTGATAAGAAAATTGAACAGGTCAATGGTAAAAGCCAATTTATCGTTATCGACTTCAATGGTGAATACACAAACGGGCAACTTACTACTGACCAATATAAAAACGTATACAACCTTAACTCTCGCAATGCTGAGCAAAAGTTTCCACTAGCCAAATCAGAGTTCTGGGACACAGATACATTGAGTTTGCTCTTTCAGGCTACACAAAACACACAGAAACCATTCATCAATCGAATCGTAAAAGGCAAGCTACAATTTGATACCGAAGCTAATTTCTTAAACTACATTAAAACAACCTATGAAAAAGTGTTTACTGCAGCTGCACCTCATCCAGAGCTACTAGATCTCATCCGTGAAATCACAAACACACTGGACAATGCAGCAATCAAGGACACATTGAAAACTGTATCTTTCAATGGAACCACCAAAGGCTTCTATGTAACGCCTAACTCTTACTTTCGTGCCGACGGGAATTATTACAGAAACATACTAAAAGATGATGTCGATGCTATAACTATCCCTCAAGGTCTAAGTGACTTAGACCAATTTAACATTCGCTGCCACATACAGCTAATAAGAGACCTGATAAGCGGATATGTTCAGTTTGATTTTATTCAACCACTATTGAAACGCATAGACTCATCACTATCGAACTTATCCAAAGTCATTCAAGTTAATGAGGATCCAGTGGCGAATAAAACTGTCACTATTATCTCCCTAAGAAAATGTAATCAAGATATCAAGAAAGTTCTTCCTTTATTGATAGCCAAGCATTACTACAACCCACATAAAGTAGCTGTGGCCAATCCGCCAGATAAAACAATACATCTTATAATTGATGAGGCTCATAACATACTGTCACAGCAATCCACCCGTGAGAGTGAAAGCTGGAAAGACTACAGACTTGAAACCTTTGAAGAAATCATTAAAGAGGGGCGTAAATTTGGCATGTATCTGACTCTTTCTAGCCAAAGACCAGCAGATATATCACCAACTATCGTGTCCCAAATACACAACTTTTTCATTCACCGATTGGTCAATGATAGAGATTTATTCTTGATTGATAACACGATTAGCACATTGGATAACATGTCTAGAAGCATGATTCCCAACTTATCTCGTGGCAGTTGTGTTATTACTGGAACCGCGTTTGATTTACCTATGGTTCTACAGGTGAAGGAATTAGCGAAAGAGAAGCAACCAGATAGTGAAGATGTCGATTTAGAAGCACTATGGTCCTAGCAGCGACTAAGATTGAAATTGTCTAGCATTGGAGCAAAGAGGCAGGTGTCAATCCATTACAATATGTATTCCAAAATGAGATTGATTACCGCTAGCCATAACTCTCTTTGGGGCAAAGGTGTGTTTGCCACGATTAGCTTCAGCACACCTCTGGACAGAAATGAGTTACCGAGGTTGCTAATTTAGTTATATACGAATAATTATAGGTATTGGAAAATCGCTTGGAGGGGGCCATTTCCTAGTGTGACTTTATATATCATAATCGAACAGCTTTGTTAGCAGTCATCAGTCTAGTTGCTTAACATAGGAAACAACTAGACACGATAATATCTATACCTGTTGGTTCGTAGGTGGCTATCTACCTTTCACTTGAATCAACAAACAAATTAGGATTAAACCGATGCCACTCCATCCAAGCATTGGTATCGACTCGCCAACCACCACCACTGCCAAAGTTGCTGCTACAACAGGCTCAAAAAGTGTAATCAAACTTGCACTACTGGCGGTTACAAACCTTAGGCCAAATCCATAAGCAATATAACCCAACCCCATTGGAATCAAAGCCATATAGCCAACTACCAGAATATTGGTTGTTGATGCAAAAAGATTATCTCCAGTAACCAAAAGTGTTGGGAGCAAAATTAACGAACCAAAACCAAAAATACAACCTAAAGCCGATTGGGATTGGACACCCTGTTCAATCAATGTCTTAGCAATCCACGAATAGACGGCATAACACAAACCCGCAATAAAACCCAACAAGATACCAATCAGTCTCAAGTTATTAACTGTATGGGTTGCAGGTGACTCAGAGAAAACCAACAACATGATGCCTGCAATTCCAACAGAGAAGCTTAGCAACCATTTTTTCGTGATTCTTTTCCCTTTGCTAAATAGACACTCAAGTATGGCCGCAAAAAACGGTGCTGTGGCAATAGAAATTACGGTACCAATTGCGACACCAGCCAGCCTCATCGAGGAATAAAATGCTAATGGATAGGCAGCCAATGCGATTGCGCTAATCGCTAACTTTCTCTTGTGAATCAGAATCTTCTTGAAATCATTTAGCAATTGTTTGCGAGATAGTGCGGCTTGAAAAAGCCCACCAACTCCCATTGAAAAAGCGCCTATTGCTAGAGAGCTAATATCTGGAGCTAAACTAGCGACTGTACCTGTAGTACCCCATAAGACTGAGGCAAACAGTATCGAGAAAATGCCAAGCTGATAGGAAGTATAGCGACTGTACAACATAATTATATCTACCGAAAAACTCATAACAATGCAGAGATTTTAGGCGATTAATCACATCATGTTTTTGCTAAAAGGACGCAATAGTTGCTTAAGTAGACGAACTCAAGAGCGTGCGAACTCCCTTGGAGACATTCCATAGTGGGCGGAAAAGCGTCGACTAAAAGCTGAAAGGTCGCTGTATCCTACTCGCTCAGCTACCCACTGCACAGGTAAGTCAGTATGGGTTAGCAGTGCCTTAGCCTTCTCCATACGTTGCTCAGTGATGTATTTGAGTACACTCATCCCTATGTTTTCTTTGAAGAGCTTCTTGAACTGAGTTGGACTAAGATACGCAATCTTAGCAAGCGACTGAATGGTAAGAGGCTCGGCTAACCGTTCACTGATCATCACCTGCACTGCTCGAATCCGTGGATCGTTAGTTCGAGACAACTCTTGCTGTCCCAGCAATAAGGTGAAGATACTTACCATAGATGCTTCAATTGCACTATCCACCTGATATTCAAGTTGCTTTTCAACAAAGTGAATAAAGCTCAACAAAGGGGGAGAGATCGAAAAAACAGCTAGTTCCTCACTGATCAAATGCGAAGGCAGATCATCAAGATCGGCTACAATGAATCGTGCTGCTTCATCAGCATTAAATCCATGTGCTACACCTTTTGGGATCACCACGCATTCACCGACACTCACCTTACCCAAGAAACCATCCATATCAATATGAATATTACCTTGAATAGGCAGTACCAGTTGATGATAGCTATCGTGAACATGGCGACTAAAGCGCTTTGTGTAAGTGCGAATACTTAAACTAGTTTTCATATCAACAACAAGTTAGCAAAAGACAATAACAGGTATTTCCAGCAACTTTCACTCATTATAAAAATTAGGTCAAGCAGATGGTTCACGTAGCTCACAATGGGGCAGCTTCGTGTTGTGCTGCCCTATCAGGTCCGGTTTTGCTAGTGACCTACGGATGCTTCCTTTCGGATAGCACTTCTTTGAAAGCAAACATTCCATTTAATGCTGCTGGGAAACCTGCATAGACAGACATTTGAATTATTACTTCTTTCAGCTCTTGTTCTGTACAGCCAACGTTAAGGGCCGCATGTAAATGCACTTTTAGTTGTGGAGTACAAGTACCCATAGCAGTTAATGCTGAAACCGTTGCGATCTCTCTTGATTTTAAGTCTAAGCCCTGACGTGTGTAGATATCACCAAACGGATATTCAATTGTGTACTTAGCTAAATCAGGACAAATATCTTGAAGACTATCGATAACTTTTTGGCCTGCTTCACCATCTATTTTGGATAGTTGTTCTAGACCTGAATTAAATCGAGAAATTTCCATTTGTGTGCTCCTCTTTATGAATACCAGCACACCTTACAAGTTAGAGTTAACTCTAAGTCAACTCACTTTCCCACTCTTATACAAATTAATTTTGTTATCTAATGCTTTCAGATGCTCATTTTGTTGTCTAATGTGTTCTTTTAAGTTTTCTCGATGTATTTCTAACAGTTTTTGGCGGTCAACCACGGTTTTTGTACCCAAATCTCTTAATGATGCATA
This sequence comes from Vibrio sp. MarTm2, assembly GCF_027587055.1. Classification (NCBI taxonomy): domain Bacteria; kingdom Pseudomonadati; phylum Pseudomonadota; class Gammaproteobacteria; order Vibrionales; family Vibrionaceae; genus Vibrio; species Vibrio sp. MarTm2. The sequence continues at coordinate 71,182 of NZ_JAPPTK010000004.1, read as the reverse complement.
TTTTTGGATTTCTTCTAGCGGCATCCCTGTATCTTTGAGTCGTTTAATAAAGTTTACCCAATCAATATCTCGATTTGAGTAAACTCGGTGGCCACTGCTATTTCGATGAACATGTTTGAGTAAACCGATTTTTTCATAGTATCGAAGTGTGTAAGACGATAGCTCAACTATCCCTGAAAATTTTTGCATATTCATTGTTTTTACCTTCCTTTAGACAACTCATCAAAAGCTTAAATAAGCACTAATTTTATCGACGTTACACTGATAAGAAATAGTAAGGCAACAGTTCATCAGCGAAAGTACTGTAAACAAAATGGCTAGCAAGCTTGGGGGCATAAACTGCTTAGAGCAATTACGTTAAATCATTGCTGGACAAAATTGAGTCAGTGATTTTACTAAATTAGAAACTCACCAATTACTTCCAGTATGGCAAACCACTAAGTAATTCTAAGTTGATACTCCCAAGCACCTAAGAAACTAACTTTTAACTACCTATTATCACAAAGAAGTGCTAACTAGAAAGTTATGTATACTTCTGAGTTAGCGGCTGTGCTCGCTCAGAAAGTAACGAACTAGAGAGAGCGTGAAAAAACTGACATCGAATCCTATCAAACTATACCTATACAATCATGCAGCATCGGCCCTAGCTCTTCATCTTCCATAATGCACCAACTTATAAATGCGCTGTATGGAGAAGAAGGTTTTAGGAGGAGTTTGATTCGCTCAACGGATCTATCTTTTTCATCAGGTAAAGCTAGTGGATCATAATAATTGTTCAACTGTGTTAACAATAAGTTGTATTGATCAAACACTTTGCGTCTGAGGGATGAAGCCGTAACTGCCTTATTAGGCGTGTGCTCACTATTAAAGACTCGGTTTAGAAGTTCTGCTGTTAATTTAGTCTTATCATCATCACTTTGAGCTTCAATTTGGAGCTTTCTAGCAAATGGGGTTAATGGTGGCTTATGTTTTATCGCACGAACGACATCGGTATCAGGGTCACAACAGTCCAAAAGGTCATCATACTTAGCAAGCTTAATGTTATTACACCGACCACAAGATAAGTACAAATTATTCCAATCGTACTTTAAACCCTCATCACCCTCATGTGGTACAAAGTGTTCGACATTGATTTCTAATGGAGCACTAGTTTCACAAATATAACACTTCTTATGAAACACCTTTTTTAAGGCGTCCCAAACATCTTCTGAGTCATATTTTCTTTTTCCAGCCAGTGAAGTAGGAGCTGGTTCATTTCTAACTGCATTGAACATGCTACTACCTCTTTGCTTTGTTGATCGCTAATTTTGCTGAATTAACAAAGTAAAGTGATTCAGAATCTAATGAATCTTCATCCGGTGGTAACTTATCTAAAAGTGACTGGACCTCTTCGACATCAATCGTGGGCTTGTCTAATAGCTTGGCTAGAGCTTCAATATTTTGTTGAAGTAAGCTAGAAATTGGAAGTACTCCGAATAAGCCTTCAAGTACGGATTCGTAAGAGTACATTGATAGATCTTCGACCTGCTCTCGTTTTGATAGATCGTAAATCACTGCATCATCAATCGATGAGACAACAAACGGAGAATGAGTTGATACGATGAACTGAACTCTCGGAAATGCCTGAGTAAGAAATGATAAGATTTTCTTTTGCAATGAAACATGAAGGTGAGCATCAATTTCATCAATCAATACCACCCCAGTTAGCTCTTCGGGGTCTATTGAGCGTAGAGATACCTTAGTAATTAGATCTGCATACACAGCCATAATCGACGAGAAACCAGAAGATAATGTTTGGAAAGTGTACGGTTCTTTGTGTGGTTGATGGATCTCGAAAGAGAACGAGTCGGATTTAAAAACTAGCTCAAGATCTCTATCTTCAAAAAGGTTTCGTAAATCGGTCTCTAGCTTAGTAAACCACTTATCAATCCGTGCCGCTTCTGCAGGGTCGTTGTTGATTTTTTCTGACTCGGAAAAAGCCTGATTCGCTTTATTCGTGACTAAGAACTGTTCAAATAATGATGAGGTACTGGCTTTCCTATTTACTTGTTGAACTGCCTGTTTGTCTTGATCTCTTAAGCTACTAATGCTCGAAACCGAAGACGGCTTAACAATTTCAGATTTTCTCATCGCTTCAAACTCAATTAAAAGAGCTTTTAGCTCTTGATAGTTCACAATGAACTCTTCAAGGTTACTAGTTTCTAATGAGGGATACTTTGTATCTTCAAGCTGTCGACTATATATCTCAACTTGTTGCGTGTAGTGCTTATAGTGTTGATGAGCTGGACCGATGCGACTAAGGTGATCTTGATTGGATTTCAAGTTCCTTTCAACGTCAGCTAAATTGTAATTTTGACGGTCGATAACTGAAACTTTCAGCTTTTCATAAATTAACTTCAGCAACTGTGTCTTACCGCAACCGTTACCACCCGTTAAGATCAGTGTTTTACCATTGACGTCTATATTTACTTCTTTATCAGAGTAAGGAATCTTCGTTTTAATTTTAGTTAGATAGCCTGACATATCTTTCCCTCAAGTGATACTAATTTGATTGTATAGCATTGAGTTGACAAATATTATAGTGGTAAGGCCCAATTCAACGAAAAAGTTCGTTCCTAAGCCTCTTGAGCCTTATTATGGGCAGTTTTATCTAAAATGGTTAGAGCTGAATAATATACAAAAGTATGTCCAACCACCGGTTGGCCAAATTATTCTTATGAAGGTTTACTTTACCCAAACTCACTTTGGGGCACTTTCAAGGTAGAGAGTGCCCGCTGTAAATTGTTTATGACAAAAGTCGTTTTGTTGTATAGCTCAGACTAGTTACTCAAGTAGCCTAGTTCTCGATCAGGCATGCGTTCAACCACAGTAGAGTCTCTGTGGCGACTTTCGTTGAGAATTAACTCTTCTATCTCTTTCACTATTCTGAAAGCTAGTTGAGACGCGTTGATACTGACTTCTTCGCTTGGCTTAACTGAGGAAATATAAGTTTTTATAACTGACTCTGATCTCAAATGTGCGCGGCATCTACGAGATACCAGAGCGGCAAACTTGCTCTCGTTTATTAATGCTTCTCCATCTAGGATACCTAGCTCTAAATAAACAGCGAAAACTTTACTGATTACTGCACACTCGAGTTTAGATGCGCTCTGATGATGCGCTATCAAGTAAGGGCGTAGGTACTGATTAAACGCCTCTTGCTCACTCTGCATAATAAATGATTCATATTCTCTAGTTGTATTATCCATAGATTTATTTAAAGAATAGAAAGTTTGAGACAAACACTTCAAGGCCGACTGTGAACTTGTTTGGTAATTGGAACAAAACCAAAGTCGATCTCATCTATCAAGCTCTTTAGCCTCAACAATGATAAGCGTTTTCCATATCTTCCATATGTCATGCTTTGCTTTGCATGACCAACGATCTCACTTACCTCATTTTCAGGCAAACCTATAGCCTGAGCAGAATCAACAAACGTATGACGCAAACCGTGCAACGTAGGTCGTTGAGCACCTGTTAACCCAATAGCTTTTAATACCTTAGTAAAACGCTTACCAAACTGCTCTGACCAACACATGGTTTTGCCATACGGCCGAATATCAAACAACTTATCCTTACGAGCTCCGTAACGATGGTTCACATAACTCAAGAAACCCATATTGAGCAATTCTTTGTGTAACGGTATATGGCGAATGGACGCTTTGGTTTTAACAGTCTTGCCTTCATCTTCGTTCACGCTAATGCACCAAACACCTTCTCGTTCTTGAACATCTTCGGTACGCAACTGACAGATCTCGCTCACTCGTGCACCAGTGAACAATAGCAGGTACGGGATCCAATAGTCTTCAAGCTTCTTCTGATAGTTTACTGTTGAATCATTTGTTCCGATTACACCAGCAAAGTTGTCATGTGAGAATAGCTTCACTAGCTCTTCCCTACTCCACCTTCTGCGCTGTTCACTAGGAAGCCTGACATCCTTTTTGACCCTAACATTTTCAAAGGGATTAACAGTCGCGTACTCCATTGTAATCATCCAGCTATAAAACTGCCGAATCGCTGCGAGATAGTCCCGTACAGTCTTCGCGGATAGCCCTCGACCATAAAGGCTTTTGAGAAATGCCCTAGCGTGGCGAGGGGTCACAGTATCAGGGCTAACAGTTTGGTTCTCGAAAAAGTTATTGATTCTCGAGCTAAGCAGATCAATGTTTTTGGGCTTAACACCTTCAAGCTGCTTGCATTCAACAAACTCACTTAATAACACTGAAACTGAAGGGCCTACATTAGAGGTAATTGAACTCGGTTCCATAGATGCTGGCTGTGTCGTATAAGTCAGGCTAGGTGCCAATTCAGTAGATTCCACAAAACCGTTTTTTACTATGGCACTGATCGTCTCTTTGAATGCCGAGACGAAATCTCTAACGCTTGCATCAGGGATTGTCCCACCGACCAATGAACGCGCAGACTGAAGAATAACTAAAGATCGATCTATAGCAATGGAACGTACCTTGGTACGTAAAGAAAAACGCACTTCTTTAGGGTAGCCAGACTTAACCCATTGAGTGGGAAAATAAAAACGAGAATAGTAGGTACAATTACGATTTCGAAAAATGTACATCGTGACACCTTGTCGTATCAGTGCCTATTAGTATTTTCTAATGTTGGATGTAAATAATTGAATTTATTGGAGAATATCGAATGATATTGGAGCGTACTGCGGGAATCGAACCCGCATCATCAGCTTGGAAGGCTGAGGTAATAGCCATTATACGAAGTACGCATAGAAATGATGTTGCGATGTCTTGGAGCGTGCAGCGGGAATCGAACCCGCATCATCAGCTTGGAAGGCTGAGGTAATAGCCATTATACGATGCACGCATCATCGTGAAGACCGTTTCAATATGCCACAGATAACTGAAAAGAAAAGTCTTTTTTGATGTATTTGGTTTGACTGGTGATTTGATCACCACTTCGGTCTATATTTGACGTCACTCTGCTGATTTTGTTTTCACTGACAAGTTCTCAGCCAATTGAGTGAGCACCTTCCACAAGGCGGAAGGTGCCAACGTGAATTAGATGTTCGCTGCTGCGATGTACTGATTCAACTCTTCGTTCGATACTGTAGTCACATGTTGGTCATTTAGGTAAAACGCAACGCTGTCGCTTGCCTTTTCACCGCGAAGGACTTGAGTCGTACCATCGATGTATGAGATGTCCATCTGCATGGTATTTTCATCGATTTGATGCATAGTCGCTTTTTCGATGTCGCCATTGTTCGCCAGCGGTACTGTGGTCAGCGAGCTATCGAGTTGATCATTGACCTTGATGTAGTTTTTTGTCGGCATATCCACTACCGCAGGAGACTTACCGGTAATTGGGTTTTTGCCCGTCCAGAACTCAACTGCGTTAAAAATAAATAAGTCTGCTGCGCCAGCGATACCGTAAACAGGTGAAAGAAGTAGGAACATGCCTTCACGACCGTAACGGTTATCAACCACTTCTAGGTTGAATTTAGATACCATACCCGTGATGCCCATTTGCCCCATACAACCCGTTAGTGAGGTTAATCCAAGGCCCGCAACAACCGCCATTTTAATAGCATTCGATTTCATAATGTTTACCCTTAATTAAGATGGCGCGCATCCTACTCCTCAATCATTTATAATCAATCTCCCTCACTCCACATTTGACAGAAACTTAACTGTGTTAAGACTCTGTTTTTAGTAGCTTATTTTGCAACCGACCCAGACAAAATCGCTCATTCATCCGAGAAATCGAACTCATCATTAAAATATCACCCAATATGCATCAGATAACACATTTGTTATATACAAATCACTAATAAATGCGCCAAAAAACTGGCTGTTATCTGGTTAAATTATAAACAGATAGTTTTATCAACCATGCAAATGTTAAAAATAATGCATCACTACACCGGTTTGCAATTGGTCCATATCTCTACATAAACACATAAAACCAGTTAAAAAGTTTAAAATTGCCGATCATTGTTAGTAAAAATCAGAACTGTTTTCTAAGTCATGTTTTCCGACAAAGATGTTGCGAACTAATAGATAAAATGAATAATAGCAGTTGTTATACATATGTAACAAAACACAACATCATATAAATATTATTCATATAAACTTTAATGCACAGGCAGGAAAAGCATGACAAAGCGTATCTCGCTTGCCCTTTTGGCGAGCACATTTGCAGGTAGCGCTGCGGCTTCCAACTTGGATGACAAGATCAACGAAGTAGTAGCACCCATCGTCAACCCATTTGTAGGAATGATCTTCTCGACCATTCCTTTCCCTTTTACTGACGTACAGGTGCCGTGGATCGTTCTTTGGTTGGTTGTAGCAGCTCTTTTCTTCACGTTTTACCTTGGCTTCATCAATGTTCGCGGCTTCAAGCACGCGGTACAGTTGGTGTCTGGTAAATTCTCTGATCCAAAAGCAAAAGAAGATGGTGAAGTATCCCATTTTCAAGCTCTAACAACGGCATTATCGGGCACCGTTGGTCTAGGTAACATCGCAGGTGTTGCGGTCGCAGTCTCTATTGGTGGCGCAGGTGCAACATTCTGGATGATACTTGCCGGCCTACTTGGTATGTCCAGTAAGTTTGTAGAGTGTGCTCTTGGTGTTAAATACCGAAACACAAACCCTGATGGCTCCGTTTCAGGTGGTCCAATGTACTACCTGAGCAAAGGTCTAGCTAAACGTGGCAATGCGGCGTTTGGTCGTACTCTTGCAGTGCTGTTCTCTGTGTTCGCTATCGGTGGTTCTCTTGGTGGCGGTAACATGTTCCAAGCTAACCAAGCGTTCAAACAGGTTGTAGGCGTAACGGGTGGCGACGCTTCATTCTTCGCAGACAAAGGCTGGTTGTTCGGTCTGATCCTTGCGGTTATCGTTGGTATCGTTATTATCGGTGGTATCAAATCTATCGCGAAAGTGACTGAGAAAGTTGTTCCATTTATGGCGACGATCTACGTTGGTGCAGCGCTGGTTATCCTACTGATTAACTTTGATAAGATTGATGACGCATTTGGCGCAATCTTCCACGGTGCATTCACTGGTGAAGGTATTGCGGGTGGTGTTATCGGCGTGCTTATCCAAGGCTTTAAACGTGCAGCGTTCTCGAACGAAGCGGGTGTCGGTTCTGCGGCGATTGCTCACTCAGCAGTGAAAACAAAAGAGCCAATGTCTGAAGGTTTTGTCTCTCTACTGGAACCTTTCATCGACACGGTTGTTATCTGTACCATGACCGCATTGGTTATCATCATTACCGGTTACCTTGATACTGACCACGGTCTTGCAGGCGTTGAGCTAACTTCAGCGGCATTTGGTAGCGCAATTAGCTGGTTCCCATACGTTCTTGCCATTGCGGTTGTTCTGTTCGCCTTCTCTACTATGATCTCTTGGTCATACTACGGTCTAAAAGCGTGGACTTACCTATTCGGTGAGAGCAAAACAGCAGAGCTTATCTTCAAGGTAAAATTCTGTGTATTTGTTGTTATCGGTGCGGCAATGAACCTAGGTCCTGTTATCGACTTCTCAGATGCAATGATCTTCGCGATGGCGCTGGTGAACATTGTTGGTCTATACATCTTGGTTCCTGAAGTGAAACGTGATCTCGCGGATTACCTAGAGCGTTTCAACGCGGGCAAAGTGTACAAAGTACAACAGAAGCAAAACTTAACTGAGCAGCCAGAGTCTTAATGGCAAGCTCTTAGCAAAACAGCAGGTCTTGGCCTGCTGTTTTTGTTTTGACGAGTTTGATTTTATTTACTGGCAATACTTTCGATTACAGGCAATAACTCTATATCTATTGAACCCAAAACCCTCAAACTGGCACTTCCTGCTGACAAATCACTTAATGTAAATCGTGATTTACTCTCTCCCTCAAGACAAAATTAAGCACAATTTAACATATTGGTTACACTTACCTTAAACCGTAGATACCAATATTCATTGCTAGATTGTTGTGTATTGGCAGTTGAAAAGTATGTGGTGAGAATCATCTTTGGTAATTTGTTTCAAATGAGACCTCCACGACTCACTCAAAGGTATCTACCTTGACTAGAGCCGAAACATGGCGTTAGTCAGCTATGCGTTTGATTTGGTGCGATCCACCGGACAAAGGCGATGAAGGAGATTCCGATGAACGTACAAGCTTTACCCATGCTGCGATTTATCGACCATTTGGGTGAATCTGTCAATCAACTACCAAGCTGGGCAGATTCCGCAACCCTAACGCAGTACTACAAAGACATGGTAATGTCGCGAACCTACGACAACAAAGCCGTCGCACTCCAGCGCACTGGCAAACTGGGCACCTACCCCTCTCACTTAGGCGCCGAAGCGTATGGCGTTGCTATCGGCCATGCTATGCACCCAAACGACGTGTTTATCCCCTACTACCGAGATATGCCAGCGATGTGGGTGCGCGGCGTGCCGATGGAAAAAAATTTGCAGTATTGGGGCGGTGATGAACGAGGCAGTGATTTCAACGCCAAAGATGGAACACCTAGTGCAGATTTGCCTTTCTGTGTTCCGATTGCCACTCAATGTACCCATGCCGTTGGCGTCGCTTCCGCGCTGAAAATCGAAGGCAATCACCGAGTTGCTCTTGTCACCTGTGGTGATGGCGCAACCTCCAAAGGCGATTTTTTAGAGTCCATCAACTGCGCTGGAGCATGGAATCTACCCTTGGTTTTTGTCGTCAACAATAACCAATGGGCCATTTCCGTCCCTCGTCAACTCCAGTGTGCGGCGGATTTTCTTGCCGAAAAAGCTAAGGGCGCAGGTATTGAGGGCATCACCGTTGACGGCAACGACATTGTCGCTATGCATGATGCCGTACTTACCGCCTTAGACCGAGCAAGAAAAGGCAAAGGCCCGACTCTGATTGAAGCGATCAGTTATCGCCTTAGCGATCATACCACCGCCGATGATGCGACTCGCTATCGCAGCGACGACGAGCTTAAACAAGCGTGGCAATATGAACCCATTTCGCGCCTTAAACAACACCTCTCCCAAACGGGCGCATGGGATGAAAGCCAAGATGAGTCGTGGCTCAAAGCATGCAAAGAGACCGTTGAGCAAGCCGTTGCCAACTACTTGGGCATTGTCCCCGAGGCGCCAGAAAGCGCGTTTGATTTCCTTTATGAAACCGCCCCTGTCGAACTCAATGAGCAGCGAGACGCTTTGATCAACAAAGCAATGCGAATGCAAGGAGGTCATCATGGCTGAAATGACTCTCGTTGAAGCGGTTAACCTCGCCCTTCACCACGAAATGGAAAAAGATGCCAACGTGATTGTGCTTGGCGAGGATGTCGGTGATAACGGCGGCGTATTTCGCGCAACCGTAGGCTTAAAAGAGAAGTTCGGCTTACGACGCGTGATCGACTCCCCTTTAGCAGAAGCGTTGATAGGTGGCGTAGCCGTGGGAATGGCAACCCAAGGTTTGCGCCCTGTTGCTGAGTTCCAGTTCCAAGGATTTGTTTTTCCTGCTATGGAACACTTAATGTGCCACGCAGCCCGAATGCGCAACCGAACTCGGGGCCGACTCACCTGCCCTGCGGTCTTCCGTGCTCCCTTTGGCGGTGGGATTCATGCGCCAGAGCATCACTCTGAAAGTATCGAAGCCTTGTTCGCTCACATTCCGGGCTTCAAAGTTGTGATTCCTTCTTCTCCCCAGCGTGCTTACGGTTTGTTGCTCGCCTCCATCCGCAGCAACGATCCGATTCTCTTTTTTGAACCCAAACGCATCTATCGAACCGTCAAGTCAGAGGTGGTCGACAGCGGCGAAGCGCTCCCGCTCGACACGTGCTTTACGTTAAGAAAAGGGCGCGATATCACACTTGTAACGTGGGGCGCGTGCGTTGTTGAGTCGTTGCAAGCGGCCGAAACTCTATCCAAACAAGGGGTTGAGGTTGAAGTCATCGATCTGGCAAGCATCAAACCACTCGATATGGACACCATATTAAAGTCACTGGAAAAAACTGGACGGCTGCTCGTGGTACATGAAGCGAGTCGAAGCGGCGGCGTTGGCGCAGAGATCATTACTCGGGTGGCGGAAAAAGCGTTGTGTATTCTCAAAGCACCACCAAAACGGGTCACAGGGATGGATACCATCATGCCCTATTACCGAAATGAAGATTACTTCATGATTCAAGAGCAAGACATTGTCTTAGCAGCCAGAGAGCTAGTGGAGGGCTGGAAATGAAACGCTTCTTACTACCCGATTTAGGCGAAGGATTAGCCGAATCAGAAATTATCGAATGGCATGTCAACGAAGGCGATCATGTCGAGTTAGATCAAACCGTATTAACAGTGGAAACAGCCAAAGCGGTTGTCGAAGTTCCTGCGCCTTATAGCGGCACGATCATCAAGCGATACGGGAACGAAGGCGATGTCGTCAACATTGGCGCGCTGTTGTTGGAAATTGAAGAGGGCGAAGCCGCTGTGTCGGTTGCCTCAACTCAAACGGCAGACGCAGCAACGGTTGTTGGCAATGTCTCTCAAGCCGCTCATCACGTTGCCGTGGACAGTTTTTGGGTCGGGAATGACAGCAACCACAATGATTCATCACCCGTGATCGCCATGCCCTCGGCGCGCTTATTGGCGAAAAAACTCGGCGTGAATATTGATAACATTGAAGGGACTGGGGATAAAGGCTTGATCACCGACGATGATATCTATCATGAGGCAGGAAGGCAGCAGCCCGGTACCGAAGTGCTCAAAGGGGCGCGTCGCACTATGGTCTCAACCATGACGGAATCCCACCACAATGTTGCTTCTGTCACCATCACTGAGGAAGCCAATCTAATCAATTGGCCAGAAGGCGAAGACATCTCATCTCGGTTGATTCAAGCTGTGGTCTACGCATGCCAGAAAGAACCCGCTTTGAATGCCTGGTTTGATGCCGATACCATGACGCGCTGCGTGCACAGTACCGTCAACATTGGAATCGCTGTCGATAGTGCTCACGGTTTATACGTTCCGGTACTTCGTCACGCTGATACGCAGAATCCGGAGCAAGTCCGTCAATGGCTCAATGAAACTGTCAAAGGCATTCGAGAGCGAAAAATAGGCAGAGAGCAACTGCAACACGCCACTATAACCTTGTCAAATTTTGGCGCCATCGCGGGTATTTACGCTACGCCCGTCGTTTCGCCTCCGCAAGTCGCTATTGTTGGCGCTGGCCGAATCATCGACAAACTCACTCTGGTTAACAACCAGCCTGTGATGACTAAAGCAATGCCACTTTCTATCACCTTCGACCATAGAGCCTGTACCGGAGGTGAGGCCGCGCGCTTTACCAAAAAGCTGGTGGAACATCTCGAGAAATAGCACTGCAACCCAAAAAACGCCGAATCAAAATTCGGCGTTTTGCTAACGGTTAGATCTTGAAGTTGCCCACCAAGCCATCGAGTTGTTTGGAAAGCTGCATGAGATGTTCGCTGCTGGCGTTCAATTGTTCAGCGACCTGACGGTTTCCCCCGTAAACTGATTGATTTCTTCAACGTTGCGATTAATTTCGCCAACCACGCTGGATTGCTCTTCGGTTGCCGTCGCCACTTGAATATTTTGATCACTGATATGAGTGATGTGCTGCTCTATCTGGTGCAATGATTCGTTCGCTTCAGCCGCACTGGTGACCACAAGTAAGCTTTGATCTCGACCATTTACCATTGCGCTCACCGCACGATTGGACTCACCCTGCAAGCGGTCAAGCACCCCTTGAATTTCCTCAGTCGAGTCCGCCGACAAGCTGGCTAACTTGCGTACTTCATCCGCTACAACAGCAAATCCTCGACCTTGCTCACCCGCGCTGCCAACAACTTGCGAACCTGATTGCGCTTGGCTTGTCGCTTCTTTGGCAACTTCGGCGGCTTGCGATGGCAAGCGCTCTGTTAGTGAGCCAGTAAATTGTTGAGTTTGGGCAATATTTCAAATAGATCGCCGACCAAACCGTAATCCGCCACCTCGAAAATCGGCGCATCTGGGTCACTGTTGATTGCAACCACCACCTTCGACGCCTTCATGCCTGCAACATGCTGAATCGCCCCTGAGATTCCCACCGCGATATAGAGTTCCGGCGCTACAATCTTACCAGTTTGACCCACTTGCAGATCGTTGGACACATAACCCGCATCGACTGCGGCCCTTGATGCGCCAATCGCAGCATGTAAGCTATCCGCAAGGGATTCGACTAGGGCAAAGTTTTCTTTGCTGCCAACGCCTCGACCGCCGGACACAACCACAGTGGCTGACGTCAGATCCGGTCGAGCACTCTCTGTTCGTTGCTGCCCCACCAGCTCTGTGTTGATCGCGGGCTGGCTCACCTCGATAGAGACAATTTCACCGCTTGGTTGAACGCCAAGTGACACCTTATCAAACGCCGATTCACGCACCGTGATCACCACTTTGTCATCCTGAGAGGTCACTTTGGCCAGCGCATTGCCGGCGTAAATGGGGCGTATCACTGTTCTAGCTGATTCAATGGCAATCACATCAGACAACTGCCCGACATCAAGCAGCGCGGCGACACGCGGTGACAAATCTTTGCCAAATGAGCTTGCCGGCATCAATAAATGAGAATAAGGCTCCGCCACTTTGGCAACAATGGGTGCGAAACACTCGGCGAGTGGTGTACCTAGCGCTGGGTGAGCCGCAGCCAAAACTTTATCGACCTGTTCAATGCCCGCTAATGACTCACCAAGTGACGTGTGGTTTTCACCCAGCAACAGCACATCCACGCCAGAGCCTGAGATATGCTTTGCGACTTGACGCGCGGCTTCAATGGCCGCGAGCGTGCCAGAAGAGATAGACTGACCATCATGTTCAGCTACAACCAAAATTCGTTCACTCATGGTGCTCTCCTTACTCGATCACTTTGGCTTCGTTGCGCAGTTTGTCGACCAGTTCCTCTACGGAGCTCACCATCACACCCGCCTGCTTAACTGGTGGTGCCATCACAGCTTCGATGGTTTGTGTAGGTTGATAGCTAACGCCTAAGGCCTCAAGGCTAAGCACCTCCATTGGCTTACGCTTGGCTTTCATAATATTGGGCAGTGACGCATACCTTGGTTCATTTAGGCGCAAATCGGTGCTCACAATCGCGGGTAACGTAAGCCTAAGCTGCTCTAATCCTCCATCGACTTCTCGTTCGACATCCACGTAATCACCGTCGATATTCAACTTGGAAGCAAAGGTCGCTTGTGGACGTTGTGACAAAGCCGCTAACATTTGCGCGACTTGATTATTGTCAGTATCGATAGATTGTTTGCCGAGTAACACCAGGGCTGGCTGCTCTTTACTCATCAGCGCGTTGAGTATTTTTGCAACGCCAAGTGGCTGACATGTGTTATCAACCTGAACATGAATGGCTCTGTCTGCGCCCAATGCTAAGGCTGAGCGCAACTGCTCTTGGCACGCCTCATCCCCCAGCGACACCACGATTACCTCACTGGCGTGTCCAGCTTCTTTGAGTCGTATCGCTTCCTCGACGGCAATTTCGCAAAATGGATTGATGGTCCTTTTTACATTTGTGTCTTCAACACCGCTTCCATCGGCTTTTACCCGAACTTTGGTGTAGGGGTCGATAACTCGTTTTATGGCGACTAGTACTTTCATATACCCTCCGGCCAAGTGCGTTAATTTGAAGCTTAGTAAAGTTTACGTTTACGTCAACTGTAACTATATTTACTCCAAGCTGCCGAATTTTAAGCAACCCTGTTGGTCTTCGAGCGGCTTGTTGTCATGAAACCAAGTAAAGGTGAAATGCGATGGAAAGAGAGAGTATGGACTTTGATGTCGTCATCGTCGGCGCTGGCCCTGCGGGGTTATCAGCGGCGTGTCGGCTGGCTCAATTGTCTCAAGAACACGAGCATCCGCTTTCCATCTGCGTTGTCGAGAAAGCTCCCGAAATTGGCGCGCACATCCTCTCCGGCGCAGTATTTGAAACCACCGCACTTGATGAACTATTACCCAATTGGCGACAAATGGAGGCGCCGCTCTCAACGCCAGTCACGCAAGAGCACTTGGTTTATCTGACCACCGAGAACAACCATCTATCGATTCCAGAATTTCTTACGCCCGACGCGATGAAAAATGGCCCAGAGAACAGGGTCATGAGCCTGAGTAAACTGTGTCGCTGGCTTGCTGATCACGCTCAGACTCTTGGCGTCGAAATCTTTCCTGGTTTTCCGGCTAAAGAGGTGTGCTTTGATGCTCAGGGACAAGTGACAGGAATCATTACCGCCGACATGGGGTTAGATAAATCAGGGGCAGCCAAAAACACGTTCCAACCCGGAGTTGTGCTTAACGCCAAGCAAACCATATTTGCGGAGGGGGCTCGAGGTCACCTTGGAAAGCAGCTCCTGACTCATTATTCGCTTGATAAGGACTGCCAACCTCAACACTACGCTGTGGGCATTAAAGAAGTGTGGCAACTACCCAATGGCGACCCGCGTTACCAACCTGGTCTTGTGCTCCATTCGATTGGTTGGCCGCTCAGCGAGAGCGACACCACTGGTGGCGGGTTTCTCTATCATCTAGAAGATAATTTGGTTGCCGTTGGCTTAATTACAGACCTCAACTATAAAAACCCTTACCTCAGCCCATTTGATGAGTTTCAGCGCCTTAAGCACCATCCGCAATTTTGCCAGTACCTTGAGGGGGCCGAGCGCATCGCATACGGTGCCCGTGCGATCGCAAAGGGTGGATTGCTTTCATTACCCAAACAACAATTCGCCGGCGGGTTACTGATTGGGTGTGACGCGGGTACACTCAATCCAGCGAAAATCAAAGGCTGCCACTGCGCGATGAAGTCTGGAATGTTGGCTGCAGAGGCCATATTCAGTGCACTGCAAAATAGTCAAATCGAAGCCGATTACCACAGCTTATTTCGTGACTCTTGGCTTTACCAAGAACTTGAACAATCGCGTAACTTTGCGGGAATGGTGCACAAGTTTGGCCCTATATTGGGCGGTGCTCTCTCCTTATTCGAACAGCAACTTTGGCAACGAATGACAGGTGGAACAAGCCAATGGAATGTAAGCGATCCACTCGCAGATCATGCCCAGCTGTTAGCCAAAACCAAGTTTCAACCCATCGACTACCCCGCGCCAGATGGCATCATCAGCTTTGATAAGACCTCTTCGGTGTACCTATCATCCACCTTTCACGAAGAGAATCAGCCTTGCCATCTGCACATTGGCGACCAGCTCATTCCGATTAAGCTGCATCTGCCCATGTTTGATGAGCCTAGCCAACGCTACTGCCCAGCTGGGGTGTATGAAATTATTGAAGTGGAGGGGCAAAGTCAGCTTCAAATTAACGCGAGTAACTGTTTGCACTGTAAAACCTGCGACATCAAAGATCCGTCTCAGAATATTACGTGGGAGCCGCCAGAAGGTGGCGGCCCCAATTACTCCATCATGTAACGTGACTAAAGGGTAAAGTCTTGAAGTACTTTTTGATGAAACATCTTGCTTCGATTGAGCACATTAACAAGGTTTTGTTGCTCTAACACCGTCAAGTCGCTCACCGTGAGGTTGTCGTTGATGTGTCTTAAGTCACTGTACTCAATCACCTGATTCATAAAACGCAGATGCCAGATGTGATCAAAGATGTAGACCATCTCCCGGTACGTTCTGGCATCAATTTCCTGCGCGGCAAACAGACCTTTCAACCTTTCAATGGTGTTGCATTCACGAATGTCGTGTTTAAGCGCATAGAGACGGCAGAAGATTTCCATCGGTCTCAAGCAATCTTTTAGATTGATCATCGCTCGCCCTTCACTCTTTTCCGTCACCAATTGGCCATCGCTATCTAGAGGGATCGCATGGTTCATACAGTTTTGCGCATACACATTGAGAAACTCGGAGTTCTCCTTGAGTAGATACTGGATATGGCTCTGAATCTTATCCGCCAGAGCGAACTCTCCAAATGTAGAGCGTATATCGAAAAACACATTGAGCTCCAAAATGCCCTCAGGCGTTGCTTGCTCAATCCAGCGAGAGAAGTTGGCTTGCCACTCCTTTTCACTCAAACACCATTGATGGTTAGACGCCATGATCAAGCCATCACAATAGCGATAGCCCGCTTGGTTCAACATCGCGCACACCTTTTCTGCTAGGTGCAGGAAGTAGCGTCGTGTTGCCTTGAGATCTTGGTCATCGGGCGTTTCAAAGACGATGGCGTTATCTTGATCGGAGAACAACGTCATGTCATGGCGGGCATTGCTACCAAAGGACAAAAACGAGAACGGCACGGGTGGCTCACCAATCTCTTCAATGGTCAATTCAATAAAACGGCAGATTGCCGCATCGTAGGTTTGCCCAATTAACCGTCTTAGATGATCAGGTCGCGTCCCGGCAGCAATCATTTCACGAATCAGGTCGGTTAATCGGTTAAGTGATTCAACCACATGGCTATGACTTTCTCCTTGCTCAATATCCGCCACGATACTGCTACTGGTCTTGCGATAGTCAGAACTGGCCGTCATCGAGTGGAAACTTGCGCCATAGACTTTGCGCACAATCGGACGAAATGAAATCACGTGACCGAGCTTTTCGGAAAGGAAAATGCGTGAAGTGCTAAGAATAATGTCAATTTCACGGCCACTTTTTGTCACGATTTGCGCTTCGAACTCGTCGGGCTCAGCTTCATGGCTAAATAGCTTGAGGAGATGTTCAAGAACCTGCGAGTTTTGTTCCGCTGTCGAAAACAGCTGCTGCCAGATCGTTTGTGATTTTAGCTCGGTGTCGGTGTAGCCAAGCAGTTGGTGCAGCCGAGTATTGGAAAAGACAATCTTGCCATCGGCCTCCAAAATGTAGCCCTCATTCGATGACTCGACCAAAGCTTTATAACGGTTTTTCGCTTCATGCAAGGCAACTTCGGCGCGCATTTTGCGTTTTTCCATCGCTTTCGACTGGGCGATGACGTAGAACATGATAAGGGCTAAGCCGAGGGTAATCGCAACGAAAACGCGATACAGCGTGCTCTCGAGATGATCAATTTCCTGTTGTACATCTTCTAGGTAAACCCCAGTCCCTACGACCCACTGCCACTCTTCAACCCCTTCAACATAGGTCATTTTCGGAGCAGTGATCGTGGCGTCATCTTTCCACTGCCAGAGGTATTCCAAATACCCTTCATGAGAGCTTTCGACCAGCTTTACCAACTCGACAAAAATAGGAAAATCCGAGCTTTTTTCGCTTTCGTAGTAATGGGTTAAATCTTGGTTGGTCAAGTCGCTGCGGTACGGGTGCATGATCATTCTTGGATGCATGTCAGTAATGAAAAAGTAATCCTTGTTTTCCGGACCGTAGCGCATCGCTTTTATGTCTAGCGCTGCTTTACGTTGCGCCTCTTCTAAGCTGATTTCACCGCGTTTTTCCATCTCGACGTAGCGGTCAACAACACTCACCGCGGTGGAGGTGAGCTCTTTGAGCATCTGTTGCTTTTGTCCCACCATTGATGCTTCCACTAAAGGCAGGATGAGATAAATGATGGCGGTGACAAACAAGATAATGGCACTAATGGTTGGCAGCACAATTCTCAAACCAAAACGGCTTAAAGGGGAGTCTTGCTCACTTTGCACTGCGCTTAAGCCGCTGAAATAGTCAGCCAGTTCGGATTCATCAAGCACGTCGCCAAGTTGAGCGTGGTGGCTAGTGTCGTGATATTTCGCGGTGAAAGAGCCGTTTTCAAAATCCGCTCGGGTCGGTAGGTAGCCGTGGTAATCGTCACGTATATGGGTTTCGAGCACATCTTTGATCTGTTGGCTGGTGTACTTATCGCCAAACTCTTGGATCGCTTCGGCTAGTGCTTCTTTGCAATGACGAAAACGACGATGGGAATATGGATCGAAATCGACTTTTTTCGCCATCGTCTCGTTGTGGCCTTGACCACTGTAATCGAAAAAACCGTCAATCCAACGGTGGATGTCTTCCGCTCGTATCCCATACAGATGCTCTGTGCGATCGGCGTGTTCTGAAATTTTCATGCAGTATTAGCCACTTTCTTGCATATTGATAAATTAGTCAAAAATGTGTGGTGCGTAGCATTTTTATTACGAAGTAATCATCGTACCAATGACACCGAAGCATTATTTAATCGAAATCAATAATCACGTCATACCCCTTTCTTAGTATGAGGCCAATGTTTCGAAGTGATTTTTGACAAGATGCCCAAGAGTTGTCTTGTCTTCACCAACGAAGTGAACCTATGTTAGTCCCGCCTTTTCAATAAAATAAGGCTCTTGGTAGCGTCTGGGATGTCGTCTCGTACTGATCGAAGGTCAGTATACCAAGTGCAAGTGGAGCACTCATTGACATGGTTCAACTTCGTCTCATTACAAAGGAAGACGAAATGTCTAACAAAAGTAAAACCTTTTATAGGGATATGCGCAAGAAAGCGCATGAGTTTGAGAGCCGTGAAGAGTTTCTCAATCATGATCTAAAAATCATGAACTTCCGCCGCTGGGGGATTCACTTACCGTCACGCGATTACAGTGTCGAGCTTGAAGACTTAGTGCCAGCATTGGCGGCAACCATTGGTAAGGTGGTGATGGTGACGGCTATGGTTGCGGTATTTGCTGCACAATTTGGCTTATCTCCAGAGTTTGTCGCAGAAAACGTTCGCTATGAACTACTGATCGCAGGTGCGCTGTTCGTTATCCTTTTCTCTGCGATTTTAAACCCTAACTCAAACTTGGCGGGCACTCATGGCCCCATGATTCCGTTAATCCCCTTAATTGCCGCAGCCGGTGGGCACCCGCTCGCTTTGGGTATCATGGTCTGTATGTTCGGTTTTATCCTCGCCTATACCAAAGGGGGATCAAAGCTGATGACGCTGACGGGTGTTGGCGTTCGGGGCGGCTTGCTTATCTACCTTGGTGCGGTTGGTCTGATTGGTCAGATCAATAAAACCGAAGCGTGGGCAGCCAGTACCGATCAAGGCTACATCTCGTTTGCAGTCATTGGTGTCACCCTAGCCGTTTACGCCTATCTTGCGAAAATCAACAAGCGTTGGTTGGCGATTCCGCTATGTTCACTGATTGCAGGCATTGTTGCTTATGTGTTGGGGGCAGAGTTCGCCTTTACTACAGAGCCAGGTCTACCGCACTTCAGCCCTTTCTACTGGTGGGGTGAAGACACAGGTTGGCAACTTGGCTGGCCAAATCTAGAACACTTTATCGCGGTAACTCCATTTGCGTTGCTTGCAGTCGCGATGTGGTCGCCAGACTATCTTGGCCACCGTGTATTCCAAGAGCTAAACTACCCGAAAGAAGCGAAAGGTGTTCTTATGGACGTTGATGACACTATGATGGTAGCTTCGATTCGCCAAGGTATTGGTTCGTTCCTTGGTGGTGGTAACCTAGCCTCTTCTTGGGGTACTTACATGATTCCAGCGGCTATCGCAAAACGCCCGATTCCGGGTGGCGCGCTACTAACAGGGATTATGTGTATCGCCGCAGCTATCATTGGTTACCCAATGGATTTGGCGATGTGGGAACCGGTTCTGCGCGTTGCCTTGATCGTTGGTGTTTTCTTACCTCTTCTTGAAGCAGGTATGCAGATGATTCACAAGCACAAAGACTCACTCAGCGCGGGTATTTGTATCTTTGCGTGTGCTTTCGTGAACCCTGTATTTGGCTGGGCAACCACCATGCTGCTCGATAACATGGGTCTAATTGGCGACCATGAACGTGCAAAAGAGCTGTCAGCGAAAGATAAGTACCTGATCCCTGGATTGGCGTTCGTTATTTGTGTCGGCTCACTGGCGATTGCTGGTCAATTGCCTGGAATTCCAGCACTCATTGGCTAAGCCATAAATCACTCTATTTACATCAAAAGCGCAGGCCATTTGGTCTGCGCTTTTTTATTGTTCGCGCGCTTCTTCTTGTTGGACAAGAAACATCCAATCATCGGTTATTCTCACCGCTTTATACTCATCAAATCTATCAATAGAAATCGTTTTCGCTACAAAAAATCAACAATATTTGAAAAATATACGATTAAGTTGAAAAAGAGATTCCAATCACATTTTATTTGGTTATAATTCGCGCCCATTGCGCTTTATGTTGATAAACGCAAACTTAATTTGAATTAATCGACTGTTAACCCCTCCTCTCCCCAGAGGACAACCGAGAATAAAAATGAGCAAGATTGATAAAGCTATGCGCATCCTGCTAGCAGGTTTCTGTATCAACCTTTGTCTTGGCATCCTGTATGCTTGGAGTGTATTCAACAAAGCACTAGTGACTGAATCAGGCTGGACGGCTGCTGAAGCATCTGCGCCTTACGCGACTGCAACTATCACTTTCTCTATCTGTCTTCTTGTTGCAGGTATTCTTCAAGACCGTATGGGTCCACGTATGATTCTTATCCTAGGTACTGTTCTTACAGGTCTAGGTATGATCGCATCGGGCTTTGTTAACTCTCCACTGATGCTAAACATCACGTTTGGTGTTATCACGGGTGCAGGTATCGGTTTTGGGTACGCATGTCTTTCTCCTTCTGCGATGAAGTGGTTCCACGCATCGAAGAAAGGTATGGTTAACGGCATCATCGCCGCAGGTTTTGGTCTTGCTGCTATCTACCTAGCGCCTGTAACTTCTGCGCTGATCGACAGCATGGGCATCCAAACAAGCTTCCTAGTGCTTGGTGTGGGTATTCTTGCTATCGCGGTTCCTCTAGCAGCGACAATCAACAACCCACCAGCGGATTACACGCCAGCTGAACCTAAAGTAAAAGAAGGCCAAGCGCCTAAGGTTGTGAAGAAGTCTGACGACCTAACTTGGAAAGCCATGCTTAAAACGCCTCAGTTCTACTCTCTATGGATCATGTACGCGTTCGCCGCTTCTGTTGGCCTTATGATCATCGGTAACATCACAACGATTGCAAGCGTTCAAGCGAACCTACCAAACGCGGTTTACCTAGCGTCTATCCTCGCAGTATTTAACTCAGGCGGTCGTGTTGCAGCAGGTATGCTTGCAGACAAGATCGGTGGCGTTCGTACACTTCTTCTAGCGTTCGTTCTACAGGGCATCAACATGGTTCTGTTTGCAACGTTCAAATCTGAATTTACGCTGATCATCGGTACTGCAATCGCAGCGGTTGGTTACGGTACGCTTCTAGCGGTGTTCCCTACTCTAACGGCTGAATTCTATGGTCTGAAGAACTACGGCACTAACTACGGCGTGCTATACACAGCATGGGGTATCGGTGGTGCAATCGGTGCTGCTGTTGTTGGCTTCTCAATGACTAACGGTGACGGCTATGGTCTTGCTTACACTATCTCAGCAGCGATGATGGCGGTTTGTATTGTGCTTGCATTCATCACTAAGCCACTGACTGAAGCGAAAGTTGCGCAGCTGAAAAACGCATAATCAATTGAATTACGGTGAGAAAGGCTTAACCTAAGGGTTAAGCCTTTTTTATTGTCTATTGGTTATGGAAAACACGGTCGAGCTCGCCCCAGATTACTACCTGGATAACTTTTTCAAACTCACTCATCACGCCACCCAGTGGTACAGTGATTTACTTAGCCAAGATGAACATCAATGGCTTGTGACGTTCGACGCGATCAGCAAAGGGGCTCAATGCCTGCTTGTTCGTCTTTATAGCCGCAAAGGGCATTGGTTTCGTAGCGACAAACTCAACTATCCAGAAATCGATACTATCCAGTCGGCTTTGGCTGAATTGGCCGCTCATGATTTTGTTTCGCTCTCCCCTGAGCTGACAAACCAAGAATTAGCCGCAAATCTACTGACCAAACCAGAGATCCTAGCGCTTTATCCTCAGCATCAGAAGTCCCTCAAGAAAGAGGCATTAGTTGCGTGCCTAAGCGAAGAGAATTTTGACCAATTTGAGGCGCTTGCGTTTACGGTGATCAAGCTCAACTCCGCCCACATGATTGATCTCTTGCTCACTCTCTTTTTCGCCAATACCCATCAAGATCTGAGTCAGTTTGTGCTGGATGATTTGGGCTTGCATAAATTTGAGCAATATCAGCTAAGTAAAGCTCGACGTTTTTTCGAGAGCAGAGAGCAAATCGATCGCCTTATTGAACTCAGCCAACTCTCCAACCTTTATTGGCAATGCGACAGAAAACAAAAAGCGAACCTCGATATTCTTATCAAAGCAATGCCAAAACCGGTTGAACATCGCTACGTCGACCGTAAACGTGAGCACATGATCAACGATATCGCCCGTGATTACGAACGAATAAACGAATTTGAGACGGCTCTAACACTGTTTGAGCAGACTAAACTGACACCGAGCAGAGAACGCCGCGCTCGCATCTACGACAAGCTAGAACAGAATGACCTATTTAGTGACATTGTCACAGAAATGCTAACCTCCCCTATCGATATTGCTGAGCTTGAAATCGCAGAAAAGTTAAAACAACGTGTTATGCGTAAACAAGGTTTTAAAGTCCCACGCGCAAGCAAACCAACGTGCAGTGAGTATCGAGTTGAACTGGATCTATCCCAACAACGTGTTGAACTGGCGTCCAAAGCCTATTTTGAGAACCTAGGTTGGACGGTTTTCTACAGCGAGTACATATTGTTAAACAGCTTGTTTGGATTGACGTTTTGGGAGGCGATCTTCGCGCCAATTGAAGGGGCATTTATCAACGCCTATCAGCACCGTCCACTCGACTTGTACCATTCGGATTTTGCTAGCAAGCGGCAGCAAGCAATCAATGATGCACTTGAAAAAATTCGATGTGGGGATACGCAATCGCTGTTTGATACTTATCGAGCCAAATTTGGCATCAGTAACCCATTTGTCCATTGGGGTCTGTTCGATGAGGCGCTGTTAACCATGGCATTAAGCCACATTCCAACTAACATGCTCGCTGAGTTGTTCAACGTCATGTTGAGCGATCTAAAACTCTTCCGCAGTGGTATGCCTGATCTTATCGCCTTTCAAGACGGGACCTTTGAGTGGATTGAAGTAAAAGGACCTGGCGACAAGCTGCAAGACAATCAGTGGCGATGGTTTAAAGAATTTGAACGACTCGACGTCCCATTTTCGGTCTGTTACGTCAATCAATAAAAGTTAGTGCGTTGCATCTTGGCCTTGACGCTGATTTCTGAAATACAACCTCGATTGGGCGATAAACTTGTTTGGGTCAACAAACTGGTGAAAAATCGGGTGTTCGGTTGTGTAACCTGTCATCCAATTGCTACGCCCACTCGTGGGATAGTCAGACGGTGATCCGAGCCGTATCGAGAAGTGCAAGTGCGGCACTATACCAATACCATAACCTTCATCCGTTTCTGCAATATATCCAATAAGCTGCCCTTTGGTCACAGAGGCTCCCTTTTCAATCAACCATTGTCTCGCCGACACGTGACCATACAAAGAGTAAGCTCCTTTGGGAGTATGTTCGATGATAATCACGCCGCCATACGCCGCCTCATGGTCCGAGAAATAGACCGTTCCATCAGATATTGCATACACTTTCGTACCGGGAGCCGCAAAGTAATCCACCGCTGAGTGATAGAGATTCGGAAACAACGGCGCCTGACCAAATTCTGCGAAATCTTGGAGCACGCCCGTTGCCTCTAACGGCCATTGATAAGGCCCGTTCGAGGTTGCAATGATATTCTCCAAAATCGGGGCGACGTTTTGCTCTTGACGCTCTACCGCTTGTTCTTTTTTGTCGCTTAGCAGTTTTGCTAGCCCAAAAGTCACCATGAGCAGCAGGACAAAGAGATAAGGAAGCCATTTTCCGCGTTTAATCATTTATTTTCGCCAACTGGTTGTTTTGTCACAGCATAACTAACCCAAGTTGGCGAGCAATAGGAGCCATCCCATAAGGTGAAAAGTTAATCTAACATTAATCATACGACGTGCTTATTAATAGCCCATTCCATCAAACTCGGAGTTTTATTTGATTCTATGTCGACTTTCTGCTGCAATTTAGCCTCCATAAGACTTGAGCACTTATAAGCATGAATTTACGGACATTTTTTGTAATGGCTGCCGTCACTCTGTTCGCAGGGTGCGCGACCTACGCAGGGCTAAATTTCGACCAACTGTTTGGCGAAGCCGAAGTGGTTGAGCGCCGCGTCGACACACAAACTCATGAAGGCGTGTTCTTTCTTGATGAAGTTAAACCGATTATCGATAAACGCTGTGTCGTTTGCCATGCCTGCTATGATGCTCCCTGCCAACTCAAAATGTCTTCTGTCGAAGGCATCGACCGCGGCGCAAGCAAAGAATTAGTCTATCAAGGTACGCGCTTAACAGCGGCAAAACCGAGTCGACTGTTTGAAGATGCACAATCAACACAAGAGTGGCGAACCATGGGGTTCCACCCAGTGCTCAATGAACGCATGCAAACGCCAACCGCCAATCTAGAAGCGGGCTTGGTTGCAAAGATGTTGATGCAAAAAGAAGCCCACCCACTACCAAACGAAACTCAACTGACTGGTTTTGATTTTTCCGTCGATCGCGACCAAGTGTGCCCAACCATTGAAGAATATCAGCAGTATCAAAACGACTACCCGACGTGGGGGATGCCCTACGGAATGCCAAACCTGACCAAACACGAATACTCAACGCTGATCAATTGGCTTCAAGACGGCGCCATCATGAACACGCCACTGCCCCTGACGCAAGCGCAGCAACGCCTTGTCGATGAGTACGAAGTGTTACTGAATAAGAGCTCACGCAAAGTTCAACTTGCAGCACGTTACATTTATGAGCATCTGTTTCTGTCGCACCTTTACTTCTCTGACTTAAATGAGCCAGAGCCAAGATTCTTTACGTTGGTGCGATCCAAAACGCCACCCGGCGAACCTGTAGAGCGCATTGCGACCCGCCGACCGTATGACGATCCTAACGTAGAGCGCGTCTACTACCGCCTAATACCAGAACAAGGCACGATTGTTGACAAAACGCATATGCCATTTGCGCTTAATAAAGAGCGGATGCACAACTGGAAAACATGGTTTATCGACGCTGACTACACAGTTGCTCAACTGCCAGGCTACGAGCCAGAGATAGCCGCTAACCCAATGACGGCATTTATTGACTTGCCAGTTAAAGCGCGATTTAAGTTCATGCTTGATAATGCGCAGAACACCATCAACGCCTTTATTAAAGGTCCGGTTTGTCGTGGACAACTGGCGCTTAACGTTATCAATGACCGTTTTTGGGTGTTTTTCCTCGACCCAGACAAGTCCGATATACCGGAAGTCAACGAGTTCTATCGCTCTCAGGCTGACAACCTCAAGCTACCAGCAGAGCTAGAGAGTAATACCCTACCGATAACCAGTTGGGTCTCCTATTCACGCCAACAAGCGCGTTATTTAAAGGAAAAATCGGAGTTCGTTAATGAGTGGTTTAAAGACGGTAAGCACCTGACCACCGATGTCATTTGGACCGGAAATGGCACTAATCCGAACGCCGCATTAACGGTATTCCGACACTTTGACAGCGCCTCGGTGGTGCAAGGTTTGGTTGGCACGCCGCCTAAAACAGCTTGGGTGCTCGATTATGCGTTGATTGAACGTATTCACTACTTATTAGTTGCCGGTTTCGACGTATACGGTAACTTTGGTCATCAACTTATGACGCGCATGTTCATGGACTTTTTGCGCCTAGAGGGTGAAAGTAATTTCGTGGCGTTGCTGCCAAGAGATGTACGCCATCAAGAGCAATCGAGTTGGTACCAAGATCAAAGCCCGCAACTGAGCGACTTCTTACAGCGTAATGTTGCGCCATTTGATCAACCGACCCAAGTCGCTTACCAAACCGATAACCCGAAAGCAGAGCTCTACGATATCCTTCGTACCCAGCTTGCGCCTGTCCTCAGCAATCGCTATGACATAGAGCAAACTGGCTTCTCTATCGCCAATGAACAGCGATTAAGAAGCATCAATCACATTAAGGGCGAAGGTCTACTCTATGTGCCGCAAATTAGCATGGTGATGATCCGCTCCAAGCAGGGAGACGACCAGCTCTTCACCCTACTTCATGATAACGCGCATACCAATATATCCAGCCTGTTTGATGAGGAGAGCAATCGCGATCCGAAAAACGATAGCCTTACTCTAGTGAGAGGAGTGATCGGCAGTTACCCAGCCGCGTATTTATCTCTCGAGGAGTCCGACATTCCACAATTTGTAACTTTGCTTAGTAATATTGAGAGTGAAGAAGACTACGTTAAGTTATTGGATAGATTCGCTGTTAGACGCAGCTCTGATGAATTTTGGCCTTTTAGCGACCGCGTTCATCGCTGGTATCAGCAAAATCAACCGATCGAATTTGGATTGCTAGACTATAATCGTTTTGAAAATAGGTAAAACCAACTAACAAGCAGTGCCGCTGCTCATGGGAGGTATTATGGGAATTCAAGATAGCATTAAGATTTTGGAACAGCAGATCTATGTGGCGTGTTCGGAAGGAGACTACGACACAGTCAAAATGCTAGAACATCAATTGGATAACTTACGCACCAAAGCGGAACACCCATTTGATGAAGACCCGTATGCTCCAGAGGGAAAGTTCTTCCCGGAGGATGACTGGTACTAATACCAACACCCCACAATCATGTGGGGTGTTTTGTTTTTGGTCAGTGAGCATCAGTCCGTTTGATAGTAGGATGATTTATCGCTGTACATGGCAGTGTCGGCTTTTTTGAGTAGCTGACCTAAATCTGAATGGGATCTGATGTTTCGCGCAATACCAATGGCGACGGTGACCTTGACCTCCTCGCCATTGGATCTCTTTACACAGACGGCCGACAATTGAGATTTAAGCCTCTCTACACCACATAATCCAAGGCGACTGATGACAATAAACTCGTCACCACCGACGCGATAGGCGTTTTCCTTCGTTAGACGTTTTATCTGCTTGGCAACCGCTCGCAATACTTCATCACCGAAATGGTGACCGTACGTGTCATTAAACTGTTTGAAACGATTGATATCGAGATAGAGAACCGTCCCATTTTCCACCGTTGATTTAGCAAGGTATCGATCTAACGCTCTTCGGTTTTTCAGTCCAGTAAGCTGATCGGTGGTGGACTGGTGATTCAAATAGAGCAAAGCGCAAGTGGCAAACA
Organism: Vibrio sp. MarTm2; assembly: GCF_027587055.1. Taxonomy (NCBI): domain Bacteria; kingdom Pseudomonadati; phylum Pseudomonadota; class Gammaproteobacteria; order Vibrionales; family Vibrionaceae; genus Vibrio; species Vibrio sp. MarTm2. The sequence continues at coordinate 44,084 of NZ_JAPPTK010000004.1, read as the reverse complement.
AGACAAACATCACGAATAACACCCTCACTTGGATATTGAATTTTTGCTCGGCGCTGTACAAATTACGCCAAGCGGGCTGAATGTTGTACATGTTGGCAATAGATTGAATATCAATGATGTCCTGTACTTGCGAGAAGGCTTCTGCCAAAAGTCTCCCTTCCTCAGTTCGATTAAAACCAAATGCAATATTGGACTCAAAGAACACACCTAAGCTGTCGTCCTCCTCAATGTTCAACAACTTATCTTTCCGAAGGATTCGATTCAAAGCGGCGCGATCAACCACAATGTAATCCACTTCACCGGCAACCAAAGCATCAATCAGAGCTTGCTGATTGTCGACAAAGTAAAATTGCTTTTGAGGCAAAGCGGCTTGCAGTTTTTTGACCGCATAATCCTCTTTCACTACCCCGATCCGCTCAGTAATCAGTTCCGATACATAGCGATAGATGCCATCTTTGTAGCCGGAACGTTTCACCAAAATGGTCATTGCCCGGTAGTGTGGCTTCGCAAAGTAGGTATACGATTCACGTGACGGAGAAACATGTATCGGCGCAATCACATCAATGTTCTGCGCTTTGAAATCAGAGTACATGCTTTGCCAAGACTCATCAGCCCGGCTTGTCACCTTACAATTGAGCTCGAGCATTTGACACGTTTGCTGCAAAATCGTGTAAGTCACCCCTTTGATTGCCCCGCTGGTTTGATAAATCACGTAGGGATACACAGGCTCCAACTTGACTGAGAGAGGTTTTGTTTGGTCTAAGCCATGGCGAACCAGGTTTTTCTTAATCGCAGTCAAGCGGATTTGTTTTTGATAGTGGATCATGGAGTCATGAAGCAACCGTTGGACCGCTTCTGTCTGTGCGTGACGAACAAACTGTTCAACCAATGTTACGTCGCTATCTTTTGCCACTGCAATGGTGACAGGAGGCGCTCCAATTTTGTTGTTGATGACTTCCGCTTGAAAACCGGCACTATTAAACGCTTTCAGATAATTGATACCGGCAACAATGGCATCAACTTGGCCAACGTTGAGTAGCTTTTTCGCCTCTTCTACCGTTGAGTATTCATAGATTGCGATACTCGGGTAATGACGCTTCAAAAGGTCTACAAATATGGTTCGTATCGGCACGGCTACACGTTTGACGTGCTTAAAATCGATGTTGTCTTTGTAAAACAGGTAGGTGTACTCAATGTTGGTTGGGGCAGGTAAATGTAGGTATTTCGCCCGTTGTTCACTGTAAGTCGTGTTCGGCGCAAAATCACTCTCTCCAGATCTGACCGAATCAAGCACTTCGCCGAAGGTATCAAAATGGCGATAGGTAAACTGGAGACCAAACTCTTCACTTAATGCGCCAAACAACTGCTTGGCGACAAAATCATCGGCGGTAATGGCGACATCATAGTTTTGTCTTTCCTGAGCAGGAGCGGCGGCGGCTTCTATGCAAAAAACACAGAGGCTGAGCAATAAAAGGTGTATTCCCAACTTCACTTATTTTTCTATTTATTATTAATTTTGGCATATCGTACAGTATCTTAAGTGAGATAAGCAATCAGTTGATCGGTGGTTCCTTTTAGCCTTAGCGTCAAATCGAACGATAGAGTGATGCTGTCCTCCGCGGTTATTCACCACTCTTAACCGGTTACTGACGTTGTTTTCTATTCTCGCTACTTTGCACTTTTAAACGATTCTTTATCAATATCGTGCTTTTTCATTCGTAAATAGAGTTTTTTACGCGGCACTTTTAAATAATCCGCAGCGTCGCTAACTCGCCCTGAATGAAGGAATAACGCATCTTCAATCACGCCCTTTTCAAAATCATCGACCAGTTCGTCAAGTGGCAGCATGGTTTCAGCTTGGGTGTAAATTTTGTCTTTTCCCGTCAACTTAACGATACCTACTGCAAACAACTCAGCCACATTTCTTAACTCTCGAACATTGCCCGGCCATAAGTGACCGCGTAACACCGAAAGGTAATTGGGGTCGACTTTTGGGATGACTTTGCCGAGCTTGAGACAGCTCTGTTTCAAAAAGTGATGGAACAACACCACGACATCATCGGGCCTTTGGCGCAGCGGAGGCATCTCTATCACTCCCTGATTCAAAACGTAATAGAGCTCGGGGATGAGGCTTTGCTCAGCAATGAGCTGTTCTGGATCTTTGCCAAATATCGCAATCGCTCTAAACGCCTTACCTTCCCTCTCATTGGCGATCAAATGCTGCGCCAGCATTCGTTGGCAGGGCTCAGAGAGTTGCTCTGCGCCATCAAGCAGCAAGGTGCCTGCTGTCACTCTTGCGAGCATCTCGCTCAATTGCGACTCTGATAAATTAGGGTCAGCGTGTATCGCCTCGCATCTGTTTGGTTGTGAAGACATGGTATGCAGCAAATTCGCCGCTAAGTGTCGCCCGCTTCCTGACTCACCCCAAATGACAACATGGTTTTCAAGCAATAAGTACTGAGAAAGGAGATGACGAATTTGCTCCAGTTGAGCGGATTTACCCACCAGGGACTTGTCAATCGTTGCCACCATTTGTTTCTTCTGCTCAACAAAGGCGCGGCGCAGGTCAAGGTGAGATTTCAACATCTCGAGCAGTTCCGCTGGATTAATCGGTTTCTCTATAAACTCGCACGCCCCTTTTCTGACGGCATCCACAGCCATCGGAATGTCACCATGTCCTGTAATCACGATCACCGGAATGCGGTCATCAATCTGTTTGATCTTTTCCAGTAACTCCATGCCGTGCATTTGCGGCATATACATATCCAGCAATACCACACCGGGCCAATCTCGTTTGAGATACCCAGTTGCCTCAGTCGGGTCAAGGAGTGCTTTTGCCGTTAAACCTGCAATATCCATCAAATGTTTATAGGAATCTAAAACATCCTGATCGTCATCCACAAGAAGAACAGAGTAATTAAGAGTTTGCATGAGGTAATTCCAATATCACAAGAGCGCCTTTGTCCAAACCAGAGGCTAAAACTACATTGCCAGCGTACTTTTCCATTAAAGATTGGCTGATGTTCAGACCTAAACCAAGGCCGACTTCTTTTGTTGTGGTAAACGGTGTAAATAGTTTATCGACGATATGACTATCAAACCCTTGACCACTATCGAACACACCAATCGCATGATGTGAACGGGTGCAGTAGAGACTTTCTACTCGAATATGACGTAACGGGCCATTGTGCTCTGCAATCGCATCACAACTGTTGACCAGCAAATTGATCAACACTTGCTCAATCGCTAACGCATTGCCATGGACGCGCAGGTCGTCATCAAGTTGATTGTCTATCTCAACCATCTGACGTTTGGCTTTAGGGTTGACTATGGTGATCGCTTGTTCCGCAATCTCTTTTAGATTTTGTTCTTTGGCCAGCTGTTCGCCATCAGATTTCTTGGCAAAGTTACGTAAACTGGAAATGATTTTTCCCATTCGCATTGCCAAGCCTTCAATATGTGCAAGCGTTTGATTTAGTGCCTTCTCATCGCCCGATTGCGCTGAAAGCTTGGCGCTGTAGAGGTAGGTCGACATGGCATTCAAAGGTTGATTCAACTCATGTGCCATACTGGTCATGGTTTGTCCTACCACGGCCATTTTCGCTGCTTGAATCAGTTCGCCTTGGGTCTGTTTTAAGTTCTGCTCTGTGCGTTCACGCTCGACAATTTCTTCAGACAAACGCTGGTTTTTTTCGATTAAGTCCGAGGTTTTTTCTGCCACGCGTTTCTCTAACTCACGCGTATTGAGCTCTTGCTCGGTGATATCTGTGATAGTGACAATCACTTTGTTGAGCTGTCCATGAGAGAAAAGGTGAAAATCAAAATGGAGATAGCAGGCTTTTTGCTCAGACACCGACAACACGATCTCATCGTGCCCTTGCTTGAACAGAGCGCCACCACGTCGAAACACTTTTGCCAACGCCCTTTGGCTGCTGTTTTCAAATGAATCCCAGATCAGTTTTTTCTCTACGTCCCCTTGCACGGCTAACAAGCGACGCGCACTTAAGTTCGCTGATTCCACGTAGCCTGCCAAGTCACATGTCAGTAGGCTTGCCGAAGTATTGTTGATCAAACTGATTGCATTGGTTCGCTGTATCTCTTTGACACTCTCGCCATACTCAATCAGTTTTTCACTCAAACGACCAATCTCATCCGCTCCATCCACTTGAATAGGATGGCTGAGATCGCCCTTCGTGATCGCATCAATGCTCGAACTCAGTGCCGTTAAGCGAGCCACAATACGGCGATTGATAAAGTAATAGGTCAAAAACAGTGACATCAAGATTGAAACACTAAAACAGACGATCAATATATGATTACCGTACGAGACTAAACTCGCGGTTTGTGCTTTCACATTGAGGAAACTGTCGTCTGCCAAGCGAACTACACCACCGATTTGTTGGTGGATATCGTCAAGTTGCTGATCGATGTTTGCTTTAAGCACATCAATACGCTGGTTCAGCGCCACGTTGTCGAGCAATTGATGGTAGAACACCCCTTCAGGCGCCAACAAGGTGGACAACTCTTGGATTAATTGCTGGTAGGCGATGGACGAAGGCAACTCAAAGATCGGCTCACTGCTGCTCAGAAGCTCGTCCATTTTGTACTGAATCACTTTCGCTGCATTATGCACTTGCCCCAGTTGCTGCGCTTGAATCACTTCGCTGGTCATCGCAAACACATTCGACTCTACATCTAGTAGATGCTGAATGGTGCGCAATTGATCCAATGCGGTTGTTCGCTCGGTATCACTCTCATCTCGCTTGATAAGCCAATGCAGCTCTTGTCGAATCGGAGTTAACTCAGATCGCACATCTTGGTGAAGCCAATGAATCTGCTCTTCCAGTTTGTTGACCCGACGGCTTTGCTCAACGCGTTGCAAGACAAGCGCGCTGTATTGCCTGAGTGTTTCGCCCAATACAAGATAGCGCTCAGCCAAGGTGGTCGTTTCTTCGTCTGTCAGAGCTCCGGTTTCTTGATGATGCAGCGCAAGATTGATGCCCTCTAACTGCTCTGAAAGCTCTTCAATTTGGCGATTTAGCTCAACCTTATTTGTGAGTCTAGAGAGCAACTGAACGCGATGACGAATCTCACTGCTTCGGCTTTCTAGTAAGTAACTGGTGTTGTATTTGGGCACACTGTTTTCAAGCAGTTCACTCACTTGATCGTCTAGACTATTCCATGTGAGCCACGCGACCGCGCTGACCACCGTTAGCAGAACGGTTGACCCCGTAAAAGCGATGATCAGTTTTGCGCCAATGGTACTCCACTTGTTCATAATGGTGACTCAACTTGAAATGTGCGCAGCTCGCGAGCAACTTGGTCGAGATTAGCCTCGAACTTTAGCCCAAAACGGTAGCTAAACTCGGCGAGGATCGCTTGTTCTAACCCATTGGATTGGCCGTCAAACTCGACTCTAGAAACGATTGAGTCACCAAGCTGTTCAATTTCTTGCTCGCTGACAGGGATGGTAAACAACTGCTGTTTTAGCTCCCTCAACTGTGTGAGTTTTTCAACATCAGCCCCCTGACCATGTTCCAACTGCGCCAGGCTGTGCCAAATATCTTGCAGCTCAGGGAGACGCTTTGTGATCGCTTCATCAAAGATGATGTTGACCAACTTCTCACGCTGCATCAGCTTAGCCAAGTTGAGTGCGGGGTTCTTATTACTGAACAGCGAATCATCATTGATCGAGTGCTTGGCAAAATTGGTGTCCACCATACTTTTTTGGACATCTTGCGAGAGCAGCAAGCGAATAAAACGATCGGTCGCGGCGTTATCGCCCGATTTTTTCAGGATTCCGATGTAAGTCGGCATCAGGGTAAAGTCCGAGTCGTAGGTAAATTCCACATACTGGAACTGTTTGGGGAGCACCAGCGCATAACTGTCAATCGTTGGGCCAATACCAAACTGCCCTTTCGCCACATAATCAGCCACACCAAAACTGCGCGAAGAAATCGTGCCTAAATTTGCCCCTACGTTCAAAATGATCGCCCAGCCTTTGTCCCAACCATGCTTGGCAAGAATGCTCTCGATCATCATTTGTGTCGTGCCCGAGCGGCTTGGAGTACTCATGGTGATGTGGCCAAAATAGTCAAACCGAGCGAGATCTTGAAAACGTGTTGGCGCTTTGAGGTTATTCGCCATTAAGTAATCTTTGTTCCAAACCAATCCAGCACCGGAGTAGCCAACGCTCACCACTTTATTGCGCTTGGGTAATACAAACGGCACCAACCACTGGGGCATTTCATTCCCGTAGGCAACCTTGGCCAGTTGGTTGCGCTTGTAGAGCTCTTCCATCAAAAACGGCGATGAGCTGAGTACCACATCGACATCTTGAATATAGCTTTTGTTCAACAGTTGAATTGCAGATTGAGTCCGACGGTGGATCAGTTTGATATCCACCTTAGGGTTTTGCTGCTTGTACTCGAACATCAGCTCGGCAATCGGCTCGCTAGAGAAGGTGGTCAATATCACCAATTGCTCCTGACTGTTCGCAGCCGATGAGCTCAATGTCAGCCATGCGGCAAGGATAGGATGGCGCCACGCGGTTAACTTTCTAATCAATCTCACTTCACAAAATCCCTTCGAAATGTGCGTCAATTCAAAAACTGGTGAAAACCCCATTAATTTCTTTTTTGAGCAATTGGGTCACTGCTGACGCATCTTGTTATTTCACTAACTGTAATTCTATCAATTTCGCCACTGATAGATCGGTTAAAAGTGCCATTTTTAACCCAGCCCAATCGTTCATTTGAGTCACTTTTGTCTCAAAAGGTCACTTTTGAGCGTTTTCGTTCCCTTCTGCATGATGCTCCCGACAACTCATTTACCGTCACACATTCACGGAGTGAAACATTTATGTTTAATTTCTTTAAAACACGTCCGGACTTACCTTTGTCCGATGGTTCGAAAGAAGCCATGCAATCTCGCTTTAAGCGTTACCAATGGCAAGTATTTTTAGGCTTAGTCTTCGGTTATGCCGTTTTCTACGTTGTTCGTATGAGCTTAGGTGTCGTTAAGAAACCGATGCTTGATGCTGGCATAGTAACCATTGAAGAGTTGGGTATCATGGGCTCGGCGTTCTTCTTTACCTATGCGATAGGTAAGTTTTCAAACGGCTTCCTTTCTGACTACGCCAACATTGGCCGCTTTATGTCGTTTTCACTGCTCTTATCAGGTGCAACGGCCATCGTAATGGGCTTAAACACAGCCGGTTTCTTCTTTGTTCTGCTTTGGGGCTTGAACGGTTGGTTCCAGTCGGTTGGTTCAGCACCGTCATGTGTTTCCTTGTTCCAATGGTTCTCGCCAAAACAGCGTGGCTCTCGCTACTCTGTATGGGGCGGTTCACGTAACATTGGTGAAGGTATCACTTGGATCCTAACCGCAACGCTAGTGAGCTACCTAGGCTGGCGCGCAGGCTTCATTGGCGCTGGTATCGCGGCCATTGCAGCAGCACTTTGCATGTTCTTTGCACTTAAAGACCGCCCTCAAACATATGGTCTACCAGATGCTGCAACAGCATTCGATGAAGAGCCAGAAATCAAGAAAGCAAACGATCCTAAAGAGACACGCCGTGCTCAGATGTTTGTTCTAAAACAGCCTGTGGTATGGCTTATTGCAGCGGCGTGTGCAGCTATGTATGTCTCTCGCTACGCTATGTCTTCTTGGGCAGTGCTTTACCTTCAAGAGTCAAAAGGCTACTCGCTGATTGATGCTGGTTTTGCGATGTCAACGTACCCTATTGCTGGCCTTGCAGGTGCTATTTTGTCCGGTATCGTGTCAGACAAACTGTTCAATGCGAACCGTCATATCCCAACCCTACTTTACGGATTGGCAAACATTGCAGGTATGTGTTTGATGTTCTTTGGTCCAGACAACCGCATTATTGATGCCGTCGCACTTGGATTGATTGGCTTCGCGATTGGTGGTCTTGTGGTATTCCTAGCGGGTCTAACAGCTTGTGACCTAATGCCGAAAAACGCAGTCGGTGCGGTAAAAGGCTTCATTGGTCTGTTCTCTTACATGGCCGCCTCTGCGCAAGAAGTTGTATCAGCATCGCTCATCACAATCACAGAGGTTGATGGCGTTAAGCATTATGACTTCTCTCAAGCTCAGTACTTCTGGCTAGCGGCAGGTGTTGTGTCACTACTCTTAGCATTGACCGTTTGGAATGCGAAGAAAGTGGTCGACATCGACTCAGAGCAAAAACCTGAGCTAAAAGCTAACCCAGCAAGCTAACAACATACGGGGAGTTCGCTCCCCTCTGGCTGGCGGTCGTCATTCTACGGTGAAAGCTCATCGTAAAGGCTCATATCCATGACGAGTTTCTGCCCTGTCAAGGAATACGACCACCAGCCTCCCCCTTTTTAATACTCAATTTCAGTTATGTTGTTAAAGGTAAGGTTATGAACAAAACAAAAATTGTCGCAACAGTTGGTCCAGCAAGCCAAAGCTCCCCTGTGTTAGAAGATATGATCCTCGCTGGTGTGAATGTCGTGCGCCTGAATTTCTCTCACGGCAACCCAGCGGATCACATCGCTACCGCAGCAAGAGTGCGAGTGGCCGCCGCTAAGCTAGGCAAACACGTCGGTATATTGGTCGACCTTCAAGGTCCTAAGATTCGCATTGCAGGATTTAAAAATGACGCGATTCACCTGAACGCCGGCGACACATTTATTCTCGATGGTACGCTAGACTCACAATCAGGCGATGAGCAACGTGTCGGTTTGGATTACCCACAACTCATCAAAGACCTCTCACTTGGCAACCAACTGCTGCTTGATGATGGTCGAATCCAACTGGAAGTTTCTGCAATAAACGACGAGAAAACCATGGTCGAGACCAAGGTCATCAACGGCGGAAAACTCTCCAATCGCAAAGGGATCAATTTGCTCGGTGGCGGACTCTCTGCCCCCGCCTTAACTGAAAAAGACAAACAAGATATTCAAACCGCCGCTGTGATTGATGCTGAGTTTCTCGCGGTTTCGTTTCCACGCAACGCGGAAGATTTGCAAGATGCCAGACAGATCGCTCGCCAAGCGGGTTGCCAAGCGCAAATCGTCGCTAAAATTGAGCGCGCCGAAATCGTTGCTAACCAAGACGCAATGGATAAGGTGATTCAAGCGTCCGACGTCATTATGGTCGCCCGCGGAGACCTTGGCGTAGAAATCGGAGACGCTCGCTTACCGCGCGTGCAAAAAACCTTAATTGGTCGTGCAAAACACTTTGGCAAACCGGTCATTACCGCCACACAAATGATGGAATCCATGATTGAAAACCCGCTGCCAACCCGTGCAGAAGTCATGGATGTCGCCAACGCAGTTATCGATGGCACCGATGCTGTGATGCTCTCTGCTGAATCGGCCACTGGCGCTTACCCTGTCGAGGCCGTAAAAGCGATGGCACGTATCGCGCGCGGCGTTGAACTGGAAACCGAATGCTCAAGCCAATGCTGGGAAAACGTTCAACAACTGTGCAGTAGCAGCAGTAAAAGCTTTGCCATTTCTTCGATATTGCTGGCCGCGCGCTCACAACAAAACCTTGGTGTTGCGGTGTTCACAAACAGCGGTGAGACTCCTCTGCTCATGTCTCGTTGCCACAGCAAAGCCGTGATTTGGGCGCTGAGCAATGATGAAAAGCTATTAGCTCGCCTGTCACTGTTGCGTGGGGTCGAGCCCGTTTACGCTTCGGTAGAGGACCGCGATCTATCCGATACGGTATTGGATATCCTCGATAAGCCGATCCGTGATAGCGGCATTCATTCGCTCCTGATCTCGCGTTTTGAGTCCGTTGAAGGTTCAGGCGACATCAACATCAGCCGTTTGATTACGATTGCCAACAAAGAGTCAGTTGCCGCTTAAGATTTCTCCTCCTTAGATATTTATATCTAATCACCCTCCCCCATCCTTGCTCCACAGGGAAACTTAGGGATTTGGCCTACCTTTACGGTAGGTCCTTTTTTATCGGTGCTACCTCTTTACGTTCCATCCTGGTCCGATTTCAGTTAAAGTCGACATCAAACTAAAACTATCGCTTTACAACGTACTATTTAACGTTATTATCCTTGCGCAAACGTTTGCCTTACTATTTGTGTGTGTTTTTAGAGGGTTTTATGCTGTCCGATATCGAGATCTGCCGTACGACATCACTGCTGCCTATATCTGAGGTTGCTCAACAAGCTGGTTTACTAGAATCAGACTTCCACAGCCAAGGAAAATACAAGGCCAAAATTTCCCTTGATAGCCTAAAGCGCCTGTCAAACCGCGATAGCGGAAAGTTGGTTCTTGTCACCGCCATTACCCCCACGCCACTTGGCGAAGGTAAAACGGTCACAACCATTGGCCTAGCTCAAGGCATTGCCAAATTAAATCACTCAGTGATGGCGTGTATTCGCCAGCCCTCTATGGGCCCCGTTTTTGGCGTGAAAGGCGGTGCAGCGGGCGGTGGTTACTCTCAAGTCGCCCCGATGGAAGAGCTAAACCTGCACCTTACTGGTGATATCCATGCCGTGACTGCGGCGCACAATTTGGCTGCGGCCGCAATTGACGCGCGCATCTATCACGAGCAACGCCAAGGCTATAAAGACTTTGAGCAACGCACGGGGATGAAAGCGCTCAAGGTCGATCCAAAACGCGTCGTTTGGAAGCGCGTGATGGACCACAATGATCGTGCTCTACGCATGGTCACCGTAGGTCGCAACGAACCTAACAAAACCATTAACGGTTTTGAGCGTGAAGATGGCTTCGATATTTCCGCTGCATCTGAGCTAATGGCTATCCTTGCCCTTGCCTCTGACCTAAAAGATCTTCGTGTTCGCATTGGCCGTATTGTTGTCGCTTACGATATTGATGGTAACCCGATTACAACGGAAGATTTGCAAGTCGCCGGTGCGATGGCAGTAAGCATGAAAGAAGCGATCGAGCCAACGCTCATGCAAACGCTTGAGGGCGTACCAACGTTAATCCACGCTGGTCCATTCGCCAACATCGCCCACGGCAACTCTTCAATTATCGCCGATAACATCGCGACCAAGTTGGGTGAGTTCACGGTCACTGAAGGCGGCTTCGGCTCCGACATGGGCTTTGAGAAAGCGTGTAATATCAAAGCGCAAATGTCACAGAAATCGCCAGATTGTGCGGTTATCGTCGCAACCCTTCGCGGCCTAAAAGCAAACTCCGGTCTTTATGACTTAAAGCCTGGCCAACCAATACCTGACTCCCTATTTAATGACGACGAAGATGCACTCGTTGCAGGTTTCGAAAATCTTAAATGGCATATCAACAACGTCAGCAAATATGGTGTCCCTACGGTGGTCGCGATTAATCGCTTCCCGCAAGATAGCGATGAAGAGTTGCAAGCCCTTAAAGCGATGATCGAGTCGTTACCTAACGAGGTTGAAGTGGCTATCAGTGAAGGTTTTGCCAAAGGTGGAGAAGGAACGGTAGAACTTGCCAAGAAAGTGATCGCCCAATGCGAAAAACAGGTCACATTCACTCCTCTGTACGCATTCAACCAAACCACGGAAGAAAAACTGATGGCGGTAGCTGAAGTGGGTTACGGGGCAGCCGGTGTGACACTTAGCTATCAAGCTCGCAAACAGCTTGATGAACTCAAAGCGCACGGATTCGACAACCTAGCAGTTTGCCTTGCGAAGTCACCGCTATCCATTTCAACCAATGGCAGTATTAAGGGCGCGCCATCAGGGTTTGATGTGCCAATCCGCGAACTTCGTCTATGTGCAGGCGCAGGCTTTGTTTATGCGCTGTGTGGCAACGTCATGACCATGCCGGGCTTGCCAGAAAAACCCGCCTTTATGAACCTTGATCTTGATGATGACGGCAACATCATTGGCTTAAGTTGATTACAATTTAAACCGCAGTTCGAGGCTAAGTAGTTCAAACTTAGCCTCTTTTTTATCCTCATTTCCGCTCTCTCCATGCAGTTGGCCTCGATATCATGTACCATTGGTACATCACTTCGCGAAAACTGGAACTCTTCATGGAAGCAGAACTACTGGAAATCAAAAACTTCCTCGCCCAACACCCGCCTTTCGACGAACTTGAAGATGACGTACTTAATTTCGTCACCAAGCATGTTGAAATCTCTTACTTCCGAGAAGATACCCCTGTGATTCATTTTGGCGACGAAATCCATGATCTTTATATGGTTCGTAGCGGAGTCGTCGAAGTGTATCGACGCAAAGGCGAGCTCTACAATCGACTTGATGAAGGGGCATTATTCGGGCAGATGGGACTGCTAACCAATAACAAAGTCCGGTTTCCCGCAAAAGCGATTAAAGACACGTTGCTTTACTGCATTCCAGAAGCGGTCTTTCAAGAGTTGTATGAAAAGCATGAAACCTTTGCCGACTTCGTCGAAGTAGAAGATAACGCCCGATTACGCCAAGCGGTATCGAGCAATAACGAGCAAAATGACTTAACGACGTCTAAAGTACGCACCCTACTCAGCGGTGAAGCGCCTTTTGTCATCAAAACAGAGTCGATCCAAAATGCAGCCATTAAGATGGCGGATGAAAATGTCTCATCTTTGCTGATTATCGACCCAGATGTTCTCGAAGATGACGACGATGACAACAATCCCCTCGTCGGCATCATTACTGACCGCGACCTTTGTACCCGCGTGCTTGCCCAAGGTTTAGACCCGAATGATGATGTCTCGAGTGTCATGACCACCGAAGTGATCTCGCTCGACCACAACGCTTACGTTTACGAAGCCATGCTCACTATGCTCCGCTACAACGTGCATCACCTTCCAGTATTAAAAGACAAAAAACCAATTGGCATTATTGAAGCTACCGATATTGTTCGCTACGAGTCACAAAACTCGCTGCTGCTGGTGAGTAGTATCTTCCAGCAACAATCGATCGACGAGCTGGCGACACTCTCTGAACAAGTAAAAGACAGCTTTGTTCGATTAGTAAACGAAGACGCCAACTCTCACATGGTCGGCAGCGCGATGTCGGTGATTGGCCGAAGCTTCAAACAGCGCATCATTGAACTCGCAGAAGAAGAGCTGGGTGAACCACCAATACCCTATTGTTTTGTCGCTTTAGGGTCGATGGGACGCGACGAACAATTGCTGGTCACGGATCAAGACAACGCCATCATTCTTGATAACACCTTTGTCAAACAAGAACACGATGTCTATTTTGCAGAGTTAGCCAAACGCGTTTGTGATGGCTTAGACAAATGCGGCTACACCTACTGTACTGGTGACATCATGGCGACTAATCCAGATTGGCGCATGACACGCACCGAGTGGGAAGAGTGCTTCGCCGATTGGATTGACGACCCGAACCCGAAAGCGCTGCTCAACGCTTCAATTTTCTTCGACCTTGATGGCGTTTATGGTCGCCTTAAATGGGCAGAGCAACTGAATGGATTTATTGTTCGTCGAGCAAGAAGGAACAATCGCTTCCTCGCGTGTTTGGCTCGAAACGCCATGAACCGAACGCCACCTTTAGGCTTTTTCAAAGACTTTGTCATGGAAAAAGATGGCCAGCACAAAAACTCTATCAATTTGAAACGACGTGGCACAGCCCCATTGGCGGATCTTATCCGTGTTCACGCTTTGGCGGTCGGTTCACGCTCTAAGAACTCGTTCGAACGCTTAGACGACATTCAGGAAGCAGGCATTTTGCCTAAAGGGAAAGCGCGCGACCTGAGCGACGCACTAGAGTTTATCTCCATGGTGCGTATTCGCCACCAAGCATTCGATGTTGAGAATCAGATCGATCCGGATAATAACATAGAGCCTGAAAACCTGTCTGATTTCGAACGTCGTAACCTTAAAGACGCGTTCCAGATCTTAAGCAATGCGCAGAACTTCCTTAAATTCCGCTATCAAGCCAGCAACAACTTCAAGTAAGAGGCGACAATGATCAAACGAATTATGACGCCGCCGAGCATAGACTGGCCAATGAAGTTCAAACGCAAACTGGAATCGGTTCAGCATCCCGAACTGCGCGAGTACTATCAAGCCGGTGTGGTTGACGCGCAAACGCCTCTCGACGAGGTCACTTTTTTGGCGATGGATTTTGAAACCACAGGGCTCGATTCCGAGCAAGATGACATCATCACGATTGGTACGGTTCCTTTCACGCTCAACCGAGTGTTGATTAACCAAGCCAAACACTGGACGGTTCGTCCTCGGAAACCACTTGAAGAAGACTCAGTGATCATCCACGGCATCACCCACTCAGATGTCTTGGATGCGCCTGATTTAAGTGAAGTGTTCGCTGAGATATTGGCGCAAATGCAAGGGCGAATTATGGTCGTCCATTATCAGCGAATAGAGAGAGAGTTTTTTAACCGAGCGCTACTTACCCGTATCAATGAAGGGATAGAGTTTCCCGTCGTTGACACCATGCAGCTTGAAACCTTAGTCCAACAAAAATCCAACGGTGGGCTTATTAATCGATTAAAGGGGCGTAAACCGGCTTCAGTTAGACTTGGCGCGAGTCGCTCTCGCTACGGTTTACCGCAATACACTCCACACCATGCGCTCACAGATGCCGTGGCCACCGCCGAGCTATTGCAGGCACAAATCGCATATCACTACGAGCGCGATACGCCAATCAACCATATTTGGCTTTAATCCACTCTGCCAAGCAAACCGTTCGATTGCTTGGCAGAACGAAGAGCGTTAGCTGAGCGCCATGTTGGTTGCCATCGCAAGCAAGAGTGCCGCGAAGATTTTCTTAATAACCGCAACGGGCAAGGATTGTGTTGCTTTCGCCCCAAGCGGCGCAGTAAACCAAGAGGTACAAACGATGCCAAACAGTGCCGGTAGGTAGACAAAGCCTGCAAACCCATCGCTGAGGGCAAAGTCAGCACTGCCTGAGGTGATATAGCCAACAGAACCGCTCAGCGCGATGACAATCCCACACGCCGATGCGCAGCCAATGGCTTTTTTCATGTCGACAGAGAAAAAGGTCAACAAAGGCACCAACAACGCACCGCCACCGATACCAATCATTGCCGACAAACCGCCAGTCAACGTGGTTAACACCGTCAGTAACCCTTTATTTGGCATAGCGCGCTCCGTCGAGTTGTCCCCTTTGCCACCAAGCAACATTTTAAGGGCGATAAGCACAACGCTTACAGCGAATACAATGCGCACCACCTGCTCGGGCAATAGCGCGGCCAGAAAACCACTCACAAGCGCGCCAAGAGCCACGCCAGTCATAATCCACGGCGCCAACTCCCATGGCACATTACCATTTCGATGATGGGCAAGTGCCGAAGAGGTGGAAGTAAACAGAATCGACGCGAGAGAGGTTGCGATCGCACAGATCACCACCTGCTCTGCAGGCAAGACTTGGAAGTGCAATAAAATTACACTTAGTATCGGCACAATCACTAACCCACCGCCAATACCCAGTAATCCGGCTAAGAAACCTACGCCGCTGCCCAACAACGCACACATCACCACTAATAACACTATGTCACTCACTGCTTCACCTTTATTTGTTTATCGCGGCGACGATTAAAACGATTCCATTCGCCGTTTGTAGCACATCAATATATCCCTTCGCGGTTCGGAAGAAACATGAATTTTTCTCATATTGAACGTGAAGGATTTCCGCTGTTATTAACCTGCTGTTCAACGGTATAACTCAACCAACGCTCAAATTACCCATGACGCTCACTAGAATCACCAAACAAAATACGGGTAGAGCGCGAGAAAAATAACAAGGAATATCTCGCAGCGAGCAAAATTATAAATCAGCTTTCATCTCAGGAAATAGGATCGCAGACCGCCATGAGTACAGATTTCAACTTTACGATTAAAAGCATTAGCCTTGACGAACATTATCAACCAGCAGATAGCACTCGAATCACCACCAATTTTGCCAACTTGGCACGTGGGGAAAGCCGCCAAGCCAACCTTCGTAATGCGTTAAAGATGATCGATAACCGTTTCAATGCCTTAGCACACTGGGATAACCCAAACGGTGACCGTTACTCAGTGGAACTCGAGATTGTCTCTGTCGATATGGACGTGGTTGAAGGCGACGAAAGTTTCCCTTCAATCGAAGTACTGAAAACGTATATCGTCGATCATAAAACCAATGAGCGTATTGAAGGCATCGTAGGAAATAACTTCTCTTCCTATGTTCGTGATTACGACTTTAGTGTTCTTCTTCTCGACCACAATAAAGATCAACCGCAATTCACGGTGCCAGATAATTTTGGCGACCTCCACGGTAAGCTGTTTAAATATTTTGTCGACTCTTCAACTTACAAGCAGCATTTTAATAAACCGCCAGTGATCTGCTTAAGTGTTTCAGACAATAAAACCTATTTCCGTACTGAAAACCAGCATCCAGTATTGGGTTACGAATACCAACCTAATGAGTCTTCGTTAACGGAACAATACTTCCAAAAAATGGGTCTGCAAGTGCGCTACTTCATGCCACCAAATAGTGTTGCTCCGTTTGCATTCTACTTTTTTGGTGACTTGTTAAATGACTACACGAACTTGGAGTTAATCAGCACCATCAGCACAATGGAAACATTCCAAAAAATCTATCGTCCAGAGATCTACAACGCGAATGCGGTTGCGGGGAAATGCTACAAACCGAATCTGAAAAACTCAGACCACTCTGTGACTCAAATCGTTTACGACCGAGTAGAACGAAGCCAGTTGGCAGTGCAACAAGGCAAGTTCACTGAAGAACATTTCATCAAACCTTACCAATCGATCCTCGAGAATTGGTCGGCAAACTACGCGTTATAACTCATTTACGGTGGCATTGATTATGAAAACTCTATTACCAACATCAACTGCGGGCAGTTTGCCAAAACCTTCGTGGCTGGCTCAACCAGAAACACTTTGGTCTCCTTGGAAATTGGAAGGCGATGAACTCGTTAGCGGAAAACAAGATGCGCTCAACTTATCACTGCACGATCAACAACGCGCGGGGATCGATATTGTCAGTGACGGTGAGCAGACCCGACAACACTTTGTCACTACCTTTATCGAGCACCTCGACGGCGTAGACTTCGAGCAACGCAAAACCGTGACGATTCGCAATCGCTACGAAGCCAGTGTGCCTAGCGTGGTTAGCCCGGTATCAAGACCAAAGTCGGTGTTTGTTGAAGACGCAAAATACTTGCGCCAGCAAACCGATAAACCGATCAAATGGGCGCTTCCTGGCCCTATGACGATGATCGATACGCTCTACGATGATCACTATCATAGCCGCGAAAAACTGGCTTGGGAGTTTGCAAAAATTCTCAACCAAGAGGCCAAGGAGCTAGAGGCCGCTGGCGTTGATATTATCCAGTTTGATGAGCCTGCCTTTAACGTCTTTTTTGATGACGTCAACGACTGGGGCATTGCTTGTCTGGAGCGCGCCATTGAAGGCTTGAAGTGTGAGACTGCGGTTCATATCTGTTACGGATACGGCATTAAAGCCAATACGGATTGGAAGAAAACTCTAGGCTCAGAATGGCGCCAATATGAAGAGGTTTTTCCGAAACTGCAACAGTCCAACATCGACATCATCTCTTTGGAGTGTCACAACTCACGTGTTCCTGTGGAACTACTTGAGCTAGTGCGCGGTAAGAAGGTAATGGTTGGCGCGATTGATGTCGCAACCAACGAGGTTGAAACGCCCGAGGAAGTGGCAAACACACTGCGCGAAGCACTCAAGTATGTAGATGCCGACAAACTCTACCCATGTACCAACTGTGGTATGGCGCCCCTTGCTCGCGACGTTGCCTCGGCAAAACTCAATGCACTCAGCGAAGGCGCCGCCATCGTGCGCAAAGAGTTGTCGTTATAGCGAAACAATCGCACTCATTGAGATAAAAATGCCAGTTCACTCATTGAACTGGCATTTCGTTTTAGGGTTGTTTATCTAAGCGAGGAACACTATTTGCGCAATGCATTTAACTTCGCTTGAGCGATACCGAAAATGGTATCTATTGGATAACTGCCCTCCTCACTCGGCTCACCCGCAGGTTTGCCCATAAAGAGCTCAATCGCCTCAGTGACATGGTCAATCGCCCAAATGTGGAACTCACCCTTCTCAACGGCTTTAACTACGTCTGGTCTTAGCATCAAGTTATGCATGTTTGAACGCGGAATGATCACCCCTTGTTCATTGCTGCGACCTTTAATACCACAGACATCAAAGAAGCCCTCGATCTTCTCATTCACCCCACCAATCGGTTGAGACTCGCCAAACTGGTTCATCGAGCCAGTAATCGCAATGTCTTGGCGATTAGGTTGTTTGGAGAATGCCGATACCACCGCACAAAACTCCGCCATGCTCGCGCTATCACCATCAACACCACCGTAAGACTGCTCGAACGTGATGGTGGTATTAAGCGGCACTTTGGCCGTTTTACCAAACACCGATGACAAGTAGGCACTTAAAATCATCACCCCTTTCGAGTGAATACTGCCACCCAGATCGACGCTGCGTTCAATGTCTATCACATCACCGTCGCCATAACAGGTCGTCGCGGTAATACGGTTTGGAGCACCAAACATGTATTCGCTGGTACTAAGCACCGACAACGCATTCACTTGACCGACCGCTTGCCCCTCTGTTTGTAAAAGCGTTGTCCCGTTAATGAACCCTTCCATCACGGTATCTTTCAAACGGCTCACTCGCAGTTCTTGATTGGACAATGCTTCTTCGACGTGATTTGAGCGAATCATATTTGAGTTGGCTTGCCGAGCGACGTAATTCGACTCACGCAGTAAGTTAGCGATGTTGGCAGAATGCAAAGAGAGCTTAGTCTGGTCACCCGCAAGGCGAGAACTGTGCTCGATGATCCGCGCAATGGCTTTCTTGTCACAATGCAGCATATTGTTGTCATTGACGACACTAGAAATAAAGCGCGCATACTGAAGCTCTGCCTCAGGGCAGCGAGGCATTTCATCCTCAAAGTCTGCCGTCACCCGAAATAGCTCGCTGAACTCTGGATCATAGTGCTGCAGAAGTTGATAAGTCCGATAGTCACCAAACAAGATGATTTTCACATCCAATGGGATTGGTTCAGGGTCCAGTGAAACCGTCCCCGTTAACGTCACCTCTTTCTCCAGTGAAGAAAAACTTAACTGACGCGCACGCAATGCTCGCTTTAAGCCATCCCATACATAAGGCTGCTCAAGTACCTTCTGAGCATCCATCAGTAACACGCCACCATTAGCCTTGTGCAAGCTACCAGGGCGAATCAGCGAGAAATCCGTAAACACGGTGCCTTTAAAGGTTGCCGTTTCTACGTAACCAAACAATGAGTGATAGTTCGGGTTCTCTTCTACAACAATCGGAAAATCGCTGTCTTTACGGCTTACAAGGACGTTAACCTTGTATCGGCGGGGCAGTTTCTTATCCAAAGAAGCGGTCGCCACTTCACCTTGCTCCGCGCTTTGCTCAAGAAAAATATCGGCGTTATCTACAATATCTTGCTGCAGTTCGGTCAGGTAAGTTTTGATTTCTGAGTAGCCAGAGTAATCTTTTTTGAGCTGCTTAATGAAATGAGTGATCACGTCTAGCGTCACGTCATCATTCAACTTTTTGATTTTCTCACTGTAGGCTTCTTCCCATTCCGTCAACTGGCGAACCATGTTGCGCAGTTGCACCTCAAGATCGTCAATCGCGGCGCCAAAGTGCTCTTGCTCTTTTTTGCTTAATGCTTCAAACGACTCTTCGCTGTGCAGTTCTTCGCCATTCATCGCGACAAACTGGTAGTCACCTTGGCTAGTGATGGTCAGACTGATGCCTTTGGCTTTTGCCTCTTTGGTGATTTGCGCGAGCTCCGCCTCTTGTTTGGTCGCCAACTGGTTTTTTAGACGGTCAGCTCGGCTGTAGTAGAGTTCATTGTCGAACGCGAGTGGCATCGCGTTGAGCAGCTTCGAAACCAATTTTTCAATGTCTTGCTTTAACTTGCTGCCCACGCCGCAAGGTAATTTCAAGACTTTCGGGGTTCGAATATCTTCAAAGTTCGCCACGTAACACCAGTCGAACAGCTCATTCGCATCATGTTGGTGTCGGTTTAAATAACGCAAGATCATCGTACGTTTGCCAAGACCATTTTGGCCGATCGCGTAGATGTTGTAGCCCTTTTCCTTAATGGACATAGCAAACTCTACCGCTTTCTGAGCACGTTCTTGACCTACAATTTCATCGATGGGTGCCAACTCTTTGGTTGATTTGCTCGGCAGGGTTTCTAGCTCTGCGGCATGGTATAGCTGGCTCGCTTCTAGTCGCTGAATCGCCATATCCTCGTTCCTTGTTGTTGTTCTTATTGGGTCTCTATTGCCTTAGTTTAGGACATATTTAGTTATAATTTAGTGACTTAGGCAGAAATTGAATCTGTTCGGTCAAATAACCATCAATCATAAGCCAACATTACGATCAAATGATAATTATTTGCAATCGTAAATGAATTGCATTTAAATATGCTCCATCAAGTATTTGGTGGAGTAAACACACATGGATCTACAACAATGTTGGACGCATTACCTAAAAGCGGAACAATTACTGGAACAAGGCCACTGGCCTGAGGCCCATTATCTGTACGATCAAGTGCTTTCTCATTTGCCCCACCATATTCAATCTGCAATGGACTGCGAAGAGACCAAGCCCTGTCAGTTCAGTTGTTTGCTCACTGGTTTACGAGACGCGGCAGTTTCCCAGTCAGAGATTCTCAACAAAATGGGCCAGCATCAACGTGCATTTGACCTGTTGAACCAGAGCTACGCGCTTCTTCAGTTTATGTCCATTGAAACATCCGATTTGGTGAAGGCGACTCACCATATTTTGGAAAAAAATAGCGATGAGCTTCTTCGTCACATGGGGGCATTTTGCACCGCGCAACGCAATGCGCAGTGGATGCTTGAGTATGAACAAGTACAAAAAGCACACCATCACTTCGCTGCGTTGAAATCTTTTCATGGCGCTTCGGAGAGCTCTCGCGTCATAAATTAAAACTATAAAGGAATACACATGTCACAGACGCCAATACTAAAGGTGAAGAACCTTTCAGTTAGCTTTACCACCAACGATGGCATCGTTGATGCGGTTAAGGATGTGAACTTTGAACTGTTTAAAGGTGAAACACTGGCCATTGTTGGGGAATCCGGCAGCGGTAAATCCGTTTCATCCAATGCACTGATGCAATTATTGCCGAACAATTCGATTGTTCATTCACAATCAAGCATCGTGTTTGAAGGTGAAGAGCTGCTTGATAAATCGGAAGTTGCGATGCAATCCATTCGTGGCGATCGTATCGGCATGATTTTCCAAGAGCCAATGACCTCGCTAAATCCATACATGCGCGTCGGCATACAAGTAGCCGAAGCAATTATGTGCCATCGCCCAGTCTCCCGCTCTCAAGCAAAGGCGAAGGTACTTGAGCTATTTGACTTGGTTCACCTGCCAAATATCGAGCAAGCCTACACCAAATATCCTCATGAGTTTTCTGGCGGTCAGCTGCAACGCATCATGATTGCGATGGCGTTGATCAACGAGCCAGACATCTTGATCGCCGACGAGCCAACCACCGCTCTTGATGTGACGGTTCAGGCAGAAGTGCTTAATCTGATTAAAGAGATTCAAAGCAAACTCGGCATGGCGATCTTGTTTATCACTCACGACCTCGGTGTCGTAAAACACCTTGCGGATCGTGTGGTGGTGATGTGTAAAGGTGACGTGGTCGAAGAAGGTGAATGCCAAGCGCTATTTGCCAATCCGCAGCACGACTACACCAAAATGCTAATCAACTCTATCCCTCGCGGCGGCAAAGACCCAATTGAAGACAACGCACCGGCTCTACTAAAAGCCGACGATATTCGCGTCAAGTTCTTAATTAAGTCGCACTTTATTCAGAGCAAAAACCAGTACTTCGAAGCGGTAAAAGGCATTTCTCTCGAACTTAAGCAGGGTGAAACCTTGGGTATTGTGGGTGAGTCTGGTTCAGGTAAATCCACATTAGGACGCGCCTTAATTGGCCTACTTCCAAGTAGCGGGACAATCCACTTTAAAGGGCAAGATGTCGGTCAATTGAGCGAAAAGCAACGTTTTGAGTTAAAGAAAGATGTGCAGATGGTGTTCCAAGACCCATACGGCTCGCTTTCTCCTCGTATGACCATTGGTGAAATCATCACTGAAGGGCTAACCGTCCACCAGCCAACCATGACAAAGTCAGAGCGTATGCAACGTGCACGTAAAGCGCTGGAAGAAGTACGTTTGGATCCTCACTCCATCAACCGCTACCCTCACGAGTTTTCCGGGGGTCAACGCCAACGTATTGCGATTGCACGCGCGCTGATTTTGGAGCCTTCTTTCATTCTGCTTGATGAGCCAACATCTGCATTGGACCGCTCTGTTCAGTTAACGGTGATTGACCTACTCAAAGACATTCAGAAGAAGCACAATATCGGTTTCTTGTTTATCAGCCATGACTTGAGTGTGGTCAAAGCGCTTTCTGATCGCGTGCTCGTGATGCAAAAAGGTGAGGTTATGGAACAGGGAACTGCGGATGAAATTTTCCACAATCCGAAAAACGATTACACCAAAAAGCTGATAGCGGCGTCATTTGACTTGGACGAATCCGAAGAAGCCGCCTAAGCTTACTCTATCAGTTCGGTTTGGCCGCCGACTTATCGCCGATGCATGGATGCATCGGCGTTTTTCTTTCAGGGCTAATCAAAAGTAATGTGAAATGGCTAAATAGCGTGCGCGGATATGTTCAATCAGCAGTTTCACTTTATTAGGGGGTTGACGGGTAAACGGATAGACGGCGTAAATGCCCAATCGCTTTCCTACTTGCTCTGGAAACAGATCCACCAGTTGGCCATTGCGAATGTCGTGATACACCAAGCATCGTGGTACGTAAGCAATGCCATGACCACCCAAAGCAGCTTTCCTCAGTGCGGTGGCGTTGTCTGTTGAAAACGAACCGGACACGCGAACAATGTAATTGCCCTCTTTTCCTTTAAACTCCCATTCACTCGCTCCTGTGGTTTGGTAAGCGTATTGCAAACAGTTGTGCTGTGTTAAGTCTTCAGGTTTCACTGGTTTACTGTTTCGTGCGACATACGCAGGCGACGCACACACCACCCATTGTGAGTCGAGAATATGTCGAGCGATCAGGCTTGAGTCTTCCAAATACCCTGTGCGAATCACCAAATCATACCCGCCTTCAACTAAGTCGACGAAACGGTTATCTAATGACATATCAACGCTCAGGCCAGGGTGCGTGTTGCAAAATTCGGCGACCGCATCGGCTAAAATCAAATCACCTGAAATGGTCGGCACCGACATCTTGATGTGACCGCTGATGTTTTCACCAAAGCCTGAAACCGCATCCATAGCCTCCAAAGTGGCTTGCTTCACATTTTTAGCCCCATGCGTCAGCGCTTTGCCCGCCTCGGTCAGCGTCAATTTACGCGTTGTGCGATATAATAACTGAACGCCCAACTCTTCTTCCAAACGTGCTATTCGCTTGCTAACTACCGAATTTGTAAGGTTATTTGTTTCAGCTACCTTACTAAAGCTGCCCATTTCCACGACTTGAGAAAACAGAATTAAGTCATCTGCGCGCATTGATTATGTCACTTTTGGAATTAATTATTTTCATTATTTCCCTATATCAATAAAAAATAAAGGGGTAAATTCACTTCGAATTAACACAATTATCACAAATATAAAATCTAAGAGACTCTTTAGAGCCCGGATTTAACAAGTCATCCCTAGCAAAACGTCAAGGGATTATGCCTGTACGAGGATGTACCAATGAGTGAAACATTACTTGCCCTAGTGGCCTTCTCACCAATCGTGGTGGCTGCCATATTACTTGTCGGCCTTAATTGGCCAGCCAAACGCGCGATGCCTGTCGCATTTGGATTAACCGTTATCATTGCCCTATTTGGGTGGGACATGTCGACCACACGCGTTTTAGCGTCTGTTTTTCAAGGGCTAGGCATCACTGTCGCGGTCTTATGGATTGTGTTTGGCGCCATCTTCCTACTCAATACGCTTAAACACACCGGCGCAATCACCACCATTCGCAACGGGTTTACTAACATCTCACCTGACCGTCGTGTTCAGGCCATCATCATCGCTTGGTGCTTTGGCTCGTTTATTGAAGGCGCATCAGGTTTTGGTACGCCCGCAGCGATTGCGGCGCCACTGTTAGTCGCGATCGGATTCCCTGCTCTCGCCGCGGTTTTAATGGGTATGATGATTCAATCGACGCCTGTTTCCTTTGGCGCAGTAGGCACCCCTATCATCGTTGGGGTAAACAAAGGTCTTGATACGCACAATATCTCAGAAGCGCTACTCGCGAATGGCTCCACTTGGGACGCCTACTTACAACAAATTACCTCTAGCGTTGCGATGATTCACGCGACCGTAGGTACGCTAATTCCCGTACTAATGGCAATGATGCTGACGCGCTTCTTCGGCAAAAACAAGAGCTGGACAGAAGGGCTAGACATTCTACCGTTTGCTATTTTTGCGGGCTTAGCCTTTACCATTCCGTACGCACTAACGGGGGTTTTCCTCGGTGCGGAGTTCCCATCACTGATTGGCGGTTTGGTTGGACTTTCTATCGTCGTATCTGCGGCAAAACGTGGCTTCTTGGTACCTAAAACAACGTGGGACTTTGAGAAAGAAGATAAGTGGCCAGCAGAATGGTTGGGCTCACTGAAGATTGATCTAGAAGACAGCAAGAGCAAACCGATGAGCATGGTGATGGCTTGGTTCCCATACGTGCTATTGGCTGTGGTACTGGTTGCGAGCCGCGTTAGCGCCAATTTCAAAGCGATGCTAACCAGCGTAAGCCTATCGTTTAGCAATATTTTGGGCGAAACCGGTATCAGCACTGCCATTCAACCCCTTTACCTACCAGGTGGCATCCTAGTCTTCGTCGCGCTTATCGCTGTATTGCTTCAAGCACGTAGCGCTGCTCCGCTTGCAAAAGCGTTTGGCGAATCGAGCAAAACCTTGATTGGTGCAGGCTTTGTTTTGGTCTTCACTATTCCTATGGTGCGCATCTTCATCAACTCTGGCGTCAACGGCGCTGACTTAGCCAGTATGCCAGTCACAACCGCCAACTTTGCCGCTGGCCTCGTAGGTGAAGCCTTCCCAGCGTTGAGCGCGACCGTCGGTGCACTAGGCGCTTTCATTGCAGGCTCAAACACGGTGTCTAACATGATGTTTAGCCAGTTCCAATTTGAAGTTGCGCAGACACTCTCTATCTCTAGTGCGGTTGTAGTAGCACTTCAAGCGGTTGGCGCAGCAGCGGGTAACATGATCGCGATTCACAACGTGGTTGCTGCATCAGCAACGGTGGGACTACTGGGCCGCGAAGGTGCGACGCTACGCAAAACGGTTATCCCAACGTTCTACTACTTAGTCCTGACTGGCGTCATTGGTTTAATTGCCATTTATGGCCTAAACATTACGGATGCCCTGGTTAAATAAATCCACGGCGTTAATACTCATCCCCTGACAAGAACGGCACTAGTGTCACTCCAAGCGAGTATTAACGCCACCCTAAACAGTTTGAATCTAGCCTTCAAAGAAAGGCCCAAATACACCATTTGTAGGATTGAATTATGATTATCTCTGCCTCTACTGATTACCGCAAAGCGGCGAAATCAAAGCTCCCACCTTTTCTTTTCCATTACATTGATGGCGGCTCTTATGGTGAGCATACTCTGAGACGCAACACAGAAGATCTTGCAGATATTGCGCTTAAACAGCGTGTGTTGAACGACATGTCTGAGCTTAGCCTCGATACCGAAATCTTCGGTGAAAAGATGGCGCTTCCTATCGCCCTATCGCCAGTCGGTTTAACCGGAATGTATGCGCGTCGTGGCGAAGTACAAGCCGCAAAAGCCGCCGAGAAAAAAGGCATCCCGTTTACCATGTCGACGGTGTCAGTTTGCCCCATTGAAGAAGTCGCACCAGCGATTGAGCGCCCTATGTGGTTTCAGCTCTATGTGCTCAAAGATCGCGGCTTTATGAAGAACGTGTTGGAACGTGCAAAAGCCGCAGGCGTGACAACCTTGGTATTCACGGTCGATATGCCTGTTCCGGGCGCCCGTTACCGCGACATGCATTCTGGTATGAGCGGTCCGAATGCCGCAGCACGACGTGTATTCCAAGCGATGCGCCACCCGCAATGGGCGTTTGATGTTGGTTTGTTTGGCAAACCGCATGATCTGGGCAACATTTCAACTTACCGCGGCGAGCCGACCAAACTCGAAGACTACATTGGTTGGTTAGGTGAAAACTTCGACCCTTCAATTAGCTGGAAAGACCTTGAATGGATTCGTGACTTTTGGGATGGGCCAATGGTGATCAAAGGCATTTTGGATGTTGAAGATGCAAAAGACGCCGTGAAATTTGGCGCGGACGGCATTGTTGTGTCAAACCACGGTGGTCGCCAGCTCGACGGCGTTATGTCTTCTGCCAAAGCTCTTCCTGCTATTGCAGACGCAGTGAAGGGAGATATGAAAATCTTCGTCGATTCCGGTATTCGCACTGGGTTAGATGTCGTCCGTATGCTCGCACTGGGTGCCGATTGTGCCATGCTTGGTCGTTCTTACATCTACGCGCTTGCTGCGCAAGGTCAAGCTGGCGTTGAAAATCTCTTAGATCTGTATGAAAAAGAGATGCGCGTTGCGATGACACTAACAGGCGCGAAAACCATTCAGGATCTGAACCGAGATTCACTGGTGAGCATCTAATCGATTAATTTAATGGGTGTCACGGCTTTTGAGAACAAGATGTGACACCTTTGACTCACGGGAAGAGAGAACAACCTCACAATAATCAGAAAGACGCCCTACCCGTGACATCAGCACAAGGAAGCAATGATGGCCAACACAATTTCGAAAGCCACTTACGAGCAACTTGAAGCCTTGCTTGCTCTACAAATTGACCCCGAACGCATTGTTACCCAAGAAGCAAAGCGTTTAGCTTACGGCACCGATGCGAGTTTTTATCGCTTGGTGCCGCAAATCGTTTTACGCCTTAAAGATCTCAGCGAAGTCATCTACGCGATACAAAGCTGTCGAGAACTAGGCGTCCACTTTACCTTCCGTGCTGCAGGGACGAGTTTGTCTGGTCAAGCGGTCTCGGATTCCGTCCTAATCACTCTCACCGATGATTGGCGTGGACACAATATTGTTGACGATGGCAATAAAATCATTCTTCAGCCGGGGGTTATTGGCGCCGATGCAAATAAATACTTGGCGCCTTTCAAGCGCAAAATCGGCCCCGATCCTGCGTCTATAAACACCTGTAAGATTGGTGGCATTGCAGCCAACAATGCCAGTGGGATGTGTTGTGGAACCGCGCAAAACTCCTATCGAACGGTCGACAGTATCAAAGTGGTTTTCGCCGACGGCACCTTGCTCGACACCTCAAGCAAAGCCAGTATCAATGCCTTTAAAGTGACCCGCCCTGACATTTATCAAGGGCTTTCAAATCTTGTAGTGCAAACGCAAAGCAATGCAGAGCTCACTGAGCGTATTCGACATAAATATCGATTGAAAAACACCACGGGCTACGCACTCAACGCATTGGTCGACTATAGTGACCCCATCGAAGTGTTGGAACATTTGCTTATCGGCTCTGAAGGCACGTTAGGGTTTATCGCCGAGATCACCTACAACACGGTCATCGAGCACGAGTTTAAAGCCTCAGCATTGCTGGTGTTCGCCGATATCGAAGAAGCAAGCCGAGCCGTTGCCACATTGGCGAAAACGCCAGTCGCAGCCGTCGAGTTGATGGATGGTCGAGCACTGCGTTCAGTCGCAGACAAACCCGGCATGCCTGAATTTATGCCAAATTTGGATATTGAGGCCGCAGCACTCTTGGTCGAAACGCATGCCAGCTCTCAAGGAGAATTAGATAGCCAGTGTGAAGCCATTTTAGGCTCACTCAGTGAGTACTCGATCATTGAGTCGGTTCCCTTTACCACGGATGCCAAGACCGTCGCGACACTGTGGGGAATTCGCAAAGGCATGTTCCCAGCCGTCGGCGCTGTTCGTGAAGTCGGCACCACCGTTATCATTGAAGATGTCGCATTCCCTGTAGAGAATCTCGCCAATGGCGTTCGAGATCTACAGGCACTGTTCGATAAGTATCACTACAGCGAAGCCATCATTTTTGGCCACGCACTTGAAGGGAACTTGCATTTCGTCTTCACCCAAGGATTTGACTCACAAGAGGAAATTGATCGCTATGGCGGATTCATGGACGATGTCGCTGACCTTGTCGCTGTCAAATATCAAGGCTCATTGAAAGCAGAACATGGCACAGGCCGTAACATGGCGCCTTATGTCGAGCTTGAATGGGGCAAAGATGGCTACGCACTGATGCAGCAAATTAAAAAGCTGTTCGACCCTGAAGGATTACTCAACCCTGGCGTAATCATCAATGACAACCCACATTCACATATTGAGAATTTAAAACCGATGCCGGCAGCCGACGACATTGTTGATCGCTGTATTGAATGTGGTTTCTGTGAACCGGTTTGCCCTTCCCGCACGCTTACCTTATCACCAAGGCAACGTATTGTGCTTTATCGAGAGCTACAACGCAGAAAAGCAGCAGGAGAAACCGTTACCGCAAGTGAATTAGAAAAAGTCTTCGAGTACCAAGGGCTCGATACTTGCGCGGCAACTGGGCTTTGTGCTGACCGCTGTCCGGTGGGTATCAACACGGGTGATTTGGTCAAACAACTGCGCACCGCGAAGTACAAAAAGTTTACGCCAATTGCCAAGTGGACTGCGGATCATTTTTCAACCACTACAACACTGACTCGCGCCTCTCTCAAAGCCAACCAAATTGCGGTGAAAGTAATAGGTGAAAATGGTGTCTCTAAGTTGACCAATGGCGTTCGGAGCCTCACCAAGAACAAAACCCCGATTTGGTTCCCTGAGACACCTCAATCAAACAGCCATAATCTAGAAAAGTCTTTGGAACTGCTGGTTAAGTCCGACAAAAAAGTGGTGTATGTCCCTTCTTGTGCCTCTCGCACTATGGGGCAACAAACTAATGCTTCTGATCAGCGCAGCTTAACTGAAGTGACAATGTCACTCATTAAGAAGGCTGGATTTGAAATTATCATCCCTGAAGGTATTCATGACCAGTGCTGTGGAATGCCCTTTGACAGCAAAGGCATGACAGATATCGCCACGCAAAAAGCGGCTCAGTTAGAGCAAGCGCTCTGGGAAGCAAGCTACGAAGGCGAATATCCTGTTCTCATGGACACCAGTCCTTGCGCTAAACGCAGCATCGATAACTTTACTAAACCGCTGGAAATACTTGAGCCTACAGGTTTTGTTTCTAAGTATCTGCTGCCTCATTTAGAGATCAAACCGATCAATGAGACCGTGATGCTGCATGTCACATGCAGCTCTAGGAAAATGGGATTGGAAAACAGCATGTTGACCCTGGCTCAGCGCTGCGCCAGCCACGTCGTGGTACCTGAGCATATTGCTTGTTGTGGATGGGCTGGAGACAAGGGTTTCACTACGCCAGAGCTCAATGCGGCGGCGGTTCATCCACTCAAAGAGCAAGTGCCTGAGAACTGTCATCGTGGCTTTAGTAACAGCCGAACCTGTGAAATTGGTCTATCGCATCATAGCGGTATCCCATACCAGTCGATTCTTTACCTAGTGGATGAGGCCAGCGTGCCACAATAGTTCTATATCACTCCCAAACCTAACTGGAGAGTTTGTACGCAGAGTATGATTTGAGAAGATCTATCTCGCAACTCTCCAGTTATCTCACCCTTGCTATGTAACAAAAGTTATTATTAATCAAATAGAAAGTTTTGATACGCCAGTAAGGAAGATCTATGGAATTCGAACTATTTGTGTGTGATACCTTCACTCAAGAAAGATTTAAAGGTAATCCCGCGGCTGTTGTCCCACTCACCGATTGGCTGAGTGACGACATGATGCTCAAAATCGCCCAAGAGAACAACCTGTCTGAAACCGCCTTTATTAAACAAATCGCCATCGACCACCATGAGATCCGTTGGTTTTCTCCTATTTGCGAGATCGAGTTTTGCGGTCATGCGACGCTCGCCTCTGCGTTTACCTTGTTTCATTTCTTCAATGCTGGCGAGCGAATTGTCTTTGAAACACGCTTTGTTGGACCAATCGAAGTCGAAAAGGATCGAGCGGGCCGAATTCTGATGGACTTCCCACACCAAATGCCGAGCGCCACTGAGGCACCTGTAGCACTTCTAGAAGGGCTCTCTATCCCGCCTCTACACGTTATGAAAAACCCACAAGCCTACTTTGTGTTTTACGACAACGAACAAGATGTGCTGGACTTAAGAACCAAAAGCGACTTCCTGACGCAGCTAGCCCCTTACGATGTTGTTGCAACCGCGCCCTCCAAAGATTATGACTTTGTTTCTCGCTACTTTTGGCCTGCCAATGGCGGCGACGAAGACCCTGTTACTGGCTCGATTCACTCTGGATTGGCACCGTATTGGTCCGAAAAGCTTGCTAAGGATCACATGATCGCCTACCAGGCATCTAAACGCGGCGGCACACTTTACTGCCATGTTTCACCTGAAAAAGCGACCATAGGTGGCGACGCCGTACTCTACTCTCGAGGCAAATTTTACATCTAAGCCTTAGCCTTTGGGTGTCTCATGCTAACTACATATTGCTGCGTTTTGGTGGATTTTAAAAGGCACCCTAAATCGCCGAATAGGCAACCTTTCTCACCGGTACACCTTTAAAAAAACAACTTACGCTTCTTTGCCACCTATCGACAAGATAGTGTTCATAGATTCGATAACATTCGTCGTGTAAGTAGCCTTACGGATGTCTTGACGGTACTCATCTCCATGGTATGCAGTTTTAATATCGTGTCACCCATCGACCGAGAATGGGGTTGATGGCTATATACGAGTAGAGGCTCAAAAGTAGTATCACGAACTCTTGCTTATCCACATTGTTTTCTCTAGTCTTTAAGGCTTAAACCTCGAATTGCACAGATTGCGCTACCCAGCACCACTCATTTCTGGTTACTCTTCGCAGTAAGTTGTGTTTGGTCGCGTGGCATCGCAGATAATGCCTCCCCACTGATAGGCCGTTTTTCCAGATACCAGCACCTTGAACCAAGGGTAGCCGTTCCAATAAGCAGCTTCTTCTTCCAAGATAACGATCGCCTGCCTCTCATAGGTTGAGCCTACTTGCTCTGACTCTAATGTCGGTGATTCACGAAGGACGCCACCCCAAGAAAAGGCAAACGACTCTATCGCTTTTAAGGTTGTGAGTCGCTCTAAGCTTCGTTCCTTAAGGCAGTCAAAACTGTACTCACACTCGTTTCTCTCTGTTACCCACGCAATCTGCACTTGGCGTAGAGTCTGTTTGTCTTTCTCTAAAGCGGCGTCGCTAAGCGATTGACGATACTGTTTGGCGATCAATCGATCCAGGCTAGAGAGTTCTTGACTACCGCAAATGACGTGCTCTGCTACATGGCTGGCGTTGTCACAGTTATAACTCGGCTCCGCGTTGGCGAGCATAGGAAAGGCCCCTATCAATAGAGCGGACAAAGATTGGGATAATCAGTAAATCATCGCCTTGTATTTTGCATGTATTCGTTAAAAGGGGCACCAGGGAAGAAGCTTGCTAGCAGACTGAGTTTGATTAATCTATTCACAGTGCTTTGCCTCAGAATCGAGTGAAGTAAAGGCTAAGCCACTTAATACCTTATTGTAAGTGAGGTAAGCCATTGTTCTGGATTTGGTATTGTACGTGAGTGCAGTAATGGTTCGCGAAGTATTTATCGCGTCATCTAGAGGGATACCAACGTAGTCTTTACAGGCAATAACTATGTCATATTTACGAGCAATTTCGTAAGCTTTGCGCTTATTTTCGCGAGTTTTTTCACTATAGTCATGACTCAGAATTTCTTGAGAGTATCTGGCGTTCTGCTTAATTGCCCTTCTCTCTGGTTCTGATATCTGCAGCGCATCAATGAAAGCTTCAATATCATCGCGAATACCATCCTCATTTGCATCGACACCCACTAATGAGTCGCTGCGATCGAGCAATGGTTCAAACTTGTCATAGAGAATACCTAGCTGGTCATCAATCGTAGGTTGAGATTTTAACTGATCTATCAGCTGAGGCGTCAGTTCTATATCGGCTGTACTGGGCACGACAGGTTCCGATACACTCCCCCCTCCTCCACTAGAGCTATTACAACCAGAAAGAACAAGCATTAAGAGTAAAGAGAGCTTTTTCATGACATACCAATCGATTGTTCGATGAAGATTGAGTGCAAAATATAACCTCGCTCTATGTAATGTCAATAAGAGCAAGTACAAATGATATGGTGTGTAAACTTTAATAAATAATTGATTAAAAACCACAATGCGGACTTCACACTATATAGCACCTTTCTCAATCCATCAGTCCGCCATAAATCGATACCATAATGAAGATTTAGGTGCTAGTCCTGCTGAAGTTTTGGGGACGACAGAGAATGAACAACTGCAAGACGATCTGTTCTATATAGCGGGCCTTTTCAAGTCTGAAAGCACACTACAAGGTTTAATTTTTCAAGCGGACGACTCGTAATTGTAAAACGCACTCCGTTTGTAATGGACAAAGATGTGTCAGTGAATTAGCTAAATTAGAAGGTTATGAATAACTGGAACTAAGGTAAAGCTACTTAGTTCAGTGAGCAGTTTCGATGGTTAATTTTTTGTAGTAGCCTTAAAGTTTGAACGTCGTTTTGTCCTTAAATCCTTGGCGAAATATAAGCAAATCATCTCGTTCTCAATTGAACAGATGAACCGCTTCTACGGCAATATTCTGTAATTGGAGACAGTCAACGGAGACAAAGTTATTGCCATGTCGCAATCGGCGTTCGATGCCTTTTCACCGGCTCAGAGAGCTCAGCTTTCGACTGCTTACTTTCGATGTTCGTACGATTGAAGACATCGGTGCGGTAGTGCGCGCTGCATGCTTGGCGAAGTTTTCTTACCTAAGCGAGTCAACGTGTTGTGATGTATAAGTGAGAGCAAATGCTCTCCCTTCTTATTAGAATTGAACAGCCCAACCAACTAGAAAGCCTTGGGAAGCAGTATTGTAGGCAAAACCATCACCGTTATCGTAATCCACCCAAGTGGATTTATAAGCAAGGTTAAGATCCGACCAGCTGTTTATTCGGTAGCGCACACCTGTTAGCACTGAGCTTGTAAAATCTGTGTCGCTTCCAAGTCCGACATCTACGCTCGCGTGAAAATGCCAATCTTCACTAAGCGAGTTCGTCCACCGAATGCCAACCAGATAATCTATCCAGTCTTCATCGAGCGATTTTGCTTTGTCTAGAGCACCTCCCTGTGTATAGAGTTTGGCGTCGATGTCATTGTCCCACCAACGGATCCCAGCCATATAGTCTATAGATCCAATCTGATACTCAAGGCGCTTGAACCCTTTGGCTTCAAGCACACCTTGGCGGATGCCTACGTTTCCTTTCAATAATTCTAAATTAGTGTCCAACACTGCATCGGAGTCACCACTGAGCTTCATAAAGCTGTAATCAACGTAGTAACCCCATTGATTGGTGTAGATGCCTTCAAGGCGTAGCATTGCTCCCATATCGATATGATCCATGATGAAAGCAGGATCAATATCTACATCAGTGGAGAGGTCTCCAATTCGGCTGTCTCCCCGAATGTTCAATGCCAATGCATATATCTCCATGCTGTGTCGCCATTGTGAATGCGCTTCTGCTTCTGATATATCGCTAGCATCAGCAGAACATGCAGCCCAAAGTATACCGAGACAAAAAATATTCCTTTTTTCCACCTGCTACTACCCTCTTATGTGAGTGTTGACTCATATATTTAAGGTAGTTCATATTTGTAGGACTGATCAGAAAAACCCCTTTTTGTGTAAAAACCTCTGGCAGTAATGAAATAGCTTATCAGCGAGTTCTTGGATTTTTGCGTGAGTTCCAAGTTCGTATTGGAGTGATGCAACGTTTTAGCCAGTGGAGTTTCGATGATTCGATTAAGCAGGAGATAGCTCAAGCGATAGAAAATGACATCAGTTTCCAGTTTTGTCCAATGACCTCTCAAGCTATTGCCAACATCATTGAAGGTGCCGTTTAGCTACGTGCTTACGAATCCCCTCATAATTTCTATATAAAACAATGAGTAGACGCACGTCGCTCATACTGAACTAATGAATTTCGCCAAAACACACACCTGATTAAATGGATTTAATAGGGAGCCCTAACGATGCGCGACATTCAAATTCTGCAGCAAACTATTGAGAATCAATGCCCTGAAATTCACAAAAAACGACCTAGATCTCTGATACTTGAAACCAAAACGGTTCTTGATGGCTCTTTCCTCACGCCAACAGGCTTTTGGATTTGGTAAACAAAAATCACTGCCAAAGCAATGCGTACAATGTGAGTTTAAGTTTGCCTGCCATGATGAGTGTCCTAAGAATCGTATTATTAAGACACGTGATGGTGAAGACGGTCTGAACTACTTATGCACTGGCTGGCTAAGGCTCTTTAAGCATGTGGATCCGACCATTCGAGCGCGACTTACTGTTAATGGTATCAATGCTTCAAGTAAGAAATAAACCTTACTTATGCAACTTGTTTATTTTTCTTTGTCAACTAAGCTTAAATCGAAATACACGAGAGTAACTGTATGAAAATTCAACGTGCTTTGGCTCGTTGTTACATCAACCTCGCATCAAGCTGGTACCTGAAAGCTAATCAATAGCTAGATGAAGTGCTCTAGAAGGGGTATGGCACATCGAGGTTCTTATAACAAGAAATTGAATGAGGACGACATATGAAAAGGATGTTTCACCTTCTTATATTGAGTGTTTTGGCTACTTGGTCGGCTTTGAGCGCTGCAGCCCAAGAGCAGCCAAATATTTTTGTCATCTTTACTGATGATATTGGTATTTCTAACGTCAGTGCTTATCACAATGGGGTGATGAGCAGCCAAACTCCAAATATAGATAGCATTGCAGAAAATGGAATGATGCTAACGGATTATTACGCTCAGCCGTCTTGTACCGCTGGGCGTTCTGCTTTTCTAACCGGGCAGTTTCCTGTGCGAACCGGTATGCACACCGTTGGCTTGCCTGGAGGGCCGGTAGGTCTGCATGCGGATACTCCAACGTTACCTGAGATATTGAAAACGATGGGCTATGTGACTGGCCAGTTTGGTAAGAACCATCTTGGTGACAGAGACGAGTTTCTACCTACGATGCACGGTTTTGATGAGTATTGGGGTTGGCTATATCACCTAAACGCCATGGAATACACCGAAGACCCTGATTGGCCAACCGATCCTGCGTTTCAGAAGTTTGCGCCTCGTAACGTGATTCATGCAAAATCTGATGGCAAAGGGAAGCAAACCATTAAAGATGATGGGCCACTGACGATCGAACGGATGAGAACTCTTGATGACGAAGTGAATAAGCACGCTATCGACTTCATTGAAAGAGCGGTTAAGGCCGATAAACCTTTCTTTACGTGGTATTGCCCTTCGAGAGGCCATGTGTGGACGCATCTGTCGCCAGAGTATGAAGCCATGCTTGGAAAAAATGGTTGGGGGCTGCAAGAAGTGGTCATGAAAGATCTCGATGACCATGTAGGAGAAATGTTTGCCAAGTTAGAAGAGCTCGGGGTAGCAGACAATACTATCGTGATATTCACCGCGGATAACGGCCCTGAGATCATGACGTGGCCTGATGGCGGTATGACACCATTCCACGGTGAGAAAGGGACCACTTGGGAAGGGGGCGTTAGAGCACCTGCTTTAGTCAGCTGGCCAGACAAAATCCCAGCAGGCTCTGTGAACAACGGCATATTTGATGGCATGGATTGGTTACCAACGCTAGTCGCTGCAGCGGGTGGCCCTACCGACCTCAAACAAAAACTACTGAAAGGCCACGATGGCTTCAAGGCCCACCTTGATGGTTACAACCAATTGGATATGCTCACGAAAGATAGCCAATCGAATCGAAATGAAATTTTCTATTATGAGCGTGACAAACTTCAGGCGGTTCGAGTTGGTGATTGGAAAGCTCACTTTGTGGTTCAGAATCATGGATGGAGTGGACCAAAAGAAGAGTTAAATGCCCCTTTGCTCTTTAACCTTCGCCGAGACCCTTACGAAAGGGCAGCGGAAGAATCTGGGATGTACCTAAAGTGGATGGGGCAAAAAATGTGGGCATTTGGTCCTGCTCAGGCAGCAGTGCAGCAACACTTAGCGACCTTTAAAGAGTGGCCGCCTCTCACTCCGGAAATGCCAGCTACAAATAATGGTGGTGTGGGTAACTAACCTAAAGCACCAACGAAAAGGGCCCGCATCGCGGGCCCTTTGCTATATGGGAGCTAGTCTAGCTAATTGAGGAAATCGTTTCTTGCATGGCCGTATCTAGAATCGCGCGATTTCTTTGCATTGCCGCCATGAGGGTAGAGCCAAGCCATAGACCATAAAGTGTGCGAGACAGCGCTTTAGGATCGGCGATATTAAAGTCGTCATCTTCATTTCCTTCAATAAACAGATCTGCCATTCACTGGATGATTTTCTCGGCACCCTCCGACATTGTGGACTGCATTTGGTTGGAAGTGCCTGAAATCTCACCTGCCAGTTTGACGACCAAGCACTGAATTTGGAAAGTCGTCCGTTGGCTTGGAGTTGCTCCAGAACGTGAAGTACTCAATCACTCTTTGTTGGCGAGTCATTGTCTCATCACTTAAGTAACCATCTAATATCGATAAGTGACTATCAAAGCAATCCCCAAGTAGGATTTCGCCAAAATGCTCTTTCGATTTGAAATAGTGGTAAAAAGAACCTTTTGTGCCTCCTGCCTCGTTGATGATCTTCATAAGCCCAACACCGGCAAACCCATGTTCATTAATCAGCTTGAAACCAGCATCCAACATGGCTTGACGCATATCTTTCATTGGTTATTACTCTCTAAATAACATAGTCTAGATAGTATATAAACCGCTTGGTCTAGTGACGACAAGTAATTTCACTTAACTACATTTGAAGGTGAATGTAACTTAGCCTTCAGCTGAGAAATTACATCGTCGGGGGCGAAAGGTGCAAGCTTATTGATACAGGCTTGTGCGGTTTTCAACTTGTGCCTAACTTGCAGATCGCAGCGCGCATATAGGTGATTTGGGTCTTGGCTTAGGCTGTGAGCTTTGGCAAGTGCGGAATCAGCTTGCGTCAGGCTCGATTGCTCAAGTGAAAGCCCATAAACCAGCCAGTATTGTGCGTTCTCAGGCTCAGCGACTGTGGCTTGCTTAAAGTAGCTGACGGCCTCACTCTTGTTCTTCTGCCGTATCAAAGATAGTCCGATGGAGTACATGAATACTCCAGATGAAGGTTGAGCATTGAGTCCTTGCTTGAGTACGTTTAACGCCAATTCCTCTTTTCCCGCTGACTTGTATAAATCGGCTAAGTTGATATAGCTGTTAGGGTAGTAGGGTTCAATTTCTATAGCAGAGGTGTAAGACGTAATGGCTTTATCAAGCTTTCCTTGTGCGCGATAGACGTTGCCAAGATTGGTTCTTCCAAAGCCTCTATCGCTGTTATAAATCTGAATACTTAAATACTCTTCAAGTGCCGGCTCAATACGCTGTTTCTGAGCTATTGTCATGGATTGCCAATGTTTGGCTAAAGCCCCTGCCGCCTCTGTCCGAACAGCATAAACAGAATCCTCCAATAAAGGCGCCAATAGCTGCCATTTCTGATCGAAAGGATAGTTGATTGCTCCTTGAACCGCGCCTAACCTAATGAGCTCGTTCTGGTGTTTCGTTGCTCGCGCTAATGCCACTAGGCTATTTTGTCCTGGATGATTGGCTATGCGTTGTAATGCTGAGGCTCGAATAATGGCACTTTCCCCTGAGTTCTGGGCAACATATGACAGTGCGTTTCCGGCACTATTATGATTGATGGCCGAGGCATAAAAGGCGAGCGAAAAGTGTCGTGGGTTTCGATGCTCTGAGTTTGGAAACCATTTCTCCAAAGCACTATTGGCCCATTGATCGGTTTTATCCTCGTGACAGCTCGTACAAACGTTCGGTGTACCGATGTTCATAGAAAGATCGGGCCTTGGGATTTGCCAACTATGGTCACGTCGGGGGTCAACTTGCATATAAGTCGTTTCCGGCATGTGACACGTCGTGCACTTTGATGCCTCGCTGTTGGGTAAGTGGAAAGTGTGCTTATCTGAGCCGTATTCTTGTGGAGAGTGGCACTGAGCGCAGACTGTTTCCTCTGGTATTTTCAATTTTGCATTGTGCGGGTCGTGACAATTGGTACAACTGACTCCTTTTTCTGCCATTTTTGACTGCAGAAATGATCCGTAGACGTAGTTCTCATCATGTATCTGACCATCATGATGATACAGTTCAGGGGTTATAGTACTTAGCAAGTAGCGGTCTAGAAAATTGCCGGAGACATGATCGTTACTTTCGCTAAGCTGAACTCGTCGGCTATGGCATTGCGCGCACACCGCCATTTGATCGGTATCTTCAATAGCAAGAGGCTGAGCAGTTGAACTGCCTTCTTTAATAACCCACTCTTTTACCGCTTTTGATAGATCACGGTCGAAGCCAAAGTGCGCTTGTGATGGTTGATTTGAGTTGGCCCAGTCAAGGTGAGCTTGCCCAGCACCATGGCATGCTTCGCAGCCGACACTGATTTCAGACCACGTTGTTTTATAAGTGTTTGTGTCAGCACTATAGTTTTTTTCAAGATTGGTTGAGTGGCAATCGGCACACATGAAATTCCAATTCTGACCTGTGTTAGTCCAATAAAATTCATCTTTGGGCGTCATATTCGGGTAGAGGTGGAACCATCGCTGTCCACCTTGGTTTTCAGGCCTTGAGTCCCACGCAAAAGGAATCAGTTGGACTCTACCATCCTCGAATTCAACCATATATTGCTGAAGTGGGGTGACGCCAAAAGTGTATTTGATTTGGTAGTCATGCCATTGTCCATCTGGCCCTTGTATGTTGACCAAGAACTGATCATTCAGTGTGAAGAAGCGGTTGACGCTACCTTCAAACTCGAACTTAGTATCATTGAAGTCACCCAATACTGTTTTGGCAGTAGCGTGCTGCATTGCCTGTTGATGGTGAGAACCCTGCCAGGCTTGGAAGGCTTCTTGGTGGCAGTCGGCACAGGCATTGCTTCCAACAAATTGGCTTGCATGGGCAGAGGAAAAGATAGCTGCAATTATATACAGCGTTATAATGGATAAAGTCTTAGCCAGTGACGTGTTCATGAATGTCCTTATTCATTTGATTCGAAGTCTCTGCTTCGTATGACTATGATTATAGACACCATATTGTTTTATATGTTTTTTTTATCTTAAATTTGGTTCTATATGGCGTCGAATCCGATTACAGTTGTTCAACTTGTCGATTATTAATTGGCTCCCTACTAAATAGAGTTCATTTAGACCCATATGCAGTGCCTTCTGAAATCAACAATACACCTTCTAGCCCGACGCTTGGGGGCAATCGTATAAAAGTTGCACCGTTCGAATATTTTTAATTTTTGTAATTTGATGATGCAAAGTACTGATCATATGAATGGTGCTCGCTCTATCTTCGCGATTGTATGAGCCTCGAAGCGTTTTTCGTTCTATTGCAACGACTTGATCTTCGGTAAGATGGTGAATTGATTACATTCAGTTGAGGAAGTACTCATGAAACGGCTCGGGTTCGATCTTAGATATTATGTTAACAATAGTGTCATCAGCAGGAATACCGTTCACGATCGCACCCTGCATATTTCGCTATTCCGAAAAAGACTGTTCGGGATGCTCCGTAATGTACCGTAAATTGACCAACCACCAGTGCTACTTACGAACTATCGGTCTGAATATGCTTATTAGCCTGACTCACTCTTCGAGATATGAACATAACGTTCAGTCAGTAGACTCAAAGAACGCATGAGAAAATCTAACGTAAACTGTCTAGATGATATTAATAAGTGTGTACTGTCTCCAACTCATAATGGGGCACAGGCTTTTCAGAAGAAAAGCCTGTAAAAGATCCTGCCTGTCAGCAGTCTGTTTTCTCAGAAAGCCTCAGAGCGTCTTCTAGCTCAACGCCAAGGTATCGAATTGTGTTATCTAGCTTCGAATGTCCAAGTAAGATCTGTACGACCCTGATGTTTTTCGTTCTGGCATAGATTAAAGTGGCTTTAGTACGGCGCATGGAATGAGTGCCGTAATAGTCAGCATTCAATCCCAGTTTTTCAGCCCAATTTCTGATAATTGAACGGTAGAATGAGTAGCTGATAGGTTGCCCAGATCGTCGGCTGCTCGGGAATAGAAAACTGCTTGCCTCTAGGGATGCTGCAAAAACCCACCTGCTAATACTTTGCTGCGTTCTCGGAGTAATCTCATAGTGGACATCGGTGCCCGTTTTTTTGCTGGATGCACTGAACCCTCTCATAGATAACTCCTTGCGAAGAAACATCGTAAACATGTAGCTTTAGCAAATCACTCGCTCTTAACTTGCTATCTATCGCTAGGTTCAGTAGTGCAAGCTGCATTAGATCGTTTTCAGTCTCCAGCCTAGTTCTAATCCGCCAGATCTCTTCAAGCTTAAATGGCCTTTTGATGCCGCTGCATTTACCAGAAGATAACTTTCTCATGATGACCTCCTCCTAGTGTTTTTGGTCAACATAAAGTTTGGCAATCACATTTAGTAAGGTCAGGAAAAGCAGAAACGTCCCTGGACATAAGCATGTCAGTGCCTTTGCTAATTTAGCTTATGATGAATTATCAGATGTATGGCAAAACCTTCTAGTCAAGTGGCCAAATTCACCGCGCTACTCAGCATTAGATTTTACAGCTGCCTCTTGGTGGAGCCATTGAGTAAATAACTTAATACGATCTCTTCTTGGCGAGCTAGCGTCTGTGCATAAGTTAACCTGCACACCGGGTCTCAAGCCGATATCAAATGGCTTAACAAGTAGCCCCCTGTCCATTAGGTCTCCGGCTAAACTGTCGGTAGCTAGACACACTCCATGTCCTGTCATGACGGTATTTAAAGCCATATCAAATGTATCAACTTCTACCCGCTGATCAGAACTTGCCTCAGCGGATACATTCGCTTGATTAAACCATGACTCCCACGGATAACAGCCAGTACCATAGTATATCAGCCAGCATTTAAGTAAATCTTCCGGCTCACGAAAATGTATGGAATCTGCAAGGAGTGGTGAGCAATAAGGATAGACCGGCTCATTTACCAGTATTTCACTAGTCAGTCCATCTTCCAAACATAAATCTTCACCTTGCATTATTGAGATGTCAACCTCTCCAACTTTTAAGGCGTGTACTTCGTAAGTATTGAGAACTTTCACTGGAATTTCGGGATGACTCAAAGAAAATTTCCACAGCTTGGGCAAGAGCCAGCGCGTAGCAAATGAAGGAGGGCTACCTACAACCAGAGCACCTTCTATAGGTTCAGACTTTATCTGATTCAAACCGCTCAATATAGTATTGAACGCACTGGATACATAAAAGATGAGAGACTGCCCTTCCTGAGTCAGTACCATTTCTCTACCACTGCGGATAAATAGTTTACACGCCAATTGTTCTTCAAGTTGCCTTACTTGTTTACTTACAGCTGCTTGGCTAACAAAGAGCTCTTCTGCCGCTTTGCTAAAACTACTTAACCGGGCAGCAGCTTCAAAATATCGTAGGCCGGAAAGATATCTCAAACGATTGTCCATATAACTCCTAGTTATACCTAATGTGAGTGATAGTTGTTGGATTATATAACCTAGTTTTTTGATAATAATGACAGAATATAGTTTAGAACAAAAGGTGAAGTTATGAAAATTATTAAAAGACTTGGGGTTCTCGTTCATAGAGTGATATTGAGCCCATTGGTTAAAGTTACTAAATATTTTGGATGCTCAGTTAATTATCAGCAAAGTGAAAGCCATATAACTCAGCACATGAAAAAGGATTTAGGTCTCCAGTCAGATCATAAATCTGATTATGACTACACGAGATTTTTATAAACTAATGTAGTTATCAGTGTCTGTACTGTATTAATTAAATAAGGTTGTACCAAATAATCCTTGGTCAAATCCTAATTCATCCTGTTAAAGATGTAGATAACTCGAAAATGTATAGAAGGAAAATTTATATCTAAAGATCCCCTCCTTCAAAAAACTTCAATATTTAAGGAACAGAAAATGTCTTTCGATCTGCGCGAACAATGCAATTTAATTCTTTCAGGGCATTATGAACCAAAACCGTCAGAGATATTCACTAAAATGGCAGAGTGGTGTGAAAAGAATAATGTCTTACATGATGTCTATGGGAAAGGTAAACTCATTCAGAGTTTTGAAAAAAAGATAGCTAAATTATTGGGTTATGAATCCGGCTTGTTTGTAATGACAGGAACACTCACTCAAGTGACTGTACTTGACCTTATCTGTAGAAAGAAAGCTAATATGCTTGTTGGAATGCATGAATCAAGTCATATCATCCGTCATGAATGTGAAAATTATCAACTTCAGCAACGTTTTAGTGTTTCTAAATTGGGTAACCGCTATCAGCCATGGACTTTAGCTGACCTTATTTCCAACCCCGATGAACTTGCAGCTGTATTATATGAATTACCTATGCGTGAAATTGGAGGGCAGTTACTTAGTTGGCCGAAACTCCAAGAGATAAAATCTTACTGTAAACAAAAAAGCATACATTTGCATATGGACGGTGCAAGGCTTTGGGAGTGTGCAGCCTTTTATAACAAACAATATCATGAAATCACTGAGGGTTTTGATACCACTTATGTGTCTCTGTATAAAGGTTTGGGAGGGTTGGGTGGTGCGATCCTGCTAGGAGAGAAAAACTTTATTGAAACTGCTAGTAAATGGATGAAACGACAAGGTGGAGACATCTATCATCGAACACCCTATGTGGTTTCTTCTGCAATGCAGTTTGACCAGAGACTGGCACAAATGCCGGCACTTTTTGAACGTACAAAACAGCTATATTCCATCATCTCAAAGTACTCGAAGTTTTGTTTGAGCCCTGTGCAGCCACAAGCAAATATGTTGCACCTAATTCTTCCAGTCGATTATGAGACGGCGATTCAAGTACGTGATGAACTCGCAATTGAGCAAAAAGTATGGCTTGGCAACCCTAGGGTGACGAGTAATCCACACCAGTCACTTATCGAGTGGTATGTTGGAGATACTCTGCTTAACCTCGATGATTCACACTTGATAGGAATTTTAGACTGGTTAAATCATAGGTTTTCCGATCTTAGCTAGTACAAAAAACCACGGCTCTTGTATGTAAATATTTTATTAAAAACCTTTAGTTATTAAGGAACCAACGCGACTAGCAGAAATCACTAAATGGGACGAGTTAGCGCAGTAACATATATAGGTAAATGTAGAATGATTGGGTGACTTGTATATGCGTACGATTCACTACTTAGAGAATCGATGAGTTGCAATAACTTATGTCTATAAATGTCAATTTTTGCTCATTTTCGATTATTCAGCTCCGATAAATACTAAATTCACAATTTACCCAATTATCACTTTTTTTAAACCCTATATTAACAGTAACTGATTACTATGAAAGTAGATTAAAAATTGACATAATTTATATATGTTTAGATGCGTTGTAGATTTTTTATCTCTATTTATTGAAGTGAAAATTTTACGATTTAAATTAAAGTGGTTTGTTTATCATGTTGTTGATTAGTTTTTCTACTTGTCCTGATTATCAAAGAATATGATTAGTAAAGACTAAATTAAAATGGTGTTTATTAGTTTTTTATCATCTGATAATAGTTTCACATTTAAATGATAAAGGTCAAAATAATTTATTTAACTATAGAAAAGTTAAATTGTTTTTACTTGGACAATTTAGGGGCGCGGCGTTTACAAACAGAATTAGTCCGACTTCACCAAATTAACATGATGTGAATGAGTATTTACTCTGAATCACAATGGGCAAAGGTGTGTTTGCCACGATTAGCTTTAGCACACCTC
>NZ_JAPPTK010000039.1:0-1354 GCF_027587055.1 Vibrio sp. MarTm2 | reverse complement strand
TGTGAATTTACACAGCGCACAAATGATTTAAAGGAGCCCATGCCAATTCTTTCGGGCTACCTAATTTACTACTCCAGATCCAGCCATTTAACTCATGTTCTTTTACTAGAATTTCGCCGATAGCCAAACGATGCTCCTTGGCGAAATAATCCTCAAGAGCAGTTACCTCGCAATTGTCGATAGCTAGTATCTGTTTAGGAACCCAGCCTTCTTTGTTTTCCCCTCGGCAGAAAATCCAGTTTGCCCAGTCACCTTCTGGATTGGATTCCTCTACAAACTCCAATTTTTCGCCTGAGACTATTCTAATCGGCGATTCTGGAGCATCTTGATATTCTTTAACGACTTTGTATTCCATAGCTTATTCCACTCCATTAACATAACGCCGCGTTAAGTGGTGAACAACGCAAACCACCAAACCTAAACCATTGTACCTTAAACACTTAACCTGACTCGAATTGAAATCGCCAAGCGTTGTGAATCCGTCTTAAACGCCTTGTTAGGCGAAGTTTCCCACCAGTCTTTAAGTTGGTTTGAAAGCAGATTACCCGAAACAAAATAAGCAACCAAACACCCGCTGACTTTTTGTGATTCAAGAACCACAAATGTCACTATGTTTCAGCCAAGATTCCAACAACCACGAAATGCTGACCTTCAGCAACAAAGCAGGTTTTGAACCCGAAAATGCCAAAGCTACA
Source organism: Vibrio sp. MarTm2 (assembly GCF_027587055.1). Lineage (NCBI taxonomy): Bacteria > Pseudomonadati > Pseudomonadota > Gammaproteobacteria > Vibrionales > Vibrionaceae > Vibrio > Vibrio sp. MarTm2. The sequence continues at coordinate 659 of NZ_JAPPTK010000039.1, read as the reverse complement.
AACTAGCAGCAAAATCGAAAGCCTCAATTGACTTGCCCTTTCCACACTTTGAGCCAGTGAAACTCACCACTAACCAACTCCAAAAACCAATGAGGCAACCCACGAAAATTGGCATGTTTTACGGCAGAAGAGATTCAAGAATTTGAGCCGACAATACTGAGTTGCCGACTTAGAAAAACGAATACTCAAAGAGAACTAAGAAGATGAGAATATAGAACTTTCCTGCCCGTCGCCTAACGCCGCGTTAAGTAGTGAGCGACGCCTCCACATAACCTAAACCATTGTGCCGTAAACACTAAATTCAAAGTAAACCCAAAATGCTATGCGTTGCGAATCTGCCTTAAACGCCTTGTTATGCGCTTACTCACTTGAGCACCAAAACGCTCCAACAACAAAACAAAAACACGACACCTTTGTTGAAAAACTATCGTAAACCAACAGATTGAAGCGGGGCGCAGTTTCAACGCGACTTTTGATTGAAGCGCACGTGAACAAACAACATCAGAGAAAACTGAGCCTCAACCAACGCAAAACCTTTTGAGCCGACAAGCTTACCATGAGGATTTTCAGCGGCTAGAAAACGCTCGATTTTAACGCCAGTTACAGCACCAAAGAACTAACCTTGGAATCATTCAGATCTACTTTCATCCTCTGGCGCA
>NZ_JAPPTK010000038.1:0-1374 GCF_027587055.1 Vibrio sp. MarTm2 | reverse complement strand
GCATTAAGGTGTGAGCGACGCTTGGCTATACTTGAGCGAAGCGAAAGCGCCAAGCGTTGCGAATCACTCTTAAATGCTTTGTTATGTAAATTATTTCAGCGCGATGTAGACACTGACTTTAGTAGCACTTTCGTAATGCTCAAAATCTGTTGTATATGCCCTTTCATGCGCACAATTCGGAGAGCCAAAGTAAGACCAAACTGACTGCCAAGCAGCGATAACAGCTGTAGGAAACTCGCCTTCAGATTCAAACTTCAGGTAAGAACCCGAAACTACGGATACTGATGACAATTCAATATTCGATGAGGATACTTCATTCGAGCCCATTAATACGTCAAAGCTGCCATTGACGTCTGACTCGTAATTGCAGTAAACACTATATGCTCTGGCTCCAGACTGATAATCAATGACTAGATTTGAGTCGACATACTCAACGTGCTTTGGAATGTTAGCCGTCTCGGGGTTCATTTCAATTTCATTGCGGGTTCTTAGGATTAGACCTTGGATTTCAAACCCTTTTACTTCAACGACTTCCATTTTTTACTCCATTTACATAACGCCCAATTAACGTGTGAGCAGCGCATACACTGAACTCGAACACTGTGCCGTAAACACTAAACTCAACTAGACGTGAAAGTGCCAAGCGTTGCGAATCACTGTTGAATTGTTTGTTATGTTTTACCACAAATACATGATTTAATTGAGAAAGAACTGCCTTTTCTGGCTAGTTTTCTGAACTGAACCACAAGACAAGAACCAACTTGACCACCAAAGGCGGACAACCTAACACGTATAATTCCACTTCCTTGACCAATGAGGCAACCCGACTAAGAAACAACGAGCGCCCTTTCTTTCCAACCAAAGCGCAAGACAATGGCAAATTGCCGAGGCAACTGCTAAGCCAAAATGCCAATTTGCTAAGAACCTAAAAACGACTTTAAGCCAGTTACACAAGAAGCCGACCGCCACGACCTGACAATGAAGCAACCCACGAACATTGGCATGTTTTACGGCCTGAGTAATTCATGAACTCAGGCCAACAATGCGGATTTGCAGAGTGTACTAGGGACGAATTGCCAAAGGGACTATGAACTAGAGCCTAAGACCTTTAAACCTTTGAATTACAAGTAAACATAACGCTGCGTTAAGTGGTGAACAACGCCAACCACCAAGCCTAAACCATTGTACCTTAAACACTAAATTTAACTTGAACTGAGATCGCCAAGCGTTGTGAATCCGTCTTAAACGCCTTGTTAGGCGAAGTTTCCCACCAGTGTTTAAGTTATTTTGAAAGCAGATTACCCTAAACGAAATAAGCAACCAAACACCCACTGACTTTTTGTGATTCAAGAACCACAAAACTCACTATGTTTC
>NZ_JAPPTK010000037.1:0-1448 GCF_027587055.1 Vibrio sp. MarTm2 | reverse complement strand
TAATTCGGAAAGCTGTTTGCGTTCTCTAAAACACAATCAAGTTAATTCTTGTATCGAGTCCATCAAAACCCTTTGGGTGTTGTATGGTTAAGCCTCACGGGCAATTAGTACAGGTTAGCTCAATGCCTCACAGCACTTACACACCCTGCCTATCAACGTTCTAGTCTCGAACAACCCTTTAGGACCCTCAAGGGGTCAGGGAAGACTCATCTCAGGGCTCGCTTCCCGCTTAGATGCTTTCAGCGGTTATCGATTCCGAACTTAGCTACCGGGCAATGCGTCTGGCGACACAACCCGAACACCAGAGGTTCGTCCACTCCGGTCCTCTCGTACTAGGAGCAGCCCCCTTCAATCTTCCAACGCCCACGGCAGATAGGGACCGAACTGTCTCACGACGTTCTAAACCCAGCTCGCGTACCACTTTAAATGGCGAACAGCCATACCCTTGGGACCGACTTCAGCCCCAGGATGTGATGAGCCGACATCGAGGTGCCAAACACCGCCGTCGATATGAACTCTTGGGCGGTATCAGCCTGTTATCCCCGGAGTACCTTTTATCCGTTGAGCGATGGCCCTTCCATTCAGAACCACCGGATCACTATGACCTGCTTTCGCACCTGCTCGAATTGTCATTCTCGCAGTCAAGCGGGCTTATGCCATTGCACTAACCTCACGATGTCCAACCGTGATTAGCCCACCTTCGTGCTCCTCCGTTACTCTTTGGGAGGAGACCGCCCCAGTCAAACTACCCACCAGGCACTGTCCGCAACCCCGATAAGGGGTCAACGTTAGAACATCAACACTACAAGGGTGGTATTTCAAGGACGGCTCCACCGATACTGGCGTACCGGGTTCAAAGCCTCCCACCTATCCTACACATGTAGGGTCAATGTTCAGTGCCAAGCTGTAGTAAAGGTTCACGGGGTCTTTCCGTCTAGCCGCGGGTACACTGCATCTTCACAGCGATTTCAATTTCACTGAGTCTCGGGTGGAGACAGCGTGGCCATCATTACGCCATTCGTGCAGGTCGGAACTTACCCGACAAGGAATTTCGCTACCTTAGGACCGTTATAGTTACGGCCGCCGTTTACCGGGGCTTCGATCAAGAGCTTCGTCCAAGGACTAACCCCATCAATTAACCTTCCGGCACCGGGCAGGCGTCACACCGTATACGTCATCTTACGATTTTGCACAGTGCTGTGTTTTTAATAAACAGTTGCAGCCACCTGGTATCTGCGACTCTCAATAGCTCCATCCGCAAGGGACTTCACCGTCAAGAGCGTACCTTCTCCCGAAGTTACGGTACCATTTTGCCTAGTTCCTTCACCCGAGTTCTCTCAAGCGCCTTGGTATTCTCTACCCGACCACCTGTGTCGGTTTGGGGTACGATTCCTTACAATCTGAAGCTTAGAGGCTTTTCCTGGAAGCATGGCATCAATGACTTCACA
>NZ_JAPPTK010000036.1:0-1483 GCF_027587055.1 Vibrio sp. MarTm2 | reverse complement strand
AACGCAGCAGCTTGACCAGACTGTCAGTGGTGAGCAGAAATTTGATTACCCAGAAGGCTCGCTCTATATCACTCTTGATGGGGATATGCGCTTTGAGCCGAATCGCGATTTAGACCATGAGAACGGCGATGTTGTAAAAGATATCGTCGTGACGTCGGGCGATTTCGACAAAGACAGTGTCAGCGCCACAGTCACCTTAACCATTCAAGATGGTGATGACCCGGTGATTAACGCGATTCCTTCGGTGACTTTAGCAGAGTCTCAGCTAACGGATGGCTCAGCGCCGAGCGGCAGTGTAGTGCAAGCGACGGGCACAATCAGTTATACCGAAGGCAGCGACAACGTCAGTCACTTCCGCCTTGAGCCAAGTGAGTTTAATACTGACGGCTCGCTCAAATCGAATGGGCTTGTGATTGAGCTGCGAGAAGAGCCTGCAGATTCTGGGCAATATATCGGCTTTACCACGGCAGCAAATGGTGTAGAGACCACCGTCTTTACGCTCAACTTCGATGGAACTAACAAAGACGATTATACCTTTACGCTGATTGAAGCGATCGACCACGCCAATGCGGATGGCAATAACGACCTGAGTTTTGCGCTGCCCGTTTATATGGTTGACAGTGACGGTGACAACTCCGCCAAAGCAAACTTGGATATCACCATCACCGACGATGTCCAGTTAATGCAAAACGGCAGTTGGACCATCATTGAACCGAATCAAGGCGAAAACCCAACCACCGCGATCATCGATGTGATGCCAGCGCACAGTGCCGATGGCGCCACCATCACCGAATTTAAATTTGGTGATAACCCAGCGCAGCAGCTTGATCAAAGCATCACTGGTGAGCAGAAATTCGATTACCCAGAAGGCTCGCTCTATATCACCCTCGATGGTGAGATGCGCTTTGAGCCTAATCGCGATCTGGACCATGAGAATGGCGATATCGTCAAAAACATCGTGGTGACGTCGGGCGATTTCGACAAAGACAGTGTCAACGCAACGGTTACTTTAACCATTCAAGATGGCGACGATCCGGTGATCAACACTATTCCGTCGGTAAATCTATCTGAGTCTCAACTAGCTGATGGCTCTGCGCCAAGCGGCAGTGCGGTGCAAGCCACAGGCACGATCAGTTATACCGAAGGCAGCGACAACCTAAGTCACTTCCGTCTGGAGCCAACTGAGTTCAATACTGACGGCTCGCTCAAATCGAATGGGCTAGTGGTAGAGCTTCGAGAAGAGCCTGCAGATTCTGGGCAATACATCGGCTTTACCACCGCGGCGAACGGTGTGGAGACCACCGTCTTTACGCTCAACTTCGATGGCACCAACAAAGGCGATTACACCTTTACGCTGATTGAAGCGCTCGATCACGCCAATGCGGATGGTAATAACGAACTCAGCTTTGCGCTGCCCGTTTATATGGTTGACAGTGACGGTGATAACTCCGCTAAAGCCAATTTAGATATCACCATCACCGAT
>NZ_JAPPTK010000035.1:0-1753 GCF_027587055.1 Vibrio sp. MarTm2 | reverse complement strand
ACCTATAGGCAATGTATCTGCTCGGTGATATAGTTTGAGTAAATTACATAGGCATTTGTTTATATGAAAATACTTCAGTTTTCAATCTACAGCTTTTTCATTGCAATACTCGGTAGCCTAACTGCTGCATTCTTTGGCTTGTACGTTGGACGAGATGAGCTTTTCGAGGCTTCATTATCTTTTCAATTCTTATTGTTTCTATTCGTGTGGTTCAGTCCAGTGATGGTTTTGATATTCGATTCACGTAAGATTAAGAAAGGTACAAAATTTTTAGTTCTCGTGTTGTCCCTTCTTCTACCTGGTGTAGGTAGCGTTATTTCGTACCTTCTCCTTAAAAAAGCTCTGTCTCAAGTCACGGAAGCATCGGTATAACAAAGCGTTTAAGACGGATTCCCAACGCTTGGCATTTTCGGCTTACTTTGGGTTAAGTGTTTATGTCACAATGGTTTAGGTTAGGTGGTAGCGTTGCTCACCACTTAACGCGGCGTTATGCGCCAACAGATAATCGATATTTAGGAGGTAAATATGATTAAGCAGTATGGTTTTATCGTAAAGGCAGAGAGCTACGATTTTAATCGCGATTCAACAGCTTTAAATACGTCTGGATTTTCGACTCAAGTTGTTGGTGTAAGTAGTGATGAAGAAGCTATTCTTATTGCCAAAAGAATGATTGAAAGTGGAATCCAAGTTATCGAACTATGTGGCGGTTTTGGCTTAGAAAGCGCCGAGCATATTATTAGCAGCTTGGACAGTGATATCCCAATCGGCTACGTTACTTTTTCTGACGAAGAGAGCGTGAAATTGGAGCAGGTATTGTCTTCTAATTCAGGCGCATAACAAGGCGTTTAAGACGGATTCACAACGCTTGGCAATTTAAGTTTAAGTCAGCTTTAGTGTTTACGGCACAATAGTTTAAGTCTGGTGGTAGCGTTGCTCACCACTTAACGCGGCGTTAGGCGATGGGCAGAAAAGTTCTTTATTCTCACCTTCTTAATCCTCTTTGAGTATTCGTTTTTCTAAGTCGGCAACTCAGTATTGTCGGCTCAAATTCTTGAATCTGTCCAGCCGTAAAACATGCCAATGTTCGTTGGTTGCCTCATTGGTTTTCACAGTCGCTTGGTTGTGAGTTTAACTGGCTCAAAGTGTGGAAAGGGCAAGTTAATCGTAGCTTTCATTTTTGCTATTAGCTCGTAGTTGTTAGTTTCTCCGCTTCAAAAATTACTTAGTCGCTGCAAATTCGCATTTCGTGGTCGTTGGAATTTTGGCTGAAACATAGTGAGTTTTGTGGTTCTTGAATCACAAAAAGTCAGTGGGTGTTTGGTTGCTTATTTGGTTTCGGGTAGTCTGCTTTCAAAACAACTTAAACACTGGTGGAAAACTTCGCCTAACAAGGCGTTTAAGGCGGATTCACAACGCTTGGCGATTTTAGTTAAAGACAGGTTAAGTGTTTAAGGTAGAATGGTTTAAGTTTGGTGGTTGGCGTTGTTCACCACTTAACGCGGCGTTAGGCGACGGGCAGAAAAGTTCTTTGTTCTCATCTTCTTAGTTCTCTTTGAGTATTCGTTTTTCTAAGTCGGCAACTTGGTATTGTCGGCTCAAATCCTTGAATCTCTTCAACCGTAAAACATGCCAAAATTCGTGGGTTGCCTCATTGGTTTTCAGTGTTGGATGGCGGTGAATATGACTGGCTCAAAGTGTGGTAAGGGCAAGTCAATTGAGGCTTTCGATTTCGCTGCTAGTCTGTCGCTTCGGC
>NZ_JAPPTK010000034.1:0-1754 GCF_027587055.1 Vibrio sp. MarTm2 | reverse complement strand
ATTCAAGAACCATAAAAGCCACTATGTTTCAGCCGAAGTTTCGACAACCACGAAATACAGACTTTCAGCAATAAAGTTGCTTTTGAGGAGGTGAAACGGAAAGCTGCAAACTTAAAGCGAGCACGAAAACCTCGATTGACTTGCCCTTTCCACACTTTGAGCCAGTGAAATTCACAACCAACCGACTATGAAAACCAATGAGGCAACCCGCAAACCTTGGCATGTTTTACGGCCAGAGAGATTCAAGGATTTGAGCCGACAATACCAAATTGCCGACTTAGAAAAAACGAATGCTCAAAGAGACCTAAGAAAATGAGAACAAAGAACTTTCCTGCCCGTCGCCTAACGCCGCGTTAAGTGGTGAACAACGCCAACCACCAAACCTAAGCCATTGTACCTTAAACACTAAAACTAATTTGAACCCAAGTCACCAAGCGTTGTGAATCCGCCTTAAACGCCTTGTTATTGCGATTTTTCCTTGAGGATCATCGACCGAGCAAAAGTCGCTATTAAGATACCTACCACTAGCCCTAAACCATTTGCACCTAAATCGAGCCATTCACCATAGCGATTTGCATATGGTTGAACTAACTCAATAACCCCACTACACGCTAAAAATCCTACTATTAGAAATAGCCACTTCTTGGGTCTAGCTAACGAAATTGGAAATGCCAAAGCCCCATAAGCAATGAAATGGTGAGTTTTGTCTGAACCAGGAACAGGAGGAAGACTTTCCACTGGATATAGAGACAAACCCGTGATTATAAGGGCTATTGCAATAGTAAATAGCAACCAATGGATTTGAACTAAATTTAATACAGATTTCAAGATACACTCCAAATCGCTATAACGCCGCGTTAAGGTGTGAGTACCGCAATGCCGAACTTTCTGCATTGCGCCTTAAACACCAAAACCAACGCAAATTAAAAATGCCAAGCGTTACGAATCACTCTTAAACGCTTTGTTATGCGAATTTTTCGACTCTGCTGACTGAATAGTTGTGGTAATGAGCTCTTCAAAAAGTTCTAACTGCCCGGCTGGAATTAATTGATTGTGAATAGTTTTTCGTTTACTTGAGTCAAACAGCCGTTCTGCTACCCAACCAATGAGATAAATCAGTGAAAGACAACCTCCTGCAGTGGCTATGTTACCTTCTACTACTAGAGGTAGATCCTTAACGTCTCCTCCCATCTTTTGTAGAACACCTTTAGCATCTGGATTGGTTGTTAATGGCTTACCTTTTAGTAAACCGAGCTCATGAAGGATAAATGAACCAGCACATATCGAGCCAATTAGCTGTCTATTTGGGTCAAGGCTCAACGCTGACATAAATTCAGCATCTTTCATCGCTGCTGGAATACCACGTTTACCACTAGTGATAAGAACGACATCTTGGTTCGTCACCTCTGAAATATGCCCGTCTGTTATAACTTTCATACCAAGGTGGGAATGATGTTCAGGTTTAGTTCCCAGTATGCTGACCGTCCAACTTTCGGTTGTTCTCCCAAGCAAATCGTACATAAGAAAAAAGTCTACATCTGTGAAATCATCAAATATAACAACGCCGACTTTGTACATAAATCTCTATTCCTTTCGCTGACCTCATAAATCGCATAACGCCGCGTTAAGTAGTGAGCGACGCCTTCACATAACCTAAACCATTGTGCCATAAACACAAAACTCAATTTGAACTGAGAATGCTATGCGTTGCGAATCTGCCTTAAACGCCTTGTTATGTGCTTACTCACTTGAGC
>NZ_JAPPTK010000033.1:0-2496 GCF_027587055.1 Vibrio sp. MarTm2 | reverse complement strand
TCACTTTCCAATGATGCTTCTTGCTCCGTGCGATCTTCTGTATACAACCTAAAGTAAACAACGGACATGAATATCATTAAGCTAGTCGAAATAAGCCCATACAAAACTTCGGATGCTATGTATAGTAACGTCGAAGAATCTCCAACAAGACCAAATACGAAACCTATAAATATTTGTGACCCGCCAATCAATGCCGTAACCATCATTAACCTACTAGCTATACCTTTCGTATCTTTCCAACTTTCGCTCAATGCCGAAAATGCAGGTTTGTCGTTTAAAATCGCCTCAAAGTCTGCAAACCCATATTTAGCTGCAAAATATAAACCCGGTACGATGAGCGCTATAAACCCGACTAAAACAGCTACACCATAGAAAAAATATACAACTAATAACCGCCACCACTCATTCAAAGAAACAGTTTGCTCTTTAGGGTAACCGGAAGCAGCAAAAGCCATAAACTTGATGAAACGAACCATTAAATAAGTGTGAATAAAACTTATTGCCACAAGGTAAAAAAGGTTACCCCAATCATAAAACAACTCAACAAAAGGGCTCAGCAGTGATGTGACAATCACATAAGGCCCGAAAAGTTTAAAAATAGAGCCGATATTAGATTTGGAGAAATAAAAGCACTCCGTTAATAGTTTATTCATAGCGTTCATTCATTTAGATATAATAGCCGATAGCATATCAAATATTTATCAATCCCCAAACTGGAGGGGCTCGGGAGGCCTAACGCCCTGCTAAGGGGTGAGCAACGCAATACCGAAGCCGCCGCATACCACCTTAATCACTTAAACCAACGCATAGTAAAAATGCCACGCGTTGCGAATCCCTCTTGAGCAGTTTGTTAGTTTGCAAACCCAAAGCTTTGATTTTACGTTATTTTAAGCTTTGCAAACAACAAACCTTATGTGTTTTGATGCACTTAAGTCAGGCGTAGTCTCAAAGCGGCTACTCAATGAAACCACGTGGAACAAACAACGCCGCAGAATACGAACTAACAACACCAAAAAGCGCTTTTGGAAAACCAATCTCACAATGAGGACTTTCAACAAAGCCACTGAAACCACATGAACTTACCACACCAGAGAAAACGCCATTTCAGCGAGTAAATCGGCTTTTGTACCAACAAACTCAACGAGCAGAGTTTCAGCAAAAAAGTTCGACTCACTTAGCCCCAAAAAGTCACCGCACCAAAGAACAAATCAACCGTTGAAACGATGCCAATTTTGGATTTTCACCACGCTAGTTAACACTAAAATTGAAAGCTAATACAAAAACTTAAACTTTGAGCTTTTTCCACTAGATCTTGCGATATAGCTGCGTTTTTCCTCTTGCAAACTAACGCCGCGTTAAGTAGTGAGCAACGCTAACCACCTAACCTAAATCTTTACACCGTAAACACTTAACCCAACTTAAAATTCAAAACGCCAAGCGTTGGGAATCTGCCTTAAACGCCTTGTTATGTGTAATTACGCGAAGTGATGTAGGTTTGCACATTTTATATATGGCGATATCTCTTCTACCTCATCGTGATTTTTATACCAAAGGATATAGGTATAGTCCCAATCTTCAGATATTACACAACCAAGTTCTGGAATAACAAACTTTGAAAAAAGAGATGAGTCTTTCTCCATAGATTCCTCGTAAGACGACAATATATTACTTACGTCAGTGACTGGTATTAGCTTTCCTCTGTCACATGCAGCAAATTCAATTTTGTAATCTTTACCTATCAGTTCAATTAGTTTATTGAAACGTTGCCACTCGCTTTCTGTAACTTCATCCAGTTTGTGATAATTTTCTTCACCAAGCCAACCTGGCCACAACGAGATAAACTCTTTGGCAAACTCAGGCTTAACTTCCCAGCCTTCAAAATAATGATGGTACATATAACCTCCATTACACATAACGCCGCGTTAAGTGGTGAACAACGCCAACCACCAAACCTAAGTCATTGTACATTAAACACTAAATTCAATTTAAGCCGAGATCGCCAAGCGTTGTGAATCCGCCTTAAACGCCTTGTTAGCTTCGAGAGGTTCTACTTAGTTTGGACATAAACGGAAACGCCCAACTGGTTACCTTCATAAGCTGAAGTAACTTGAACGCTTGCCGGAACAGTAATAAGAATATTATTTGACCTATCCCATTTTATCTCTATGTCTTCGTCAGTATTGTAAACTGAGTCGAACACTAGAGCATACTTCATTTGACGAGTGTCTTCTTGAAGCCAAACTTCCATTCGATTATCTGCATCATCACACTCAACAAACTTTGCGTGAACGGCTCTTCTACCTTCTGGGCTAAAGATTTGCTGCCCTGTAATCTCCCTACACCCATTTGCTAGCGTATTCACTGTCAAAGATTCTGTTCCAAATATAGCGTGAGCATATAAATAGGCTGTTGGTAAACCAATCACGGCTAAAATATGAATAACAACCAAATATAACTTCTTAATCAAAACTTCCCCTTTATCTAATTCTCGCAAGC
>NZ_JAPPTK010000032.1:0-2615 GCF_027587055.1 Vibrio sp. MarTm2 | reverse complement strand
CCTTTTTCAGAAGGTTAAGACTTGTATACGACAACCAAACCATTAAGATTGCCAGTAAGTTTAGAGAAACTGTTACTTCATTAACATTCACACTTATCGGTACTTCAACTCCAAAAGAAAAGGCTAAGGAAAAGTTAGGTGTTTCTATGCCTATCATCTGAATTAAATAAAGAACGATCATTAACTTAAATACCCAAAGCTTCTTTTTTAACAACCCGTAAAAACTAGACAAGTTCAAGCTTAACATCACTAAAACAATTGCAAATGTGAGAAAAAGACTCGAAGAGCTCAATTGATTTACTTGGGCAAGCAAGGTAAATAGTAGAAACAGAGTAACTGCAACAGATATACCCTGCAAAAACAGCAAGAACTTTGTTCTTTTTAAATGATTTTCAAACAATTTTATATTTTCTCCTTGAGGGCTAACGCCCAATTAAGGGGTGAGCCACGCGACCACGACACTCGATTTGAACGCCTTAAACACTGAACTTGACCCAGACCAAAAATGCCAAGCGTGGGGAATCCCTCTTAAATTGTTTGTTATGTTTACCACAACTACATGATTTAATTGAGAAAGAACTGCGATTTCTAACGATTTTTCTGAGCTAGACCACAACGCAAGAACCAACTTGACCACCAAAGGCGATAAACCAACAACAAGTCATTCCACTTCCCTGCCCAATGAGGCAACCCGACGAAGTAACAACAAGCGCCCTTTCTTTCCAACCACAGCGTAAGACAATGCCAAATTGCCGAGGCAACTGCCAAGCCGAAATGCTGATTGACCAAGAACCTAAAAGCGACTTTAAGTCAGAGAAACCAAAACCTAGCCAGCTCGACCTGAAAATGAAGCAACCCACGAATATTGGCATGTTTTATAGCCGAAGAAACTCAAGAACTTAGACCGACAATGTTGATTTGCTGAGGCAACTCGGACGAATGGCCAAGGGGGCAAAGAACAGAGATCGAAGAGTTTTTAAGCCATTGAAATACAAGTAAACATAACGCCGAGTTAAGTGGTGAACAACGCCAACCACCAAACTTAAACCAAAACTGCTAAGCGTTGTGAGTCCGCCTTAAACGCCTTGTTAGGTATATTGCTAAGTACTAGTTGCTATGAATCAAACTTAATGGTCTCCCTTTAGAATCAGTGAAATTGTTGCAAACTCCGATCCTAATGGTGTCTACAATCCACCAAATACCAAATCCACCACCAGTCAAAAACATCAATATACCTGTACCAATTTTTCCATATACAAATCTGTGTATACCTAACCAACCTAAGAGTAAACAGACAAAGAAGGCTACCACACCATCTGAACTTCGACGCGTAGTAGCTCTGGTGGGAATAAACTCTTGTTTATATTTACAAGCACCACATACATTCGCGGTCTCCGGCATTTCCTGACCACAATTTCGGCAAAAAACATTCATATGTCACTAATTATCCTTAAAGTAATTCTTCTTCCATATACCTAACGCCTTGTTAACGGGCGACAACGCTTTACCACCCAACTAAAAATCTGCGCCCTAAACACAGAAGCCGATTTGCATGAAAGTGGCCAAGCGTTAGGAGTCCCTGTTGAACAATTTGTTATGTAATCACAAACACGGACTTTATTCTTGCCTTCAGACTACTAAAAACGTCCTTTCACTCAAGGTTCTTTTGATGGAATTGAGTGCGAAAGCCAAATTCGAAGTGGGGGAGTTACAACGATTTCAGGGCAATGAATTTCAGCGCGTGACTTTGCTTTTGAACCTGAGAAACAAGCCGAAATGAGCTTTCCAAGCGAAAAGCACTGTCGTTGACCTTGAATCATTGCGAAGAAGCCAACCCAAAACGCTGAACCAATAACTTAAGACTAGCGGAGTAGTTTGGCTTTTCGAAGAACTAAATATTATAGAAAATCAGCCTGTTACATAACGCCCTGTTAAGGGGTGAGCAACGCAATACCAATGCCGCCGCATACCACCTTAAACGCTAAAACCTACGCAAAGTAAAAATGCCACGCGTTGCGAATCCCTCTTGAACAGTTTGTTAGCTTGATGATTTCCCCAGAAGTTTATTATTTATTTCAACGACTCCGAAGAATAAGATTACCCCTATAACTCCATTTAACACAGCCAAAGCCGATGGAATAAAGAAGGTTGAAAGCTCTTTAGCGTTCACCGCAGGCACCAATATAAACTTAACGTTGCATAAGTACCAAAGTAGAACAGGTAGCACCGAATAAGTACACCCTAGAACACGACTATACAGGCTTAAACTTGATTCCTTCAAAAACGCAGACACAAATCGAAATACCGTAAAAAAACCGGCACTACCTAGCAAGAAGGTACCAAGCACACCGGTAGCAAAACCAATAATTAATAGGTTTTCGCTTATATATAATTCCTGTAGTGCGGTAACGCCTAACAGCAAAGAAATAATTGATGTTACTCGGTAAGCCTTAATTTGTCTGATCCTCATTATTTCTCCTCAGAAAGCTAACGCCGCGTTAAGTGGTGAACAACGCCAACCACCAAACCTAAGCCATTGTACCTTAAACACTTAAGTTAACTTGAACTGAAATCGCCAAGCGTTGTGAATCCCTCTTAAATTGCTTGTTATATTA
>NZ_JAPPTK010000031.1:0-3080 GCF_027587055.1 Vibrio sp. MarTm2 | reverse complement strand
ATGATCAGCCCCACAATAAAAATGATGTTGACTAGTGCCTAAGTTGACATAGCGGAAAGTGCGCTCAGGCAAGTTCTTCAGTTTACTTTGCATGATTGCAATACATTGGCCGTCATTGGTTAAGGCATCCATCACTTTATTTCTGTTTCTTTGAAGCCAATGCAGCCTTAGCGTCGGAATTTCCCTCTTAACAAGGCAATTAATGTCTTTGATTAAGTAGCTAGGAACCAAAGCATCATGATAAATCACCAGTGATTCAAGAGGCTTCTGATAAGCGTTTATCATTCTCTCATACAGCAAATCGCTGTTTTTAACTAACACTTTGGCTTGCCGATAGAGTGCTTTTGCCTCTGTCGTCGGCACTGCTTGCTTTCCTTCGATAAAAAACAGTTCAACACAAAAACTGTCTTCAAGTGCCTTAATCTGGTCACGTACGGTTGTTCGTTCTTTCTTGAGTTTTCTAGCGGCCTTACTGTAACTGCTTTCTTCATAGGTTGCACAGAACGCGGCCAAATGCTCATAGGAAAACATGGTCACTCCAGAGGTTATTAATGATGGATTATATCTTACATAATGCATTATTTAGGTCTGATATTTCCAGTTATTATTTGAACAGTCATCAAGATTAACTTAAAGCGGACGGTAATTAAGACAAAATGAAAAAAGTCAAATCAAAACCTCTGAGTACGAAGATTATCCTACTTAGCGCGGCTGTCACTTTGGCCCCAACAGTGGCACTGGCAAGCGACACCAAGAGCGAGCGTGTAGACCCATCGGATGTGACAAGAGCGTATTCACAGGCACATATCGGTACCAGTAACAAAGGGGATGTTAAAGCGATGGGCGCACTGTCGTACCAGTTTGACGGTGGCACGGCTGCGATGGTGTCACTGGAAGCCACCATGGATGAAAACGGTGATTATAAAGACAGCCGTGGTCAGTACTTCCATGTGTTAGGTACTGGCAACAATATCATGCCCCGCATAGCGACCTCGCTGGATTTAATTGATAACAATGATTTCACCACCGCGGCATTCGGTGCGGCCGCCGCCGTTACGACACCATTTGATTCCTTTAACATCTATGTACGTGGTGCTGGATTAATGGGTGAGTATAAAGATGACGGTGCTCTGGCCAACCAATATAACATCACTGACACTGATATAACGGGTTACAACGGAGCTGCTTGGTTAGTTTGGAAGCCGTTTGAAGATGGTACCTACCTCTCGCTGTCTCCGGAATACACCAAGATGGATGGTAGTTTAGAGGTGGATACTTTGAAGACCTCGATCACTGCAGCGACACCTATTACAAGCGATGGCGACAAATGGTTACAGTTTAAATATGAAGATATTGATTCTGATTTCAATCACCAAGGTATGACTGATTCGGTAGACGATCGCATATTTTGGACACAGCTAAAAATATTCTTTTAAATCAGATAAGAAACACTGACTAACGGCATTTGTGTTCCGTAGAATCAATCATTAAGAGGCATTCAAAAGAACGCGGGCTAGTATATGTATATCAACGTTTATCATAAAGGTTAAATTATGGGATTATTCAAACGAACAACAAAAAAAATACTCTCTCTTTCCATGTTAATACCGGCTCTTCATTTTGGTGGGGCCATTGCTTGTACCAGTATTGCCCTTAAAGCCGAAGACGGTGCGGTCGTCTATGGCCGAACCATGGAATGGGGCGCTTTTGACCTGAACTCCAGGGTCGCCATCATCCCTCGAGGATACGAGTTTCAAGGCACAACACCTGAAGGTCAGAACGGTCTGAAATGGACTACGAAGTACGGCACGGTCGCGTTAGATGCTCTGGAAAAAGACTGGATGACCGATGGTATGAATGAGAAAGGCCTAGTTGTAGGTGTACTCTATCATCCTGGGTTTGCCCAGTATCATGATTATAAACCTGAACAATCAGATAAAACGCTTCGCGCGGTGGAGCTTGCAAACTATGTATTAACGTCTTTTGCAACTGTTGAAGAAGTCAGACAAGGCCTTCAGGATATTCGTGTGGTTGGTATCGAAGAAGCAGCGTTCGGTGGTGTTGCGCCAATCCACCTTACCGTCATTGACCCAAGCGGTAAGGCGATTGTTGTTGAATACTTAGAAGGTGAACTAAAGATTTTCGATAACCCACTACGTGTGCTGACAAATAGCCCAAGCTTTGACTGGCATATGACTAACTTGCGTAACTACATTGGTTTAACACCAGAAGCGCACTCAGCTAAAGCTCTGACCAAAGGAGAAAGCGAAGTTGACCTGACACCTATCGGTGCTGGTAGTGGGTTCATAGGCCTACCTGGCGACTTTACCCCACCGTCCCGTTTTATCCGCGCGACGGCTTACACCCAGACCTCACGTAAATTGGACAATGGTGAAGAAGCATTGTATGAAGTCTTCCGAATTATGGATAACTTCAACCTTCCACTGGGTGCAGCAGAAGGGCCTGGCGTAAACCCAGAGCTACTGAAAGGTATGCGCAGCTCTACTATTTGGACTTCTGCTGCTGACAGTAAAAACCTGAAGTACTACTACCATACTCAGAACAATCGTCAGGTACGTATGGTTGACTTAAACAAGATTGACTTTAATCAAAATAGCGATGAAATCAGGCATATCGTTTTAGACCATGATAAAAAGCAGTCAATAAAAGATGTTACTCCATAAAATTGGTTGACCGAATAATTAAAGCTGGAACCAAGTTTGGTTCCAGCTTTTAAAAATCATTAATCTGCCAAGTCAGTGACTAATTCTAAATAGCAGAGACCAACAGGATCAGGTCCTACCTTTTGTCTTTGAAATAAGAACGACCTAGTTTATATCTAGGCTGTTTTTTGGACGAACAGACCACAACGGATTGAATATGTAGGGCGCACTTACTAGGTCACCTCTCGAGATAATACACGTCATCCCATTGACTTAAATGCCGCTCATCCCTTTTTGATGTAATTGAATAACTATTCAACACTCTCGACTCTCAAATAGGGCGCACCTAGAGTTTGCATAAGTTAATATTATAGTATCAATACTGCCTGTTTAATTTTGCAAACTCACTTTTGTCCA
>NZ_JAPPTK010000030.1:0-3412 GCF_027587055.1 Vibrio sp. MarTm2 | reverse complement strand
CAATTAAGGGGTGAGCCACGCTACCACGACACTGAATTTTAGCGCCGTAAACACTGGACTTGCCCCAAACTAAAAATGCCAAGCGTGGGGAATCCCTCTTAAATTGTTTGTTATAGCACGGCTTGAGGTTAGACGCAGTACTCTGCCCTTTCTTCTTTGCATTCATATGAGCCCATCTCAAACTCTCTGCAAATCCAAGGGCGATTTTTATAGATAGTACACATGAAACTATCTCTATCCATAGCTGAGCACCAACCGTCAGTTAGCCTTAACATGGTTTCACCACCCCAAATATCACGTTTGATATGTTCATCAAGGACACCAGTGTCTGAGATGATCATAACCTCAAGTCGACAACAGCAAGCCTTACAATTGGAACAAAGGGCTTCGGAACTTGACTGGGTTTTAATAGGAATATTCATAAGGCTCAACTACAGATTAATTTGCCATTATACCTGAATTTAACTCTACAGCCTGATGTTTAAAGTGCTTAGTGCTATAACGCCGCGTTAAGTAGTGAGCAACGCCTGCCACCTAACCTAAACCTTTACACCATAAACACTTAACCCAACTTTGAATGCAAAACGCCAAGCGTTGGGAATCTGCCTTAAACGCCTTGTTATGTGTTTTTAACACTCACCCCTTTAGCCTCTATAGTGTTTAAGAATTCCATTAAAGACTGTTGCTCAAACAGTATATAGGCACCTTCGAACTTCAATGTTTTTCCACTGCTTAAAGTAAACTCAACATATCTTCCTAAACGTATAGATCTTAATTCTTTTAGTGGTATGGATTCGTCTAGCACCTTCCATCCAGACCTACCTCTAACGACAATATCATCGTCGTCAATTTTTAGACTAGAGCGTCTGTATATATTAATTAGAAAGTAGAGATATGCTCCTAAAAGCAAACTAAACATAAAACTACCCACTATCTCGTCATATCTATAAGCGTCGCTATAGCCTAAGAGAGCATTCAAGATGAGCCATGAAATTATCTTAGAGACTCCCCAAAAAAAGAGCGCTGATACAAATAGACCAATAAGCATAAAAACGTTACTTTTTAATAGCCTGCCGACTGACTTTTTATCGACTTCCATAAAACCTCTTCAAATAGATCGACTACTGCACATAACGCCCAATTAAGGGGTGAACAACGCCTCCACCCAACTTAACGCATTGTACCGTAAACACTAAATTTGAAGTAGAAGCAAAGGTGCCAAGCGTTGTGAATCCCTCTTAAATTGCTTGTTATGTGTTTGAACTTAAAGGGACTTCCATTTCCACCAACCCTTTGACTTCAGATGTTCTAACAAAGCCTTTGGACTCATACAGATTGATCGCTGGGTTTTCACTAAACACACGTAGAACTAGCTTAGTGGATTTACGACTGAGTGCATGCCCTACAACTAGATCAAGGCACTTAGTTCCAATTCCTCTACCTTGAAACTCCGGTAAAAGTTGAAAGTCTCTCAGAAAGGTCGTTTCGCCACTATAGCTAAAACGAATAACACCTACACGGGTTTGGTCGAGGTGAATCTCGTAGTTTTCTAGTTCTTCCCAACTGCTTAGAAACTGATTGTGGTCCCAGATAATCCCACGAGTTAGATAATAACTTGCCATATTTGTCTTGGTTAAAGACTCTGCGAATAAGGGGTCACTACCGATTTTAAGCTGTACTTCCATGCCTTTCCCTCTGGCTACACATAACGCCAAGCTAACGTGCCCGAAACGCACTACAACGGTTTCTGCATTGCGCCGTAAACACCAAATTTACAGCAAACCAAAAATGCCACGCGTTGAGGGTCACTGTTAAGCGCCTTGTTATGTAATGACGACTTCGGACACACTTTATTGCCTTCAGGCTACTGAAAACGACCTTTTGCTCAAGGTTCTTTTGATGGATTTGAGTGCGAAAGCCAAAATCGAAGTAGGGGATTTACAACGATTTCAGGACAGTGAAATTCAGAGAGTGACTGCGCTTTTGAACCAACGAAACAAGCCGAGTCTCAATCCCAGCACCAGATTGACCTTCGTTAACCATGAATAATTACGGAGGTGCAAACCAAAACTACTGAACCAGTAACCTAAATTGGCAGATTAAGCTTCGGAGTTTGAAAAGCTAAAAAACACAGAAAATCAGACTGTTACATAACGCCCTGTTAAGGTGTGAGCAACGCAATACAAAAGCCGCCGCACACCACCTTAATCACTAAAATCAACGCATAATGAAAATGCCACGCGTTGCGAATCACTCTTAAACAGTTTGTTATGTTTCAGTTGTCACATAGGCCATTAATATTTCATCATATGACTTCCCGTTGATTCTCAGTGCATCAACCTCGGTACCATATTTGTGAAAGCCTAACTTTTTGTATAGCGAAATAGCCGCGTCGTTTTCAGAAGCGACTGTCAGTTGAATCTGCGAAATATCAGTATTTTGGAAGGCATTGTGAATAAGCTTACTCAACATGTCATTTGCAATATGTTTACCACGATACTCTTGTTTTATAAAAAGACCCCATAGGTAAGACTTGTGCTTAATTTTCTCTTTGAGAGCTTGAGCAAAACCTGCGACTCCAATTAATACTCCACCGTCAAATGCACCAATAATAAAGGCACTTTGAGTAGCCGTTACTCGAGCAATCCACTGCTCGTTACTCAACTTAGATTCTTCCTTAAAGCTATTCTCAAAAGCTTCTGAAGACTGCACTAGGCTTAGTAATCTCAACTCTTTGTATTGTTCCCAATCACTTGCTTCTAGTTTTCGATACTCCACATTTCCTCCTGAAACATAACGCCGCGTTAAGTGGTGAACAACGCCAACCACCGAACCTAACCCATTGTACCTTAAACACTTAACCTAACTTGAGCTGAAATCGCCAAGCGTTGTGAATCCGCCTTAAACGCCTTGTTATGTACGTAGTTTAAAATGAACACCTGAGCTTTCAAATTCTATGCTCCCAAAGCCACCTACCACCTTGAAATATGATTGGTTCTTTTCAAAGTAGTCGATGTTTCCGTAGTCTTTTGAGCCGTCAAGGTCTCTGGTCGGCTGTATATCATTTTGATTCAAGAGCCCATTAATACTCAAAACACCCTCAAAAAGAAGAGACCCCAAACGATAGCAAGTATACTCACCTATTTTTGGAGCTTCATAATATTTAGACTCAGGCCAGATGCTAAACTCTAGTTCAATTTCAAGAGTTTGATCATTGTAGTGCCAACCCAAAACAAATGAATCCTGAAGGTCTACACCTACGAGAAAATCCATATTTTTCTCCAAGTACATAACGCCGCGTTAAGTGGTGAACAACGCCAACCACCAAACCTAAACCATTGTACCTTAAACACTTAAGCTAATTTGAACTGAAATCGCCAAGCGTTGTGAATCCGCCTTAAACGCCTTGTTA
>NZ_JAPPTK010000003.1:0-621749 GCF_027587055.1 Vibrio sp. MarTm2 | reverse complement strand
GCGTTAAGTGGTGAACAACGCCAACCACCAAACCTAAGCCATTGTACCTTAAACACTTAAGTTAACTTGAACTGAAATCGCCAAGCGTTGTGAATCCGTCTTAAACGCCTTGTTAGGCGAAGTTGCCCAGTAATGTTTAAGTTTGTTTGAAAGCAGATTACCCGAAACCATATAAGCAACCAAACACCTACTGACTTTTTGTGAATCAAGAATCACAAAAGTCACTATGTTTCAGCCAAGGTTTCAACAACCACGAAATACAGACTTTCAGCGATCAAATTGCTTTTGAGGAAGCGAAACGTAAAGCTGCAAACTTAAAGCGAGGACGAAAGCCTCGATTAACTTGCCCCTTCCACACTTTGAGCCAGTGAGATTTACAACTAACCGACTGTGAAAACCAATGAGGCAACCCGCGAACCTTTGCATGTTTTACGGCCAGAGAGATTCAAGAATTTGAGCCGATAATGCTGAATTGCCGAATTAGAAAACGAATGCTAAAAGAGAATTAAGAAGATGAGAACAAAGAAATTTCCTGCCCGTCGCCTAACGCTTTCTATCAAACAACAAGCCGAACTAATCCAGCACTCTTACGTTTCGCCACTCATTTAATAGAACAAAATACTATCACATAAGCCTATGAAAATAATCAACTTGTTGGCGTAGAGATTGTATGCGAGATCCCAATTAGACGGCAAAGTGTCAACTAATTATTGATTCCTGCCAAATTAAAGATAACTGTATATAAACACAGTTTAAATAACTAAAAAATTACCAATGAAAAGCCAGTTTTTACTAAGTGTAAAAGAGCATATGATTGGTCGACATTATGCTCCCAAAACGATTCAAGCATATCTACTCTGGATCACAAAGTTCATCTTATTTAACGACAAAGCTCATCCATCCAAATTGAATGAAAGTCATGTGGAAGCTTTTCTAACTCATTTAGCGGTTGACTGCAAAGTAGCTGCCAAAACACAAGCTCTGGCACTCAACTCTATTAGCTTTCTTTATAGGGAATATTTTCGAACCCCACTTTCAGTGGAAATGAAATTTCAGAAATCGCAGTTAGATAGGAAATTGCCTGTTGTGCTAACCAAAGACGAAATGCGGCGCTTTCTGATGCATATAGATCCTAGATATAAGTTACACATTATGTTGCTTTATGGCTCAGGTTTACGTGTTATGGAGTGTGTCCGCCTGAGAGTTCAAGACATAGATTATGATTATAAGGCACTTCGTGTGTGGCAAGGAAAAGGAGGAAAAAATCGCGTTGTGACGCTAGCGAGTGAAGCTATTTCACTACTAAAAGAGCAGCAGGGCATCGCGTTAAGATACTACAAGAAGGATATCAATTCGCCTGGATATGCTGGTGTCCACATACGGCCGTCGTTGCAAAGAAAATACCCTGAAGCAGAGTTAGACTTTAACTGGCACTTTTTATTTCCCTCCCACCGGCTATCAGTTGACCCAAATACTGGAGAGCTTAAGAGGCACCATATAAATGAAACTTCTCTACAAAGAGCAGTCAAGCGTTCTGCCAAAGAAGCAGGGATAACTAAGGCAGTGACATGCCACACATTGAGGCATAGCTTTGCGACACATTTGCTCGAGTCAGGAGCAGATATTAGAACGGTTCAAGAGCAGCTCGGTCATAGTGATGTAAAGACGACGCAGATATACACTCACGTGATAGAGCGAGGAGGCGGAGGAGTTAAAAGCCCGCTATCAAACTTGTAGTTGAATAGATAAGAAAAAAGGAGAGCCTAAAGCTCTCCTTTCCTTAATCCTAATAACTGACTCTAATTAAAGAGCAGCTTTCGCTTTTTCAACTAGAACTGCGAATGCAGCTTTGTCGAATACCGCGATGTCAGCAAGGATCTTACGGTCGATCTCGATAGATGCTTTCTTAAGACCGTTGATGAAACGGCTGTAAGATAGACCATTTTGACGAGATGCCGCGTTGATACGTGCAATCCATAGTTGACGGAATTGACGTTTCTTGTTGCGACGGTCACGGTAAGCGTATTGACCAGCTTTAGTAACTGCTTGGAAAGCTACGCGGTAAACACGTGAACGTGCACCGTAGTAACCTTTAGCTTGTTTTAGAACTTTCTTATGACGTGCACGAGCTTGTACACCACGTTTTACGCGAGGCATTATGCTTCTCCTAAACTAAACGATTAATAAACTAAAAAGAATTATGCGTATGGTAGCATACGAGCAACTGCAGCCACTTCACACTTAGGAAGGATTGCATTTGGACGAAGCTGACGCTTGTTCTTAGTAGTACGCTTAGTCAGGATGTGACGTTTAGTAGCGTGCTTAAACTTAATACCACCAGCAGTTTTCTTGAAACGCTTAGCAGCACCTTTGTTGGTTTTCATCTTAGGCATGATGAATAACTCCGCATTGTTGAGTTGTATTAAACAATAGTAATTAGGGCGAACAAAACTCAGCTACCTTACGGCAGCTGAGTTTTATTACTTGCAAAGCCGTTAATTACTTCTTTTTAGGGGCAAGAACCATGATCATCTGACGACCTTCGATCTTCTTAGGGAAAGATTCCACTACTGCGATTTCAACAGTGTCTTCCTTAAGACGATTTAGAACGTCAACACCGATGTCTTGGTGTGCCATTTCTCGGCCACGGAAGCGAATTGTTACCTTCACTTTGTTGCCTTCTTCAAGGAAACGCGTCAGGTTGCGTAGTTTTACCTGATAGTCTCCAATATCAGTTCCAGGACGGAATTTTACTTCCTTAATCTGAACCTGCTTTTGCTTTTTCTTCTGCTCTTTAGCAGATTTGCTCTTCTCAAAGAGGAATTTACCGTAGTCCATTACACGACATACTGGTGGCTCAGCGTTTGGACTGATTTCTACCAGATCCATACCAGCTTCTTCAGCTGCGGCTACTGCTTCTTGAATAGAAACAACGCCA
The DNA here is from genome assembly GCF_027587055.1 of Vibrio sp. MarTm2. Classification (NCBI taxonomy): domain Bacteria; kingdom Pseudomonadati; phylum Pseudomonadota; class Gammaproteobacteria; order Vibrionales; family Vibrionaceae; genus Vibrio; species Vibrio sp. MarTm2. The sequence goes on along the minus strand of NZ_JAPPTK010000003.1, from coordinate 618,811 downwards.
ACTGATTCGCCATCAGCGCCAGTTAAACGAACTTCACGAACGCCACGAATTTCACCGTTTAAACGATGAGCATTTTGTTTGGCCGGTACTTGGCCGCGTCTTCCGCCTTTAATAGTTTATTCCTCCAGATTGAGCTTACGGGTAGAGATCTCGTCTTGGATGTAAGAAATAAAATCATCCACTTTAAACTTACCGAGGTCTTTACCTTTACGTGTACGTACTGCGATTTCACCGGCTTCCATTTCTTGGTCACCACAAACAAGCATATATGGTACACGCTTCAAAGTATGTTCGCGGATTTTAAAGCCTATCTTCTCATTTCTCAAGTCCGCTTTTGCTCTAATTCCAACTTTTTGTAGTTTTTGAGCAACTTCTTGTGCGTAATCAGCCTGTTTGTCAGTGATATTCATGATAACAGCCTGCTCTGGCGACAACCACGTAGGGAAGAAGCCAAAGTATTCTTCGATAAGAATACCAATGAAACGCTCAAGTGAACCTAGAATCGCACGGTGAATCATAACAGGAACTTGGCGTTCATTGTTTTCATCAACGTAAGATGCGCCTAAGCGACCAGGCAAGTTGAAATCTAGCTGAACCGTACCACATTGCCATGCGCGATCGAGACAGTCATATAGAGTGAACTCAATCTTAGGACCGTAGAACGCACCCTCACCTTCTTGAATCTCGTATGGAATGTCCATCGCTTCGAGAGAGTGCTTCAGCGCTTCTTCTGATTGGTCCCAGATCTCATCAGAGCCAACGCGCTTTTCAGGGCGAGTAGATAGCTTCACAACGATGTTATCGAAACCAAATGTTTGGTATGTATCGTATACCATCTTGATACAGCCCGTCACTTCCTCTTGGATTTGACTCTCGGTACAGAAAATATGAGCATCATCTTGAGTAAAGCCACGCACACGCATAATACCGTGTAGTGCACCTGATGGCTCATTACGGTGACATGAGCCGAACTCAGCCATACGTAACGGTAAGTCACGGTACGATTTTAGACCTTGGTTAAAGATCTGAACGTGACCTGGACAGTTCATCGGCTTCAGAGCGTAATCACGGTTTTCAGACGCAGTTGTAAACATCGCATCTGCGTACTTGTCCCAGTGACCAGAACGTTCCCAAAGCACGCGGTCCATAATGAGAGGACCTTTAACTTCTTGGTAGTTGTATTCCGTCAGTTTTTCACGCACAAAGACTTCTAGATCGCGGAAGATAGACCAACCGTTATGATGCCAGAACACCATACCTGGTGCTTCTTGTTGCATGTGGAACAGGTCTAGCTGCTTACCAATCTTACGGTGGTCACGCTTCGCTGCTTCTTCAAGGCGAGTTAGGTGAGCTTTAAGTGCTTTCTTATCATGGAAAGCGGTACCGTAGATACGTTGCAGCATCTTGTTGTCGCTGTTACCACGCCAGTATGCACCTGCTACGTTTAGTAGCGTGAAGTGCTGACAGAATCCCATATGCGGTACGTGTGGACCACGACACATATCTAGGTATTCTTCATGATGGTATAGACCCGGACGATCATCACGAGAGACGTTTTCGTCTAGGATTTCCATCTTGTACGTTTCACCGCGAGCTTCAAATGCATCGCGAGCTTCCTGCCAGCTAACCTTTTTCTTGATAACTTGGTATTTGGTCTTCGCAAGCTCTTTCATACGCTTTTCAATCTTTTCAAGATCTTCTTGCGTTAGAGACTGCTCAAGGTCGATATCGTAGTAGAAGCCGTTGTCGATGGTTGGACCAATCGCCATTTTCGCTTCAGGGTAAAGCTGCTTAATTGCGTGACCAAGAAGGTGAGCGCATGAGTGACGAACGATTTCTAGACCGTCTACTTCATCTTTTACGGTGATGATTTCAAGGCTTGCATCTTGTTCGATAAGGTCACATGCATCAACACGCTCGCCGTCTACACGACCTGCGATGGTTGCTTTCGCAAGACCTGGACCGATAGATTGAGCAACTTCAAGAGTAGAAACAGGGTTGTCAAATTGACGCTGACTGCCGTCAGGAAGGGTAATAATAGGCATTAAAATATCCTTTACAGTGGTGTTGCACACCAAGCAACACATGCAATTCAAATTATGTCTTTAATATCAAATTCAAACGATTAAAGACCAGAACCGGCTCCTTTTATATGCAAATACGGATGCACAACTCAGGAGCGAACGAGCATTGTAACGGAATCAGATAAAATAACAATCGAAGTCACAAAAAAGCATCATATGCGATTTAGTACTAAGACTTGTGGATACCATTGAGGAGACGACGGATCTGCGGACCTAGATCACTTGCAGTCAGACCAATCTGGCCATGGGTCGAGACCAAATCATCTGCGGCTTGGCTATGGACGAGAACCCCAAGTCGAGCTGCTTGCGAGATAGATAGCCCTTGTCCGATGAGCGCCGCTATGACTCCCGTTAACACATCGCCCATACCACCAGAAGCCATACCCGCATTGCCTGCGGCACAAATAAAAACAGTCTGACCATCGAATATCAGCGTACCCGCGCCTTTTAGCACAACCACACCACCGTACCTCTGATGGAGCGCTTTCACCGCAGCGTAGCGATCACTCTCGATATCGTTGATACTTACAGCTAGCAATCTTGCTGCTTCTCCAGGATGAGGCGTGATCACTCGATTTCCATCACGGTTTGGACTTTGCGCGAGAAGATTAAGGGCATCCGCATCAACCACCTTAGCTATCTGGAGCTGGTTAACGGATTGAACTGCTGTTTTGGCCCAATCGTCCATGCCTAGACCAGGGCCTATCGCAACCACATCTTGACCGTTTAGCCGATCAGAGAGAACACGCTTACTCCCATCCCAATCTCGCGCCATCACCTCTGGACAAACAACTTGGAGAGGAAAAATCGAGGCCGAGTGGCACAAGGCACTGATCAATCCTGCCCCACTTCTCACTGCAGCTTGAGCGCAAAGCCGAATAGCGCCCGCATAGCCAAGGTTACCACCAATACAAGTGACACGTCCGTGATCTCCTTTATGGGCCACCGGGGATCGCTGTGGCAACAGCTCCGCTACGCTTTGGTAATCAAGCAGCTGCGCCGATGGAGAGTAAAGCTCGATAAATTGCTCTTCGACTTCTAAGCCAGCAAAGTGAAGTCGACCTGTCACCGACCTTGCGTCCCCCGTGAAGAGCCCTTGCTTTAATCCAATAAACGAAATGGTGTGATTCGCACAGATGGCAGCCCCAAGTATTCTCCCGGTATCTGCACATAGTCCCGAAGGGAGATCAATCGCGACGATTGGTTTATTTGCTTGGTTGATGGTTTGAAATAGAGACACCAAATTAGCCCGAACGTCTCCTTTTAGACCCGTTCCTAAAATACCATCAACAATAACGTCACAGCTCTGAAGGCTCGTCTCAAATTTGTCGAAAGACGTTAGCCTACCACCAGCAGTTAGCCATGCCTGATAGGCTTGAGCGGCATCGCCCAATAAACGGGTCGCATCGCTTGTGAGAAAGAGGTCAACATCAAGGCCCGCCTCCTTAGCCAAACGCGCCACCACAAAGCCATCACCGCCGTTATTACCAGCACCGCACACCACCGCAATGTGCGCAATCTTGGGGTACTGCTCTTGCAACAGCGCAAAGGTCGCTTCCCCCGCTCGTAGCATCAATTGATATAACTCGATTCCAGCTTGCTGAGCCGCGACTACTTCGCCACGTTTAACCTGCTCTGCGGTATAGAGATAAAGAGGAAGTGTCATTACAAGCGTCCATGAAAAGAGAACCGCTATTGAGCATAAACCACAACGCCAAGAAAAACCTTGGCGTTGTGGTCAAATTAGCTGTTTTTAGAGACGAGTGCTTCCGCTGTCGCATCTTGTATTGATAGGAATAAAGAGCGCACCTCACCAGTCGGGGTTCGCATTGGGTTCAGCGTGATATTTTGGTACATGAAATCGGCTTGTTGAGTGACAGGTCGCACGTTTCGGCATTTGAATAGGTATGGACGTTGCTGCCAGGTAATAAAACTGCGACAACCTAAGTCGTAGACTGGCTTAGTTTTGAGCTTGAACCAATCTTGCGGAATTTCGGGGAACAGCTCAAAGATAGACTTATCGATGGCTTCATGGGCTTGAATCCCGCTGTGATGGGTCATAAACCCGTTCCAAACTTGAACCTTGTAATCGCGATCCAACACCACCAGACCTAAATCGACATTTTGCACCATGTCTACCATCCAGTGGAATTGCTCGAATTCTGCAGGAAGAGATATCATTAAAAGTCCTCCATGAGGTAGGCCAGCTTGTTATCGAGAAGTGGTAATGATTCATCGACAAACATAAACAGAAGATCACAACGTATAGACGTTCCATCGATGTTGTAGCTGACTTCAAATGTCATTGTCTTTTTAAACGAGCCGGTCGTAGACTGAATAACAGAGTCGATCGAAATATGTTGCCCTAACAACACTGGCGAGCTTTGGAAAAAACGAACCTCAGCCTGTTGCCCTAAGCCATTTAGAAACGAACCAACGAGAATATTAGAGACATCCATCAGCAGCTCAAGCTCTTCAAGCTCTTCACTGTCTGCTGGCACTTTCATCAGCTTTTTAAGGTCAGAGACACTGGAGTCACTTAAAAGGACTAGCGCCTCCCCCGCGATACCTTCACCACTAAAGCCTTGGCATACTCCTGACACTTGATCGTTTTCCGCTAAGTCTCGCAGCGCCATGTGAAGCTCACTGACTTCAAAGATGTTTACGTTAGGAAGCGGTAAGTGAACAAATACATCAAAATGACGAGCGAGAGCGTCAGCAGCGCGGCCAATCGATACGTTGGCGACTTCCATATAGATGTCGCGGCGACGTAGAATCGGCAACTCAATAGAGACGGGCGTGATGACTTGAGGACGCTCAGCAGGCTGAACCAAGCTTCTAAGCACTTCGTTTAGCGCATCTTTATCGATCGGCTTTTGAATAAAGGCTTTTGCTCCAAGCCCCATCACACGCTCTTTGGCTTTAGGCTGAATATCGCCCGAGACCACAACGACTGGCACATCAATGCCACGTTTACCAATCTCTTCAAGGGTACCGAAGCCATCGAGTTCTGGCATCGTCAAATCGAGGAACATCAGCTTAAATTGATGTTGCTCTAACTGCTCAAGTGCATCCAAACCATGAACAGCGAAGGTGATATCGGCATTTAGCGAAGCGGGCAATGAACGAGCCATCTGTTTTCTTGCTAAGGCGGAGTCATCACATATTAAAACTGGGTAAGACATTCGTACACCTACTGCCATTCGTACAATTAATAAATTCAGTTTAACAGATAGTTAGCGCATCAGGTACGGGAAGTTGTTGAATTATTAACTTTATCAAAGGTCGTAAAAACGCTGGCCAAACGGTTTACTCACCGACCACTTTGACCCAAAAACCTTCACTAGCCCTAGCCGCTGCTATCTATTTTAAGGGTAGCTTAAAACTATCGAATTTCAGCAAGTTGCAGCGCCAATTTGATCCAGCGAGAGAAGAGGAAAATTGGCTAATGGGCGCAACCATACCCAAAACCACGTACTAGAACGAGCCAGTTCAGCAGTAAACCTTTGCTCTAGCCTAGATACAAAAAAAGCCTTCAAGTGAAGGCTTTTTCATAGCGATAGTACGACCTAGACCATACGAACCAGCGATTTACCAATCAGCCATTCCAGCTCTTTCTCGCTGCCTTGACCAAACTGAGTTTCAGTCATTTTGTACAAACGCTCAATCCCATTTGTCGCAAACTCGTGAGTGCTTTGAGAGGTAACGATATGGTGGAAAAGCAAACGCAAAATCGCGCGAAACTCTTCATTGTCTAGCGCTTTCACCCAGCTTGAAGAAAACGCTTCTAAACCGTTATCAAAATCAACATGCTCAACAAACATCTTGAAAATGCGACCGTCTAACGCGGCAGTGAAGTCCGTTTTCTTTGGAAAGTGGTGGCTAATGCCCGTTCTAGAAACGCCAGTCTGCTGGCTTAGAGTGGTGTAAGACATTTTGTCATAACCAAGACGCAACAGTTGATCAACAACCGCGTCCATGATCTTTTGTATAGTGATCTCAGTATCTTCTTTACTACGCTTTGGCATGTTCAGGCTCTTCTCTTTGTAAATCCGTCTGTCTAACTCAATAAGAGTCATGCATAAAAAAACCTCTTCTCTGTCGCCTACCTATACTGCGCTTGCATCAGATAAACCGTACAAGCAATCTAATTATGGTGTAAGCTAACCAACACAAGTACGCATTCCACGAACTTATGAAATGAAAAGGCATCATCTTTTCTAGATATAATTTGATTGCCGATAGTCTAATAATTTACTTTAGCTGACAACTAACTGAATGGCATTCTGACGCGTAAATGACATTAAATTTCGCCAATTAGTGATCTAGATCTCATGGCGTAGATCCTCCGTTCGAAATCCATCCAGTTAGTAACTTGGAAACAACATAAAACGCAGCCTTGAAACAAATTCAACACCCTTTGCTTTTTATAGATAAACCGATCATTAGTCGCTAAAATGACCCTAATTTAAGTAAGAGGATATATTGAGATGAGCACTGAACAACAAGACGTTTGTGAAGCTTGCGGTTGCGCTGGAGAAATGGGTTTCATCATCAAAGAAGGCGACGATGTCGCTGAGGTGACAATCTATGCGCAAGGCAAAGCACTGCTTGAGAGTGAACTGGCTAAATACATTGAACTGGCGCAACAAGTCTGCGCAGCAGTGCAATATGAAGTGTCCCCTATCGAAGAAGAGTCAAACGAGCTAACCGCGCGTTTTAAGTTCGAAGTCAGCGCAGAAAAACTGATCTTCGAATTGAAAACTCGCTCACTGGCACGATAACTTTCCAAGTGGACTATAAAACGGGCATCACGCCCGTTTTTTTATGTCTGCAGCCCTCTCAGATTGACCCAAGGTTGTGAGTCAATCCATACTTAACATAGTTTGAATCGTAAAGGCAAGGTATGCGCACAATAGCTCTGGCGATGTTGTTAACCCTCACGACGGGCTTTAGCCACGCCGCTCCATTAGATCAGTTTCGAATACTCAATCATCTTGATAACTACGGCAACCTTGATCTGCGAAATAAGCCTTATGATGAGCTCCCTCCAGGTCTTGTCGTAGATGGAAACTTAAACATTGCAAAGACTGGTATTAAAACGCTCCCTGAAGGATTGGAAATTCATGGCAGCCTTGATGCGTCAAATAGCGCCCTGAGTCGATTGGAGAAAGGGGTGAACATCAAAGGATTTGCCAACTTACTCGGCGCCAATATCAAACGCTGGCCGCCCGGTATTCAACTTGGGGGTTACCTCAACCTAACTGATACGCCGCTCACCTCTCTGCCACCAAGACTCAGAGTAAAAGGCGATTTGAGTGTCATTCGCACGCCATTAACGAAGCTCCCTGAAGGATTGGTCGTGGAGGGTAATTTGTACATTGGTGGCTCAAAAATTACCGAGTTCCCAAATACAATGACGGTACGGGGAAACATCTTTTTAGGTGGTAACCGGATCAGTAAATGGCCAACCAAACTCAACCTTGGTGGTGCTGTTGCTCCCTAATGGGGTGGTTAAACGATAAAGGGATGCGCTGCGGCATCCCTTTATTCATTTTTGTCACTAATTTTGGTTATTCACCGGATTCGCATAGCTGGCAATCAAATAAGGCTGAGCAGCTTCTGGCAATTGGACCAACTTATCTTTCAGGCTCTGCTTGACGCCTTGATCAACGTCCTCATTTCCTGCTGCCAGTTGGTTGATCGGAAACAGCTTGTAGTGAAGATGAATTTGGCGATCAATTTCTTCTGCGAGCGCTTCTGGCGTGTCATAGGTCTGGTCGATAACGTCACCAAACGCAACGTGGACACGCCCCTTTTCTCCCACGATGCCTTGAATGATGCTCTCGATGTCTTCGAACTCACCTTTTTCGTAGCTTCCGTGCTCTGCTTTTTGCCATAGCTCTAACGCTTTTGCGATGTCACATGGATCATTTTCGTAAGAAATAGACACCGGAACAATCTTCAACGATTTAATGTACTCAGAAAACTCAATTTTCTGCTTACGTCCTTCAACGTGGAACATCTTTAAAATCGCTGGATCGGTAAAGTCATTGCCATCTTTCGCGCGTCCTTCTTTTTGCGCAATCCAGATCGAATGCCCCGTATCCAACGAGTGCTTGATATAAGCAGATAATGTTCCAAGCGCCTTCATCATTTCACGCGGGCCTTTCGCTGAGCGTTTCACGATAAAACTCTTGTTCAAACGCATCAGTTCTGTTGCACACGGTTTTTTCAGTAAGTTGTCGCCAATCGCGATACGAACCGTTTTGTGTTCGCTTTGGTACAAACCGTAGTTAACTAAGGCAGGATCCATCGCAATGTCACGGTGATTGGAAACAAATAGATAGGATTCCTGCTTATCAAGCTTCTCCAAACCGCTATAAGTCACCCCGTTTGTTGTGGTGCTAAGGGTTTGTTCAAGATATTTTTTTACTTCAAACTGTATCGCTTCAACGGAGTTGAGCTTGGACCATTTCATTCTTAAGTACACTTTCACCAACGGTGACATCAGTGCCTTAAACCAGCCAGCGTGGTTAGAGAAACGGTGCTGTAAAATAGCGCTAATAAATTCTTCGTCGTTTACCAGTCGATCAATCGCCGCTGGAATCTCGTCATCATTGTAAGGACGGATATCAATAAATGGATCGTTAGTTTTAGTCATTTCTAGTTACATCAAACAAAAAGCTGGCCTATTCTACGCATAGATGGCGATCTTAGCAGCTATACTTCTCTCAGATTTACAAAGGTCAGACCACGTTTTTACCTTAACTTGATTTGATATTGGATTTTGAGACGAAACACGTTACTCTTAGCGCCCCATTTGTAATGAGTATTCCCATGCACTACGCCATCTCACATCAGACTTCGCGATACGACTTTCTCCACTCCACTGCAAGACGAAAACTGTTAAAGCACACTCTTTTTCAGGTCAAAGAAGGTTTGGTATTGGTCAAGTTAGGCAAGTTAGAGTATGCCGTAGAACCTGGCCAGAGCTTCTGGTTGCCGTTTGATACTTTATGTGCAGTCAGCTACTTCCCAAACACTCACGTTCAATGTATTGACATCTCGAGTCGAGTCCAAGTGTCGTTGCCGAAACAAGGTGGATTTGTGTCCCTGACTGAACTTGCTCAGGCGATCATCAGCCGCTTATCGGACGACTCACGAAACCCTCAAAACGATGCCGATCTGCTCACCGTTCTGAAAGCCGACATCGCTCAGTTAACCCCCGCGCTGCAAGAGAGTACATTGACCCAACAGATCAATCAATGGGCGTGGGATAGCTCAGATTCTGCACTGCTAAATGAGCATCAGTTGGTATTGAAAATCCGTGAAGCGAAAAAGAGACTTCTATCAGGTAACAAACGAGCGCAAGTTATCAAGCAAATGTTTGATGGAAACGAAGCGCTATTCACGCAACTGGAATCCATCACGCTAGGTGACTAGTAGAAAAGTTTAACGAATTACTGGCTGAATAGTCATTTACTAACTATAAATCTATGAGTAACTGCTCATTTTTTATAGATAGGGATGACCGAATGAAATTCAGCCATAAAATCGTGGCAGCATCATCTGCTCTCTTGCTTGCCACTGTCACTTTGCTTACGCTCCAACAATATTACACCGTTAAAAGTGAAATCCGCTCGCAAGTCACCTCCAGTGTCAACGAAATCGTTGATGGGGTAAGGGACACGACTGGTGCAGAAATCAACGGCCGTAAGGCGATCGCGGCATACGCGACAAGCATGCTTGAAGTCGACTTGTCGCCGGATGCGATTGAAGCGGTGCTAACAAGACCCGTAGTCAAAGAGACATTTTTACTGGCCGGTTTAGGCTTCGAGAAAGATGGTTCGAACATCAATAATGACCCTTCTTGGAACCCCGGACCAACGTGGGACCCACGCGTTCGCCCTTGGTATATTGACGCTAAAAACTCCGGCAAACTGATCATTACCGCGCCCTACGCCGATTCTGCTACTGGCGAGATTCTGGTCTCGATTGCCACCCCTGTTCGTGATAACGGCCAGTTCATTGGTGCTATTTTCTATGACGTAAGCTTGGCCGCCCTTGCCGAGTTGGTTAATCGAGTCCAACTTTTCAACGCCGGTTATGTATTTATCGTATCTGGAGACGGTACGACCATTGCCCACCCTAAAACGGAGCTAAACGGTGCTCCGATGAGAGATTTCCTCGGCGACGCTCAAATTAAAGAAGAGCCCCAACAAGTCATGTTGGATGGAAAGCAGTTCACCCTCGACTTTTCTAAAGTGTCCGGTGAAGACTGGTACATTGGTGTGATACTTGACGAGGAAGTGGCGTATCAATCCCTCGCAGACTTACGAAACAGCTCGATTGTCTATTCGATTATCGCGCTTGTCGTCAGTGTCTTTTTACTACTGTTGCTGATTCGTGTTCTGATGAAGCCTCTAGATACATTAAATGATGCTATCCAAGACGTTGCCTCTGGGCAAGGTGATTTGACCAAGCGCCTAGACACTAAAACAGACAAAGAGTTTTCAGTGCTGGCTTCTGGTTTTAATGATTTTACAGGAACCCTGCAACAACTCATCACCCAGTCGAAAGCCATCGGCTCTGAAATTTTGCGTGGCTCGGAAATGACATCAATGGGCCTGCAAGAGTCAGCAGCTGCAATGCAAGATCAACTTCATGAGTTGGAACAGCTTGCCACCGCAATGCACGAAATGGCCACGACCTCTGGTGAAGTCGCCAACAATGCCCAAGGCGCAGCGGCAGCGGCAAAAGAAGCCGACGACGCAACGAGCTTGGGAACATCGGTTGTCAGCGATACGACAGGTGCAATTGATAACCTGTCGCAAAAAATCGATGAGGCAGTAGAAGAGGTCAAAGTCTTAGAGTCAGCGACTGATAACATTGAAACCATTCTGAAAGTGATCAATGACATTGCCGATCAAACCAACTTACTTGCCCTTAACGCGGCGATTGAGGCGGCTCGAGCGGGCGAATCTGGTCGCGGCTTTGCGGTGGTTGCCGATGAGGTGCGAACCTTGGCTCAACGTACCCAAGAGTCGACCACTGAAATCCGCAATATGATTGAACAACTTCAAGCCGGTGCAAGCTCAGTCGCCAACGCAATGAACATGAGTAAATCCACTGCGACCGATGCCGTTGCACGCGCGCAAGAAGCCAATGTCGCGCTCAACAGTATTCGCGATGCTATTCAACGCATTAGCGATATGAATATCCAAATCGCCTCTGCGGCAGAGGAGCAAAGTTTGGTCGCAGAAGAAATCAATAACAACACTGTGAAGATAAAAGATCTCTCCACACAAGTGGCGGATGCGGCTGAAAACGCTAACATCGCGATGCAAGCCCAAACAGAGAATATTCGTGAGCAGGACTCTATATTGAACAAGTTCACCGTCTAAGCTCGACGCTAATCAACCCTATATTAGGGCGCAATCTATGCGCCCTTTTTGATTTATTCAGTGCTGACCGCCATTATGCTGCTTATGCCAGAAACACGCATTTCGACACATCCTTTCGTCGAGGAGTACTCGCGTCCGGAGAGCAAATCAGTCCAATTGTGCTCAGAGGTCAACTCTATCGTTTGCGCCCGTTTCGATTTGTTGATGATAACAACGCCCTTCTCCCCGCGAGAGAAGACCAAGACGTCATCCGATGCTTCAATAACCTTCATAGGTTCACCGTGAACAGAGTTGTGGAACCTGATCGCGGCGACCATCTTAGGGTCATTCCACGCATTTAACCATCTTGGGTTGCCGCATTTATCCAAGTAACCACTGGTATCTAGGTCAGTGTAGATGAGTGGCACCCCACCATCTCGCCCCAATATATAGCTGTAGGCTAGCCACTCCAACGCTTCGTCCATCACGAGGTTTTCAAAAACTTGGTTATTGGGGATATCATGTGTGATGGCAAAAGTAATGGCACGTCTTTGTGATAGCGCCTGCCCAAAACAGTATGGATCAACCCAGCTTTTCAGACTCCCGCCGGCTTCGAGCGCGTCGTACGTCACCTGGAACAATGGAAAATCGTAAGCACCGAAGCGGGTATGAGCGAGAAAAGGCTCCAAGAATAACTCGTACTCAGGTTTAGTCGCGCCGCCACTGGTAATGATCTCACCGAAAATATGCGTGTCTTGGCAAATATCCTCAGTCCAAACTTGTTGTAGATGCTCTAGAGTCATGTGCTTTGCGGCATCAATGCGAAATCCTTTAAACCCTAACTTTTTGAGCGCTAAAAGGTAGTTTTGCTGTTGGGTCACAACGTTGTCGCAGACTCGTAAGGTCGGTAATCCTGGATCTTGCGGGCCTCCAGTAATACGACCATTTTGGACTTGCCATTTATCTTCCCAGTCCTTGATGCCGAACGCTTCAACAAAATCAGGATAGTCAAATAAAGGCTCAGTCAGATCGCCAAACAGCTTCTGTTGTTCGAAGTAGTCCGCTTCTGTTTGATAGTCTGCTAACTCTTTATCACTTGGGTATTGTAAATCGGTGCGTACGGACGACTCATTGGCCATGTGGTTAAACACCACATCGGCATAGACGCGAACGTCGTATTGCTTTAACTCTGCAATCATTGTCTTGACGTCGTCAGTATTACCTAGCTGGTTATCAATAACGCGATAATCTTGTGGTTGATAACGTTGCCACCATTGAGTTCCCGCCTTTGTTTTTAGTGATTTCATTGGTGGCGAGACCAATACGGTTTTATATCCAGCTTGGGCAATTTCTTTCGCTCGCTTGGTCACCAGTTCGTAGGGCCAATCAAACGCATGCAAAATGACATCAGTTGCGTGAATGTTACACATCACCTGTTCCTTTGGTTGTTCTTCTTTATTGAACGTAATCATTTCATTGTCATCATAGTAGCAAACAGGATAACCCTTCCTATCCCCCTAAGATGCACTTTTTGCGTAGTAGCCATAAGGCGTAGAGATAGCGAAACAGTGACCCTTCCAATAAAATTGCCTCCAAGACGAGGCTATACTGATAGAGAAGTTAAGTAAGGGAAGCACAATGAACAAAGTTCGTATTGATATCGTCTCTGATGTGGTTTGCCCATGGTGCATCATCGGCTACAAACGTTTAGAGCAAGCCTTGATGACACTGTCTGATGAAGTGGAAGCCGATATTAACTGGCACCCTTTTGAACTCAACCCAGCAATGGGCGTAGAGGGGCAAAATCTCAAACAGCATTTACAGGAAAAGTATGGCACCAACGATGAAGCGAGTGACGCCGCAAGACAAACATTGACCCAACTTGGGAATGAAGTTGGATTCCCATTCCATTTCACTCCGGATATGCGTATCTACAACACGCGCAAAGCACACCAGTTGCTAATGTGGTCATCGAGCGAAGAGAAACAGTTGGAGTTACAACTTGCACTTTTCCACTGCTACTTCACCGACAATCAAGATATCGGAGACGGAGAAGTCTTGATCCAATGCGCTCAAAGCGTCGGTCTAGACCCAAGTGTGGCCGAAGAGGTTATCCGTGATGAAGGCTGGGCAGAGAGTGTTGCCACTACGGAGCAGCAATGGCTTGAAGCCGGGATCAACGCCGTACCTGCGATTATCATTAATCAAAAACATCTGATCTCAGGGGCGCAAACAACCGAACTCTTGATTTCAGCGTTACAACAAATCACACAAGAGTAAAAAGGAGAGCCTTGGCTCTCCTTAGTTTATCGGTTTTTAACTCGCCCAATCAGCCACCAAACAGAGACCACGGCCAAGCCAGCAACCACACCAATTAAGCCATTTAACAAACTAGGAAACAGCGCTTTTGCCAAAGAGATATTGGGAATGTCCATAATAATCGGCTCTATCCAGTGGTGAATCATCGGAACGTTGTGGACTACAATCCCGCCACCAACAAGAAACATAGCCGCTGTACCGACGACCGCCAGCACCTTCATCAGTTTAGGGGCAAAAGCTATCAAACTTCGTCCGACTGTCGCCATCATCCCTTTGCCTTGGCTTCGGCGCTCTAAGTAAAAACCAAGATCATCGAGCTTAACGATACCCGTAACTAGACCATAGACACCGATGGTCATCAATACCGCTATTAAGCTCACCACCAGCACTTGGGTAAGTGTGGACTGACCTTGCACTGTCCCTAACGCAATCACAATGATTTCCGCTGAAAGGATAAAATCAGTTCGAATTGCACCGGCGATCTTTCGCTTCTCATATTCTTCAATGGACAACTCATTGTCCAGCTGCGTTTTCTCTTGCTCAGGATGCTTACTATGAAACAGCTTCTCAATGATCTTCTCTGCACCTTCAAAACACAGAAATAAGCCGCCAAGCAATAGCAACGGCATAATCAGCCAAGGGACAAAAGCACTAATCAATAGCGCCGCAGGAACCAAGACAAGCTTGTTGCGAAATGACCCTTTCGCCACACTCCAAACAACGGGGATCTCACGCTCTGCTGTCACGCCCGATACTTGCTGTGCGTTTAGCGCAAGATCGTCTCCTAGTACTCCTGCGGTTTTCTTCGCCGCGACTTTCGACATTAATGCAACGTCATCAAGAACGGTTGCAATGTCATCCAACAAGGTTAAAAGGCTTGCACCTGCCATAAGTCCATTCTCATTAGGATCGTCAATCAATGTAAGCAAATGTAACACTAGAATTAGAAAGGACAAATCCAATTGACGCTCAGACGGGGAAAAACTGGCCATTCTTACCGCCTAGTGATTGCGAGACTGCGCATTGCACACTATGCTGTGGCGGTATTTTAATAACCTCAAAGGCAAGGTAATGCGCAGTTCTTACACCTACCCTATCGGCACCCCAGGACAAAAATGGGGAGATGCGGAACGAATCGCTTGGCGTGAACAGACCACCATCAAACGCGAATACCAACAAGAAGTCGTGCCTAAAATTCAAGCGCTAGCTGAACGTTTTAATGTTGAGCAATATGGCGCGCTCTCTTATGACCCAGAGCGCTACCCTCTTTTGTGCATCAAGAGCAAACAATGGGACGCAGCGAAACCGGCGGTTTTGATCACAGGCGGCGTCCACGGCTACGAAACCAGCGGCGTACATGGCGCTCTGCTGTTTGCTGATGAACAGATGGAGAAATATAGCCAACATTTCAATATCATCGTCGCACCCTGTGTTAGCCCTTGGGGTTATGAAACCATCAATCGTTGGAACCCACTGGCCATCGATCCAAACCGTTCTTTCTACGCAAACAGTCCTGCTGAAGAGTCTGCAAACCTAATGGCTCTTGTTACGACAATTGAAGGCGATGTGCTGGTTCATATCGACCTGCATGAAACAACGGATACAGATGAGAGTGAGTTTCGACCAGCGCTCGCTGCAAGAGAGGGTATCGAATACATCGAAGGCATGATTCCTGATGGGTTCTACACCGTGGGCGATACGGAAAACCCACAACCTGAGTTCCAAGCCGCAGTGACTGCATCGGTGAGCAAGGTCACTCACATCGCACCTGCCGATGACCAAGGCGAAATCATCGGTTCACCGGTTGTCCAACATGGCGTGATCAATTACCCGATGGTGAAACTTGGTCTGTGCGGAGGCGTAACGACCTGCACCTATGGCACCACAACCGAAGTGTATCCAGATAGTGACAAAGTCACAGACAACGAGTGCAACCGCGCGCAAGTCGCTGCGATCATCGGTGGGCTAGATTTTGTATTAGAGCAGCTATAGAGATCGACTCACTACAACAAAGGCGCAGACATTCTTGCGCCTTTTTGGTATCTAACGAACGTACCTAGCCTGCGTACAAACCACAGACTTACAGCAGTTTGTTTTTGTACTGCTCTGGTGTCTGCCCAGAGTACTTTTTAAACATGGCAATGAACGGACTCGCTTGGTTATAGCCTAAGGTGAGCGCCACCTCTTTTACCGAGTGACCTTTACGCAAAAGATCCATCGAATAGAGATAACGAACACGCAACCGCCACTCCGTAAAGCTCATTCCCAGTTCAGATTGGCAATGGCGCGCGAGCGTACGCTCCGTGGTGTGAACGTGCTCCGCCCACTCCGATAGGCTGCGGTTGTCGATGGGGTTTTCTTCTACCGCTGCTAATATCGTCGCCAGATACTTATTGTCCGTAGACGGAAGAAAGTGATGTTGCGTATCCCGCGTAGCGAGTTGATCAAGCAGCACTTGAACCAATCGCCTATCCTGCTCAGTCTGCGCCACATTGACCCCACGCTGACGAAAATCGTCGATAATCGCCGACACAATCGGCGTCACTTTGATCAAGCTTGTACAATCAGGAAAATTTGTGGTGAGGGTATGATCGATGTTCAACGAGCAATAGGATAAGGGCTTTCGGTTATAACTTGTGTGTTTTACCCCCGCAGGTACCCAAATCGCTAAATGAGGCGGCGCGAGAAATCGAGTATCTTCCGCCTCCATCTCTAAAATACCACCACTGATCAATTGCACCTGCCCCCACGGATGGCTGTGCATTCGGGTTTCTGTGTTGGACAAAAACGCCTCAAAATTCATAAATACATCGGATGGTGCTTTATCGATTGATAAAGACGGATGAAGATGTTTCGCTGACTTTCTCAAACTTGTCTTCCTACAACGCCTAATGTCTTTTTAAAGATATTTGCAATCATATAGACCTGTCACACTATATTCCATCAAAATAACGCGATGGCAGTCACATGGTTTACCTGTTACCCCTCATTACCGTTTTCATTTGGGGCGGAAATGCAATCATTAACAAGATGGCGTCAGAGGTCATTGAACCAAGCTCAATGGCTTTTTACCGTTGGCTACTGGCGATTTCCTTGTTGACCCCTTTTTGCCTAATCAAAGTGATTAAGCAGTGGGGCGTCATCAAACCTTACTTGGCAAAAATCGCGTTTTTGGCATTGCTTGGTATGGTACTCAACCAGACCCTAGCGTACTACGCCGGACTAACCACCAGCGCATCAAACATGGCACTGATTTCATCACTGGTTCCTTTACTCAGCGTTTTCCTAAGCGTGCCATTATTGGGTAAATCCATCTCACCTTTAAGCATCATAGGGGGCGTTTTGGCGCTCGCTGGGTTAGCGCTGATGCTGGGTCAAGGTGATGCCACCTTCTTCTTGCATAACTCTATTTCGTTTGGTGACGGGCTGATGGTGATCACCGCAGTATGCTACGCCGCCTACTGTGTCCTGCTTAAGCGTTGGAAAATGCCAATCTCGAATTGGACTATGGTTTACATGCAAGGCGTATTGGCACTGTTGATGCTCACTCCACTCTGGTTAACCAGCGATCAACTACTGCCGGCCACTGAATCTTTACCACTCATCGCGTATGCAGGCGTTGCGGCGTCGGTTCTTGCACCTTGGATGTGGGTTAAAGCGATTGACATCATAGGCGCAGATTCAAGCGCGATGTTTATGAACCTAATGCCGGTCGTAGCGATAACCCTTGCAGCAACGTTACTTGGTGAAACTATTCAACACTATCACCTGTTTGGTGGGTTGATGGTGATCTCTGGCGTACTACTTTCTCAGTTAAAACTCAAACGTAAGACACAACAAGCGCTACAAAACGTTAACCAGATATAGGTAGTTACTGACAATTCGGTATATGGTTAAAGGGCGAGCTAAAAATGTACTTTATAATTAGATAAGATTATTAGTTGCACAAACGTCAGTAAAAATGGGCTAGACCTCACTCACGTTGGGAGGTTTTATGATAGAGCTGGAGCGCATTGAAGACATCTACAACCATGACCACTTCACATTGCATGAAGTGGTCTTGAATGAAATAGGCTCTTACGTGTTCGTCAAGAACCGTCATGGAGAGTACCTATACGCCAATCAACTCACGCTGGAGTTATTCAACACGAGCCTTGAGACGCTAAAAGGGAAAACCGATCATGACTTTTTCGACCCCGAACTGCTCGACGATATTCTTACCAGCGACCGAACCGTGTTTGAAACGGCGAATACGGTCATTCACGAAGAGCACACCAAAGCCATTCCCGACGGCAAACTGCGCATCTACCGAGCCATCAAAAAGCCCATAATTTGCATCAACACGAAGAAGGTCATTGGCTTAATTGGCGTTTCAACGGATATAACCGATTTGGTCAACATGCGGGAGAAATTAGCGGAACTCGCCAATACCGATGAACTCACCAAATTGTGCAATCGACGTAAGCTGTGGCAGTTTTTTTCCAGCGCTTACCACCAAGCGTCTGAGTTAAATACACCGCTCTCTTGTATCCTTATCGATATTGATCATTTCAAGAAAATAAACGACGCACACGGACACGATTTTGGCGACAAAGTGATTGTCGAGCTAGCTGATATTATTCGCCGCAACTTGCGCAGTGCTGACTGCTGTGGACGAATTGGCGGTGAAGAGTTTTTGATTGTATTGAGCAACACCTCAGCACAAGGTGCGCATGAGATTGCTGATCGCTTACGAGTTAACTTTCAGAACTCGCCGATCAATCATGTGACTGCTCCGTTTACCATTTCATGCGGAGTGACTGAGCTCACCCCCGAAGACTGCGATTTTTTCGCGTTGTACCGACGCGCCGATCAAGCGCTTTATGGCGCGAAGCACAACGGACGCAACAAGAGTGCGATCCGCTGATTATCGAGATGAAAACGAAAAGCGCCTCAAAAAGAGACGCTCATCTTGGTTAGTTAACGATATCAAGGTCGGTTTCTGGGACGCAGCAACAAGCTAACGCGACCCCCATATTGCGCTCTTCCTCTGTGATAGCTGGCACATCAGGTTGATGCACTTTCCCTGACTCTACCGTCACCTTACAAGCGCCACACAGCCCCGCACGACAACTGTTTGCGATGGGTAAACCGGCATCTTCAGCTTGCTCAAGCAACGTTTTTTGGTTGTCCCCTGTAAACATATTGCCATTTAACGAAATCGTGACTGACTTGTGCTCTTTCACGGCGACAGTCGCCACACCAAATGCTTCTTGGTGATAACAAGACTCAGGCAGCCCCTGTCTTAACAGCAAGTTCTTCGCTTTTTGCATGAAGCCATCAGGACCACACACAAACACCTGACGCTGATCTGGATTTTTAATTTGCTTGAGGTGAGAAAGGCTTAATCTTCCTTTCAAGCCAAACCAGTCAATCGGCGCTTGAGTCAACGAGATAAAGACAGTCAACCCTTCATGCTTGCGCTTTAACTCATCCAGCTCTTCTTTATACGGAATGTCTTCCACACTGCGACATTGATGGTAGAACACGACATCATTGACTTGGTCATGATCTGAAAGATAACGAAGCATAGACATCATCGGTGTAACGCCACTCCCAGCCGATAGCAACAACATCGGTAAACCTTGCTTATTGCCAATATGAAAACGTCCATCAGGGTCTTCGCAGCTCAATGTATCGCCGACTTGGAAGTGGTCGGCTAGCCAGTTAGACACACGACCACCGTTAACTCGCTTAACAGAGATAGCCAAACGACCAGGTCTTGATGGACTAGATGACAGCGTATAACGGCGCGCCACTTGCTCACCGTCAATCTCCAACGTAATCGGCAGATGTTGACCCGGTTGATAAATCGGCATGTCTCCGTGCTGAGGCTCTAACCAAAATGTGGTGAAATCTCGGGCGATATCTTCTCGCTCTACGCATGTCATGAGACGCTGTACCGGAGAATTGTCTTCGTAGACCTCTTTCTCTTTATACTCGAGGACCTCGACTTGATCGCCCTGGCGAATCATTCCTTCATTCTTCGCCACTAAGTTCTGACCAAAGAAAACGCCACCCCGTTCGTTCGCTCTGAACTGTGACAAAGTACTTAACGGCTCTTTGGACGCACGAAACTGGCCTTTCTCAACGTCTACCGTCGTCAAAACGCAGCGCTCACAAGGCTTTACCGCTTCAAACTCGACTTCGCCAATGCGAATTCGCTTCCAGCTATCTTCAACAAAAGGTTCGCTGGCACTGACCACCAAATTAGTACGAAACTGGTCCATCGAATGTGTCTCTGAACTGCGTCGGTTCAACTCATCCAATGACGCTTCGCTGATCACCAACAGCGGATAACCATCAGCAAAGCTCACGTTATGTCCGAGCTTTTCCCTGACACGGTTCGACTGTTCACCTGTAAACAGTAACTCCACACGCTGGCCAAGTACTTCACTGAACCAATCATCTGCGTCATCCGTCGTTGTGTAAGCAATAAAATTGTCTTTCCAGACCTGAGCTGGCGCCTCTTGCATTTTAAAGTCTTGATAACGCAAGCGTAGCGGCTCGTATCCTGCAGCGGTAAAAATCAACCCGTCCGGTGTTAATGTTGAGGTAACAAGTACCATTTGAGGGTATTTACGCGCGGTCACCATAGAACCATCAGAAAGGGCAAGCATAAAGCGGCGATCAAAGGCGAGACCTTGCTTTTCCACCCATGCAGAAGAGAGTGAGATACCACCAACAGATTTAACCGGAAAAACATTGATTTGAGAAAGAGTTGAAGCTGACATTGCTAATCCTGAGCTTGTAATAATTTGGCTATATTATACTCATCTCGACTCGACTGTCTTGGAATAGATAATTCCCTTAGATTGTCGTCATTGTTTTGTACAGATAAGGTTTGCGTTTCAATCTATCTTAAGTTTGAGACAGCATTGCTTTCTCTAAACAAAAAACACCAAATATTTAAAAAACTCTATAGTGTTGTTATCTATTCTATCAACAAGGAAACTCTTATGAACAAACTGGTCATGATTCTACTTTGTATCTTCTTGCCGCCACTCGCGGTATTTCTCGACAAAGGACTCAATAAAGACTTCATCATCAACCTCGTGTTAACGATCTTTTTCTTTCTGCCCGGTAGCATCCACGCATTATGGCTTACGATGAAATAATCGAGTAAAAGCCCAGCGATTATTTACGCCCGCAAAAAAAGGGGTGAAATACAAAGCTGATTGCTCTATCATCCTGTCGCCTAAGCGTAAGCGTTTGCTTTCACAGTTTTCGCTGGCTTGGGCTCCAATCAGACAACTTACTAATGGTGGGAGCAATAATGACAACACTTACGATCACACGTCCTGACGACTGGCATGTTCATCTTCGTGATGGCGACGTTCTAAAGGATACCGTGCGAGATATTAGCCGCTACAATGGCCGCGCGCTAATCATGCCAAACACTGTCCCACCTGTGACCAACACTGAAATGGCGCTTGCGTACCGTGAACGTATCATGGCAGAAAAACCAAGTGCGCAGTTTGAGCCTCTTATGGCGCTCTACTTAACGGATAACACAACGCCAGACGAAATACGCAAAGCGAAAGAATCCGGTGCTGTAGTTGCGGCTAAGCTCTACCCTGCGGGGGCAACAACCAACTCCGACTCTGGTGTGACTAACGCCAAAAACATCTACCACGTGCTAGAGGCAATGCAAGAAGTCGGCATGCTACTGCTCGTGCATGGCGAAGTGACTCACCATGATATTGACATTTTTGACCGTGAAAAAGAGTTCCTTGATACGGTTTTAGCGCCTATCGTCAATGATTTCCCAAATCTTAAAATTGTTTTAGAGCATATCACGACCGCAGATGCGGCAACGTTTGTGAAAAACGCAAATGACAATGTGGCAGCGACGATCACCGCCCATCACCTGCTGTTCAACCGCAACCACATGCTGGTTGGCGGAATCAAGCCACACTTTTACTGCCTACCTATTCTAAAACGCAATACTCACCAAAAAGCGTTAGTTGAAGCCGCGACGAGTGGCAGTAAAAAGTTCTTCCTTGGTACAGATTCAGCGCCACATGCGAAAGGCATGAAAGAAGCGGCTTGTGGCTGTGCGGGTTCTTACACGGCGCATGCAGCGTTAGAACTTTACGCAGAAGTGTTTGAGTTGGAAGGTAAACTAGAGAATCTTGAAGCGTTTGCCAGCCATAATGGCCCAGATTTCTACGGCGTGCCTCGCAATACAGATACCGTAACGCTTACTAAACAAGAATGGTCTGTCGCTGAATCTATGCCATTTGGCAATGATATCGTTGTGCCGATTCGCGCAGGCGAAACCATCGGTTGGACCGTTAAATAGAAAACCAATCTTGTAAATAGTTGAAAGCCCCTTAGCCATGCTCGGGGCTTTTATTTATTTACGGCGACTGCCAAAATCAACTGCTCACATTCTTCTTGCTGCATATACTTGGGCACAGGGTAATTCCACCTCGCCTCATGTAGAGATTGCTTCGCCAATTCCGTAACATGCTCTTGCAAAATTTGGTCAAAACTTGACGGCAGATCTAGCTGCTTCTGTAAACGCTTAACATAGTCAACCAACGCTTGCGCCTTTAACGAGTCTGAGACATGGCTGTCGGTTAATGCCAAGGTATCGGCCAACTTCGCCATTCTTTCTTTTGCCGCGCACTGAGAAAACGCGAGTACGTGCGGCAGTACGACTGCATTTGCTAACCCATGAGGAATACCGTATTTCGCCCCGAGCGTGTGAGCAATCGCATGAACATACCCAAGACTGGCTTTGGTAAACGCGAGCCCCGCATAGTAAGAAGCCAGCGCCATGTTCTGCCGAGCTGTCGCGTTTTGGCCAAACTTGACCGCTTTTTCGAGGTTTTCATCAATCAAGGTAATAGCCGCTAACGCGTAGCGATCGGTTTCTTGAGTAGCATTGCCTGAAAGATAAGACTCAATAGCATGAGTTAGTGCATCCATCCCAGTTTGCGCAGTGATAGTCGAAGGTAAAGCGAGCATCAAACTTGGATCCAGAGCTGCTGCAATTGGCACAAGTTTCGGGTCCATGATGGGTGTTTTTTGGTGAGTATCAGGATTAGATACCACAGCAGCAACGGTCACTTCTGATCCTGTGCCTGCCGTTGTCGGAATGACGAAGATTGGGGCAGGTGCCTTCCATACCTTGAGCAAACCGACCAAACGTCGAATCGGTTTATGGTTGGTTGCACAAGCAGCAATCACCTTCGCGCAATCGATAGGAGAGCCGCCGCCAAGCGCCACAACAGCTTGACATCGATGCTTTCGATACAGAGACAGCCCTGCTTCCACATGATTGTATGTCGGGTCAGGCTCAACCCCATCATAGATATCGCAGTGCACACCGACACGTTCAAACTCAAACGCGAGCTTTTTCGCTAAGCCGAGTTTTATGATCCCCTTGTCGGTCACAATCAGCACTTTTTTGATGTCCATGATAGAGACACTGTGGCAAAGCTGTTTAAGCGCTTCTTTACCCAAGAAAAGGGTCGGTTTGGAGATAGGAAGCACTTTGGCTGCCACTTTTAGCCCCAACATGTAGGCTCGATGTAGCCAGTAATAGAGCTTTTGTTCCATTATCGGTCTCTTTGTGATGAGGGATATACTGATAGCCTAGTCTTTACAAAGAGTTATCTCTAGTCTTGAAGCAAAACTTTTGTCGATAGTTTGTACGCAAGCCTAAAACTGGGCAATGAGCCGACTTACCCAAGTAATTTCACCGAAAGCGATAAGATCATAAAGGGTAAAAAAGACCGCACAAATCACGGCTAACTTAATCAATCGATAAACAATAAACATTTCTGTCGTCCAAATAATAAAAGCCGCCATTGGCGGCTTTCGAAATGCAATCACTACGAATTAATGAACAGGTCTGTCGTTCTTCGCGTAAAACTTACCAAAGTACTGTTCAAGTACTTCCGGAGTGAGTTTGCCTTCTGCCTCAAGCTGTTTTAGCTCTGCTGCAATCGCCTTTTGCTCGTCAATTGTTGGCAGCGCGACTTCTGGCTGGTCACCCATTTCTTGAGACATTTGCTCTAGTTCTTTCTCGAAATCACTCATGATTCAACGACCCTATATTTCAAACTTACCTAAAAATAATGGGGCTAAGTGTAACCCACTTAGCCCCATTTTTTCTAGCTTGGCGTGCAGTTTACAGTTTAAAACTGCCAACCATACGATCAAGACGCATCGAGAGATCTTTCAGCTCCGCACTTGCTGCCGCCAGTTCTTCTGCCGTGCCCGTGGTCACTTCGTTGATTGCATTAATCTCTTCGATATTTTGGTTAATGGTATGAACAACCGTTGACTGCTCTTCGGTCGCCGTTGCCACTTGCGTGTTTCGATCTGAAATATCATGAATACGTTCAGAAATAGAGATCAATACTTCCACCGCTTCATCGGAAGAGGAAACGCCCTCACCCGTTACCGCTTTACCTGCTTCCATCGCGGTTACCGCATCTTTTGCGTCGCTTTGCAGCTGGTTAATCATCTTCTGAATTTCTTCTGTCGAGTCTGCGGTGCGGCTAGCAAGGTTACGAACTTCATCCGCAACCACCGCAAAGCCTCGACCTTGCTCACCAGCACGCGCAGCCTCGATGGCCGCGTTAAGTGCAAGCAGGTTGGTTTGCTCTGAAATGTCACGAATTACGTCTAAGATTGAGCCAATATCCTGCGTGGTAGACGCTAGCTGCTCTACAACTTGGCCGGTACTCTCTATATCTGAAGCAAGTCGACTGATGGCATCTTTGGCTTTGTTGACCACATCTTGACCCACTTGAGTGTTGTCTGATGCTTGTGAAGCCGTTTCAGCAGCGGTCGCGGCATTCGAAGCAATCTCGCTGATCGTCGCGCCCATTTGGTTAATCGCTGTCACTACTTGGATTGTTTGATCGCGCTGCATCTGACTGTTGTTGTGCGTAGTATGGGCTTTGGTTGAAACCCCATCCGCAGCCGACTGAAGCGCACCACTGGTCGATGCCACTTCTTTCATCGATTCGTGAATCTTCTCGATAAAGCCGTTGAAACCTTCCGAAAGCTGGCCAATTTCATCGCTGCCTTTCACTTCGATACGCTGAGATAAATCACCATCGCCTTTTCCGAGGTCACTGAAACGCTCTGCAATCGCTCGAATTGGGCTCGCAATGCTGTTGGCAAGGAAGATACCCATAAAGATAAACAAGCCAGCTACCACAACAGTCGTTACCATCATTTGCTTAGCAACACTGTTTAGATCGGCGAACACTTCATCGACAGGTACAACACCAACAACAAACCAATTCATTGAAGGTATGTAAGTGCTGGCAACGAACACGCTTTGTCCATCTGAATCTGCCTCGATGAGGTTAAAACCTGATTTGCCTAATAGATCTGCCGATTCACGACCAAACAACTGAGACAGAGAAGATTTTGCTTTGCTGCTGTCACGGTGGATTTGAACGTTACCTTCTGCGTCTGTCAAAAAGACATAACCAGTTTTCTCAATCTTAAAGCCGTTTAGCAAAGAGACCATATCGTCCATTGATTTCGACAAGCCGGACATGGTCAACCCATTGGTTAGCTGGAAATTGGTGAACATTTTCACGTCGCCATTCGCCTCTTGGAAAATGCTGACCGACGTCGGCTTACCTGACTGCGTAAAGCCAAAGAACCAACCATCTTGTTGTTGGTTTAGTTGGCGTAAGAAGCCGTTTTGATTCCAATAGTATGCGGTGTTTCGGTTCGCGACAGACGCATCATTCAACTGATATTGACTACGTACGTTATTAAGCTCTTTCACCAACAAGGCTTCGGTTTGCGCATCAATGGATGTGGTATTGACCGCTTGCTTAATAAATTCGTTGTTCGCGACTTGTTCTGCGGCTAACAAAAGCTGCATAACTTCGCGGTCAATCTGCGCGTTGATTTGCTCAAGCATTGACGGGAGTTCGATGTCAATAAGACGATGTTCAAGAACGCTTCGCGCTTGTCGTTGCGCCATAACACCAACAATAATGGTGGACGCTAGTACAGCGAAGGTAATCCCTGCAACGACCTTTTGCTTGATACTAATGGAGTTAAATTTCATTGGTTCTCTGCCTTCTGAAAGCAATGGTTGTAAATGTTTGGCCTTCACACTGACGACATTCGCCGATGCTCTCCCCACGTGAGGCCTATCCAATCTTCTAAGTATATCGACGTTTTGACACATTCCTTTACTAATTTGTAGTTAACCGGACATTTTTCCTGCAAAACTTTGATATCTAGTTTGAGATTTGTGATTTCACTAATGAAATATTGTTTCTCTAAATTTTAGCCCCATATCTTAAGCTGCTGACCGATAAGGCTTTATCGACATGGCTTGTTCTTATTGATGCTTTTATCGCCAAGTGAGGTAAAAACACCTTAAGGGACGGAACTTTTCTAAGTTGCAAATCACTAAGTGAAAAAATGAGGAGAAAATGGAATGCAATCACAGGCACTTTTACAGCTAAGAGAGTACTTAAACAGCCAAGTTATTGGTCAAAGTGAATTGGTCGAGCAATTGTTGGTCGCACTGTTGGCAGATGGCCACATCTTAGTTGAAGGGCCTCCTGGCTTAGCCAAAACTCGCGCAGTAAAATCACTCGCCGACTGTATTGAAGGGGATTTTCACCGTATTCAGTTTACCCCTGACCTCCTCCCCGCCGACCTAACGGGCACCGACATTTATCGCCCTGAAACTGGCGAGTTCACCTTTCAAGCGGGTCCGATCTTCAATTCGCTCATTCTGGCTGACGAGATCAACCGTGCTCCGGCAAAAGTGCAAGCAGCCATGCTCGAAGCGATGGCAGAAAAGCAGATCACCGCAGGGCGTAAAACCTATACCTTGCCAGCGCTCTTTTTGGTTATGGCGACTCAAAACCCGATCGAGCAGGAAGGCACCTACCCACTCCCAGAAGCTCAGTTGGATCGCTTTTTGATTCACCTTGATGTCGACTACCCAGACGCAGAAAGTGAATTGGCTATATTGCGCTTAAATCGAGGCGAAGCGAAAGGTGACAGCAGTGCTAAGCCGCCAAGATTGAGCCAAGAGGATATTTTTGCTGCGCGCCAAGAGGTGCTGAATATTCATATGGCTGACACGATTGAGCAATACATCATTCGCTTAGTTATGGCGACTCGCCAACCGTCGCAGTACGACGATACATTGAACCAATGGCTTGAAATGGGTGTCAGCCCGCGCGCGACCATCGCCTTAGACCGCTGCGCTCGTGCTCACGCTTGGTTAAACGGACGTGATTTCGTCTCACCTGAAGATGTCCAAGCGATGGCATTCCCTGTCTTGCGTCATCGTCTGCTACTCAGTTACCAAGCACAAGCGGAAGGGATACACCCGAATCAAGTCATCAACAAGATTTTATCGTTAGTCGGCAGCGCATAGAGGTGAGTATGACACCAGAACTCGCGCCTTACAGTAACGGCGTTAACCTCAACTTGGATGAGTTGCTTTACTATAAGCAGCAATGTGTCCAATGGTTGCCCCCCGCCAAAAGTCTGTGGTCACAGATGCTTGGTCAACACCAAAGCCGACAACTTGGTCGGGGGATGGATTTTAGTGAGGTTCGCCAATACCAAAGTGGTGATGACATCCGCGCGATTGATTGGCGAGTAACCGCTCGCACCGGAAAACCTCATACCAAGCTGTTTACGGAAGAACGAGAAAAGCCAATAGTGCTCTACCTTGATTTAAGTGCAAGTATGCTATTTGGTTCTCAGCTAATGCTTAAATCGGTCCAGGTGGCACACATGGCGAGCCTAATCGCTTGGCTGAGTGTCTCTGCGCAAGACAGAGTTGGCGCATTGTTGGATTTGGGAAACCAGCTTATTGAGCTAAAACCGACATCGCGTAACAAAGGGGCATTGGCGATTGCCCAAGCCCTAGTGACGCACCATCAAGCTCAACTTACCGACCCCAGCAGCGCTGACGAAAACATGGCCAAAGGGCTTCAAGCCTTGGCGCGCATGTGTCCGAAAGGCAGTGAGATTGTCCTGTTAAGCGACTTCATTCGACTCAGTGAAGAAGATCAAAACCTGCTTCGCCGTTTGGGTCAGCATAATCGGGTTCGTCTGATTCAAATCTGTGATCCGCTTGAGCAAGGCATTACGGCTTTTCGTGGCACAGAACAAGTATCAGACAGACACACAACACGTTGGCTCGACTTCTCATCAAAGAAAACGCGCCAAGGTATTGAGTCTGCCTTCAATCAACAGCAGCAGCAACTCAAGCTCCTTGCCCATCGCTTGGGCATGAGTTTTTCGACGCTCTCTAGCGACACTGCGCTTATTCACCAGCTACATGGATTCCAATCATGAGTACAGATACTCAAGCTTCACCACTCTCACTCCAACCTCTGCATTTACCAGAGGCCCCAGCTTGGTTTCCACTCGCATGGGGATGGTGGGCAGTTTTTGCAGCAGTCCTTTTATGCTTGCTCGTTATGTGGCTACTGCTGCGTTGGAACAAAAAGCGCCTTGCGCCCAAGAAAACGGCTTTGCGACTGTTAACTCAAGGAACTAAACCGTCAGAAGCGATTGAACTCGTTAGGCAAGCGGCACTTTGTTACTACCCTCGTGAAGAAATCGCCCAGTTAACCGGACCAACTTGGTATGAGTTTTTAGACAGTCAACTCAAGGCACCGCGCTTTACGCCCAATCAAACACAATGGCAGCAGGCGCTGTACAGCAAGCAGCCTATCTCTAATGGCGATGAACTGCTCCAAGATTGCAAAGATTGGGTAGAGCAAGCACTGCCACCGAAAAGAAGGAGAACATAGTTGGCTAGTTTTGATCTTGTTTGGTGGTGGAGCTTATTGCTACTACCTTTGCCACTGGTCATTTACTACTTTGCGCCAGCGGCTAAACATCAATCACCCATTTATCTGCCGTACGTCCCAAGTCATGGGCAAGGAAACGCGCCGAAAAATGGGTTGGCAAAAATCATCGCCGCCATTGTTTGGGTTGCCCTGGTTGCCGCAATGGCAAGACCCGTGTGGTATGGAGAGCCGGTCACCACTCAACCGAAGCATCGAGATTTGATGTTGGTCCTCGATCTTTCTTACTCCATGAGCAAAGAAGATATGCTTGATGATGGTGACTACGTCGATCGCCTCACCGCGGTAAAAAAGGTCGTAAGTGACTTCGCGAGCAAACGAGAGGGAGATCGCTTGGGATTGGTCTTATTTGCCGATCACGCCTATTTGCAAACCCCTCTGACTCTCGATAGAAAGACCATCGCCGAGCAGGTCAATCAGTTGGTATTGCGCTTAATTGGGGAAAAAACGGCCATCGGTGAGGGCATTGGTCTTGCCACCAAAACCTTTGTCGATAGCGATGCGCCGCAACGCGTAATGGTTTTGCTTAGCGATGGTAGCAATACGTCAGGCGTGCTGGATCCGCTAGAAGCCGCCAAGATCGCCAAAAAATACAACGCAACGATCTACACCATAGGCGTGGGCGCTGGAGAAATGGTCGTGAAAGAGTTTTTCATGACCCGCAAAGTCAACACCGCCCAAGACCTTGACGAAAAAACACTGATGGACATTGCACAAGTGACTGGCGGGCAGTACTTCAGAGCCCGTGACGCCAAAGAGCTCGCGACAATTTACGACACCATCAACAGTTTGGAGCCAATTTCTCAGGCAACACAAACTTGGCGTCCACAAAAAGAGTGGTTTCCACTGCCGCTGAGCATTGCCTTGCTTGGCTTTGTTTTTCTGATCTTATTGAGGAGAAATCATGTCTAATTTCGTTCTCCTTAACCCGATGTGGTTAATCGCATTGCTACCATGGTTCGCCCTCATATTCTGGATAAAGAGTAGAGCGCAAACACAAACCTTAATCGCGCCCCATCTAGCAAAAGCGATGGGAGTTCAAGCCACAACGCTCAATCGCCGCCGATTCGCTCTCATCGCATTGAGTGGGGTGGTTGCAATAGTTGCGCTGTCCGGCCCTAGTTTTCACGCCCTTGAGCGTCCAAGCTTTGCCAACACCAGTGCCCGTGTCGTTGTGATGGATATGTCGATGTCTATGTACGCCACCGACATTAAACCCAACCGACTCACTCAAGCACGCTACAAAGTGACCGATATACTCTCTCACTGGCTAGAAGGGAGCACGGG
This sequence comes from Vibrio sp. MarTm2, assembly GCF_027587055.1. Taxonomy (NCBI): domain Bacteria; kingdom Pseudomonadati; phylum Pseudomonadota; class Gammaproteobacteria; order Vibrionales; family Vibrionaceae; genus Vibrio; species Vibrio sp. MarTm2. Next base: position 588,853 of record NZ_JAPPTK010000003.1, on the reverse strand, counting down.
TTTGGTCGCTTATGCAGGCGACGCCTATATGGTTAGCCCAATGACAAGTGATGCCAACACCATCGCCAACTTGGTGCCTAACTTATCACCTGAACTTATGCCCTACCCCGGCGCGAATGCCGCCAGTGGTGTAAAGCTCGCCATCGAGATGATGCAAAACACTGGCCTCGCAACCGGTCATATCGTATTGGTTACTGACGATATTGATGATACCGAGCGAAACGCCATCGAATCCCTGCTGAGCAACTCAAACTGGCCCCTATCGATACTCGGCATAGGGTCTCGTGCAGGCGCGCCAATAAAACTGGACAATGGCAGCCTAATGACGCTAGACAACGGCCAACCTGTTGTTGCGAAATCCAATTTTACCAATATGCAAACACTAGCTTTCGAGACGGGTGGTCAATTTGTTCCCGTGCAAGTTACCAACAATGATGTGTTGCAAATTGCTCGCTCCACATCCCAAGTCGATGAAGCAAGTGCAACCAAAAGCGATCAAATGATTGAAGAACGAATCAATCAAGGGTTTTGGTTGATTCCACTGCTGATTATTCCAGCGTTGATGATGTTTCGCCGAGGAGTCTTCTTTGCGGTTGCACTGGTAGTTTTGCCACTTGCTCACTCACCGTCGGCCCAAGCGAGCCCATGGTTAACAAAAGATCAGCAAGCAATGCAGCATTTCGAAAACAAACAATACCAACAAGCCGCAGACTTGTTTGAGGATCCTAATTGGAAAGGCATTGCCCAATATGAGTCGGGCGACTACCAAGGCGCAGCAGAAACCCTAGCGCCACTCTCTGGCCCGCAGGCAATGTACAACCGAGCAAATGCCTTGGCTCAACTCGGAAACTATCAAGATGCGATTGACCTCTACGAATCGGTTCTAAAACAAGAGCCCGATAATCAAGACGCACGCACCAATTTAGAGTGGGGAAAGAAGCGCCTGCAACAGCAACAGCAACAGCAACAGCAACAGCAACAGCAACAGCAACAGCAACAGCAACAGCAACAGCAAGGCGATTCTAGCCAGTCACCTGAACAAAACAATCAAAATGCTCAGCAAAACCGTTCATCTTCAGAGCAGGAAGAAGGTCAACAAACGCCCTCTGAGCAGCAGTCGAACCCTGAGCAAGCCTCTGACACAGGAGAGCCACAACAGCAATCGACACAAGAGGGAAAAGCCCGACCTCAACAAGGTGAGCAAGCGCATGATGACCAAGATGGCATGCAAAAAAGCAAGCCAAGCGGTCAACAAGAAGATAAGCCACAAGGTCAACAAGAGGACAGTGAGCCAAGCCCTCAATCGCAGGCTCAACCCTCAACCAACGAGCCGCAAACAGACTCTGACGCTCTTGCTGCCGAGCTCAGCCAAGATAACCAACAACCGATTGATCCCGAGTTGAGAAAACTCCAGCAAGTGGAAGCAGCAAGAGATCCAAGCCGTTTGCTGCGAGCGCAAATGCTGCTACAAGCACAACAAAAACAACCACCACAACAAACAGGTAAGAAATGGTAATGATGAACCTCAACACACGCATTTTTATCAGCTTACTCGCCACCTTACTCGCGTTGGTGAGCGCTCCGTCGTCTGCCGCGAACATTTGGGTGACGGTCAGCAAAAACAAAGTGGTTAAAAACGAAGTGTTTCAACTGCGTATTGTGGTAGACGAGAAAGTCGACTCAGATGAGATTGACTTTAGCGTATTAGAACAAGACTTTTACGTCGGTCGACCAAGTTTTGGTACCTCACTCAACATTATCAACGGCAGCCGAACAACGAGGAGCGAGTGGAATGTGTCTCTCGCCGCTCAGCGCTTAGGTATCACCCAAATCCCGTCATTTTCAGTCGAAGGGGCGAAATCTGATCCTATCGCCATTGAAGTAAATATGGACAGTGAAGCGCCAAAGGCTAGCGATCTTGTCGAACTGCAGAGCACCCTCAATAAACAAACTCTCTATCCAAGTGAGAGCGCTCTGCTCAAAACGCGATTGATCATTAAAGCGGACCCAAGAAGGCTGCAAAACCCAAGCGTACTTCCGCCGAAAGGCGAAGGGTTAACGTTGGACGCGATCGGGGAACCGAATCAGTACCAAAGCGTTTTAGACGGTGTTGAGGTGACGGTTCTCGATCAAAACTACCGTATCACCGCAGATAAGCCCGGCGACTTTGTTCTCTCTGGGATTGGCTTTGCAGGTAGCGTGATTGTTGGCGACAATCGTAGCGGCACCACCAAACTGGTATCGGCCAACACCGAACCAAAAACCTTCACTATCAAGGTTCACGCGATCCCAGATAGCTTTCAAGGACACTGGTTACCCGCGTCGAAACTATCAATGACCCAACGTTGGATGGACAGTGAGGGCAACAATCTCACCTCCACAACTCTAGACACCAAAGTAGGAGACTCCATTAGCCGCGAGATTACCCTTGATATTCAGGGGCTTTCTAGCGAACGCTTCCCCGACATCAAGGTCAACTACCCAAGCTCTGTGCGTGTGTATCAAGAAAAACCGCAGTTTTCCGCCTTAGGTGACGACCTCACGCGTATGACAGTCAAGCAGGTGTTGATCCCTCAGCAGCAAGGAAGCATTGATCTCAACGCGATTCAACTCAATTGGTGGGATAGCCAAAAAGAAGCCGCTGCAACGGCCAGCATTGAAGGTATCACGCTAAATGTAGGCCCAGGCGAGCAAATCAATACTGGTGAACCAGTTTTACTCAATACACCGCAAGTGACGCAAGAGACAGTGACGATTGTTGACCGAGGCTATTGGCCCCACGCAACAGCCTTGTTTGCCTCTCTTTGGTTGATGACTCTTGCATGGTTATTGAAGCTGAAACGAGCGCCGCGCCAAGCTCAAGGCACCTCGCCAAAAGCGCAATCGAGCCTCGACACATTGATGGATGTAATTAAAACCCAAGACTTGGTTCAGGTCGGTTACCGCTTCAATCTTTGGTGGTCAGAAATTCAAATTCAAGATGACGATTTGAAACGCCAAATCGATTTAGAGCTTGAGGCAATGAACCAAAGCCAATACTCGTCAAGCTGCGCAACCTGGGATAGCCGTCAGCTTGTGAAACTCATCAAAAAGGTGGAAAAAATACAAAAGAAAAAGCTAGCAGCTAGTACAGAACTTGCATCGTTGTAATAACGAGAAAAATAGAGGCAGCCATCTAGAGGCTGCCTTGCTATTCTCGGGGCTCAGTTACGCAACTTCAATCAAACTCACGCTACCACTAACCGTATTTCTGCCTAGCTCTTTTGCCCGATAAAGCGAGTCATCAGCTTCGACATACAAACGGTCGAAACTGAACTCGCTTTGATCAAGCTCCAGAACCGCATACCCTACAGAGACGGTGAGAAACTCGCTGCACGTATTGAGGTGATGCGGGATTTGCTCATCCTCAATGCATCTTCGGATACATTCCGCCAAATGGGCAACACGTTCTGGAGATTGATTTACCACTAGCAAAGCAAACTCCTCGCCACCAATTCTGCAAAACACTTCGTTTTCTGACTGAGTATGATGCTGCAAAATATTGCCAATTCGCATCAATGCGATATCGCCTTGCATATGGCCGTAATGATTGTTGTATAAACCAAAATGATCGATGTCGACCAGGATTAAACCGTAGTGTTGGCTCCCATCCTCGCAACTCGTACACAACTCTTCTAACGTCGTTTCGAGCATGCGACGGTTACCCAATCGCGTCAACGGATCCATCTTTGCCATCATTTCAAGCTGTTCGTTCGCTTTCTGTAGGTCCCGAGTACGCGCTTTCACTTCTTGCTCTAGATTCTCATTCATCTGATGGATCTCTTCTTGAGCCCGAATGCGCAACAGAACTTCCGTCAGATTGGACGCAAACATACGAATGACCTCTCGCAGTTGGTGTGTGAGAGGGGTTCGCTTAATCAGGTTATCTGCTGCGATAAACGCAATAGGCTCCCCGTTGTTGTCGACAAGCATCGTCATCGCAGTCCAACCAAAACCTACAATATGGAAGTCATGGTAGATGGGAACCGACTCTTCAAACACCACATCGTTTGGGCTGACTTTAGCCGCATTAACGATTGAGCGCTCGACCGTATCTGAACGGTAGTAGGATTCGTCCACCACATTGCCTTGAATATCAGTACCCCAAGTACCTTGCATGTGGGTACACTCTTTATCGGTCAAAAATACCGCAAAACGATCAATACCCAAGCGGTTAATAGCAAACGTGACCGCAGATTTGCACACTTCGCTCACCGTCATACAGCGCGACAACTCAACCATACTGGCGTGTAACATGCGCACATTTTGTTCTTGACGTTTACGAATATAAATCTGGGAAAGGAGCGAGCCAAATGACTCGAGCATTTGGCGTTGATAGGAGGTAATAGGGTTACGATTAATATAATTGTCGAGCGCAATCCAACCAATGATCTCTTCGCCATCACGGAGGATGAGCATGCCATTCCAGCCCTGACCAATCACGTTGCCAGCGGTGTACAATGGCGCACCGTCAACAATCACTAGGTTTTCTTTCCCTTCAAACAAGGCATTAATGTAGGTTTCTTCAAGCTGATGCAAATCATATTGGGTATGGTGCTCACTGGCTGTGTTACCGAACTCGTCGGTGCCGTAAGTCCCACTAAAGCAGCGCTTTTTAATGTCGAGCAGCATAAACACAGCGCGGTCAAACCCTAGTTTATCTCGCACTGACTCAACAGCCATTCGATACAACTCATCAAGATTAGATGGGTTAGAAATGTCCACCGCCACTTGCTGGACAAGTTTCATATTCTCAATAAATAGCTCGCGCTGTTTGATGACATCTAAGTATTTGGCTTCTTTAATGTCTCGCTGTTTGAACTCTTTCGCGGCTTCGGTTTCTGCGCGAACACATTGCCAGCGCGCGGCGATAATCTGTAGCGCCTCCAGTTGATTGCTCTCATTCGACTGGCTGATACGCTGAGGATCCACATTCTCGGCAATAAGGTAGGTACGCATTTCAGGACGATTGTCGAGCATAAACACATAGCTCTCAGATGACATGTGCTGTTCGTATGCCCATTGACACGTGTTCATTTTTAGAGGCAGAAGACCATCAGAGGTGTCAAATTGCGATACCCAAGTCCAGAAGGTTTTAGGGTATAGTTCTAAGTCAGCGGGTTCCCCTTTCTTGTAAAGGAATTCGGCGGAGTTGCCGCCTTTCGGTTCGCTGAACACACCGATGTGCTCTACACCCAAGAGTTCATCGATATACTGGAACAACGAATTAGCGAGAAACCGTTGGTTCCTAGCTGATAAGATGTTTTTGAGTAGCATTCGTGGGAACATAATCCTAGCCTGGACCTTTTTTATTATCTTTTTTCGATTAAAAAAGTAACAGTTACCAAGGTGCAATCAAATGTTATTCAGGGCCATTGTTAAGTGCCTCGCATTTCATATGAAGCAAGTTTACGAGATATGATACGACTTACATTTTTTATGATCTTATTTCCAAAACTTACATCAGTGAGCAAGATGTAATTTGTTTATCCGATACGACCTCGAAGAAAGAGGATCATCCCTAAGTTTGGATCGGTATAAAATAAAAGTACCAAGGGCGCACACCCCCAATACCTCTGGAGAGACCATTGAAAAAGCTATTGTTGATGACGTTACTGACTCTGTTTTCAGCGGTGTCCATCGCAGGCGTAGACTTAGTTAAAGTGGATAAATCTAAACGCCGAATGTACCTGATGGATGGCAAAGAGGTAGTGCGGGAGTATAGAGTCGCTCTGGGGCGATCACCAAAAGGGCATAAGAGACAGGAAGGCGATCAAAAAACCCCAGAAGGTCGCTACTATCTCGATTTTGTTATCGAAGACTCGCAATATTATAAGTCGATCCATATTAGCTACCCCAACCTACGGGATAGAACGTATGCAAGGGTGCACAACCTCGATCCAGGCGGAGACATCAAGATACACGGTTTGAAAAACGGAGAGCGTCGTCCAGCCAATTATGTGCAAAGCTTTGACTGGACGGATGGCTGTATCGCAATTACTAATCAAGAAATGGACGAGTTACTCAGCCTAGTGACTATTGGCACGCCTATCGAGATTGTTTGGTGATCGGTTTATCTCGTGTCACCCACCAGCACATCAACGACCCCAAGGTCACCATCACGACACCCTGTAGAAAACTAGACGACAGTGCAATCCCTAAAATAATCGACGAGATAATGGTCGATAAGACAGGGGTAAAATACGACAACGTCGCCAGTAGCACCATGTTCCCACCAATGATGGCGTAGTTCCATAACGCATAGCCACTGCCCATAAACACCCCAGCCACTAAGAGTAAGCTGCCCGACTCTAACGTCACACTCATTCCAGTTTCAGCGCTTAGGGCGTATTTAATCCAGAGAGAAATCGCCGTCATGATGAAAAACAGCGTGATAGCATTTTGCCCGTTAGAAATTCGCTTGGTCAAGTTACAGTAGATTGCCCACAGAAAAGCGCCAACAAACGCCATCGCGTAGGTCGTCGGGTTAGTGGCAATGTTGGCACTGATTTGGGTTAAAGAGAGTCCTTGATCGCCAGAAATACTCCATGCAACGCCAACAAACGCCAGTGCCACGCTTGGATAAACCAGCACATTGGTTTTCTTGCCACTCACCAACACCGCTAAAAGCACGGTTAACGCTGGCCACAAGTAATTAATCACCAACATTTCAATGGCTTGTTGGCGATCATTCGCCATTGCCAAAGCCAGAGCTAAACACATCTCATAGGCGACAAAAAGCCCGCCGCCGAGCAGCACGTAACGCAGAGAATATTGGCGCCATTTGGGCACGCCCATCACCGCGACAAGAAAAAGGGCAGCAACGGTGTAAATCGACGCGGCTCCACCAACAGGGCCAAGCATTTCCGTCACCGCACGGGCAACGCCCATCACACTGCTCCAAAGCAGAATGGCCGCAATACCGGCGATGGTAAATTTATGGGTTTGAAACATAGTGATTATCTTCGTCAAAAAAGCCGAGCTAATTGCTCGGCTAGTTATGAGGTGAGCGTGAAACTAGATGATTTCCCAACTGTGTGTCATCTCCACACCTTGGCCAAGCATCAAACACACTGAACAATACTTTTCCAGAGAATCGGCAGCGACTTTGGCGACAACCTCTGCATCTAGGCTCTCTCCAGACACTTCAAAATGAATATTCACCTTAGTAAAAATACGTGGTGCCGTTTCACGACGCTCTGTGGTCAACTTGGCAATACATGCTGTCACAGCTTGGCCCGCTTCTTTGAGCCCATCGACAACGTCTACCGAGCTACAACCACCAGCGGCCATCAACACCATTTCCATTGGGCTCGGCGCGGTCGCACCTCCGTTGCCATCCATTACCACGGAATGCCCCGACTGGGAGTGACCTAAAAACTTAAACTCATCAATCCATTTCACTTCAGCTTGCATCTGTTTTTCTCTTATTTGGTTGAGCTAATCGTATCTGTAGGGAACTTCACACCGGTTTGGCGGCGAATTTCCTCAAGTAATTTTGCCACAATCAAAGATCGTTGCGTGCACTTTTCATCTGCTGATTTCTGCTTGAACTGCCTAGCAAACTCTTGTGCTTCGTAATACATTGGGTTGGTCTCTTGCTTAACGCTCAGATCCACTCCTAAATCACTGCCTCGAGTGAATTTGGTGAGCTTCTTCGCTGTCGAGATCATATCAATCAACAGTGCCCCCTCTTCCCCTTGAATTTCACTCGGTAAGTAGGAATCACTGATTTTCGAGTGTTGCAAGACCACTTCAAAGCCATCGTAGCTCATAGTGACACTGCCACTGCCGTCCACTCCTGATTCCAAAAGGTGCGCTTGCGCATTTACTGCCAAGGGCTCACCAAACAGCGCAACCGCCGAACTCAAACAGTAGAAACCAATATCCATGATGGAACCGTTGGCAAACGCTGGATTGAACGTATTGGGATTTTCTCCCGCGAGGTACTTTTGATAACGCGACGAATACTGACAATAGGTGATCAAACCTTTGCGAATCTTACCGATTGACGAGAGAGCGTCTTTCAAACGCTTAAAGTTAGGCATATGACAAGACATAAAGGCTTCAAACAGAATCACATTGTGTTCTTTTGCCACCTCAAACATCTGCTTTGCGAGTGCAAAACTTGAGGCCATCGGTTTTTCAACGATGACGTGCTTACCCGCTTTCATCATTTGAATTGCTTGTGGGCCATGTAGGCTATTGGGGCTCGCTATGTACACAACATCGACTAAAGGTGATGTCGCTAGCGCATCAAGATCATCAAACAGTGCAGGGTTGTCATACTTTTCCGCGAATTTTTCTGCACTTTCGAGTGAACGCGAATATACTCCTGAGAGTTGATACTCCCCAGATTTCAATGCCGCTTCAACAAACTGGTCTGTGATCCAGTTGGTTCCAATGACCGCAAGTCTTATCATTATTTTCTCCCTGATTGCCCATTCTAACGTGGGCATGGTTGTTATCTAGACTGTGAGCACGACTCGGATAGCAAGCAATATGAGTACCGCGCCAGACAATCTGTCGATCAACTGTGCTTTGGAACGAATTCTATCAATTATTTTCGGGCTGGATAGTAAAAAAGTAATCAAGGTATACCACAAGCCATCAACCACCAGAGGTGTAGCAACGATCACCGCTTTTGCCGCATAGCCATCCCCAACTGCAACAAACTGGCTAAACAGTGCGATAAAGAAAAGAGCAATCTTCGGGCTAAGCAGTGAGATCAAGAAGCCTTCTCGCGCCGACTGCCAAAGGCTAGTTTGCTCACCCGATTCCAGCTTAGCGGCAACACCACCTTTCGAGCGCAGCGCATTGAATCCCAAGTAGGCTAAGTAGCCTGCGCCCGCGTAACTGATACTCTTAAACAATAGTGGGGATTGCTGCAGCACCACAGCCAAGCCGATAAGGGTAATAAACGCATAGATACCAATCCCTGTCGCGTGAGCCCACGCCGCCGCGAGCCCATTCATACGGCCTCCTGCCAAGCTGTGTTTCGCCACGAGCGCCAAACTTGGCCCAGGCGACATCGCACCTAATAGGCAAATAGTAAACAGTGAAAGCCAAACCGTCAGAGTCATCTTTTTTTCCTAATTGTTGTGTCCTTTTATCAAGGTAAATGACACAGGTTATGATTTGAAATTGTCATTAATCATACCAATCATGATGTCAAATCATACCTATCGAATAAGGGCATGTTTGCATGACATGGAGGACCCGCTCTCTCATCCATTGATGCGCGCTATCGAGGTCATATTTAGGGTGCCACATCAGCCAATACTGGTGTGCCTGAGTATCAAAAGGGAGAGTCGCGTAAGTAAGTGGATACTCACGTGAGAGATTAATCGCAATATGCTCAGGTACAATCATCAAATAATCACTCGCAAGTAAGGCGTTAATGGCAGCCGAAAAGAACGGCACTTTAAGTGCAATTCTGCGCTGATAACCCAATGCATTCAGGGCAATATCTGCAGGGCTGTCTTTGTCTCCTCCCCCCGTCACTTTGAGATGTGAATACGCCGTTATCTGGTCACAACTCAGCGATTCAATGCTCGCCAATGGGTGGTTTTTTCGCATCAAGCAAAGGGATTTATCTTCGCCAATTTGAACACTGCTCAGATGTTTGGGCGGCTCTGGCAACATGGTCGATGCTAAATGTATGCCTTGCTCATTCATTTTGGAAAGATAATCAGGCTGCCATAGACGATACGCCAGATTCACCTTCGGCGCATGCTCAGCACCGAGGGCGACAATACTTGGCAGAATATACTGCGCCACATAGTCACTCGAGGAAATGACAAATTCTTGTTGCCACAGCAAAGGATCAAATGGTTTATCATTGAGCAGTTGGTCCACCTCACCCAGCAGTTGAGCCAGCTTTCCTCTCATAGCCATCGCCTTTGGTGTCGGGATCAACTGATTGCCATCACGAACTAATAGGGAATCACCGCACAGTTCTCTCAGTTGGGACAGCTGTCTGCTTACTGCCGATTGAGTTAGATTAAGCTTCTGGGCGGCGCGACTCACATGGCACTCATCTAACAGCACTTGCAATGAGCGAAGCAGGTTTAGGTTGATCTGGTCAATGGCCATGGGTATTGAAAAACTCCGTTAAGACGGTATGGGTCATTAAATGTCGTAACTCAGGGATGGTTTGCAGTTCATCACGGACTTCATTCAACTGCTGCATGGTTGGCACTTCCACAAAGAGCATCATGTCAGTCTCGCCACTGATCGCATGACACCACTTCACCCCATCAATCTGATAGATCTTTTCTGCGTAAGTCTCGCAGTACTGAGTCGTCGAGGACATATCGAACTTAAGCGCCAAATAGGCTTGAATTTTAGGAGCGTCGCTTTGTTTGTCTGCAAGTTGAGCGTGATAGCCCAAAATAACCTTTTCCTGCTCCAGCTTAGCAATGCGTGCCGTCACAGCCGAACGCGACAGATTGACCTGACGAGCAATGTCACTTACGGAGGATCTCGCGTTGCGTTTTAGTATCTCTATGATTTGATGATCAAATTTGTCCATATTCTTCCAGCTCATTACCCAACTTATCCTGTTGATTAAAAGTAATGTGACACAAACGCCCGACAGGGGAAAGTGATCAATTTGACTTATCTAACAGGAATTTCCGTCATATTGACTTTTATCTACGACGAATTGATGGCTGCCATCATGCGGGTAATTGATTAAGCTGTAATTCACTAGCACAGGAAGCAATGCAATGAGCGAACTCAGAAGGGACATCACCTTAATCTCTGGCATAGGCCAACTCTCAACCACGTTACTCGGCACGGGTCTATTTATGGTGCCTGCCATCGCCGCGGGTATTGCCGGCCACTTTTCTCTCTGGGCTTGGTTGATTCTGTTTGTCGCCATTTGCCCAATCGCCCTAACGTTTGCCCAACTTGGAAAACGTTACCCAAATGCAGGCGGCACTGCCTATTTTGTCAGACAAGCGTTCAATAAACGGTTAGAAAAAAGCGTCGCTTGGTTGTTTGTTAGCGTCATTCCTGTTGGCGTTCCCGCTGCGATTGCCTTGGCGGCCGGTTTTTTACAACAGCTTCTTCCACAGCCAATCAATAGCTCTCTTATGGCGCAAATTATCACCGTCGGCCTGCTTGTCGCGGTTAACCTCGCGGGGACCAAATCCTCTGGAAGGTTACAAACGGTCATCGCGCTGAGTATTTTCGCTCTCATCGCGAGCTTTTGGTGGCAAGGTTCAATTGATACATCAGACATGGTTATGCCAGAACTTACTCAAGAGTCCCTCTGGAGTATCGGCGCGGCGCTTGGTGTGATGTTTTGGTGCTTTGTCGGTATAGAAGCATTTGCGCATATGGGAGAAGAGTTTAAAAACCCACAACGTGATTTCCCTATCGCGATCTTGATTGGATGTTTTATTGCAGGCGCAACGTACTGGGCTTGCTCGGTCGTGATTCTTAAATACCAAGCCTATGGTTCAGCGGGCTTTGACAGCGCCTCGATTCCTTGGCTGTCTGAGCAACTGTTTGGTGAGAAATTTAAGCTGTTGATCAGTGGACTTGGATTCGCAGCCTGCTTTGCTAGCGTCAACCTTTATACACAAAGTTTGTCGAGAATGGTCTGGGCGCAAGCAAGGGATTACCGCCCAAATAGTGCACTGGCAAGACTCTCCATTCGTGGCGTCCCAGCGAATGCGACGATTGCGATTGCAGTCGTGCTGCTCATTTCCTGCGTGATTGGTGAAATCTCAGGACTCGATTTGGAGTTTTTCCTCAAGCTAGCTAATGGCATCTTCGTTCTGGTGTATCTGCTGGCCATGCTCTCTGCGTTCAAACTTTTGACAGGAGCTGGCCGTTGGCTAGCTGCGGTTTCGCTAATGCTTTGTGTGCTCGTCTTCGCTTGTTTGGGTTGGTCCATGCTTTACGCTTTGTGCGTATTCGGGCTGCTCTGTTTACCGTGGCAAAAGTATTCTGGCAAAAAAGAGACCCAAATCGAGCCGAACTAAGCCTTCGCCATTAGTGAGTCAAATATTCGCGCTAACTTGGCGATATTTGACTCTATGTCGTCCAATGCAACGTTACCAAACCCGAGCACAACACCTCCCCAATCTCGGGTTATTCCCTGCTTAACCGCGCTGTCTTCGTAGTAACTGAGCGCACGAATGACTAGCCCATTTGCCGCGGCCTGCGAGACAAACTCCGCTTCGTCCACAGAGCAGAGCCAGCTAAGCGTCACGTGCAAACCTGCCGCTTGGCTGATCACCTCAACCTGTGGAGAAAAATGGCGGTGAATCGACTGACAAGTCAGCGCATGCTTATGTTGATACAGACGACGCATCTTGCGAATGTGGCGCAATAAATCGCCCTCACGAATAAAATCTGCGAGCGCTTCTTGAGTATGCGTTGGCGTATCACCTCCCATTGCATCTTTGACCACTAGGCATTGCTCGACCGTCGATTCAGGGACCACCATATAGCCAAGCCTCAGTCCGTTGAACATCACTTTACTAAAGGAACCGATGTAAATAACGCGGTTCGCGCCTCCCACATCACTGGCAAGACCTTGCAAGCTTGTATAGGGACGATGAGCAAACTGAAACTCACTGTCGTAGTCGTCTTCAACAATCCAGCTCTTGTTTGCCACAGCCCATTGAATAAGTGCTAAACGCCGCTCTGTATTTAACGTTGTTCCCATCGGGTATTGATTACTGGGAGTGATATAGAGCGCTTTGGCACGGCTAGAGAAGACCTGCTGCAAGTCAAACCCTTGATGCTGACGCACGCAAAGCGGCTCGACCTGAACTCGGTTCAAATCGAGAATTTTACTCATTTGCGTATAACCCGGCTGCTCCATTAAAAGTGCATCGCCCGATTGCAAAATCACTCGACTTGCAATGTACAACGCCTGTTGAGCGCCCGAGGTGATCACTATCTGGCTTGGCGAGCAAGAGACACTGCGACTGGTCGCTAAGTAATCGGCAATCGCGCTGCGCAGTGCCATACTCCCTTGCACGTCTTGGCAACCAAGCAAACTCAAGCGTCCCGAGTGGCGCTGCAAGAAACGCTGCCACTTTTCGATTGGAAACTGCGCCAAATCAGGAATGCCGGGGGAGAATGGTTGATTCAACAATGGCCGCTCTCTGCGCACAGAAGAAGCAGACGGTGTGGGGTTCCTATCCTTCACATTTAAGTAGTGTTCCGGAAGCTCTACAGCAACAAAGAACCCTGACCCTGGGCGGCTTTCAAGATAACCTTCTGCGACGAGTTGTTCATAGGCAGCGATCACCGTATTGCGGCTAATGGAGAGCTCGAGTGCCAGCTTTCTCGTTGATGGCAGCTTGCCTCCAAGCGGCCACAAATGGCTAACGACTTTACTGCGAATGGCTTGAAAAAGCTGCTGTTGCAAGGGGCTATTTTTGCAACTTAGGGTTAAATCCCCACTGTCGATTGGCGTCAAAACTGGATCCATCCATCATAAAAAACTGGCTCTAATCAAAGTACCACTTCAACGATACCTTATCACCTATGGAGCAATAAGAAAGGAAGTTTTGCGATGCTATCGACAACGAAAAGAACCGAAATCAACAAAGGACAGCACAAAGCGGTCTTTGACCCAGACCAACTGGACGCAATCATAGATGAGTCGTTGATCGCACATATTGCCATTACGACGGAAAGCGGCCCCGTGATCATTCCCATGCTGGCATGGCGAGTCGACCGCCACATCTACGTTCATGGGGCAAACAACAGCAGACTGATGCGCAATCTAAGCAAAGGAGAGCCAAGTTGCCTCACTTTTACCTTATTTGATGGATGGGTGCTTGCTCGATCGGCTTTTCACCACAGCGCACACTATCGCTCAGCCGTGATTTTTGGCACCTTTGAGCGCGTTGAAGACAAGCAGGAAAAGGATCAGGTGCTAAACCACTTTATCGAACACATCGCACCTGGTCGAACCGATCACGTTCGACTCAGTAGCGATAAAGAACTCGCAGCGACCATGGTGCTTCGTATTCCTCTCACGGAAGCCTCGGTGAAAATAAGTTGCTCAGGCGTGAATGACGACAAAAGTGATTTGGAGCGACCTGTTTGGGCGGGCGTCCTGCCCTATCGCACCGTCGTCGGGCCGCTTGAGCCAGCAGATGAGCTCGGAGACCTGCCAGAGCCCGACTACAGCACGGCTTATGGAGACCGCTGGCACCATTCATAGAAGGCACGTCGGGCTAAAAAAGATCTTGAAAGTGCTGCACATATTGTTTGGGCGTCAAACCGCGATGTTTTTTAAACATGCGATTGAAACTGGCGCTGTTTTGATAGCCCAAATGTGACGCGACTTCGTCAGGCGATAAACCGCGGCTGAGCAACCTCACCGCGGTATTACTCAGCACATACCCCATCACTGTCGTAAAGTTCATTCCAAATCCATGCAGCTTACGCTGAAACTGCTGAGTAGAGAGCCCCAGTAAACCCGAGACTCGTTCCAAGGTCGGCAGCCCGTAATGACGACTGTAATTAATGACCTCATAGATCACCTTCACCTCATCGTCCGGTTCCGGCATATTCAGGAACTCATCCAAATCAGAGAAGTTCATCGCTAAACGTTGCTGAGGGAACAAGTTTTTCTGTTGTGTCGCCAAGCGTAAATCAGAGTGGAACCAAATCTCGGTTTTGCAATGGCTCCACTCCACAGGGCAGCCGAAATACGCTTCATATTTTTCGCGGTTTTTACGCGTTCCCGACACCAGAACTCGCATTGGCGTAAAGTCCTCTCCGAGGTAGCTACGTAGGATCTTCGTCATAAAGACCGCTACTCGAATACTGTCGTGAATCTTACACTGCGGCTCAATGTATGGGTTGTGGTAGATCCATTTTAAGATCGCACCACTTTGCGCCCCGGACAGATAGGCACCAGATTGAAGTGAGCTAAGCCCGTGGTTGATGCGACGAATGGTTGAGGCAAGATCGTAGCCGGACAAAAACCAACGAGAGATAGCGCCAAGTTTGCTGAGGTCTATTTCTCGACTCAACTCCAAAATCACATCGCTGTTTTCACTCTGTTCTTCGAGCTTTTCATACCAACGGTTGACCTCTGACAAAGGGAGCAGTGTCATTGGGTTCTCTAACGCGCTTTCAGGAATATAAAGCCCACCTTGCCTAATGCCATAGCGATGCTTCGCGAGTAAGTGGAGCTGCTTGATGCCAAGCGCACGAATAAATCGAACTTGATTCATACTGATTACATCATAAATCACTAAGTTGTGATTTAATCTGTCACAAAAAATCGATATAGGCAAATCTCAAACACACTGGCGGCTCTCAGAATGATTGGAGACCTCAATGAGTTTGTTAAGCGTTCCTTTTGTCGGCACTGGCGCAGACACTGCACTTCATGTTGTTGCCGCTTTTGTCCTTATCGCCAGCGTTGGCGCCGCGATCGTTGGCTTTTGGAAGTTTCATGAACTGCCCATCAACAAAGCGCACAGTAAGGATCACCATCAAATAGGCTTAATCACCGCCCTCACATGGATCGGTTTCTTGTGGCATTGGGTTTGGGTTATCGCCGTGATTCTTGCCTTTGTCGATATGGAAAAAGCGATTGTTAACCTTCGCGACACGTGGCGACATGCCCCAAAAACTGAAACACAACACGAGGAAGCATAATGTTAGAAGGCTTGGCCGTTTGGGCATTATTTATCTACTTACTTCGCCTAGTGGGAATGCCTTGGAACAAATTCACTCAAGGGTTCGCTTACCTCGGGGGCGCGTCTTGGCTAATGTTTGTCTGGGTTGGACTGATCAATTTCACTCCTATGGACTTATCCGGCGGTTCGGTGGTTCAATCACCTCATATTCAGCTTCGTCCTGACTCTGCCAATGTTACTGGCAAAGTCGAAGAGATATTTATTAGACCCAATCAGTCAGTTAAAAAAGGGCAAGCGATTTACCGCCTTGACGATACCCAGTATCAAATCGCCTACAATCAAGCCAAGGTGTCGGAAGAAGCCACCAGCGTGGCGAAAGAAGTCGCTCAAGAAGATGTGGCTATTGCCAAGGCGACCTACGCTTCAATGCAGCAAGACTTAACCACCACAGAGCGCCAGCTTGAAATGGCTAAAGTCGACTATGAACTGCAACAAAAGATGCTTAAACGCTACAAAGAGCAAAATCGCGTCGTCGAAAACACCATTACCGCCAGTGACATCGACAAACAAGAAACCTTAGTTGCGAAAACGAAGCTCAATATCGAAACCATTGAATCTCAACTGCAAACCAAGCAAGTGGAAACGGATAAAGCGAAGCTGGCGATAAGCAAAGCGACACTCGCGGTAAAAGCCAAACACGCCGACTGGTTAAAAGCGCAAGAGCAGCTCGCGAAAGCAAAATGGGATCTCGACAGTACTCTGGTTCGCGCGCCAGCAGATGGGTTTGTGACTAACTTCATTCTGCGTGAAGGGCAGCGCGTTTCCATGATGCCTCGCCTGCAAATGTACACCGAAGAAAAATACGTTCTGATGCGCGTCAACCACCAAGCGATTCGAAACGTGAAACCAGGCCAAGTGGCAGAATTTGCTTCTTCCGTTTATCCAGGAAAAATTTTTTCCGCAGAGGTTGAAGGCATCGTCGAAGGCACTGGGGAAGCCCAAAGCAACTTGCTGGGTTTGGATCAATCGGTGCGAAAAACAACCGGACAAAACCTCCAAAACAAGCACCATTTCGTGAGGCTTAAAATCGAAGAGCCTGAGGGGTACGATATCCCCGTCGGGTCTGTAGGGCTCGCATGGGTAAGTGGTGAAAAACCCATTGGGTTTATGGCTTTTCTTGATGCCATACGTGGAATCATCATCCGAATGAAATCACAGCTCTACTTCTTCTATTCCATTTAAGGATCACCAAAACCGCTCAGAAATGAGCGGTTTCTCATTCTTATTGTGTCCAAATGCGTTTTTCTACCGTATAAACAAGGAGATTTAATCAACTAACTCAGCGGGAGAAGTTCATGTCAACTAAGGAACGCAGCCTTCCTACTCATCGCATCTCGAGGTTCAGTAAGTTTGCCTCATTGGCAACACGGGTGACCGGAAACGTCATTGCCGAAGGCACCAAGCAAATCGCTCAAGGTAATAAACCGAATGTGCGCGATCTCCTGCTCACACCAAAAAACATTCACCGCCTAACTCAACAATTGGCGCATCTTCGGGGCGCTGCGATGAAAATGGGCCAAATGCTATCAATGGATGCGGGTGATATTCTTGAGCCAGAGCTCGCTGAAATCTTAGCAAAATTGCGTTCCGACGCCGACCCAATGCCTTCAAAGCAGTTGAGCCAAACGCTCGCGGACGCGCTAGGGGCAGAGTGGAAATCTCAGTTCCTCGCCTTCAATTTTAAGCCCATCGCGAGTGCGTCGATTGGTCAGGTCCACCAAGCATACCGTGATGATGGCGATAACATTGCAGTAAAAGTTCAGTATCCTGGCGTGCGTAAAAGCATCGACAGCGATGTAGACAATGTCGGGACCTTGCTAAAAATGGTTGGACTGATCCCCGACTCTGTGGATTACAAAGGATTGCTGGAAGAAGCGAAGTGGCAACTTCATGATGAAGCAAACTATGTCAGAGAGGCGGAGTTTGCCCATCGCTATCGGGAAGCATTGAAAGACTCCCCCCACTTTGTCGTGCCGAAAGTATATTCGCAGATAAGCTCAGAATCTGTCCTTGCAATGGAATACCTTGAAGGCGAGCCCATTGAGACTCTAGTCAACGAGCCTGAAGCAGTGCGAGACCGCGCCATGACAAACTTGCTCGACCTTCTGTTTAAAGAGCTGTTCGAGTTCAAAATGGTTCAAACCGATCCCAATTTTGCCAACTATCTCTTCATGCGAGAAACAGAGCAAATCGGGCTTCTGGATTTTGGCGCAACGCGTGAATATAGCGAGCGATTCAGTTCCGGCTATCGGCAAGCGTTTCGTGCAGCCCTTAATCAAGATGAAACTGGGTTAAACAGCGCGCTCGAGCAAATTGGCTTTTTTAGCCAAGGCATTTTGCCCGAGCAACGCAGTGCGATTCTCAACTTAGTCAACATGGCGTGTGAACCTATGTTGGTTGACGAGGCGTACGACTTCAAACGCAGTGACTTAGCAACGCGATTGCGGCAAGCAGGTTCGGTGTTGAGTATGGAGCAAGACTACTGGCACACCCCTCCCGCAGATGCTCTGTTCCTACATCGAAAAATCGGTGGTTTGTACCTTCTTGCAGCAAGGATTGGCGCGAAAGTCAACATTCATCAACTTGTCACGCCCTATCTAGACACTTAGCCACCTTAGGGGATTGTTTTTCTTCCACTTTAGAGTACCTTGATCATCAGTTTCTATTACATTGAAATTCGAGGTACTCAGTGAGCCAATTGCAAGACCTCTCCGTACTGATCGAACAAATTGTTCAAGCGGAAGACGGTGAACAAGTTGCTATTTTAAATGACTCTATCGAAGACGGATTGGAACCCGGTGCAGTCGCCCTCATTCTTGAAGCTTTTCCCATTGACGAGCGTGTCCGTCTTTGGCGAAGCCTGCCTTTAGAACTGCATATTGAGGTCCTTACTGAAGCGCGTGCGGAAGTACGCTACTCGATCATTGAAGAGCTGTCGGAAATCGAGCTAAAGCTAACGCTTGCAAAGCTAGATAACCTCTCCTTAATCGAGTGGTCGGATTCTCTCCCAGAAGAGATCATCAACGACGCCTTATCTCTAATTGAAAAGGATGAACTTGAGCTCTACGACCAAGCCAATGAGTACGAAGATGATGAACTCGGTCGATGGGCAGAGCGAAAAGTCGTTACACTACCGTTCAATATATCGGTTGAGAAAGCCAACATCTTGATGGAGCGATACAGCTACGACGCGCCGCAACAGATCTATTTAATCAACAAACGCAAACAGTTCCGTGGGGTTGTCAATTATATTGATCTACTTCGCGCCGAGCCGACCGAGCGCCTTAAAAACATCGCCATAGAAAACGCGGTTACACTGGATGCGAAACTCTCGCTAGCAGAAACCATTGAAGCACTGGAGCACTCGTCGGTTTCCGCCATGCCCGTCACGGATGAGACTCAAATGCTGGTCGGCGAAATTGATTGGCAGTTTGCGTTAAGTACCCAAAGAGAAATCTACGAATCTCGATTGATGGCGGGTACCGGTATGGACGAAGGCGATGACCTGTTTGCGCCAGTGATGAAAAGCTCACAAAAACGTGGAGTGTGGTTGGGAATTAACCTAATGACCGCGATTTTGGCGTCTGTAACCATTGGACTTTTTGAAGATGTGATTGCCCAAGTGGTCGCGTTGGCCGTTTTGATGCCGATTGTCGCGTCTATGGGTGGCATTGCGGGTAGCCAAACGCTGACCCTCATGATTCGTGCGATGGCGTTAAACCAAATTACGCCGGGTAACCGCTGGGCGCTGCTTAAAAATGAGATTGGAATCGGTTCGATAAACGGCTTGCTGTGGGCGCTAATTATTGGTGCGATGGCTGGGCTTTGGTTTCAATCGACGATACTCGGCGCCACTATCGCACTGGCGATAATCGTCAATATCATTACCGCAGCGCTATTTGGCGTGTTAATCCCAATTGCGTTGGATAAGCTGAAACTCGATCCTGCCCTCGCAGGCTCGGTGGTATTGACGACGGTTACGGATGTTGTTGGCTTTTTCGCCTTCTTAGGCACCGCAAGTTTGGTCATGCTGTAATCATATAGCTATTAAATATATCATTAGCAAATGTATGGTTAGTTGCATTTTGCATTTTCATATTGCAAAGGAAAACGAAAAAAACGCTTATTTTGGCTAAAAATAGCGCAATTAAGCGCTATAAAAGTTGGCACATATACTGCAATAGTATTCATGACCCTTTTTAAGCCGAGGGTCACCTAGCCAACTGACGTTGTTAGTGAACTCAATTGTTCACACTTATATCAGCCAATCTCACTTATTGAGGTTGGCTTTTTTTTATCTTCAACTTTTTCATCTTCAACAATGGTAGGCAAAGAATTGTTAAGTGAGGTATCTCGATGAGAAAAGCAGAAAAAAGAAAACCCCACTAAGCTTTCGCCTAGTGGGGTCTAATCTTACTCGCAGCAATCCGGCTACTAATAGGTGCTCCCTGCATCTATTCCTTGATAGCACGCTGAATCCTTCAGCACTTTCCTTATCATCGCCATCCTAGCGGTGTCCTTGGCAATCCAGCCCGTTAACTTTCCTAGTTAACTCACATCACTTAATCCTTAAGCGGTGTCCCTGTTCTATCATCCTGATAGCATTGCCTTAGTCCGTTAAGCGTCCATTGTCTTTCCTTGTGTAACCATCCTAGTTACTAGCGTCCAGCCAATGTCCTTCGCTTTCCTTGCCGACCATTCATCCTGAATAATCGAATCTTCGTCCTGAAGATGACCTATCCTTGGGTCTTTCCTGTTCCGTGTCTGCTCCCTGCTGACAACTTAAGATTAAGCAATCGACCAAATTAAACAATCAAATAATGGACAAAATCACCCTATCAAAACTGAACAAAAAGCAAACAAAACCATATAAAACAGATACTTAAATATTGTTTTAGAGATTTTCTCAGGCTAGATTCCGCTTTACGCTCACGCCTTTGTAAGAGATCTCGCACAAGAAAGCGGGCAATACGTCATGTTCTGAAGTTTGAGCACACTTAGCTTTGTGTGATCCAGATCGTCTAATATCGTTGCAAACACCCGCCGCCGAGAGAATCAACACGCATTTTCTGGACTAAAGCGGAATAAATTAGGATATTATTAGCCGATCTCTATCACATTAATCTTTTTCTTATTCAACCTCGATTGGATAAGAGGTCATCTCCAGAGGACAAACTTAATGATATCGAAGTGGGCACAACGCTTTTACCAAATGGCGGAACTTGTTGGCTCTTGGAGTAAAGACCCCTCAACACAAGTTGGCGCGGTCATTACTAAACAAAATCGTATTGTTTCCGTTGGCTTTAATGGCTATCCACATGGCATTTCAGACAGTGCAATGACAGACGATAGAGAGATGAAATACCTCAAGACTCTCCATGCAGAAGAGAACGCCATTCTATTTGCAAAGCGCGATTTGGACGGCTGCGAGATTTGGGTTACCCATTTTCCTTGTCCAAACTGTGCGGCTAAGATTATTCAAACAGGCATCTCTGCGGTCCACTGCCCTGAGCAAACCCCAGATTTCCTCTCTCGATGGGGAGACAAAATCAAGGTCAGCCAAGAGATGTTTTTGCAAGCTGGCGTTAAAGTAAACTGGTTGCCTTTAAGTGACCTAGAAGGTGACGCTTAGTTTCTCAAAGATGTCAAAAAGCTGCTTTGATTTGTAGGGCTTGGGGAGATAAGCGTCCATACCCGCATCAAAGCAGCTCTGAATCTCCTCAGGCAATACGCTGGCGGTGAGTGCGATAATTGGCACCGGCGCTTTTTGATTTTCCCGTTCCCAATTACGAATCTCTTTCGTGGCCGTTAATCCATCCATAATCGGCATCATGCAGTCCATTAACACCGCGCAATACTCTTTGCCACTCTTGACTAAACTTAACGCCTCTAAACCGTTACTGGCTATTGCAAACTCAATCCCTACCTTACTAAGAAAAAAGCTGGCTATTTTCTGGTTCATTAAGTTGTCTTCAACAATCAGTACCCGCTTAACATCCCCGGTGTCTGGCATGGGCGGCGGGACCTGCCGAGCAATGCGAAATCGAGAGTCGTTTTGACATTGACTCAGTACATTTTCAAACCTTTTACCTAAAATCGGTAGTGTCACTTGCGCGACAAGTAGTCCTTCGAGATCGGGCTCAATGTACAAATGATGCTGAAGGCCGATAATGTCCGCAGACGTAAACTGCGCTCTTAACTTAGCTAAGTCTTGTCGGGACTTTGAATGACGCGCTAAACAATACACCACAAGGTCAAAATCATCAGATAGATCCGTCACTTGCTGACAGTTTTCACTCTGCGTGACACTGCTACACAAGCGCACACATTCTTTATATGCAAGCTGCTGGTGAGTGGCTTGATTGGAAATGAACAGGACTTTAAGATCGTAACAAACTGGAGCCGGTGACCGCTGTGGTTTTACTAACGGCAGAATAACGGTAAATCGACTGCCCTCTCCAACGCGAGATTCAACCACCAGCTCACCACGCATCAATTCAACCAATTGACGACAAATGGCTAGCCCAAGACCCGTGCCACCAAAACGACGAGTAATGGTGCCATCTTCTTGCGTGAACGGTTTGAAGATGTCGCTTAGTTTATCTGCGGCAATGCCGACACCGGTATCCAATACCTCGATATTTAAGCGATGCTGCCCATCAACCGAGTGTCGAACCAATACAGACCCATTCGCACTGAATTTGATCGCATTGCTCAGCAAATTCATCAGAATCTGTTTGACGCGAAATTCATCCATTTCAGCATACACAGGCACATCATCAGCAAACTCCACTTTCAACGTGACTTCCTGCTTGAGCGCCTGAGCATTAACCATATTCATGGTGTCAAAAATGATCTCACGTAAGTTTGCAGTGTGCGGTGACAGCACCAAATTACCCGATTCAATTTTAGAGAGATCAAGTATGTCGTTGATCAACACCAACAAGGCATGAGACGACGCATCAATATCATTAAGGATCTCTTTCTGACTGCCGTTTAACTGGCTATCTGAAAGAATTTCTGTCATGCCGATAATGCCATTCAGTGGAGTTCGTATCTCATGGGACATGTTGGCCAAAAACACACTTTTTGCCTGATTGGCCGCTTCTGCGTGCTCCTTGGCTTCAACGAGTTTGGTTTGATACGCTTTTTGCCGCGCAATGGTGTCATTCAACTCATGGGCGAAACGAGTAAATTCATCATTCCCATCGATAGGAATTTGATCAACATGTCCGCTGTCTCGCATATTGCTCATCACCGTTAAAATGCGGGTGAGTTTAGAATTGATCCGATATAAGGTACTGGCTCCCCACGCAAAGAGGAGAAAGAAAACCGCTATTCCAGCGCTCGCGATACCCCACATGGTGTATTGATTGGTTTCTATTTCATCAATAAGTTCTTGCTGAAGTTGCCTAGAATAGGTGATGAGTTGTTTTTCAAGAAGTTGGTTTCGTTTCTCTACAATCAGAACAGCCTGCTGAACCTCTTGCTGAGAAAAGCGATTGTAGAGGAGCTGCTCTTTGACAAACGCGCCTTGCTGAAAGTCTGGGCTCGTAAAGCTTTGCAGCAGCCCTTGGAACTGTTGAGTATCCGCGCCAAGGCTGATGAACTTATCTAAATAATACTGTTGGCGCTCGCTAATGCGAAAGTACTCCGGCGCAAAATCGGCGTAAGGCCAGCCTTCTGTTTCGACTTCCTTAACCAACCACGCCTCTCGCTCCATCCAAAAATGAAGCCAACTGAGGTCACTGAGAATGATATCAAGCTGGTGTACTCGGCTATTAAAATGAGCACCTTCAGTAAAAAGAATGCTGGAATAGAGGTCGTATAAGATGTCATAGATCAGGCGACCAAGTTCCACGGTTTGCTGCGGACTTGCTTGATTTAACTCTGTAATCAACTGATGCAGTTCCACCACATAGCTTGACGACACCTCGCGTTCTGCTTTGTTCGACAGCATCTTGTTTTGTTTGGTGAGTAAGAGATCTAAAGCGCTCTGTGCGAGTGCAATCGACGTTTGCCCATCTTGGCCACTCAACTGCTTAGACAAGGCTGCATAGCTATGATGCGAATACTCCATCAAGAGATTAATGGACGCATTTTTTTCACTGATGACCTGATAGCTTTCAAGTCGCTCTTGTATCTGATGAACCTGATTAGCACTGAGTAAAACAATCACAATAGTTGGAAGCAAGCACAGGATCAGCAGTCGACTTTTTATAGACATTCTTGTCAAAAGCATTTTGATTTCAATCCTTGAATCAAATGAGCAATCTAGAAATTCAATTGTAGGAGGTTATTCAATGGTATTCACACTATTGTGAGAATTTGCTGACGAGATAGCGCTAAGTTTTCAATGTATTGAATGAAAGCAAGCAACGAAACGGTTAAAACTTAGAGTCGACGATACGATTGCGAGCATACGCAGCGTAATAAACCAATGAAACAAGCACACTATTTATCGACTAACCTGAGTAGACGAATCATACAATCGCAAATCTCGGACACGAAAAGGTGATCTCTGCCAGCATTGACGCGAGCCACTGATGCAGGGACACAGCACCGCGAAAGTCTAACCCTCAATTTGGCCTGTTTTGTTTACATTTAGCGTTGATAAGTCACGTAAGATCACAGAATTAAATAAACAAAAGATTAAGCGTTACACTATTTATGTGCTACTGGTATTTTTCTTCACGAAATAACTATCAAGATTTGAAATTGTCAATAAGCATAACCACTGAGAAATCTTCTGCTAATTCACCAAAATACTCCACAAAAACAGTAACATCACCTGTCATTAATTTTGCTAGCAGAATAAGATGTTAAGCATTACAATCCTGCCGCATAAAAATTACAAAATTCAAACACTGCAACCATCTCTACTCGCTCCCCTACAAGCAAAGTAGAGTCAGCCCCCAAAACGTGAAAGGTCCAAACGAAACATGAGTCCAGAGAAACATCTTTTAGAGTGGCAAACAAGCCAAACGATTGCGGAATCAATTTCTCCCCTACTTGGTCAGCTTTACCGTCAAAAAGGCGTAGAAGTGTTACTTTTCGGTAAAACACTCGTCAACGCAGCGACCATTGATATTATTAAATCGCACCGCCTCGCACGCCGTTACACCGGCACGCCTCTCACCCCAGAACAGACTCTTCCTCTAATCAAAGCCTTGTCAGAAATGGAGCTGTCTCCATGTCGTATTGATGTAGGGCAGCTGGCTCACCAATTCTGGCAAGGCCGCGACGACGCTCACGGTGTGAAAGACTTTTTACACACCTCTTTGATGGGTGCAATGGACGGCCAAACCGTCTCAGAACCTCGTGATGTTGTGCTGTATGGCTTTGGCCGTATTGGCCGTCTTCTTACTCGCCTGTTGGTAGAGAAAAGTGGCCCGGGTTACCCACTTCGATTGCGCGCTGTTGTGGTACGTGGTGGTAAAAAAGGTGACCTAGAGAAACGTGCAAGTCTACTGCGCCGCGACTCAGTCCACGGACAGTTCAACGGTAGCATTGTTGTTGATGAAGAACGCAAAGCGATCATCGCTAACGGTAACTACATTCAGTTCATCTACGCGAACAAACCAGAAGACGTTGATTACACAACTTTTGGTATTAAAAATGCGCTTGTTGTCGATAATACGGGTGTATGGCGTGATGCAGAAGGCTTAAGTCAGCACCTAGCTTGTAACGGTGCAGAGAAAGTCCTTCTTACCGCGCCAGGCAAAGGTGACATCAAGAACGTTGTATTTGGTGTGAACGACAAGGTGATCCAAGCAGAAGATACCATCGTTTCTGCGGCGAGCTGCACCACAAACGCGATTACCCCAATCTTAAAAGCAGTCAATGATAAGTACGGCGTGCTTTCAGGCCATATCGAAACGGTACACTCGTTTACCAACGACCAAAACCTGATTGATAACTTCCACTCAGGCGAACGTCGCGGACGCAGTGCTTCACTGAACATGGTTCTTACAGAGACAGGTGCAGCTAAAGCCGTCGCAAAAGCACTCCCAGAGTTGGCAGGTAAGCTGACAGGTAACGCGATTCGCGTCCCAACGCCAAACGTGTCGATGGCAATTGCTAACCTAAACCTAGACAAAGGCACCGACAAAGAAGAGCTCAACGCTTACTTGCGTGAAATGGCATTAACGTCTGAACTATCAGCCCAAATCGACTACACAGAGTCTACCGAGATCGTTTCAACTGACCTTGTAGGTTCACGCTTTGCAGGCGTTGTCGACGGTGCGGCGACCATTGCTCAAGACAACCGCTGCGTGCTTTACATTTGGTATGACAATGAATTTGGCTACAGCTGCCAAGTTGTTCATTGTATGGAGCAGATGATGGGCGTTCGCTACAAAACGTTCCCAACAAAATAATCTGCCTATAAATGGATATCGCCCCGTGCATTGCTCGGGGCAAAACTCCACAACACTATAACGTATAATAATCCCCCGTATTTGCCACCTTCGTTTAACGATGGTGGCTTTTTTGCGCCTTGTTCATGTTTCATTCATTTACGCCGTCTTATTCTGGTTATCAAATTAGAAGAGGTATCCAATATGAATAGAATTCTCACCAATGTGTTCGCCTTGTTTATCGGCATATTTACCATTCTGTTTGGCCTAATCTTAGCAATCCCATTGACGATTGCCGCGCTTATCACGGGCAAAAAATTAGAGAAGTCGTTAAAAGCAAACCACTTTAATTTTAGAGACGTAAAACAGGACAAAGAACGCGTGCTTGAAGGCGAGTATGAAGAAGTCACAAAGTAAACCAGAACAAACCGAATACACAACGCGAAAGATATCTGCTTTCGCATTTTACCTTGCCGCAACAATGACCGCATTGATTGTCGGCTGCAGTTCACCAGTCGAAGACCCTGCCTATGAAAAGGCTGCTGCGTTGCCAGACTATAGCCAAGATAGCTTTGCCCAATACGTCGCTGAAACAAAGAGTTGGCTAGAGCAACATCGCCTTTTCATCACCGAAGACAAACAAGCCGAGCTAGCAAGTGTATTGCCCCACGAATATCGCCCCGCTCAACCAAACGGTCAAGGTGTGCTTTTGGTGCACGGACTGGGTGACTCTCCGTACTCTTTTCACGATATCGCCACACACCTTGCCGAGCAAGGGTACTTGGTCCGAACAATACTCCTTCCTGGTCACGCCAGTAAAGTGGGAGATTTACAACTTCCAACCTTGCAAGACTGGCAGGGAGTCGTCAATCATCACATTAAATTACTCAAGCAAGAAACGGCTCAACTGTGGCTAGGGGGTTACTCTACAGGGGCGAACCTTGCGACTTCTGCAGCGCTATCCGATGAGTCTATCCAAGGGCTGTTGCTCTTTTCTCCGGCTCTGGAACCCGGTTCAGGGGTGGTGAAATTTGCAGAACTTGCTAGCCACTTTATTACGTGGGCAGACCAAGACCCAGAGGATAATCCGCTACGTTACAACTCTCTGCCGATGAACGCGGCGGCCATTTATTACCAGACTTCCGCCATCGTCAGAGAACAACTGGAAGCCGCAAATTACTCTCGCCCCGTCTTCATGTTACTCAGTGAGGGGGACAAAGTGATCAATACCGAATATGCAGTCTCAACCTTTAGTGAAAAGATGCCAAACGCAGCAAACCATATTGTATGGCAAGGCGAGCACGATCTCAGTGAGCCCCGCTCGACTCGGTTCAGTATGAGGATACCCGAACAGCGCATCTCCAATGGCTCTCACATGGGGTTGCTCTTTTCACCCACAAACCCAAATTATGGCGTTGGTGGTAGCAACTTGATTTGCAGTAACGGTCAACCAGAAGAGACATTGAACTCATGCGCACAAGGAGAAGACATTTGGTTTTCTGCTTGGGGGTACGTTGAACCGGGAAAAACCCATGCTCGACTCACCTATAACCCCTATTTCGAGCAGAGTATGGCGATAATGGACAAGGTAATGTCTGGCCAACGTCAATCTTAGCGCTTTTAAGCCCAGCAAGATGCTGGGCTTCGTTTTACACCGCGACACTCGCTTATCTACCGATACCCACACTAAATCTCAATAAATCCAAGCTACACTCGAATATAGGTTGCACGTAAGTAACAGCTTTGTTATTTAAGAACGACAGCCAATAACAATAACACTGAAAGCACGAAGGATTGACAGATGAGTACCGGTCAACGAGATATTACGCTACGTTTTTTAGCCGAACCTGGTGATGTAAACTTTGGTGGCAAAGTCCATGGTGGCGCCGTCATGAAATGGATCGATTTGGCTGCCTATGCCAATGCAGCAGCGTGGAGTGGCAAATACTGCATTACTGCCTATGCAGGGGGAATCCGCTTTGTTCAACCTATCCATGTTGGCAACTTGGTCGAGGTCAGCGCGAAGGTCATTTATACCGGACGAAGCTCAATGCATATTGCGATTGATGTGCAAGCTAGTGACCCTAAAGAGTTGAAAAACCGCCTCACGACACACTGTATCGTGATCATGGTAGCGGTCGATGAACATGGAAAACCAACCGATGTACCAGAGTGGGTTCCACAGACTGAAGAAGACATTGAGTTAAGAGACTCCGCCATTCGCCTAATGAATATGCGTAAGCAGATCGGTGAAGAGATGGAAGCGCATGTTAAGTATTTAAAATAAGCATCTAAAGCAAAAGTGGGGCCAAGCGCGCCACTTTTTGCACTTCATCAAACCACTATTACCACGTCCTCTATTTCCCCCCAACCTCACACTGTCACGTAATTCATGCTCAGCTAATTCTCATTTTGTTCACTTTTTTAGGTTCATTAGCTTGTTTTATGTCAGCCGTTTGTAAGGCAATGAAACTGTCATTTTTCTTTCATCTAATTTTGATTAAATCCGCTAACTATCTTTAAGTCGGAAGGAACATTCGTGAGCTTAACTGACATTACACTCAGTGAGACGACATTAGTAAACCCAAAGGCGGTTGAGTATCAGTGGGTACGCACCATGTACGTTGAAGGGTATGCAGAGCAAGAGATCAATCACTACATTCGCACCTGCTTCGGAGGAGATGACACCTTTGCTGACCTGTTTAGAAAAGTGGCGTTATCACAAGAGAGTGTCTACGTTTTGCTGCGCTATCTGGGTTGCGCCCCTTCAAGCCGAGAATTTTAGTTCGTTTTCAACTATTGAGCCCAACTTACCAATGTAACAAAGTGCTTTGTTGCATATTCATTTGAACACTGCGTCGCATCCAAGCCCCAATTGCATATCTTTCCGTGTCTTAATTCTTATACTTGCAACTGGCGATTAGGCATAAAAAAACCCGGGACAAACCGGGTTTTGGTTACAAAAACTGTTAGAAGTAAACAGTAAGGAATCTCACTAACAGCCAGCTATGCGTAACGCCAGAATTGCGCTCTTCTTAACTGATCGGCGGCCAAACCAAAATTGTTAAGTCGAGATACAAAATGGGCGACCTCGCGGTCGCCCTTATCGTTCTTATTAACCTTTCACACCGCCGGCGGTTAATCCTCCGACCAACCAACGCTGCGCAAGTAAGAATACGATGGTAATTGGTAGTGCAGACAATACTGCTGCTGCTGCAAAATCACCCCACAGATAGTTCTGAGGGTATAGATACTGCTGCATACCAACCGCTAATGTATATGAGTTTACATCAGAAAGTAGTAGAGATGCTACTGGAACTTCACCAACCACCCCGATGAACGACAGAATAAACACCACCGCAAGAATAGGTACTGAAAGTGGTAGCAGCACTAATCTAAAGGCTTGCCAAGGCGTCGCGCCATCTAGAGCAGCCGCTTCTTCTAGCGAGTTATCAATCGTTTCAAAGTAACCTTTGATTGTCCATACGTGCAGAGCAATACCACCTAGGTATGAGAAGATCAGGCCGCCATGCGTGTTCAAACCAAGGAATGGAATGTACTGTCCAAGCTTATCAAATAGCGCATAGAGTGCTACCAGAGCCAGTACCGCAGGGAACATCTGGAAGATCATCATCGCCTTTAAGATGGTATCTTTGCCTTTGAAACGCATACGAGCAAACGCGTAAGCAGACGTAGTTGACAGTGCCACAATCAGGATAGATGTAATCCCCGCTACTTTCACAGAGTTCCATAGCCATAACAAAACTGGGAATGGCGGTGGTGTTACAGAGCCATCTGCATTGGTCACAGAGAAGCCAAGCGCCAATTTCCAGTGCTCCAGCGATGGATTGTCTGGAATTAGACTACCCGTCGCGAAGTTACCTTCACGGAATGAGATAGCCACAATCATTAACAGTGGGAAAATAATCGCTGACAGGAATATCCAAAGCGCAGCGTGTGTTGCCCATACACGGTATTTAAGAGATTTACCTTGTACCATTGCCATTGTCGGTACTCCTTAATCCTGAGACAGCTTAGTGAAACGTAGGTTGAGTAGTGCGAGACCACCGACCAATAGGAAGATAAGTGTCGCGATAGCACTTGCTAGACCGAAGTCTTGACCGCCGCCACCTTCAAATGCGATGCGGTAGGTGTAGCTAACGAGTAGGTCTGTGTAACCCGCAGGCTCTGAAGTTCCGATCATGTTCGGACCACCTTGAGTCAATAGTTGGATTAACACGAAGTTGTTGAAGTTAAATGCAAAGCTGGCAATCAGTAGCGGCGTAAGCGGCTTGATCATCAGTGGCATGGTAATACGACGGAAGTTATCAACAAAGTTAGCACCGTCAATGGCAGACGCCTCATACAGATCATCAGGAATCGCTTTCAGCAGACCCATACACAGAATCATCATGTAAGGGAAACCAAGCCAAGTGTTCACAAAGACAATCATCACTTTCGCCATCAATGGGTCAGAGAACCAAGAAGGGCTTAAACCAAACAGCGCCTCTAACACCATATTGATCTCACCAAAGCTTTGGTTAAAGAGACCTTTAAAAATCAGAATCGAGATGAAAGCAGGGACCGCATATGGAAGGATAAGCAGTACGCGGTAAATCGCGCGGCCTTTGATTTCTTCCCACTGAACTACGCTCGCTAGGACCAAACCAATGATAACGGTAAGACCAACCGTCAGCGCAGAGAATACAACCGTCCAAATAAAGATGCTAACAAACGGTTCTTTGATGCCATCATCTTTCCAGACACGCTCAAAGTTTTTCGCGCCGATACCGACGACAAAACCTGGAGATACCGTTGAGCCTGTGAACTGGCCGTTTTCATCAACAGGTTGATAGAAACCCACTTCCATATTTGGACGCAGTGTTTCACCCGTACGATTACTGTATAGCGATTCGCCATCATCTTGCAGTGTGTACAAAGGAACAACCGCCGCAAACTTACGTAGACCGCTCATACGAATGTCTTCACCTGATGGCAGGTGCAAATCGACTTCGCCTAAGCTGGTTTTGTTCTTGATGATGGTTTTGATCTTTTCTTTTTCACCGCTCACAGACTCGACTGGAGCCAAATCCATATCGGCACTTGGTGCAGCAATATTAAATTCGTCAGTCGCTAACAGTTGATCACCTTTTTTTACAGCGATTCGGTGACCGTTGTCTGTCTTGTAGAGGGTGAAAGGATAGCTGTCACCACTTTGGAACGTTCGATCGAGCAATACGGATTGGGCTCGGTCGAAGGAAAGCTGGTTTTTGGCACTGTAGTTGGTGAAGGCGAGGTTTACCGTGTACGCAAGAGGGAACAGGATAAACAGGATCATCCCTGCAATACCTGGATAGATGTAACGGTGCGCGTAAGTCTTTTTACTACCAAAGATATACAACGCCAGTGCGGTTAGAATGAGAGTAAGCAGCGCGAAGGCTGTCTCACCACGAGAATACATTAAGACAGTGGCGTAGCCATTAACGATACCGACAGAAGCCAGAATTGCCCATTTAATAAAGACGTTTTTACTTGATGGCAAGCTCGTTGTTGTAGATGTCATCGCATCTGTACCTTGAACTGACTGCATAAGAGAACCTGCTAGCGATAATAAAACTGAGAAAGGAGGAGAGGTTACCCTCTCCTCAAAAGGGTATTACTGAAATTATTTGGTCATTTGCTTTTCTGCATCTGCAAGGGCTGCATCTACAGTTTGACGACCGTCAACAACGTTAACGATAGCATTCTTCGCTGCGCCCCAGAACGCACTCATTTGAGGGATGTTTGGCATGATTTCGCCGTTCATCGCGTTATCCATAGTAGCGGCAATGCGCTTGTCTGCATCTAGCTCACGTTGGAAAGAGTTAAGTGCTACCGCACCTAGTGGTTTGTCGTCGTTCACTTTACGCAGACCGTCGTTAGTCAGTAGGTAGTTCTCGATAAACTCAACCGCTAGGTCTTTGTTTGGAGAAGCAGTGCTGATACCCGCAGTCAATACGCCAACAAATGGTTTAGAAGAGTGACCGTTGAACTTCGGCAGCGTCGTTACACCGTAGTTGATGCCTGACTTCTCGATGTTGCCCCACGCCCAAGGACCGTTAATGGTCATCGCTGTTGTGCCTTGGTTGAACGCTGACTCAGAAACAGAGTAGTCCATATCAGAAGAGATCACGCCTTTCTCAACCAAGCCTTTAACGAAGTTCATTGCGTCTTTCACGCCATCTTTCGCGATGCCCGCATCTTTAACGTTGTAACCCTCTGCGCCGTATTTAAACGCGTAACCGCCATCTGCAGCCATCAGTGGCCATGTGAAGTACGGTTCTTTTAGGTTCCACATGATCGCAGACTTGCCTTCTTTCTTAAGTTTCGCGTCTAACGCTTCCACTTCTTCCCAGCTCTTAGGTGGGTTTGGCACTAGGTCTTTGTTGTAGATTAGAGACAGTGACTCTACCGCTACAGGGTAGCCGATCAGCTTGCCATCATATTTCACGGCATCCCATGCAAAATCAACGATGCCTTCTTTGATCTCTTTTGATGGTTTAATTTCAGCAAGAAGACCAGATTCTGCGTAACCACCGAAACGGTCGTGCGCCCAGAACACAATATCAGGACCGTCGCCTGTTGCTGCAGTTTGAGGGAACTTGTCTTGTAGACCATCTGGGTGAGCAACGGTCACTTTAATGCCAGTGTCTTCTTCGAACTGTTTACCTACTTCAGCAAGTCCGTTGTAACCTTTATCGCCATTAATCCAAATGGTTAATTGACCTTCTTCGATAGCAGCGTTTGCACCAAATGAGCCAAGAGCAACTAATGTTCCTAGTGCCACTGTGCTTAGGGCGTTTTTCATGTTCATATCCTTTTTAATTTTTGTGTTGTAGGGGTCAACCGAGAGGCTTCACCGTATTTCGACATATATTTTCAGCCAAACTGACTAACAGCTCATCCTCCTACTCCCTACGCCCTCAGTATTATGGACTATTTTCGTGATCCCCATCGTTTGAGGTTGGAGAGCAAAATCACAAAAACGACTCTTTATGTGACCGATTTCAATGTTACGGCGAGAAATTATTTGAACTGGATCTAACTGCGCCTTTCTCCCCCTCCTACCCCTCCTCCTTATCTACTACCCCCATAAAAATTTCAGTCGGGAGGATGTACCCAGCGCTGAATCAACGCAGACTACAGACATCCAAGAGTGGATAGTAAGAACCCTTAACAGTCAGTTCTTTTACAAGAGCGCGCTGATTTGCAACGCCGCAGGGGTTTGCTGTGATAACGTAAGCATTCGTAGGGTTGTAATCGCAAGATTTCACAAAAACGGGGGAGATGCTTATGCTATACGGGGGAAGCAAACTCTACATTGGCTTTGGTGGGTGATGAGAGAAATCCATCACCCAAATTTTCTTACTAACTGAAAGAATCCATTCCTTACCAAATTCCTACTGTTATTGCTCGCACGATAATTCATATAATGATGAGCAGTACAAAATAAAAATATTGATCGAGGGCGAGCTAGATGGCGAGTGTCACGTTAAAAAATGTATGTAAAGCTTACGGTGACGTACTAATTTCAAAGAATGTTGATTTGGAGATCAAAGAAGGCGAGTTTGTTGTCTTCGTTGGCCCATCGGGTTGTGGTAAATCAACACTACTGCGCTGCATTGCTGGTCTAGAAGACATCACTTCGGGTGATCTTTACATTGGCGACCAACACATGAACGATGTTGAGCCGTCAAAACGCGGCGTGGGCATGGTATTCCAATCATACGCACTGTATCCGCACTTAAACCTATACGACAACATGTCGTTTGGCCTAAAGCTTGCGAAGGCAGACAAAACAGAGATCGACAAACGTGTCGAGCATGCCGCTGAAATCCTGCAATTAAGCCACCTACTAGAGCGTCAACCTAAAGCCCTTTCTGGTGGTCAACGTCAACGCGTTGCGATCGGCCGTACCTTGGTGTCACAGCCTAATGTTTTCCTACTGGATGAGCCTCTCTCTAACCTAGACGCCGCGCTACGTGTTCAAATGCGTTCTGAAATCACCAAGCTGCAGCGTAAACTGGGCTGCACCATGATTTACGTAACACACGACCAAGTGGAAGCGATGACCATGGCTGACAAGATCGTGGTTCTCGACGCGGGTTTTGTTGCTCAGGTGGGTAAACCTCTTGAACTGTACCACTACCCGCAAAACCGTTTTGTTGCTGGCTTTATTGGCTCTCCTAAAATGAACTTCATGAGCGTGTTCATTGAAGCGGTAGAAAAAGATCGCGTAATGGTTCAACTGGCTAACGGTACGACCTTCTGGATTCCAGTTGATGGCACAACAGTGACCGCTGGTGAGCGCATGTCTCTTGGTGTTCGTCCAGAGCACTTGCTGCCAGCCAATCAAGGTGACGCAACCATTGAAGGTGAAGTGAATATCGTTGAAAAACTGGGTAATGAAACTCAGGCGTACCTACACATTGACGCCGCTGATGCAGATATGATCTATCGTCAACCAGACACACTGGATGTCGAGCCTGGTGATAAGCTATCGGTAGGTATTCCTGCACACCGCTGCCACTTATTCCACAGTGATGGCATAGCGTGCCGACGCCTACACCAAGAAGCTGGTGTGGATTTACCTGCTTAATCTAGACGTGTGAAATAACAACCCGAGCCTGACTGCTCGGGTTTTTTTATACTCATTTAACACACGCTGTCATCTAAAACTCTATTCAACTCACATCACGAGAAAAATAAGCAACAAGGTTCTTATGAAGATTCTACACTTACAGTGATTTTATATGCATGAGAACTTACTTTGATCAAACAAGGCAACTACGTTAACAGGCCCTTACCTTGGGTTATCTGCGCGTCAGTGTTTCTGAACGTGCTGTTTATCGTATACCTTGTGGTTCAAACCAATGCGATTAATCGCCTAGAATCGGTCGCTCTGGAACAA
Source organism: Vibrio sp. MarTm2 (assembly GCF_027587055.1). Taxonomy (NCBI): domain Bacteria; kingdom Pseudomonadati; phylum Pseudomonadota; class Gammaproteobacteria; order Vibrionales; family Vibrionaceae; genus Vibrio; species Vibrio sp. MarTm2. The sequence goes on along the minus strand of NZ_JAPPTK010000003.1, from coordinate 553,814 downwards.
TCACCGATTAGTGTTGAAATGACACAGAAGCTGACCGACATAGAGCGAGCCATCGGTTATGTAGGCTTCATCCACCATTTTAAAAACTATGTTATTCGACGAGATGAACGGTATTACCAACTGGCACTGGCAAGCTACGCCGATGCTGTTAAAAAAGTCATCGAGTTCGAAGCTCTCACCAACAGCAACGAATTGATTGTCGAACTAGAAAGCATGCGCGCTTCTCGGGTACAGTGAAACCGAACTAAGAAACCTCCCTTTGGAACAACTTGTTACGTCGGAGTATCAGGCCTTTTGTTCCCATTACCGAGAACATGTGTTTAACAGTGACAAGCCCTATGCCGAATACAAACCACGCCGAGTTAAAGCACTCACCCAATCCCAGCGAGAAATTGAGTTGGAGATCGCTATAGCCTCTCAGCGTATTGGTGATGAAAATCGTAGCGTTTGCATCATTCGCGATATGACTTATCACAATGAACTTAAACTTAAAGCGGAAAAAGATAGCCTAACCCAATTGCTAAATCGGTGGATGCTCGATGAGTTGTTACAAAAAGAGATCGACCGATGCAACAGAAGCGACCAGCCGCTCTCACTGCTCTTGGTCGACATTGATAACTTTAAGACAATCAATGACAAACTGGGACATGATATAGGTGACGTCATTTTGAGGGAAACAGCAAACTTCCTTCAACAAAGCACCCGTTCATACGACCATATTGGTCGCTGGGGAGGTGACGAGTTTATTTTGGTGTGCCCCAATCTCAGTGTGAAAGACGCAGAAACATACGCACATCGACTATTAAGGCACTACCGTAAACTCAAAGAAATATTACCTCACAATATCTCCTTAAGTATTGGTATCGCGACCATGTCGTCAGAGGTATTCAATCAACAAACGCTCTTTAAAAGGGCTGATGTTGCACTGTACCACGCCAAAAATGCGGGCAAAAACCGCTGTGCGCATAGCGACAAACTGCCCGCTCGCAATGCGCAAAAAACTCGATATAGCCGAGCGTAACTCATGCTTCACATAACTTTCGCGAAGGCCAAAAGAAAAGAGAGCAGCGATGCTCTCCTTCAACAGTTTTATTTGATTGGCGTGTAGCCATATTCTCCGATCAGTGCTTTTGCTTCGCTGCCAGTGAGGTAGCGAATAAAGGCCAATGAATCCTTATCCACTTTTTCGGTTTTATACAGCACAAGGAAAGGACGAGACAGTTCATAACGGCCCGTTGCGATGTTTTTCTGGTTAGCTTCAATCCCCTCAAATTGAATCGCCTTGATTGAGCGATCCACCGAGCCAGTCGAAATAAAACCTATCGCTTGCTTGTTATGATTAACGATGGTTTTCACCATGCTATTGCTGTTGACCACCAAGTTGTCTGGATTAATATCCGACACTAAACGCCCGTTGATAACTTTCGTTAGACCTAAAAGACTTTCAAAACTGTAACGTGAGCCTGACGATGCCTCGCGGGTGACAACGGCGATTTTTTGATCGTGGCCACCAACTTGCTTCCAGTTGGTAATTTTTCCCTTGTAGATGTCGTACAACTGCTCACGAGTCACATTTTGAATTGGGTTCGATGGGTTCACCACAACGGCTAACCCATCGAAAGCTATTGGTGTCACCGTCAGTGATTCATCTTGCTCGCTCTCTGTTAAGTAACGTGAGCTCATCCCGATGTCTGCGACGCCTTTCTTAATTAACGTGATACCAGCCGTTGAGCCAACACCTTGAACGGCAATGTAGCTGTCAGAATGAACTTGATTAAACTTTTCGGCTAAAACGTCCATTACACGAGCAACAGACGTAGACCCAGATACGTTGACTTCTTTAGCCGTCACAGAGGGGACTACAAATGAGAAAGACACCAGTGCAGCAAGCACAACACGAACCATAATTTTCTCCCATTAAAACTTGGTAAGCTTCCAAACAGGCTGTCATCTTATTGCGGTTACATGACATTTTTGTGAAAAGCTATGCAGACAGCAAAATTCCGGTTACATAGTATAGGGAGTGCATCTGAACACTAACGAACTTGGTGGTGCGTTAACGGTAAACGTCCAATCAGGTGCTAAACCAACTAAGGGAGCCACAATGAGCGTAGTGAGTTTGCTACAAAGGCAAGTGGAGAGTCGAGCGCAGCTCATTTGCCAACAACGCAACCAAAGCTTGCCAGCAGAGCTTGGTAAGGCGAGCTATGAAACGATCGAAAACGGCGTTGTGTTCATCAAACAACATTTTCTGCTCGACTCAAGCCACTGTGATTACATGTTGCCTGTCGCAAAGGTCGCATGGTCGGAAGGAAAAAGCAGCTGGGAGCTTTACTTACCGGACCAATCAACCTTAGAAAGCTGGTTGCCCTATCCGTTTCTTGCTCAAAGTAGTGATCTGACAGCAATCATGCGAGAAATAGATAAAGATCCAAAATCGATGTTTTGGGAAGATTAAAAAAGGGTGCGACCTGCGCACCCTTTTAGCCTTTCGAATCGGTTATTCAGCGTCTGAAGTGACTTCCTCAACCGTTTTAACCTCTTCAAATATCTGAGTCGGTTTAGCAACAATGCTGCGGCTTTCTTGGTTTACGTCAGAAAGAACCACTTCCAGAACGTCACCCAAACGGTAAACCACTTCTTTATCGATGGAAATCGTACCCTCGTCTGCATTGCATTCTAAACGTTCTTTATTCGCCAGAATCAGAGAACCAGGAATAAAGGCGGCAGCGCCATTCTCCACCAAACGAACGCGCATTCCTGCTCGGTTGATGTCAAAAATCTCACCGTGGAACTTCGTCTCTTTTGCTGGCTCATCGGCAAGCGTACGAGCGTACAGCCAATCGCCTACATTGCGTTCAGCAATCTTGTGATGTTTACGGTGAAGCGCTAGCTCCTCACCTACAGTTTCATCGGCTGTTTGCACTGGCTCTTTACCCAAGATATGTGCTTTAAGCATACGGTGGTTGATCATGTCGCCGTATTTACGGATAGGTGACGTCCACGTTGCGTATAGCTCAAGACCCATTGCGTAATGTGGCAGCGGTTTGTTGCCAATTTCGCTGTACGCTTGTGACTTACGGATACGATTATCAAGGTAAGAGGTTTCTTGCTCAGCTAACCAGCGACGTAGCGCAGCAAAACCTTCAAGAGTCGCAACAGACTCAGCGGTAAACGGCAGTTCACCATCAGGATTAACCAGTTTCACTACGTCTTCAATCTTTTCTGGTTTGAAGCCTGCGTGAGTGTTGAATACGCCGGAATCAAACGTCGCTTGAAGCGTTGTACCCGCACAGATGTTCGCGGTAATCATCGCTTCTTCAACAAGTCGGTTGGCACTACGGCGCATATCTGCATGAATGGCCACAACATCGTTATCTTCACTCAACTCGAAGCGATAGTCTGGGCGATCTGGGAAAACAACCGCGTTCTTTTCACGCCAATCCGCGCGCGCAAGTGAAAACTCATACAAGTCGCGAACCACTTGAGCTATCTCATCACTTGGTTGCCAAGCTTCAGACGCGCCATTCTCGATCCAATCAGAAACGTGGTCGTACGCGAGACGCGCATGAGATTTAATGTTTGCCGCGAAGAAGGCAATGTCATCGCCAATCACACCCTCTTTGCTCACCGTCACGCGGCAACATAATGCAGGACGCTGCTGGTTTTCGATCAAAGAACATAACTCGTCAGCAAGATCACGAGGCAGCATTGGAATGTTGCGGCCAGGAAGATAGATCGTAAAGCCACGTTCACGAGCCACTTTGTCCATTTCACTGTCTGGCGTGATGTACGCCGTTGGATCGGCAATCGCAATCGTCAGCTCAAAGTCACCTGCTTCGCTCTTTTTGGCGTAGAGCGCATCATCCATATCTTTGGTTGATTCACCATCGATAGTGACAAACGGGATATGGGTCATGTCGAGACGTTCAAGATCTTCGTCATCTATGATTTCCCAGTTATCGATACCTGCTGGCTCGCTGTTTGGCAAATCGTTTTGCGCCAATGTCACCCACCAAGGCGCGATCTTGTCATCGGCATCAGTGATCTTCTCGGTAATCTCGACGAAAAAGCCGTTGTCACCTTTCAGAGGATGGCGAATAAGCTGCGCGACAACCCAGTCACCTTCTTTTAGATCGTCACTCTTAATGCCTTTGCGAGTCTTCGCTTTCAGTGACAACTTCTTTAGTTGAGGATGATCAGGAGCAACATTTAGCTTACCCTTAAACAGCTTTACACGACCAATGAAGCGGTTGAGTCCTTGTTCCAATAACTCTTCTGGCTCAGCTTGTTCACGCTCTTTTTCAGTGCGAATGATCGCCTTAACCTTATCGCCATGCATACACTTTTTCATGTACGGAGGTGGGATGAAGTAGCTTGTCTTGCTATCCACTTCTAAAAAGCCGAAGCCTTTTTCCGTTGCTTTGATGGTGCCTTCTTTTTTTGGAAGGTTTTCTTGAATCTGCTGCTTCAATTGAGCCAGTAACGGGTTATCTTGGAACATCTCTACATTTCTTACTGAAAAAATTGCCCACACTATATCACTGGCACTATAGCCAAGCCACCTTGAGCTGATAACTAATCATTCAATTGTCAGTATCGAAAACCATTTTTGGCTAAGGTTTCAGCGCCGCAGCGCACATCTTAGCCAAGATTCTCTCTGCTGAGAAAAATTTGTGATGTAATTCAATTTTTTCTGGCTTTTTTTATGCTTTTAGGGAATAATCCGCCCCCTTATATCAATGCCCCTCTTGATGTGCGACAACTTTGTGCATCCATTTATTAGCGGCATCGATGTGTTTTATGTCCCTAGTGGCTTGATGCGATTTACGACTTGTCCGCATCTGAATGGAATCAGCTCTTATCTGGATTGGTATTGGAATTGGTAGAGCTCGTGGGACCTTTTGTTGACATAAAAATAGTAGGATCCCAATGACAGATTCTGTAATTCAGTTTAGCGATCTAGCGCTTAACGACTCTATCCTTTCAGCTCTTGATGGTATGGGTTTTGTTTCACCAACTCCAATTCAGGCTGCTGCTATCCCGCACCTGTTGGCTGGTAAAGACGCGCTAGGTAAAGCTCAAACTGGTACTGGTAAAACGGCTGCTTTCTCTCTACCTCTTCTTAACAAACTAGACCTTGGTCAACGTAAGCCTCAAGCTATCGTTCTTGCACCAACTCGCGAGCTTGCAATTCAGGTTGCTGCGGAAGTTAAGAACCTAGGTAAGAACATTGCTGGCCTTAAAGTGCTAGAGATCTACGGTGGTGCATCTATCGTTGATCAAATGCGTGCTCTTAAAAACGGTGCTCACATCGTTGTAGGTACGCCAGGTCGTGTTCAAGACCTTATCAACCGTGACCGTCTACACCTAGACGAAGTACACACGTTCGTTCTAGACGAAGCTGATGAAATGCTAAACATGGGCTTTGTGGATGACGTAACTGAAATCATGGAGCACGCTCCTGAATCAGCACAACGCGTTCTATTCTCTGCGACTATGCCTCCAATGCTTAAGAGCATTGTTGAGCGCTTCCTACGTGACCCAGAAACCATCGACGTTGCGGGTAAAAACCACACGGTAGACAAAGTAGAGCAGCAATTCTGGGTTGTTAAAGGCGTAGAAAAAGACGAAGCAATGTCTCGTCTTCTAGAAACAGAAGAGACTGACGCGTCAATCGTATTCGTACGTACTCGTCAAGATACTGAGCGTCTAGCTGACTGGCTATGTGCACGTGGCTTCAAAGCGTCTGCACTACACGGTGACATTCCTCAGTCTCTACGTGAGCGTACTGTTGATCACATCAAACAAGGTGTTATCGACATTCTAGTTGCAACTGACGTTGTAGCTCGTGGTCTTGATGTTCCACGTATCACGCACGTATTTAACTACGACATCCCATTCGATGTTGAGTCTTACATCCACCGTATCGGTCGTACTGGCCGTGCTGGACGTAAAGGTAAAGCGATCCTTCTAGTTCGTACTAACCAGCTTCGTATGCTTCGCACTATCGAGCGTGTTACTAAGTCATCAATGGAAGAGATTCAACTTCCTCACCGTGACAAAGTTGCAGAATCTCGTCTAGCGAAACTGGGCGCTGAACTAGAAACTGAAAAAGAACACAAAGCACTAGAGAAGTTCTCTGAACTGGTTGAAAAACTGCAAGAATCTCTAGAGCTAGATGCAGCGACACTAGCAGCCATCCTGCTTAAGCGTCAGCAAGGTAAGCGCCCACTATTCTACATTGGTGAAGATCCAATGATTGAAGCGATTGAGCGTGATAAGCAACGTCGTAAAGAGCGTCGTGAAGGCGGTCGTGATGGTCGTCGTGAAGGTGGCCGCAGCTTCGACAACCAAGATTGGGATACTTACCAATTCCAAGTTGGTCGTGAGCAAGGCGTACAAGTTAAAGACATCGTTGGTGCACTAGCAAACGAACTTGGTCTAACAAAAGGCTCTATCGGTGCGATCAAACTAGCACAAGGCGAAACTTACGTTCAGCTACCAAAAGCAATGTCTTCAGATACAGCGGGCAAACTGCGTAAGCTACGTATCCGTCAGAAGCAAGTTGACGCGGTTGTGTGTGACTTCAACGATTTCCGTGAACCTCGTCGTGGCGGTGGCCGTGATGGCGGTCGTGGTCGTCGCGATGGTGGCGGCTACCGTGGTAACCGTGACGGCAACCGTGAAGGTGGCTACCGTGGTAACCGTGAAGGCGGCCGTGATGGTGGTGGCTACCGCGGCAACCGTGATGGCAACCGCGAAGGTGGTCGTCGTGATGGCGAGCGTCGTTTTGACCGTAACCGTGGTGGCGACCATCGTGGTAACTACCGTGGCGAACGTGGCCATGGTCGTGACCGTCGCAGCGAAGGTTAATCAACCTCTGAACATGAAAAAAGGGTACGCATTGCGTACCCTTTTTGTTTATGTTGACTCGCCGCTTAGTCATAAAGGCAAGTAGTAATAGTCTTAATTACTCTTTCCGAAAATATACTTATCCATCAAAGTGACCATACGGCCAATCTCAGGTTTGGTAATTGTATCATTGGCACCTAACGCTAATGCCTTCGCGCGGTTATCTTCACTCATCAATGAAGAGAACATGACGATCGGAAGCGTAGCGTATGCATCACTTTCTCTCAATCTTTTCACTAAGTGCATACCGTCCATACGTGGCATTTCAACGTCGGTTACTACACCATCGATAAACTCACTGATCGGTAGGTTTTCTTCCTTAGCGACTTCAATTAAGTTCATCAGTTTATCGTGTGCTTCGCCACCGTCTTTACACGCAATAATGTTATAACCAGAAGAACTTAGCGTTTCTTGAATCATTGAACGAATAAACGCTGAATCATCAACCACCATAACGGTTCTGGCATTACGTTTTTGCACCATACGCTGGTTGAGGTCGACACTCTTGTCCAACTTCACATCGTATTTTTCCATGCTAAGTTCAGGGTTGATGTCGGCAATGATTTTTTCAAAATCCAATATCATGATCAGGTTGCCATCTTTACGCACCACCGCCACCACGCAATCCTGCTCGCCCGCTTCTAAGAACTGGCTCGGTGACTCTACGTCATTCCAAGAAATACGGTGGATGCGACTGATTGAGTCAATCAGGAAACCATTTGTCATATTGTTAAAGTCTGTGACGATTACAAACTTGCGACTCACATCCTTATCGGTAGGAACCCCCAACCAACCCGCCAAGTCGACTAGTGGAGTAAGAACATCACGCGACGAAAATACCCCGACCATATGTGGCTGAGCATTGGGGTAATCGGTGGTTTCCGGTACTTGAATTACCTCACGGACTTTCGCAACGTTAATACCGTAATAACAGGTCTTCTTGCTGCCATCAGGCATCTGCTTGACCAGATGAAACTCGATAATTTCTAACTCGTTAGTACCACTTTCCGTGAGTATCGTACTACTTGATACACTCATATTTTCTTTTTGCCTACGCTAAACTTTCGGGGTATACACCTTTGTAACTACTATTAAGTCATTTGTAAATTTCATTTGCAACGGTTACCCATTGTTGTGATTGACTCAACACCGAATTACTCTAATCAATCGCTTGCCAATGACTTGGAGGCGTCAACCCCCACTTTGCCATCGCCGCCTTCGAATAGATTGCGTTTCCCTGATTTCCGATTTGAATCGGTATACTGCGAGCCGATTCGCCATTTACTATTTTATTCACCAATTGCCCTGCCGTCACGCCCTGACTTTTGCCAAACAGCACCACGCCACCCGCGGCTTTATCATTTGCGACAGCAAAATCCCAAAAGCCAAATACTGGGATCGCAGAGTTCTGGTTCGTCCAGACGATGACCTCGTCTGCAGGTACGTTTTCACCCGCGCTATCAACCAGAGTTTGATAGAGGCCGACAATCACCACAGAGACCCCATCATCGGGCGCGCTTAAAATGGACTCCTGCCACGCATTTTGTGTCCTTGCGCTGACAATCTCGACATCCACGCCGAGGTTAGAGTGAATCATGGAGTACTGGCGCTCGATGTACCGCCGAGCAATGTGTGAAGTCACCCCCGAGTCAAACATGATTCGTACACTCATTTGCTCACCGGGTATCAGACGCTTTAATTCACCAATCGTTTTAACAAACAATGGTCGCTCTAATACACCTGTAATTTGCGCTTGACCTCGATAACTCTTTAATAACTCTCGAGGATTAGAGTTGATGCCTAAAAACACCACCGAGATGGGCTCATCATAGAGTTTGGGCCACAGGTACTTTAGCGCATTGTCATCGCCCAGAATCACGGTATCCGGTTTGTACTCGGTGTATTTGACGAAAGCGAGCTCCGCCATTTTTTCATAGTCAGTTGGCGGTACTCTTTTGGTATCCATTTGAAACGAGTCAAACTCAATACCCGCTTGCAACGTTTGCTTGATGCCCTCTACATAGCTTTTATCCCAAGCGTACTCAGAATGGTAACTTTCAATCAGCAGCACCTTGTTCGCAAGAACTGGGAAGGACAACAAAAAGAGTAGGCATAACCATGGTCGCATAGGCGATCTCCACTGAATACTTCATTTCAGTTTAGTCAGCATACGCGTATTTACCTAACCAAAACGCGCATTGATTAAAAAGAGCTAGCTATACTGGTACTTATAGTCCTTTTGCAGCAGATCATTATGAGCCGAACCAAACAGTTTGAAGAGAGTATAGATAACCCATTTTACAGTCGAATTGGACGACGTATTATTCTGATTATGATTCTGCTCAGTGGCGCCATCACGTTGCTAACGACGCTAGTGCAACTCTCATGGGAGTATTCAGAGCAGTTTGATTCTATCGATCAACGTCAGCTTGAAGTGCGTGATATTCATGCCCCTCTTCTCGCTTCGTCACTTTGGTCATTTGACCTTGTTGGGTTGCAACAACGCCTTGATGGCTTGGTGAACTTGCCGCGAATCGCTTACTTGAAAGTCGTCGCGGATGGGTACGTGTTTGAGGCGGGCACAAGCATACAAGAGAACTCGATACAGTCGCAGTACCCTTTGTTCCATAAAAACCCTGACTCTTCAGTTCTTGAGCGAGTTGGGCAAGTCTACGTCGAGTCCGATGCCAACGAGGTCTACGACTACCTAATTCGCGAGTTTATCTACACGCTTTTACTCAATATGTTCCGAACGCTCGTCGTCTGCGCCATCTTGCTGATCGTCTTTCATCGCAGCATCAACCAAAGAATCTTTGCCATAGCGCAGTACCTTCGCACCTACAATCCTCGTCATCCCGCAAAGCCACTAGAACTACCCACTTCATTTTGGGTATCAAGTCGTGGTGATGAGCTGAGTTGGCTTGGCGAAGAAACCAATAAAATCACTACCAATGTATCACTCCTCTACCAAAACATTCGCCAAGAGCAAATTAGGCTCAATGATTTTGCAATGGTCTCTTCCGATTGGCTGTGGGAAACCGACGAGACAGGGCGAATGATCTATTGCTCTGAGCAAATGCAAGTGGCACTCCAAATCGACATTGAACAAAAGCCTACTATCTCAAACATAGAAGCATTGAAAACGTGTCATGAACTGCATCGCCACCTGCTCAGGCATTCTGATTTTTCTAAATGCGAACAACAAATTACTCTCAATTGCATCACCCACTACTTCATGTTTCAAGGACGAGCAAACTTTGATGGCGATAAGTTTTTGGGTTTTCGGGTGTCGACCATTAACATTACGGACCTCAAATTAGCCCAACTCAATTTGCAAGAGTTAAATCGAAACCTTGAATATACCGTTGCCGAACGTACGGTCGATTTGAAGCAAAGCATGGAGCAGTTACACCGAGCACAAGACCAACTCGTTGAAAGAGAGAAACTTGCCGCGCTGGGTGGTTTAGTCGCGGGCGTCGCACACGAAGTCAACACACCACTCGGAATTGCCGTGACCGCGACGTCGGTCATTCGAGATGCTGCCAACGAACTCAATACCGCATTCAGCAGCCAAACTCTCACTAGCACCCAATTTGAGCAAGTCATGACGCGCTTAACCGATGGCGGCTCCATGCTTGAAACCAATTTAGACCGAGCGGCGAAACTGATTCGCGATTTCAAACAAACCGCGGTGGATCAAGTGTCCGAAAGCCGTAGCCAGTTCCGTATTCACCATGTGCTAGACGCTCTGATCGCTAGCTTGCACCCAGAAACGCGTAAAGTTCCTGTTGAGCCGATTCTAAGTGGTAACCAGCAACTACAAATGAACAGCCTTCCCGGTGTGTTGACGCAGGTGATTTCAAACCTCATCCTCAACAGCGTCAACCATGCGTTTGAGCAGCAAGAGGCCGCTCAAATTGACATCCACTATTACCAACAGGGCGATGACATCATCTTTGAGTACAAGGATAATGGGTGCGGTGTAGACAAGTCACTGCATCAAAAAATATTTGAACCCTTCTACACCAGTAAGCGGGGAACTGGTGGTTCAGGGCTAGGCTTGAACTTAGTCTTCAACCTTATTTCGCAAAAACTTAAAGGTGAACTCAGTTTCGATTCTGAAGTGGGCAAAGGGGTTCAAATGATCATTACTCTGCCCAAAGATTTACCTTACGAACCCGACGAAAGTGAATGAACCTCACCTATTCTGGACACAGAGCCTGCGATCTTAATCAGGCAGAGAATTGCGTATATCGATGAAGTCTTGCCAATTGTCCAGCATCAACTCAACGAGTTTAGGTTCGAAATGGAGGCCACTCTGGGAAATAATTTCTTCTCGGATTTTTTCTTCGCTCCAAGGCTCTTTGTAACTGCGCTTTGATCCCAAAGCGTCAACCACATCCGCTAATGCAGCAATTCGACCACTTACAGGAATCGCCTCACCAGCAAGACCATTTGGGTAACCGCTGCCATCCCATTTTTCGTGATGATGACCCGCGATTTCTTTGGCAACGGCAATCAATCGACGTTTCGATTTACTCAATATATCGACCCCATAATCGACGTGCTTTTTCATCACTTCCCACTCTTCAGGCGTGAGTTTACCGGGTTTGTGTAAAATCGAGTCCGGGACGGCGACTTTACCCACATCATGTAAAGGTGCGGCAAGTTTAAGCATCGTCACCTGATCGTCATCGAGGCCATACAACTGGCCGAGTCGCTCACAGATAAGAGCAACCCTTTGAACATGCGCGCCCGTTTCTTTACTGCGCGCTTCTACTGCGTTGGCCAAGTTGTACACTAGCTCTTTTGATGTTTCTTTGATGTCGAGAAGTAGGCTGAGATTTTCAAAGGTTAGGCCAATGTTGTGCATGTAGATCTCCAATAATTGGACATCTAACTCGTCGAGGTTTCGGTTGTAGTTCACATAGAGAATGCTGTCGACGCCTTGATGATCATGGGCAAACAAAACAAAAGCATCATCAAAATTTTTAGAACGTCGTTCCTCTAGCGCTTCTTTGCATCGGTCTGCTACCTCCTGAGGCAACTTTTCGAACATACATTCGCTGTAACAGTCCACGTAGTCGCCCGAGGCTGCTAGCGTCATGGAACGTGATTCTTCACCGTGAGCACGAGGCTTCACCACGCAATAAAATGCAGATTCTTCGAGCTGCAGTAAGGACGTTAACTGCTCTAAAACAGAACTGGCATACGCTTGAAGCGTAGTGGTATTTTGCACTTTAGCAGAAGATTCAATCACTTTACGTAAGCCATTTTTTTGCGCCTCAATGAGTTTGAGGTCGCGATAGGCGCGCAGCATAGAATACAGGACGGTTTTTAGTTTTTGGGTTGTCAGTTCGGTTTTTTCTTTGTAGTCGTCAATTTCATATTCACGAATGACGGTATCTTCCGGAGCTTGCCCAGCTTGCCCAGTGCGAAGCACTAATCGAATGACTCTATTTTGTAGCTCATCTCGAATATAACGAACCAGCTCTAGCCCTGCGTGCTCCGTCTCCATAACAACATCGACCAGAGCAAGAGCTAGATCCGTTTCCTCACGGCATATCTGTTGCGCTTGGTGACCAGAATAGGCAGAGATCAACTCCAGTTGCTTGCCATCAAACTCAAAACCGGAAAGTGCCAAACGCGTGACCTGATGCATTTGTTCATCATCATCCACCAGCAGCACTTTCCATTTTTCTCGCTCCCATAGTGACTGAGCTGATTTTTGCTCACTCGACGCGTTTTTTTCTCGATGATCGGCAAACAAATCCATTGCGTTACCCACTTATCCTTCCTACTAAGTTAGGTTTAGCACATGCTATAGAAGTTGCTCACTCTTTATAACCAATATGTTAACTCACATTGCAACGTGACCTACGGCAAGAATCCAACCACAATCACGAGGATTGTTTGGGTGCAGAGACCGATTGCCGCTCCACTAAACTTGGCTCAAGTTGTACTACCTGAGGGTCCAAATAGCTGTTGTTTAAACGTTGTAATAACGCCTCAACCGCCGCCTTACCGAGACGGTATTTGGGTTGGTGAATGGTGGTGAGTGCTGGAGTCATAAATTTCGAGATTTGGATATCATCATAGCCAATGATCGACAAATCCTCGGGGATTCGAATGCCTTTCTCGTGGGCGGCATTGATCACGCCCATTGCCATCATGTCATTTGACACAAATATCGCGCTAGGCAGTTCCCCTTTGGCAAACATTTGGTTGAATGCGTCAAAGCCACCTTCACATTCAAAGTCAGATTCCACAATCCAGTTGGGGTTAAAATCCAACTCTGCTTCATTTAGCGCGCGTTTGTATCCTTCATAACGCATTTGAGCCTGATGTTTAATTAGAGGCCCCGTAATACAACCAATCGATTTGTGTCCGACATCAATCAGGTGTTTCGCCGCAATGTAGCCTCCGCGGAGCGAGTTATCTTGAATTTTATCGCTAGTAAATAACATCGGGCCCCAGTCCATGACCACCACAGGGATATCTGAGTACTTCTCGAACACATCAATGCGCTCCCCTTCTAACGAGGAACACATCAAAATCAGCCCATCGACCCGCTTTTGTAGTAGCGTGTTGATCGATTCACGCATACGCGCATTGTCACCTTCGGTATTACACAGTATTAAGTTATAGCCTTGTTGATAGCAGCTTCGCTCTACCCCTTTTACGACTTCACCAAAAAACGGATTGGTTGAGGTGGTCACCAACATGCCAATGGTTTTAGTCCGGTTCACTTTCAGGCTTCGAGCCAGTGCCGAGGGGGTATAGTTGAGCTCAGTCGCCGCCTTGTTGACGCGTTCTGAGATTTCTTCACTGACGAATCGCGATTTGTTGATGACGTGGCTAACGGTCGACGTCGATACTCCTGCCAACTTCGCGATATCTTTCATTGTAGCCATGTAATCCTCTCCGTCGATAGGCTTGGGCAATTGCCCTTAATTAATGGCGCTCAGCGAGAAAAGCATCGACTTCGCCACGCGTTGGAATTGAAGTCTGAGCACCAAATCTTGTTACAGAGATTGCGGCCGCCGCATGAGCAAACTTGATGGCTGATTCTAGAGGTAAATCTTCCAATAGACCAGTGACCAATGCCCCATTAAACGTATCACCAGCAGCCGTGGTATCGGTAGCCTCTACTTTAAAGCCCGGAATCAACTCACCACGACCATTTTGGCTCAACCACACGCCTTTAGCGCCAAGAGTAATCATTACGATTTCAATGCCCTTACTATGAAGTGCATTCGCCGCCTCTTGCGCGGTTTCGTTATCGTTAACCGTGATACCTGTTAGCACTTCCGCTTCGGTTTCATTTGGGGTGATCACATCGACGCAAGCCAACAGTTCATCAGACAACTCACGAGCCGGAGCAGGATTTAAGATCACGTTGGTCTTCGCTTCTTTCGCGACACGCGCAGCCTTTTCAATGCCGCACATTGGCGTTTCAAGTTGCATCAGTAAGTACTTAGCTTGGCGAATTCGCTCCAAATCAGGTTCAATCGATTCTGCTGTCAGCTTGGCATTCGCCTCTGCGGAAATACAAATACTGTTTTCACCACTGTCCGCAACTTGGATCATTGCGATCCCCGTAGGGCAATTGGGCTGCATTTTGACGCCATTGATATTGATGTTGTCCATTTTGAAATTTTCGCGAATGTTAATGCCGAACGCATCATCACCCACACAAGCGATAAACCCAGTGTCAGCATTCAGTCGTGCTGCCGCGACCGCTTGATTCGCCCCTTTCCCGCCAGGAATCACTTGATAGTTGCGGCCGTGGAGCGTCTCGCCAGGACGTGGAAAAGAAGGCACTTGAAGAACATGGTCAGCGTTAACACTACCTAAAACCACTAACTTATTCATACGGTTTTCCTCGACTCGAATGAGCCCTTATCTATTTGAACAGGAATAATAAGTTTGTACTCTCGCAAGAACACAAACTTAAGTGCCCTCCTCTCCCCTACGACAGATAAAAGAGAAGAGGAAGGCGAACAGATTACTTAGCGATCACTTTAAGTGGTACAGGAATGTAAGCGTCTACAGAGCCGCCTTTAAGCACTTTGTCTGCCGTTTCAATACCCAGTGAACCAATCAGATCCGGCTGCTGAGCAACTGTCGCTGCCAATTTGCCACGGTTAACCGCTGCGATGCCGTCATCGGTGCCGTCAAAGCCTACGATCATTACATCTTTGCCTGACGCCTGTACCGCACGAAGTGCACCTAACGCCATCTCATCATTTTGCGCAAATACCGCTTGCACGTCTGGGTTGGCTGCGAGCAAGTTTTCCATTACGTTTAGACCTTTAGTACGGTCAAAATCCGCAGGCTGGCTAGCAAGCAGTTCCATCTCACTGCCTTTTACGGCGTTCATGAAGCCTTCACCACGCTCACGTGCGGCAGACGTCCCTGCAATACCTTCAAGCTGAATCACTTTCGCTTTTTCACCCACTTTTTCCATGATGTAGTGACCCGCCATTTCACCACCGACTACGTTGTCAGAGGCAATGTGGCTGACGACCTCACCACGACTTGCGCCACGGTCTAGCGTCAACACTGGAATGTTTGAGCGGTTTGCCATACGAATCGCATTCGATACTGCATCTGAATCTGTCGGGTTGATAAGAATCGCTTTTACGCCGCGAATAGTAAGATCTTCCACGTTAGAAAGTTCTTTGCTCGGGTCATTTTGCGAATCAAGCACGATCAGGTCATATCCCAACTCTTTCGCCTTTGCTTCTGCGCCATCTTTCATCGTAACGAAGAAAGGGTTGTTTAGCGTAGACAGGACGATCGCCATGGTATCTTGCGCCTGCGCTGAAACAGAAACGGTGGAAGAAAGAAGTGCAGCAGAGATAAGCGTTGCTAATTTTTTCATTGTGTTAGTCCTTGTGTAGGGTGGTGGTTCGGAGTCCTTTCCTCCGAACCTGTTATGAATAGGTCTGTTGTGTTACTTGTTCTTGTTGTCAACCAATACCGCAAGAAGGATAACCACTGCTTTTGCGATCATTTGGTAATAAGAGGAAACGTCCAGTAGGTTTAACGCATTGTTGAGGAAACCGATGATGAGCGCACCAATGAGCGTACCCATAATGCGACCTTTACCGCCCATCAAGCTTGTTCCACCAAGTACTACCGCGGCAATAGCATCCAACTCATACCCCATACCAGCGGTCGGCTGAGCAGAAGAAAGACGAGAGGTAATGATGATGCCAGCCAGCGCTGCAAGCAGACCGCAGATGGCGTACACGCCGATTTTTACTCGGTCAACATTGATGCCTGATAGGCGTGTTGCAGACTCATTGCCGCCTAAAGCGTAAACGTAACGACCAAAGCGAGTGTGGTTAAGCAGGAACCAAGCCGCAGCAAATACGATCACCATTAGCCATACTGGAACGGGAATGCCTAACGCGTAGCCCGTACCAAACCAAGCGAATGCATCCGCTGTATCGGTAAAACCTGTAGAAATTGGTCGACCGTCTGTATACACCATGGTTACACCGCGAAGCAATGTCATGGTCACCAGCGTTGCGATAAACGCTTGCACCTTGCCTTTAGCGATGATGATGCCACTGATCGCCCCAAGCGCCGCACCCGCGACAAGCGCAGTAGGAACCGCGATGAGCACTGGCACTTCCATAGCGATTAAGCTGGCGGCAAATGCTCCACAGAGGGCAAGCACCGAGCCGACGCTCAAATCGATACCCGCCGTTAAGATAACCAACGTCATCCCCACGGCGATAATCGCGTTGACTGACGTTTGACGCAGTATGTTAAGAATGTTGTCTACGGTAAAAAAGTTAGGGTTAAGGAACGAGACGACAACAATTAAAAAGAGTAGAGCGATTAGAGATTTCTGTTCAATCAGCCACTCTTTGCTCAATAGCTTTTTGCCGCCTGTTTCATTTGGTTTGCTCATGGTATTGGTACTCATGCTGCTTCCTCGTTAATCTTTTTGCCAACGGCACACGCTAATAGTTTTTCTTGGTAAGCCTCTTTGGCATCAAACTCACCGCTGATACGACCTTCATGCATCACCATGATGCGGTCACTCATTCCCAGAACCTCTGGCATTTCTGAAGAGACAAGAATGATACTCATGCCATCTGCTTTGAATTTGTTGATCAGCTGGTAGATCTCTTTTTTGGCACCGACATCGACACCGCGAGTTGGTTCATCAAGAATCAGTACCTTAGGCTTGGTCATTAACCCTTTCGCAATCGCCACTTTCTGTTGATTACCACCAGATAGGTTGCCAATGATTTGGTCACGGGTTGGGGTTTTGATATTGAACAGCTTGATGAAGTCTTCCACCGCGATCACTTCTTCGCTGTGTTGGATTCGACCACCTTGCGTTAACTTATCCAATGAACACAAAGACATGTTCTCTTTCACCGATAAGCCAAGCACCAAACCATCGCCTTTACGGTCTTCAGAGATGTAGGCAATGCCATTCGCAAGACCATCTTGGGGGCTCACAGGGTTAATGGTTTTGTTGTTCAAGTTGATCACACCACGCTCACTGGGCAAGGCTCCGTAGATCACTTTCATCAGCTCAGTACGACCCGCGCCCATTAAGCCCGACACGCCAAGAATTTCTCCTCGTTTAAGTGTGAAACTGACATCGTGAACGCCCGAGCCAGTCAGACCGATAACTTCCAAACAGGTCTCACCGTGCTGAACATCAATGCGTGGGTATTGCTCGTCTAACTTTCGCCCGACCATCATTTCAATCAAGCCGTCTTCGTCCGTCTCTGCGACTTGGCATTCACCGATGAATTTACCGTCGCGAAGTACCGTAATGTCATCACAGATTTCGAAGATTTCTTTTAGGCGATGCGAAATGTAAACAATGCCGCAATCTTGTTCGCGCAACTCGTTAATCACTTTGAAAAGCGACTCGGTCTCGGTATCGGTCAACGCATCTGTTGGCTCATCCATAATGATGACTTTCGACTTAAACGAAAGTGCTTTGGCAATCTCTACCATTTGCTGCTCACCGAGACTCAAATCGCCAAGCAAGGTTTTAGAGCTGTGCTTAACATTCAGGCGCGCAAGTAACTTATCGGCTTCCGCGTACATGGTCTCCCACTGGATACGACCCAATGCGCCTGTAAATTCGCGACCTAAGAAAATATTTTCCGCAATTGTTAGCTCTGGAATCAGGTTCAGCTCCTGGTGAATAATACTGATCCCCGCTTCTTGAGAGTCTCTTGGTCCATGAAAGGCGGCTGCTTGTCCCTGATAGTGAATCGTACCCGCATCTTTACTGTAGATGCCGGTTAAGACTTTCATCAGAGTGGATTTACCAGCGCCATTTTCTCCCATCAACGCCATAACGCGTCCCGGGTAAACATTTAAGCTGGCTTTATCAAGCGCCTTTACTCCCGGAAAAGCTTTCTCAATATCACTCAGTTGTAAGATGGCTTGAGTCATACTCTGTCCTCAATCATTGGCGGGCTTTAAAAAACCACACCAGCTTGGAAAATCACGTTTGCATACGGCGTGCACTCGCCGGTACGTACAACCGCGCGGCTTGACGAAGTACGCGCTTTAAAGGCCTCGTGAGAAAGGTAAGTAACCGAAATGGCTTTTCCGCTTGCCTCTTGCTCCGCTGAAATCTCAGCAATCAATGCGTCATGATGGGCAGGGCTAACCTCTTTAAACTCGTCGGCAAGAATAATGCCCTCTACCTGAGATTCGCTGAGCATTACTTTGACCGTTTCAAGAAAGCTCGGGACGCCGTGAGTAAGAGCAAGATCAATGCGCTGAACGTCGTCAGAAATTGGTAAGCCAGCATCACAAATCGTGATTTCATCGGTATGACCTAGTGTGGCCACTAGGTAAGAAAGCTCAGCGTTGATTAGGGTACTTTTTTTCATCTCATTGACCTATCGAATACACGATCAAACTAAATAAAGTCTGTCGGCTTCTATGCAAATTATTATTGATACAAATCTCATCGAAACGTTTCGATTGCATCATAGCCCTTCAGCATAGAATTACGATAGCCCACTTTTCAGAGTGTGAGGTGGATCTTTACCTTAATCGGTTAAACGCGACAAAGAGTGATCGAACTCACCCATCGAAACGTTTCGATATGCCAAATTTCGCCATAATTAACCGAAATAGCACACACTTTCTCACGGTTTTTAGGTATAGTTGCGCCAGATAAATTTAGGACACTATTATGAAGAAATTACCCCTTGTTTTGTTTGCCCTAGTTGCTCTGTCTGCGTGTAAAGATGAGGTAGGTACCCAAAATTGGTGTGATAACAAAGCACAAGGTCCCAAGAGTGAATGGAGCGCTCAAGATGCCCTCGATTATGCAAAACACTGCGTGCTGCAAGATGCTGTCGGCAGTCAATCATGGTGTGAGTCAATGAGTGACAAACCCAAAGGTGACTGGAGCGCGAACGAAGCCAAAAACTTCGCAACACACTGTATTCTCTAAAGTCACTTATTGACTGAGTCAGCAAGAAGCCGATAACCTAGTGACACTGTAAACCATCAACAAGGACGATGATGAAAAAACTGACTGCACTTCTATTTTTGGCAATGTCACTTACCGCTTGTACGGAAGTTGGAAGCGAAGCCTGGTGTAACGACTTAAAAGAGAAACCGAAAGGCGACTGGAGTGCTAACGAAGCAAAAGATTTCGCTAAGCACTGTATCCTTTAGCAATAAAAAGAGCAGCTCACTAGCTGCTCTTTTTTGATTTCTTTATTTTTGCAAAGTCTCTATGCTCGCTCTTCCAAAGCAATGTTATTGTTGGCCCAGAGCAATGCTTGAAGGCGATTCTTAGCGTTAATTTTCTTAAAGATGTTATGTAAGTGCGTTTTGACCGTATTTTCGCTCACAAACAGTTCGTCGGCGATTTGTAAGTTGGAAGCACCATGCCCCAATAAACGCATGATCTCTTTTTCGCGTTTCGTCAGATTTGCGTACGCTTGCGATGTTGTCACGGTATTTGCACAGCGGAAATATTCAATATAGTCTTGAGCCACTTTGCGCGACAGCCACATTTCGTCATTCATGATCTTTTCCATACCCTTGATCAGCAACGAAATATCATCTTCGATGTAGAACACTCCAACAAGATTACGCCATTTGAACAGCTGAGTCGATGTCACATCTTTAGGGCAGTTAATGACGATTTCTTTGATCGCGGTTTCACTCGCCGCTTTTATTTGGCTGTACTCGTTGAAACGGTCATCATCTAGGTATTGAAAATCGAACAACACAAAATCACCCAGTAGGCGAGACGAACCATCATGTGTACGAAGATCATCGACAGAAACCATGTTGACGGTAAGCTGAAGCCCTCTCTCTAGCGAATCTTTAAATAGATTCGATTGCATGCTCACATCCGACAAAAGTGTGATTTGATAGTTTTTGCTTTCTGTCATTGAGGAATTCTCCAGCTCCACCCTATAGATAAGTTAAAACTATCGTTTAGATAAGATTAGTCAATATAGCAGGTCTTATAATCGCGACACCTACCTAAGTAAAACCCTTATATATCATAGAGGTATAGTTAAATCTCACTTTTGAGAAAGGTACTTTTTACTTCGAAAAAGCGTAAAACTACCATTTTATGCTTCGTTTGAAAGCAATGAGAAGTAGAACCAAGAGACCGTAAAACCCCCCTCCTCCTCCACTGCTGCTTGTGGTTAACTGATCCGGAGTAACTTCCACTTGGCTGCTGCCGTTTTCGTTATTGATCAATCTTCTTACACCATCTTCAACCAAGACATATGCCTTGGGTTCCACTTCACCTGCAAGCACTTGATCTATCCAACCTTGGTAATCATAAAGGTCGGTAAACACGGAGGTCACACTGTAGCGGTTGTCTCCACACAATGCAGGGCCAAAGCTCGTCAACCCAACTTGGATATAATCGAGGCCGTTGTAATAATAGACTGGCCCTCCAGAATCTCCTGAACAAGTCGAATTTTGATAACCATCTTTTTCAGGCCCACCAAAACACAAATGTTTATCAGTGATCGCACTGCCAAACTCCGCTTGGCAAGCAGATGTCGAAATATACTCCAACTCGGTTTCGAGCAACTGCCCCCCTCCGGGTTGGTTGCCTTCTATATAACCATGGCCAACCGCAATAAACTCGCCGTTAGAGGGAAAACTGTTGTTGATCGTAGTGTTGAGCAAGTATTTAAAGTCACCAACACCTAAAGTCGTTTCGAGCTTTAATATGGCAATATCGTCGCGCCATAAATCAACCGGCGAGTCAGAATAGGTATCTGGGTAATAAAACTCGACAACTCGGGCTTGAGGGCTCGATAGAAACTGGCTTTCATCTTCGAGTTGCGGCGCAACCACGCTATAGAGCATGGTTTCGTTTTGACCGTAAATACAATGCGCTGCGGTAAGTACATACTCACTATTAATTAGCGTCGCACCACAGAAGCTGCTGGTGCTATAAAGCGTGTTACTGCGGTAAAACAGACTGGCAAATGTAGGATAATTAGAAATGTTGGCAGTAGTGCCATTGACGATATACGGAGTAGCTTCAAAGCTATAGGCGAACGAACTCCAAGCTGTTATCACGCTCGCTAGTAGAAATCGAACCATGATCACTTTCTCCGTTCGTAAGCATCACTCTTAAGTTTAGTTTACGAACGGGGAGAGCAAAGGTTTAATCGTGTTAGCGGAGGATTTTCTTTCTAAGAGACAATGCGCCTAGTAGCAATAAAGAGAAGAAGCCCAGTGAGCCGCCGCTAGAGCCAGAAGAACCAATTGAGCTTGTTGAGCTAATTTTTGGCATCGAGGTTTCATCCGATAGCGCTGAAGATGATCTCATCACCCAACCCGTAGAAAAGTTGACCAATGAACGAACACCTGATGATCTTCTAACTTCAAAAGTAGGATCGACTGCACCATTCACAACACCGTTTATCCAGTTTGCGTAGTCGTATACCTCCGTAAAGACCGAAGTGTACGGACGGTCTTGATCCCCACAGGTCCCCGGGCCGTAGCTTGTAATACCTATCTGTTGGTATTTAAAACCGTCATACCAATAAACTGGTCCACCGGAGTCACCATTACAGGTTGAATTCTTGTAACTACCCGATAGCGGGCCATCGAAACACAATTGTTTACTAGTAGAATTACAGATTCCGCTAGTGGCAAAGGTTAAACTGGTCTGCATAACAACATTCGTCGTCGTCCTTGTAACAGTTTGACCTTTATCGTTAGCAACATGGTTGGTGTAGCCTCGACCTACAGCTTTAAACGTATCCGCTCCTCGCGTGTTAGCGTAAACATCATTCGTTATTGTGTTTAAATAGCTACTGTAGTTGCCAATGGATAGTGGCCTTTCTAGTTTAAGAATAGCAATATCATCAGGAAGAACAGGCCCCTTCGAAGGATCTAAGTTGGGACTGTAAGAGCTTTGATAGTAAATTTTCTCAACTCGTGCAGATTGATAACCGCCATTATTGTACTTGGTTTGGTCCGCAAGACCGGGAACAACCCAAGTGTGAAGCATGGCTTCATAATCTCGATAGATACAGTGAGCCGCAGTTAACACGTGTTGAGCATCAATGATGGTGCCGCCACAGTAGTTACCAAACTTCGACCCATCATGAAAATACAGACTGGTAAACGTAGGGTAATTACCACTCAGTTCACTGTCGGTCGTCGGGCTACCATTAATAATGTACGGGTTTACATCCCCCGCTTGCACTCCAGCTGAGAGCATAACGGCAAGAACTGCAGTAAGCCTTTTCATAAAAATATCCTTTGTAAAACTACTGCCGACATCATACATATAAAAAAACCTCTCAGTCGAGAGGTTTGATTCACAATTTAAATGATGCTTACAAATGCTTAACCGCGATAATAACGCTGCGGCACAAATGGCATTTTCTCAACAGTCATTGGCAATTTTTTACCGCGCACGTCGGCGAATAACTCAGTGCCAACGGCCATTAAATCAGCTCGAATATAAGCCATGGAAACCGGCTTGCCAGCATTAGGTCCAGCCGTGCCACTGGTAACAATCCCTACTTTGTTATCATCAGCGTCGAACAGCTCGGTGCCTTCACGAACTGGGGCTTTGGTTTGGCCAACTAAACCAACACGCTTACGCGTCACGTCTTTAGTCTCAATTTGCTTGAGGATGATGTCCGCACCTGGGAATCCACCTTCGCGCTCACCGCCCGTGCGACGCACTTTTTGGATGCCCCACAGAAGACTTGCTTCAACAGGTGTTGTCGTTGTGTCGAGATCATGACCATACAAACACAATCCACACTCAAGACGCAGAGAGTCACGAGCGCCAAGGCCGATCCACTCGACTTCCTCTTCAGCTGTTAGCTTTTGTGCTAGCTCTTGTGCATGCGTGTTTGGTACAGAGATTTCGTAGCCATCTTCACCCGTGTAGCCACTGCGGCTCACGATGCACTCAACACCTAAAATCTCAAGCTTCTTCACATCCATAAATAGCATGTCTGCGACCTCAGCATTGAATCGCTTGAGGACATCCACGGCTTTAGGGCCTTGCAATGCCAGTAGTGCTCGGTCATCAATCACTTCTAGCTCTACGCCCGACGGAAGGTGGGCTTCAAGATGGTTAATGTCTTGCTCTTTACACGCCGCATTGACGACAACAAACAGATGATCCCCAAGGTTTGCCACCATAAGGTCATCCATAATGCCGCCTTGTTCATTGGTGAAAAACGCATAGCGCTGGTTGCCAACTGATAGGTCGATAATGTCTACTGGGACCAAAGACTCAAGAAACGCCGCAGCCCCTTCACCGTGCAGACGTAATTGCCCCATGTGAGATACGTCGAACAGACCCGCCGCATCACGGGTGTGCAGGTGCTCTTTTTTCACGCCGAGTTTGTATTGCACTGGCATATCGTAGCCTGCGAAAGGAACCATTTTCGCGCCAGCTTCAACATGTAAAGAGTGAAGTGGTGTTTTTAGTAGATCTTGAGTCATTGTTGTCTCCGTTTAATCAGGTTCGTTTTCCACTCTAGGAAACCTTGTTTCCAATAATAAACACGAGTGGAGAATTTTTGCACCATTAACAAGTCGAGAACAGTTCAAAATGTGACATTTAACATTAAATTCACATCAACAGAAGGGAAAGAGAAGCGCCATCTTGAACCTATGTCGCTCAAGATGGCGCTATTGTACTCAGAAAAAACACAAAAGCAATCGTTTGCTTTTATTATAGGAAAACTAAGAGCACGTTACGTTATTTAGCGGTCACCCACAAAATATGTGCATCTTCTTCGCTGGTAGAAATCAGCATATGGCCCATATTGGCATCATAATAGACACTGTCCCCTTCACTCATTTCCACTGGCTCATAGAACTCAGAATAAAACCGAACCGTTCCTGAAAGAATAAGCAGAAACTCTTCGCCATCATGACGCACCCAATCTCCGTACTCGTCAAAGCTCCGTGCATGCACTTGGCTTTTGAACGGCATCATCTTTTTGTTAGACAGTTGAGTGGCGAGCAGTTCGTGCTCATAAGTAGGCGTTGGGTGCGGCTTTCCTTGACCGGATTTAGTGATATCTCTGCGCCCTGTTGCAACTTTTTTTCTTGGTGGTTCAAAGAGTTGCGGCATATCTATCTGCAACCCCATAGCCAACTTCTGCATCGCTTGGAAGGTAGGCGAAATCTGTTCGTTTTCAATCTTACTTAGTGTTGAACGCGCTAATCCCGTGCGTTGGCTTGCCTCTTCAAGGGTAATCCCTAACTTGCCACGTATGTCTTTGATTTTCTCGCCAAGCTTCAATGGTTCGATGTTTTGATCGTTCGATTCCTTGGCTAACGTCAATGATGGGTATTCATCATAGATATCTTCGGGCATGCTTCCCTCTTCTTATATTCTGCTACTTCCTGTTTCATTTTCATTGTGCCCGAAGGCGATCAGAGAAAAAAGATTAGAACAAGAAATAAACCGTGCTCTCGATAACAAAATTAGAAACCTTGTTTCCAATAGGAAATTTTTGGTTGATTGTTGTTACGACAACCGCTATGTTACCAACTTGTTAGTTGTAGAGATGCTATTTCCGAATCGGTTGCTTGATAGATTTAACAATTGTTTTCGGTTTTGCCCCACGGATTGAATACTGAGTTTTGGGGCGTTAAATGTCGCTTTGCTCTTACATAGAGAAGAGCAGTACTAGAAAAAGACTGATGAGAACTACAAACCTAAATAACTATCTCATCGGCATCAATGGAAGGTCATCTACCATGAACAAAACGTACCAAAATCACAGCCTAGAGAATTTTTTCTCGACTAATCTTGCTGCTACTGACGACGCTGTGTTCGCTGGGATTCAAGCGGAAAACACACGTCAAAACGAACAAATTGAGCTGATTGCTTCTGAGAACATTGTATCTAAAGCAGTCATGCAAGCCCAAGGCACCTGCCTTACTAATAAATATGCAGAAGGTTACCCGGGTCGTCGTTACTACGGTGGCTGTGAACACGTTGATACAGTAGAGGCGATCGCTATCGAACGCGCAAAGCAACTTTTCAAGTGTGGCTACGCAAACGTTCAACCTCACTCCGGTGCTCAAGCAAATGGCGCGGTGAAGCTGGCTCTTCTTCAACCAGGCGACACTATTCTTGGCATGTCTCTAGATGCGGGTGGCCACCTTACCCACGGTGCTCGCCCAGCGCTTTCTGGTAAATGGTTTAACGCCGTTCAATACGGAGTGGATCGCGACACGCTAGAAATTGATTACGACGCGGTTCGCGAACTGGCTCTTGAGCACAAGCCAAAAATGATCATCGCAGGTGGTAGTGCAATTCCACGTACCATCGATTTTGCTAAATTCCGCGAAATCGCAGACGAAGTTGATGCAATCTTGATGGTCGACATGGCGCACATTGCCGGTCTAATTGCGACAGGTGCACACCCTAGCCCACTGCCGCATGCTCACGTTGTTACGACGACAACACATAAGACATTGCGCGGCCCACGTGGCGGTATGATTCTGACTAACCACGAAGATATCATCAAGAAAATCAACTCTGCCGTGTTCCCTGGCCTACAAGGCGGCCCATTAATGCACGTTATCGCGGCTAAAGCCGTCGCGTTTGGCGAGGCGCTCGGCCCAGAATTTTCAACTTATATTGATTCAGTGATCAACAACGCAAAAGTTCTTGCTGAAGTATTGCAAACTCGCGGGTGCGACATTGTGACCGGCGGTACAGATACTCACCTAATGTTGGTTGACCTTCGTCCTAAGGGCTTGAAAGGTAACGTGACAGAAGAAGCACTAGAACGTGCGGGGATCACATGTAATAAAAATGGCATCCCATTCGATTCAGAGAAGCCTATGATTACATCGGGCATCCGATTAGGGACGCCTGCGGGCACAAGCCGCGGCTTTGGCGCTGAAGAATTCAAACTCATCGGTAATTGGATTGGCGACGTTCTTGACGGGTTGGTAGAAAACCCAGAAGGCAACCCAGAAGTTGAACAACGCGTTCGCAAAGAAGTGAAAGCACTGTGCACTCGCTTCCCACTTTACCAATAAACAATTTAATCAAAGTTATTTTTGGAGATTAAGCAATGGACAAAACACTGAAGTTTGCAGATAGCCACGAGTGGGTACGCGATAACGGTGACGGCACAGTAACGATCGGTATTTCTGAGCATGCACAAGAAATGTTGGGTGACGTTGTATTCGTTGACCTACCAGAGGTTGAAGACGAAGTTGAAGCAGGTGAAAGCTTCTCACTGGTTGAATCTGTAAAAGCAGCGTCTGACATCTATGCACCAATCACCGGTGAAATCGTAGAAATCAACGAAGAACTAGAAGACAGCCCAGAGCTAATCAACGAAGAACCATATGAAGGCGGTTGGATCGTGAAAGTGAAGATGTCTGATGCATCTGAACTCGACAACCTAAAAGACGCAGAAGAGTACCTAAACTCAATCGAAGACGAGTAATTAGGAAAATTAGCAAGGCTGCCCCTGTTCTCAGAGGCAGCTTTTTTTCAAAGTTCGGACGTATAAGCAATATTGTCAGTAGTGACAACCGATAACCGAACGATGGAGTAGGTAAAGGACAATGACTGAATTACTTCAAAGCCTCAGCACACAAAATGAGTTCGTTGCTCGCCACAACGGTCCAAACAAATCTGACCAACAAAAAATGTTGGAAGCGATCAACGTTGCAAACCTAGACGCGTTGATTGATGAAACAGTTCCAGCGCAAATCCGCCTAGAAAAACCAATGACACTGGCCGAAGCAAAAAGCGAAGCTGACATGTTGGTTGCCATGCGCGAATTTGCCGACCAAAACCAAATCAAACGTACGTTCATCGGTCAAGGTTACTACAACACTTTCACGCCAAACGTAATCCTACGTAACGTGCTTGAAAATCCAGGTTGGTACACAGCATATACCCCTTACCAGCCAGAGATTTCGCAAGGCCGCCTAGAAGCTCTGCTTAACTTCCAACAAATGGTGATGGACCTAACCGCAATGGACATTGCTAACGCCTCACTGCTTGACGAAGCAACAGCAGCGGGCGAAGCGATGACGCTATGTAAGCGCGCTGGTAAGAGCAAGAGCAACGTTTTCTTTGTGGCAGATGATGTTCACCCTCAAACGTTAGAAGTAGTGAAAACTCGCGCTAAGTACATCGGCTTTGACGTACAAGTCGGTGCATTAGAGTCGCTACCAGAACAAGACGTGTTTGGTGCGCTTGTTCAATACCCTGGAACAACGGGTGAAGTTCGCGACCTAACGGACATCATCGCTAAAGCGCAAGCTAACAAAACCCTAGTCACGGTTGCTACAGACCTACTCGCTTCAGCTCTACTTAAACCTGCAGGTGAAATGGGTGCAGATGTCGTGATCGGCTCAGCACAACGCTTTGGCGTACCTATGGGTTACGGTGGTCCACACGCTGCATTCATGGCAACACGTGACAAGCACAAACGTACGATGCCTGGTCGCGTTATCGGTGTTTCTATCGACTCGAACGGTAACCAAGCACTACGTATGGCGATGCAGACTCGTGAGCAGCACATCCGCCGTGAGAAAGCGACATCAAACATCTGTACTGCTCAAGCGCTGCTTGCAAACATGGCATCGTTCTACGCGGTTTACCACGGTGCAGAAGGCTTGCGTACTATTGCGCGTCGTACTCACCACATGACTGCTATCCTTGCTGCTGGTCTAACTAAAGCTGGCTTCGAACTCGCGCACAACAGCTTCTTCGATACCATCACCATCAATTCTGGTGAACAGACTCAAGCGCTGTACGCAAAAGCTCAAGCAGCTGACATCAACCTGCGCAAACTGCCAACTCAACTCGGTGTTAGCTTAGATGAAACAACAACCGTTGCTGACGTTGAAGCACTATTTGCCGTATTTGGCGTAGAACAAGACGTAAACGCACTGTCATCAGAAATTGCGAGCAACGAATTTGCAGCGATTCCTGAAGCGCTTCGTCGTACTTCTGAATACCTAACTCACCCAGTATTCAACACGCACCACAGCGAAACGCAGATGATGCGTTACCTAAAACAGCTTGAGAACAAAGACTTCTCACTGACTCACGGTATGATTCCGCTAGGCAGCTGCACAATGAAGCTGAACGCCGCCGCTGAGATGATCCCAGTAACATGGCCAGAGTTTGGTTCGATTCACCCATTCGCACCAATCGAGCAAGCGGCGGGTTACTCTGCGCTAGCGAAAGATCTAAAAGAGAAGCTGTGTGAAATCACAGGCTACGATGACTTCTCACTGCAGCCTAACTCAGGCGCATCAGGTGAGTACGCAGGTCTAATCGCGATTCAACGCTACCACGAGAGCCGCGGCGAAGGGCACCGTAACGTATGTTTGATCCCAAGCTCAGCGCACGGTACAAACCCAGCGACTGCTTCAATGGTTTCAATGAAAGTGGTTGTGGTTAAGTGTGATGAAGATGGCAACATCGACATGACAGACCTAGCAGCGAAAATCGAAAAGCATGCTGAAAACCTATCAAGCATCATGATCACTTACCCTTCTACGCACGGCGTTTACGAAGAGCAAGTGAAAGAAGTGTGTGAAATGGTTCATGCCGCTGGCGGTCAAGTTTACCTAGATGGCGCGAACATGAACGCTCAGGTTGGTCTAACGTCTCCTGGTCTTATCGGCTCTGACGTTTCTCACCTTAACCTGCACAAAACCTTCTGTATTCCACACGGTGGTGGTGGTCCGGGTATGGGTCCTATTGGTGTAAAATCGCACCTAGCACCTTTCCTACCGGGTCACATCGAAAACGGTGTTGAAGGCGAAGACTTTGCGGTATCAGCAGCAGATCTTGGCAGTGCTTCTATCTTGCCTATCTCTTGGGCTTACATCGCAATGATGGGAGAAGAAGGACTAACAGAGGCGACTAAGGTAGCGATTCTAAACGCAAACTACATGATGGAGCGTCTGCGCCCACACTACCCTGTTCTTTACCGTGGTACTAATGGCCGCGTCGCGCACGAATGTATTATCGATATTCGCCCGCTTAAAGAAGAAACAGGCATCAGTGAAGAAGATATCGCCAAGCGTCTAATGGACTACGGCTTCCATGCACCAACCATGTCTTTCCCTGTAGCAGGTACGCTAATGGTTGAGCCCACAGAGTCTGAAGATCTTGAAGAGATCGACCGCTTCTGTGACGCAATGATCGCGATTCGTGAAGAGATCACAGCGGTTCACGAAGGTGCATGGCCATTAGACAACAACCCACTAGTGAACGCACCTCACACGCAAGTTGACCTTGCAAGTGAAGAGTGGGATCACCCATACCCTCGTGAGATGGGTTGCTTCCCTTCTCCTGCAACTAAGCAGTGGAAATACTGGCCAACAGTAAACCGCGTAGACAACGTTTATGGTGACCGCAACTTGATCTGTTCGTGTCCAAGCATCGACAACTACGAAGAGTAATTTTTCTGGTTGAACACAGATAACCAAGTTGGAAACTCACTTAAATAGCCAAAGGCGAACCACAAGGTTCGCCTTTTTGTAATTGCTGCAGCGTCAATTTCCCGAAGTGGCACAGTGAATTGGGTTCTTCTAAACTCAAGGCTGAGTGGGTTGTTTTGCAAGCCAGTCTAAAGAACTACCTGTCTAGCATAACGGTAGGAGGGGCGACCCAGCTTGTCATCGTTTCAAAGCGAGAATCAGTAGACAGTACCAAACTAAGATTATCGATAAAATCAAATAACCGACACTTTGCACCAACGAATTGATGTGGAAAAGTGATAATTGTAACTCTACGGAAAGAATTGAATGCGCTCTCTATTCGTTGTACTTGTGATGTGGATGTCCGCTTTTAGTGCTTATGCCTCATCGCCTAAAACCATCAGACTTGCCTACTCTGACGTTGAATCATTTCCGTTCCAAATAGGCAACGGTAATGCGGTCGCCTCGCCGCCTGGGCTATCCGTCGATATCATCGAACAGGCCGCTGATACCTTGGATTTAGAAATCGAATACGTTCGAATCCCGGGCAAAAGAGTCCTTCAGCAAATCAAAACTAATCAAGTCGATGGCGGTTTTATTTTCTCTTATAGTCCAGAACGAGCCCGTTACGCTGCTTATCCCACCAAAGATAGCCAAGCTGACAGCGCATTGCGTATCGCGACACTCGATTACTTTTTTTATCGCCTTCGTGATCAATCACTGGAGTGGGACGGGATAAACCTGTCGGAAAGTATCAGAAGTCCAATCGGAGTGCACAACGGATTTTCTATTCAGAAGGTGTTATCTGATAAAGGTATAGAGACATTGGAGATGCCAAGTACCGCTCAACTGTTCGAATTGTTGAAGAAGCGGCGTGTATCGGCAGTGGCGATCCAAAGTAACATCGCCGACAGTTACATCGAAAAGAACCAATTACCCAATATCGTGAAGGTCAACCCACCAATACTCAGAAAGTACTACTATCTGATTTTCAGCCAGCGCTTCGCGGCAGAGAACCCAGAGTTAGTGGGTCAGATGTGGTCAACCATTGGTAATGTTCGCGATGAGATCATTTCCGATAATTTGGTTAAATATCTTGTTGAAGGCAATCCATTGTAAAATGGCAACTTTAGGTTGGCTCGCTCAGTTTGCGTGTACAAAACGTTCCGTGTTAGCAAAGAGTTTGTCGCATTTAGCTTTTTGTTTCAGGTAGTCGGCACTGCCTTCTTCCATCAAGTCAAGAGTCTCTTTTTCTTTTTGGTAGGCGGCAACCATGAAAGATAGACGCTCTTCAAAGTCATTTTTGCGCATTTTTTTAACGGGTTTCTTTGCTGCTTTTCTCATTTGGTTCTCACAAGTCCCATAGTTTTTTCTGCTCGCGTTCTAAAAGAATGCTCTCAATTTTCTTTCTGATTTCATGAATGGTTTCTTGTCGTTCAGTTGACGACTCTTCGTTATCATGACCAGTTTTTTTCTTACGACCATTTATTTTCTTCAATATAGATACTCACTCTTCTATAAGAGGTAAAATTCGCCCAGAACCTTTCCTTCAGAACTCTTAATTTCACCCACACTCTCTCTTTCACAAAATGAAAAATTCAGCATTAAATCGGAAGAGTTTAATTTAGGAAGGATATGGCGCTTTAACACATCACTATTTAGTTGATTTATTGTTGCAGACCAATAGATATTATTTTGATGAAGGTGGTATCTAATTTGGTACAATTGATTTTTGCTCTTGTGTGACTTTTTGCTCGCGTTGAACGTAGTACCAATAAATTTTTCGATTACTTTTTCTAATTATATTACTCCTTTTAAGATTGTTAGAGAGATCTCACCACTGTGAATGCATGGGTAAGATCTCGAATATCTTTTACGCTAGGGTAACGTTAGCTGCCTGTGGGCCTTTGCCACCTTGCTCTACGTTAAAAGCGACTTTTTGACCTTCAGCAAGTGTTTTGAATCCATCCGTTGCAATAGCACGGAAATGAACAAATACATCAGCACTGCCATTGTCTGGAGTGATGAAACCAAAGCCTTTTGATTCGTTAAACCACTTTACTAAGCCAGTTGTTTTATTTGACATATATATCTCGATAGATTGATGAGTTAAAAATAAAGCTACTAAATAAGGAATGAAGAAAAAGGTATCGCAGGATAGATATGACGAGTCAAAAGAATACTGAGAAGATCTTGAACTAAATAGTTATCAATAGCTCTGTGTTTGAGCTGTCACCACTATACATGATGTCTGTATAATAGATAGACATTTCTACTTTTATTTTTATAAGCCAATAAATTCATAGAGTTATGAGATAATATGAGCCATGTCTTTGAAAGAGATAAATGGATTGAACATAGGCTAGCTAAAAATGTTGCTAGCCTATCAATGACTATTTTAGCGGATCATTGTCTGGCAGCGCACTGTGTATCCAAAGTGCCAGTCTGTGTTTGATGTTTGCACCATCCAATTTACTTTCTGGCAATGGCGTAATTTGTTTGGCATCAACTAAGAACAAGTAGATGGCTTTGACTCGTACAGGCTGAGGGGACTGCGGTAAATCAAACCCTTGCATCTTGGCCATCTTGCCACCAATTTCGAGCGCTTTTTTTACCAGTTTGTCTTCATGCTGTAGTTTTGTGCTTTTCGACATCGATGGTGTCCTCTCTCTATCACTAGTCCACTTTAGAGTACCTTAAACTCTGGTTTTGTCGTGTTAATCCAATCGCAGATAGTGACGCACCACACAACATCACTTCGCATCGCCTAACCCATGCTGACGGTTTTGCGTTTTCTACACCCATCTGAGCAATAGATCACATTGGCCCAGTTATTTCGCCACTTTTTGCGCCAACTGAATGGACGCAGGCAAACAGGGCACACCTTGGTGTCGAGGTGCGTTTTGAATCCTTTGGCAGTGGTTGATTTTCTCATCTCATGGTCGCTTTAAGATTGTTTTAATCTGTTACCGATAATGTCAGCAATGAGATCAAAAAAGCGAACCCGAAGGCTCGCTTGTGTTTGTTACTCTTCGTCCGCCACCAGCAAGACACCGAGTTTTGATTGAGACATGCCGTAGCTAAAGACCTCCGCGTTACGCGTGTCAAATGTCATGATTCTTTGCGTGCCTGGAAAATGGTGGTTACTCCACAAGTAAGACGTCAGATCAGCATCATCTGTACGTGTGTCGAAGGCGCCACGGAAAGCTTTGGTGTTTAGCGCCGGCGTACGACAGGAAAATTCAGCCAAGCTCACCAATTCTTTGATATTCGGCATGCGCCATTTTTGCTTGCCGCCAAATTGGTGTAATTTGTGGCTCTCACTTTGGTTGATCGACACCACTTCATTTAGTGCTGCCTGCCAAAACATACCTGTTGCGTTGCCCGTACAAGTCGCTTGCTTTGCATTCCATTCTTGCCCCACTGCACAGCGCATCCAGGTTAACCCTGTGACTTTGTCTTTTATGGTGCCATTGTCATTAAATTCGTAACGAATATTCGGCGCACTTTTACTAAAATCAACATGACACTCTTGAGCGGCCATAGAAAAAGTGGATACCAAACTTAACGCGATACCGATTGTCAGTTTTTTCATTATTTGTTCTCCGGGAATGCCACTAAACGAACCGCAAATTGATAAGAGTCGGAGTTATCCGTTGGCGTCTCGCTGGTGTATATTTCTTGCGGTGAAATCGAACCACGAGATTTACCTCGAGTCTCAATCGCATTAAAGAAGTGCCCATTCGCAGCGGCTTGATCCGAGTACTCAGAGAACGATGCGAACTTGGTCCAAATCACGCCCGTTTCGTAGTAACTCGCTTTGCTTTGCAGCGGGAAAAACTGCTTGGTAAAACCGTAGGCTTGGTTGTCAGCGTCCGTTTCTGTCTCACCGAAATCAATCAAGTCATATACTTCATGAGAGGTCGGCAAACGCCAGTTGGTGATGCCACACACCGCCTCTTTGTTTAGGTAGTTCACGTACTCTTCTGTGGTACAGATGTTGTCCGTACTGCGACAACCTAAGATGTTAATGTCTTCGATGTAAGGTTCAATCACTCCACTTTCTTGGTAAGCAAACAGACGATCAAAATGGCGGGGAGAGCCTGCGTTATCTAGCTTCGATTCCCAAATCAAACCACTGCGTTGATCCTGTACACACGACCACTCGGCAGCGTCTTCAGAGAGAGCTTTGCCTGACGCATCCAGCTTCACAAATTTAAAGCCGTCATCGTTTTTATCATGACCAAAGTCGGCGTCTTGACCCGGGTAATCGGCTGGTGATTGATCCACATAACCACCATCAGTTACATAAGATGTAATCCCAGTATCATTGTGATCACGGTATGCAATTTGAGATAACGTAATCTGAGAAGCGAGTTTTACCATCATCGCTTTCGCGCTTTGATCCGTTAACAACTCTTTGCCTAACGTGGTGGTCTGGTCATCAAGTTGAACCGCCAACGCAAACACTTGATCGTTTCGATTAGACTCTTCCATCGCGCTGGTTAGCGTAAGAATGTTTTTTTCCAGAGTCTGAAACGCTGCGTCGTCAACTTGCTGCATGATGTCGTCTGAAGGTAAACCCAGCGCTTTAAAGTGTGATTCTACGCGAGCCACTGACGTTGCTAAGCTCTCACCAGAAGCTACGTATCCAGCCACTAGAGTCGATACCGCACTGATATCGTTGCCCGCTAATTTGTTCTGCGCCGGCGCAACCAAGATCGCGGTTTGGTTAGCGGCATCCGCGCGCGTGTTCAGCGCCGTCGAACCTGTGTCAATTTCAACCACGATTGGGTTTTCCAAAATGGCCTTGCTCGTACTGGTAATGGAGTACTGACCATTGTTGGCTGTCGTGCTTGGCTCACCTGAACCGCACACAAAGTCTTGGTTAAGGTCAGCACATACTTTTTCATTGCCTTGAATAGACTGTGCTT
Organism: Vibrio sp. MarTm2; assembly: GCF_027587055.1. NCBI lineage: Bacteria > Pseudomonadati > Pseudomonadota > Gammaproteobacteria > Vibrionales > Vibrionaceae > Vibrio > Vibrio sp. MarTm2. The sequence continues at coordinate 519,003 of NZ_JAPPTK010000003.1, read as the reverse complement.
TCACTGTTCCGGAAAGAGTATAGGTTGGAGCACTCTCATCAGAGCCTCCTGAGCCACCACAACCTGCTAACATCACAGCTGCGGCAAGCAAAGTAAGTTGAGTTTTCATATTGCTGCTTTCTAAATTAATGAGTGTGTTTTTGCTCACGACGCCAGAGTAATAGTCCTCCAAGAAGCCAAAGCCCCCATGAGAACGCGCCTCCCCCTGTGCCGGATTTATTGTTGGTGTTGTTATTTTCTGTACTGTCGGTCGTCTGCTCACAGCTATAACGCTCGACTAAACCGATTGCCCATTCGACCAATGTCCCGGTATCGCCTAAACCGACATCGGACACTTCCAGTCGCCAAGTGCCATTAAGCGGCTCCCCAACAAAGGCTCGAAGCTGCGGATCATGTTTCGCCACCCAATAGAAATGCTTTTCACTCAGTGAATAGCGGGGATTGGCGATCAATGTTTGCCTAACTCCCGATGGCGAGACGAGCTCCACCTGCAAATCGCTCATTTGTTGGTGTTGGAACTTGAGATAGACACCGAAATCCTCAGTGACCGTTTGTTTGTCATTGATGATGAAGTTAAAGCTCTTGAACCCAGCGTTGAACGTACCGTTACTTGCCAACGATGCGTCTGGCAACGCGGAGTTTTGAACCTTTAATGGCTGGCTAAGCTGTGGAATGCCCATAATCAGTGTGCGATTGTCGGTCCAGTTGAGCATGCGTAAATCAGGACCGTACTGGTAACCAATATTCGCATCCAGTTCAAACGGCTTGGCGCACAACGCCTTACCATCGAGCTGAATCCTTTGGTTTGCGACAGAAAACTTGTCTTGCTTAATGACAGCTTGATGGCCGCTCGAGGTCGTCACCGTTCCATCAACCGAGGCTTGGCGACCATTGGCAATCAAACGAACCGCCATCGGCTGAGCGGGATCAACGTAACGGCTGTCGACTTCAAGCACAAACGGCGCTTTCTCTAGACCATGAGTGGCGAAGTTGCGCTTGAGAATGTCGTAATACTCTTTCTCCGGATAAAGCGTCTTGGCGGTGTACAACATGCTCTCAACTAGATCGTGCATCTTCATACCGCGGCCAAGGCCAAACATCGACTCCAAGACTAGGGTATCTATTTCGGCGAACGCCTCTTCTCCGTATTTTTCAACGCCCTGTTTTAAGGTTTGGAATAAAGGTGTCGACCATAGCTCGTCCCCGAGCTCACCACCGACACTTTCGTGAGCGCGATATTCACTGGTCTCAAAATACTTCGCGCGTTGGTTCCAAAGACTGCGTGTAGAAATACGATTGCCAAAATAGCCATCCCAGTTAAATACGGTGTCAATTTCAAATTTTGAGCCTTGCTGGTGAAGCTTTCTGTAACTTGCCGATCCTGCCCAGTAATCAGCAAACCCTTCTGCGATGGCACCGGTGTGACCATATGCCCAGTCAGGAACTATTTGATAATGGATGCCATGGGCAAGTTCGTGAATGACGATATCCGCATCAATCGCATCAGGAGAGCCACCAATGCCAAACATCGCCGCCTTTGGGCCAAGGAAGTAGCTTGAGTTGTTGTTGGATAGCCCTCGGCCATCAAACACCACAGGCTCTGTAAACAGCGAATAGCCCAGAGATTCAACATATCGCAACGATTCATCGATATGGTAAAACGCCATCACTTGAGTAAAGTCATTGCTGGCAAAGGTGAGCGTGTTTAGCTCGCTGAGTTGGCGAAACTGCACAATACCTTCCGGTGGCAAAAATGACGCGCTGCCACTCTTTACCCAGGTATTGCTATCTGCCTGATACTCTTCCAAATACTCCGCATCCACTTGCGTCACACGCGAATTCGACAAGTAGTAATGCTCACCACTTTTTAAGACTTCAACGTTGCGTTCAAAAAACCTTGGGGTATTTGGGTAGTCTGCCACATCAAGCCAAGGCAGTTCTGGCGCAACGTGTCTGTCCATGGTTCTCAGGTCTGGATCCACCACATTCACTGTCGCAGTGACCACCTCCCCAGAAGCCAAAGAGGGTGGATACTGGGCTTTTAAGCGGCGGGGTGATTCTAACTCAGACGCTTTTGTTGCCTCGCCGTTGCGAAGAATGGTGTCGTGCAAACTCTTGAAGACACGTCGTACGATGCCATCTTGGTCGGTATGGACCACTAAGGCGCGCTGCGGTTGGTATTCGCCGTTCACAGCAATATTGAAATTGTACTGGTGGCCGAGTTTGCTCTCCGTTTGATAGCGTAATGACACCGTCCCTGCCTCAGGATAATGGCGTTGCAAATAGTCTTGCGCCGCCGCTGCGTCACTCACCACTTGGTTGCCTGCTGGATAGTCCCACTCTCCTGCGCTAACGCCTGTAGAAATCAGCGCCGCAGCGATCAATGAATAACGTCTCTTCATGCTCAATCCTTAGAACGCGTAACGTGCGTTAACAGTGAAGTAACGACCGGACTCTGTTTGGAATGCCTCGTGTAGGCTTTCGAGACCCGCGATATCTTGATAGCGGATGTACTCGCGATCGAATAGGTTGATGACATTGACACTAATATTGGTATTGTCGCCAAAGTCATAGCCAAGACCGATGTCAACGGCACCCCAGCCCGCGGTAGTCGCACAGTCAACCGCGATTTTTTGCTGGTTCACACATACGCTGGTGCGATTCATTTGGTCAGCCCAGTTAAGCTGCACGTAACCGTTAAGCGCTCCGTTGTCGTAGTTAAGCGCCACATTACCTTCTAGTGGCGTGATGGCACGAACGTAATCGCCTTCTTTATCTTTTCCATCAACGATACCGATGTTGGTGCTGGCGATAATCGTATTGGTGAGGGAATATTCCACCGACGCTTCAGCACCGTAGGTTCGAACACCATCTAGGTTGTCAAAGGTCACCTCGGTGATATTGGTTCCTGCGCGTTTACCAACCGTCTTTTGCTCAATGAAGTTTCTGAATACGTTGTAGAAAACCGCCCCATACACGCGCATAGCGCCATCATCGTACTTGGCACCAATTTCAAAACTGTCACTGGTTTCTTCCTCTAGCTCGAAGTTAGGCATAATGATGAATGCGCTACCTTGCACGAAATCATGATTCACTAAGCCATAGGTTTTTGAGTACTCTGGCGCGCGATAGCCATGCTTGTAGCTAAAGTAGCTGTTAAATGCTGGGGTAAATTGATAGGCAATCGACGCACTTGGCGACACCTCACTGCTGTTGTTATCAGGCAGGTCTTCCATCCCAATTGAACGGCCGCTGTCAGAGCTCAAGCGATAGGAGTCATAGCGAAGCCCCAACATTGCACGCCAGTTGCCCACTTCAATAGAGTCTTGAATAAAGGCGCCCACTGAATAGCTGGTTGCCGGAGCAAATGGATTGGTTTCGGTCACTTTCACGCCATGCCAGTCCGTAAGTCTTTCATCGACTGGGCGCTCATGATAGGTCGTTTCAAACTTACCGCCATAAACAAGCGTATGTTTCAGCTCGCCTTGATACAGTTCTTTCATCATATCTGCAGACCAACCAACGAGTTGATCTTGGAACTGACGATTTTCGATTTCACGACGTAATAGACGCACACCATTGGAATCACGGTACATGAGCTTATTGGAGTCCTCGTTGAACAAGGTGTGTCGGTAGTACACTTTCGTCTCTAGCGTATCGAGGAGCAAGGTTTCTGACTCATATTCAGCACCCAACCAAAATAGGTAATTAGATAGCGTTTCCTCTTCGTAAAACGTTTCGATATCCATTTTTGCGTCACGTTGAGGAGGAGCAATCCCCTCTTCACGGATCATTTGTTCACGATAGAAGTCTGCTTTGGCTTTCAGCATCCATTCATCGTTTAGGTAGTGCTGAATGGTGTAAGCGGCGCTAAGGCCTTCGATTTCACGGTTCCACAAATTCTCGTCGTACGATTTGCTCTCTTCACCACTCCAATACGCGGCTTGAACCAAGGAGCTTGTGTCGCCAAGTGCGAACGCCAAGTTGGATGAGAGCCTATAGCGACCACTGTTGTCGGAATAGTTCGTGGCACCGTCCACATAGAAAGCTTCACCGTCGAGTAGATCTTCTGGAGAGAGCGATTTAACGATGATCACACCACCAAGCGCGCCAGAACCAAAGCTTGTTGAACTTGCGCCCTTCACGACTTGAATCTCTTTTGCAGATGAAACATCAAAGGAGTTATGACCCATCACATCGTTCAAGTCATTGGCACCATAGCCATCTGATGTTGAAATGCCATCTTTCACTACAGAAACGCGGTTACCCGACATACCACGAATCGTAATGTTCTGTGCGGTACCCGCCGAGCCAGTGACACTCACACCCGGCTCGTTTTTAAGCACTTCGTACAGTTCGGTCGCGCCCTTTTTACGCATCTCTTCACTGTCAATGACCGAGACAGAGCCTGCGGTTTTTGACAATGATTCTTCGTATTTATTGGCAGTGACGACCACCTCTTCAAAGGTGCTGACGTTAGATTCCGCGTGTACAAGGCCTGCCGCCAGTGCAGTCAGCACAGCGACATTGACTCGTGAAAGTTTCATGATGGCTCCGGTTCGTTATTCCGATTTTTGTAATTGTTTAATAAGAAATGCGTATTCCATCGCTTGGCGTTGTGAAGACTTGCGCTGATCCGTAGCGTGTCCACTTTCAAAATCTGTCTCGAGAAGATAGGGACCAGTGCCTGAGCTGATCGCTTCTAGTTGTGAGAGGTATTTGGCGCCCTCCCAATAAGGCACTCGGCGATCATGCCAACCAACGCGAACAAGCGTCGCAGGATAGTTAGCAGAGGTAAGATTTAAGATGGGATCGTACTGCGCCATTTTCGCCCGCTCTTCAGGAATCGATGGATTTCCCCACTCCTGAAACTGCTGCGCTGTCAAAGGTAGCGTCGAATCTGACATACTCGCGACAACATCGACAAATGGTACCGTCAGGCTCACCGCGCTGAACAACTGTGGAGCTTGGTTGAGCGCACCAGCGACCAAGGTTCCCCCTGCGCTCGAGCCAATTGCCGCCACTTTTCGCTGACCCTTTTGGTAAGTCGACATCGCTTTCGACACAGCAACAAAGTCTTTGATGCCGTTGATTTTATTGACCCCGCGCCCCGACTGATGCCAAGCATCACCAAAGTAGCCACCACCACGAACATGAGCAATCGCATAGATGATCCCGCGATCCATCAATGAGATTGTCTGCGGCATAAAGTAGGGTTTCATCGTAAACCCATAAGCACCATATCCGTAAACCACCACAGGCGATCGCTCAGTCAGCATTGACTCCTTGTACGCCAAAGTCACAGGAACCTGAACACCACCCGATGGGATGAATATCGTTTCTGTATGGTACTCATCGGATTGGTATGACGGGTACGTATCTTCGCTCAATCGGCGACGGGTTAACGTAGAAACATCGAACTCTTCCCAAAGCGCAGGTTGGGTCATCGACATTGAACGAATACGCAGTTTGTCGCTGGCGTAATCCCCAACTCGACTCAGCCAAGCGACGCTGCCTGAAGGAGAAAGTAATTCTCGATGTTGCTCCCGACCTCGGTGGTTTAAAATGACGAGACTTTTTTGTCCTTGTTTTTGTTCAATCGCCGCAAGGCCAGATTGGAAAACGTAGTAAGTTTGTAATTCTACGTCGAGACTAGGCGCGTAGATGATCTGCCAGTCCGAATCCTTCAGCGAGCTTGAGTATAGAGCGAACTGACCATCACGGTTGCTTTGTACATACAGCTTGCCCTTGGCGACGTCTGCGTAGTACTCGAAGCCCTCACGTCTTTTGGCTAGCGGGGCTGACAACTCGCCATTCGACAGATCAAGAACGCGCTGCTCGCTGGCAGATTCAGAGTTACTTTGCACAATGGCAAATTGGCGATCGCTAGCTAGGTAGGCAGAGACAAGCCATGTTTGATCCGTCTCGGTGTAAACGTCCGTGACTTTTCCACCCACTAACGAATATCTCACCAATCGACTTGGTCTGGCATCCTGAACCGTTTTCACGATGCCGTACACACTCTTGCTATCGGCAGACCAAATCACAGTAGTGTCGCCGTTGGCATTAAAGCACTGCTCTTTACCAGAGGCCACTTCAACCACCGCCATTTGGTACTGCTCATTACCAACTAGGTCTTCAGTAAGGGCAATTTTTCGTCCATCCGGACTGACTGACCAGCCACCAAGCTGATAGTAGTCATGCTGGTTTGCTCGCTGTTCGATGTTGAGTAGATCAACGATTTGAGATGAATTGGCGTCTCTGACTCTTAGCCATCGTTGACCTTCTACGCGGGTGACCAGATACTCTTTTCCATCACGGATCAGCCATGGCTGACTGCCACGCTGTACGCGATGCTTTGCCCACTCGTCTTGAAGCGCATCGCTCAGAGGTTGTAGGGCTTGTTGGAATTGTTCGACTTGACGATTGCGCTGCTCAAGATAGCGAATTACCTTGGCATTTGAGCGAGAATCGTCTCGAAGCCATTGATGGTTTTGCTCACTCTCTTCACTCGCAATAGCATTTGATGCTAATACTGAAAAAGAAAGCAAAATAATATTCACTAATCTCATTATAAACAACGCAACATACAAATTATTAATAGGCGCCGAAGTTTGCATGAGAATGGTAATGAGATCAATTATCGTTTACAGACAAATGTGATTTAGATCTCATTGGTGAGCAAATTTTATAGAGTAATTGCTTTATCTGGTGAAGAACTGTTCCTGTGTTTTATCAGGAACACCAATGATGTGGGTGAATAGTTATCCCATAATATGCAGCGAATCCGTTATTGAATTAGTCTAACGACCAACGATCCCGGCGCTCGAACTGACTCGACATTGTGGCTTATGACGGTACCGTTAATCGGCGAGTAGTAAACCTCGATTTCATCACCGAAACTATTGTATTGCGTTGCCAATTTCTCCCCTTCACAAACCGTTTGCATTAAGTCGACATGGCAGATTACGAAACCACCTTGGCTTGCTCTGACACTGACAATTTGCTCGCCTTCCACGCAAGGCACCTCAGATTCGTCCACATTGCCTGACAACGCTTCATAAGACTTAAGAATGTTCATCACCCCTTTGGTTGCTCGCTCTACCATCACTAAATCGGTGTAGCGGCCAATGCCAACCTCTATCGTGATCGAAGGAATGCCGGCGCGGTTGTAAACCGTTTCCAAAATGCCAGGGTCACCGGGATCATTAAGAATAACGTCGGGGTTAATGAGCCTAGCCATACGAATCGCATCTTCTAGGCGGTAATCAGCAAACGCATACAAGGGGTAAGCACTACCGCTGGTTTGGGAATGGAGATCGATAGCCAGATCCGCATTGGGTTTGAGCAGATTCTCCCACAAACTGTTTGCGTAGCGGCTTGCGTCATCACCAGTAGGACTTCCTGGGAAGACGCGATTAAGATTCGCAGATGAGCTATCCGGCGCGGCGGAGTGAAAGTCTCGGCTATGGCGGGCAATGCCTGACAGGTTAACCGTAGGAACAATCGTCACGACGCCCGCAATTGCTTTGCCGACGAGCTCCCGAGCGATTTGCTGCGCCGTTAAAATACCGTTTTGCTCGTCACCGTGAACACCTGCTGTGATCATAAATCGTTTACCCGGATTTTGACCTTTAAACACTCTCACAGGCAGTGTTTGCGGATGGCCAATAGCATCCGTTGCCACGGCAAACCAAAACTTGTGCTCCCCCGCCTCTAACGCGTTAACATCTAGCGCTTGAATGGTTGGGTACATAGGGACGATACACTCGTTCAAAGGTTTGCTCATTCTTTACTCCGATTGTTCTCTGGGCAGGCCATTGCCTCTTAGTTCGCCTTCATAGTAACCGATGTGTAAAGAAGATCCATCCTCTGAGTATTTGGCTTTATTTTACGGTGAGGATTCAACGCGTTAGAACGTGATGCAGGAAAAAGAAAACCGGGCATTCGCCCGGCTTGGTTAGCTTTCTCTGGTTGAAGTGACTATCACACTGAACAAGATAAGTGCCCCACCAGCAAGTTGGGTTACACTCAACGTTTCTTGCAGCCAGACCATAGCGAAGATCGCACCAAACAACGGCTCACTGCCCATTAGCAAGGAAACACGAGTAGGCGAGGTTCTGCGCACCGCGTAGTTTTGGACATAAAAGGCAAACAGCGTACAAAACAGCACTAAGTACGCAACCGTAATCCAAAACTCCGTCGAGGTCGGCAACACAAACTCCGACGCAGGTAGAAACGCGACTGCGCCAACAATCGCACATGACGCCACAACCAGCGATTGAAGTGAGGTTAATGTTGAGGTGGTAATCTCCTTACCCTCAGTAAACCGTTTGGTTAACGTCACCATCAGCGCGCGCAGCAGCGCCGCCGTCAGAATAAAGTAATCGCCCGTATTTAACGAAAACTCGATCCCTTGTTCACTGGTCAGCAGCAAAACCCCCACCACACTACAGACGGTGAGACCAAGTAGGGTATTGCTTACGCGCTTTTTGTTAATTATCAGTTCCGCGAAGGCCGTTAAGATCACGGTCAAGCTGATCAAAAAGGCCGCATTGGATGCCGAGGTCTGTGAGACCCCAAACACTTCGCAGAAAAAAATCGCCGATAGAATAAAGCCGGTCGGTATTGCTATCTTCCAATCTTTATTGAGCCCTCGGCGAAAGTCTCGAATCACTACAGGTAGCATACATAAAAAAGTGATTGAGAAACGTATCGTAATGAAGAGTAAAACACTGGTATACACTAAGGCACTTTTTGTGAGCCCGTAACTGGTTCCCCAAAATACCGCCACCAAAAGCAGCAATGATTCTGTTACTGGAAACTTAAAACTTCCCTTTTTTAACGAACTCGTAGCCGTAGTCATACTATTCCTCCATTTTTGTAAAAGCGATCACGAGTACATCCCGGTACGCGCATTTGTCTGAACTCTCAGGTCGAATTGGTGAGACTTCGTGCATGGTTTGCTCATCGTCCGCCATAACGACATCAAACGTTTTATCCAACACTAAGGTCTCCAACTCTTGTTTGTTTGCATCGGTGATGGTAGTCAGCCCTCCCATCACATTAATTTTGTTGATCATCAGCGACGCAATGTAGGTGACACCATCACGATGCAAACCTTCCGGTGTGGGCTGCCCCAATTCGGAATCGTCAGCAATGATTCGGTAAGGGTGGAGCCGAATATTCCACTTGGTTGGCTTACCTTCTGCGCCATCGTAAATGTCACTCATCAATTGCAGCAGTCGCTCCAATATCGGCGACGTCACAAAGCGGTCCGTCAACGGTTCAAAGTGGCGTTCAATATCACCATTGAGCTGGTTAATGTAAGAAGGCTGAACATAAGGTTCATGAGGCAACATGGTAATCTCATGGCTACCCGGCAACTTCATAAACTGGCCATATCGGCGATAGCGATACGTACCGCCGTCTGCCATGTATTGATCCCTTTCCAAGTGATTCCAACAGTTTTTAAAACGAATCACCTCATCGACATTGGTTTGCAGCAAGGACGTCATGTGCTTACCGCTAACAAAGACATACTGATTTTGTGCCAATATTTGCGTAATCACTGAAACGTTACGACTCGCGACCTGTTTAACGCTCTCCATAAATTGCACCTCTCTACTACACGGCTTGATGGGCTTTTTGCGGTTGAGTATCCAACGGTAAGGAGCGCTGGCTTCGTTCATGAGCCACTTCCATTTCCCAACGGTCACGATCACACAGATACCTTGGGTTTTCCGCCACGATACTTGTCGCCAGAGCACTTCCTCTGGTGAGATTGAATAGAACACTGCCAGAAATGAATTCCGCAGTGTGGGCGATGAACGCATAGCTGGCATTTTGCATCATGCTGCCAAAGCGACCTTCAACCGCTTCTTGTGTCCACATGTCGTTATGCATTGCTTTTGCTTTGAGAACATCGGTAGGTAAAGCTGCTGTTTCCAGCAGCTTGTAAGCCTTCATCAGGAGTGTTGCGGCGGGTGCTTCGCGCACCTCTAATACCTTTTCGTCCTGATCGAGATGGTCGAACCCTACATATCGGCCAATCTCGTACGCGCCAACGTGGTTGTTAATGAAGGTAATTAACTCAAGTAAATTAATTGGCTGATCGTTCAAGGTGACAGGGTAGCCTTGACGAAAGCCAATCTTAATTTGATCGTTTTCTAGATGTTTTTCTGGCTGCCAACGCGACCAGGTAAACAAAGATTCTGAAACGGTGAATTGTTCAGGGTTGTCGAGAACGCCAGACTCAAACTCACGACACCACAAATTGGAGTCACCGCTCACATTGCGGCTTTTAAAACCAACTAAACCTGAATGGAAAAGTGCTTTGGCTTTCTCTTCTCTTGTAAGCGCGGAATACTCATAAGGAGAGCCATAAAACCCATCAAAGCCCGAGCGCTCAATCGCGCCATTAAGGCGACGTAAACTGTTTTGTGACTGGTTGGCGGTATGAATAATCGCATCACAGCCAAGGATTTCCGCCAGCTCTACCGCTTTTTTGACAATAATTGGGCGTGAGAGTGACGAGCTAACAGGGTAATCCCCTAGATACATGGATTGCGCCTGAATAGCGGACACTAAGCTGTGTTCAACGAACTCCTGCTTTGCATCGATGATCTTAAGATCGAAGCCGTAGTGATCGGTGATGAGCTTTAGGTTCGATTCTTCGATACCATCACCCAAGTCGACCGCGACAGCCGTGACTTTTGCGTGACTATTTTTAAGTAGTTCTAATACATATGAGCTATCTAGCCCCCCACTGAATAAGGTCAAAATATGCTTCGAAACGTCGGCAACTGCCTGAACATCCTCGATACTTCTGATCTTCTTCATGTTTCACGTCCTTTATTATTTTTAGTTGTTGTCAATTGACTTAATTAGTATCTATAAGTAACTTGAGCGAAACAATATAGCCATAATGCAAAGGATAATTGCGCCATGGACACAAATAAGCTTATTCCGCTACTTTCAGAGATGGCAATCTTCGTAAATGTTGTGGAGTCGGGCAGCTTCTCAAAGACCGCCAAAAAACTTGGTGTGTCCCCGTCATCCGTGAGCCGATCGGTCACTAGGCTAGAGAGCGCGTTGGAAGAAAAACTGCTAGAGCGCACCACTCGCCAGATGCGTCTTAGCTCAACCGGGCAAGAGGTTTATAGCCTGTGTAGCGACATGATGAACTCAGCAAAAATGGCGGTTTCTGCGGCGCAGGTCGATAAAACCGATGTTTCAGGTAGCCTACGTGTTGCAGCGCCAAAAGCATTGTCTCGCCAAGTACTTATGCCGATGATCCTCGACTTTATCGACGACTACCCCCACGTGTCGTTGCAGCTCAAAGTCGCCGACCACTACATTGATCCGATTGGCGATGAAGTGGACATCATCATCATGATCACCAACAAACCAACCGAAGGGTTGATCGCCAAACCTTTAGGTCAATGTCGATTGGTTTTGTGCGCAAGTCCAGCCTATATCGAAGAATATGGGATGCCGATTCACCCAGAAGACATTTCAAGCCACAACTGTTTGTGTTTAGGGGAGAATCCTCGCGACCGAGTTTGGGAATTTACTAACAATAACAAGCGTGTATCGATTAACGTTAACGGCTCATTTGTTGTGAACCACAGCGAAATTCGCCGTGAAGCTGTGTTGCGTGGGGTAGGAATTTCGGTCTTTCCAGAGTTCGCCATTCAATCGTATATCGACTCTGGGCAAGTGGTAGAAGTTTTGCGGGACTGGCACGTAGGCGGCAACTATCAAGGCAAAATCATCGCCCAATACGCGCAATCGAAGTACATCCCAAGCCAGATAAAGACTTTTATTGAGTACTTACAGCAAAGATTAGTGTAATCCAACTAAAAAAGTGAAGCCTGAGACTTCACTTTTTAGGTGCGAACGCTTGGGTGTCCTTATCGCTTCGACGCGTTCAAACGAGCGACAAGCGCCTCTGCAAGTTGATGGGTAGCAATGTTGCGCTCGACGATATGGCTCGCCAATTGCCCCGCCTTAATCACCGACAACCAGTCTTGTATCATTGCCGCAAACCCCTTTGTCGTTAGCATTGGTGTCCAGTCTTTCAAAGCTAAAGCCACCTCTTGCCCCTTTTCCCATTGGCGACCAGCCATAAAGGAATCAAATTGCAGCGCCTTATTTTGGTAGGTTGCCGAGACCCTTTCTGTTGTAACACCAAACTGACGATTCATTGAAGCATGAAGCAGTGTTTCACCGGCCTGCCACTGAATATCTAGCCGACCTAAGTGCTCACCCACCCATTGTTGGGTTATATAGGCGTCGTTTATGTCCGCTCGACAATCTAAGTTAACGCTATCAAGTGGATGGATAAAATCATCAAATACGAACGTTCTCACCTCACCAGATAGATTATGACGATGCTTCTCCCAACGAAGAGAGGTTAATGCCCCACATCGGCCATTAGCGACTTCCGGCAAGTAGTGATTATAGAGAGGAATATGACGACGATTAAAACCGACATAAAGCGGCGCGTTGTGCTTGCTCGCGATGTCATACAGTTCCATGACATCTGCGGCATTGTCCGCTAATGGCTTATCGACAAACGTTGGGATGCCTAGCTGCAAAAAATAACTCGCGATCTGCTTATGCACACTCGTGGCAGCATGAATCATTACGGCGTCGACCCCGAGCCGAGGTAAATCGCGATAGTCATGACAGGTTTGCCCCACTCGATATTGCTGAGACAATGCCTGCAAAGCGTCTGAGCTTCGGGTACAAAATATAGGCTCAACATCAGCCAGTTGAGTGATAATGGGAAGGTATGCCTTCTGAGCGATATCACCTAACCCAACAACGCCAATTTTCATCATTGTTTTAACTCCACTTAAGCATACGTACTTCATTGCCCTCTTCAGGCTTTCTTGGGATATTGAGCGACAACAACAAACTTACCATCGCCATCCCAGCACCGATATAAAACACGGCAGAGGGAGAGATTAACCAAATAAATCCAAACGACACTGGAATGAATACCGCAGCAATATGGTTGATGGTAAACGATACACCCGCCGTAGAGGCCATGTCAGCAGGGTCGGCGATTTTTTGGAAATAGGTTTTAATCGCAAGGGCTAAGGCAAAGAATAGATGGTCGATAACATACAGCGCGGCCGCCCATTCTGCGGTTTGAACCATTGCGTATCCAACAAACACACCAATTAAGCCAACATACTCAAAAATCAGCGCTTTTCGCTCGCCCACTTGACCAATGAATTTACCGATTCTTTTTGCAAACAAGAAGTTAAACAGATAATTGATAAGAAATAGCAAGGTAATATCCGCAGCCGAATAGCCAAATTTTTCGACCATCAAGAACCCTGCGAAAACGGTGAAAATTTGTCGACGAGCACCACTCATAAAGGTTAATGCGTAGTAAAGCCAATATCGCTTGCGCAACACCAACTTTTTATTCTGAGGGACTTTCGACTGAAACTCGGGAAAGGCAAACGCCATCCAAACCACCAGCAAGAATCCGACCCCACCGAACGTTAAATAAACCCATTTGAAGTCCATATGAAAGACTTCAAGGCAGAACCACAGAGCCCCATAAGTGCACAGTGAGGCAAGCGCGCCTATCGATATAAACTTACCCAACATTTCCGGCGCTTCATCTTTCGATAACCACTGAAGTGACAGCGATTGCTTGAGGGTTTCGAAGTAATGGAAGCCAATCGACATGAGCAAGGTCGTCATCAGCAAGCCAAATAGCGTGGGAAAGAATCCGGTAATCGCGGTGCCTAGAGTGAGCGCCGCAAGCGAGAGTAAAATAAAACGCTGCTCACGAATAAAAAGAAGGACGAACACAGCGGTAAACGCAAGGAAACCGGGGATTTCACGTACACTTTGCAACAAGCCAATATCGGCGCCATCAAAGCTCGCTTTTTCTATCACAAAGTTGTTTAGCAACGCCATCCAGCTTGAGAAAGCGATAGGGACAACAATGGAAACCACCAACAGGAAGTTCTGCGGCGTTCTCCACGATGTGGATTCAGAATTCATAAATCATCCTTGGTTTGACGAATCGCTCTGAAACGAATACTCGTTTTCAAACATTCAGAGTCATAGGTTTTGATGCGCCATTCAATATGGAATAAAGTGCGCAACCTCAGCGAACTCTAACACGTTATTCTCGTTTGTTCTGGTCAAATGTGACGTCTAAGGTCTCTCAAAGCAGAATCCATTCATATCTTCAAGAGCGCTAAAAGAAGACACCTCCAATAGGCTTTGCAACCTAAGTGGAGGTGTTCATTGGTGAAGTGCTACTGGTTATTGCTTATCGAGCTGCTTTAACATGGCCTCCACTGCAACTTCAAGTTGGCGATCTTTATTCTTGGCGACATCTTCTGGCGATTTGTAGACCAAGATGTCAGGGACAATTTCTTGGTTTTCAAACCAATTGCCGTTGTCATCTTTGAAGCCCAACTGCGGCACACCATAGTTGATCCGAGACTCTTGCAGGCTTGGCCAAATTACCGCGGTCCCCGTCCCTGGTACGCGCTCGCCGACTAACATTCCGAGTCCCTCTCGCTTATAGAAGAATGGCGTGATCGAACCATCAGAGTAGCTGTTCGCATCGGCAATCATAATGCTTGGTTTTGCCCAGCGTCTTTCTGGGAATGATGTCAATTTATACCCATCACGAGTTTCAATTGAGCTGTGACGTACACCAGAAAGCACCTCCATCAATTGACTTGTCAGGTTGCCGCCCATATTAAAGCGCACATCCACGACCACCGCTTCCTTGTCGCGGTACTTGCCAAACAGATCATTCTGCATTCGCTCAAAGCTATCTGGCCCCATTTCAGCCAAGTGGACATAGCCAAGTCGACCATTCGACAGTTTTTCCGTCAGCGCTTGACGCTCCTCAACCCACGCATCATAAGTCAGTTGCCCTTCTTGCCAAACGCTAATTGGAACAAGCTTAAAGTCTTGTGCTGATTCATCACCCGGCTTCAATACATTGAGTTTGGTGACTCGCCCCTTCTTAAAATTGAGGTGGGAGTAAATGTCTTGATTTGGCGCGATCTCTACCCCATCTACCGCGTAAATGATACTACCCGCTTTGATTGGAGACTGGTAGGTATCCGCAGGCCCGCCTGCCAATACCGCTTTTACTCGCACGCCTTTGCCTCGGTAATTGTGATCATAAAACAGACCGAGCGAAGACGGCTCTTCCCAAGTACTTAGCGAATCATCAAACTGGGATCCCGTATGAGAGGCGTTCAATTCACCGGCAAGCTCGCTCAGTAGCTCAGCAAAATCAATGTAGTTGTGAATACCCGGAAGCTGCTGTTTGTACAACTCACCATATTTATCCCAATCAACGCCGTGCATGTTCGGATCGTAGAACTTCACTTTGGTCAACTGCCACACATGGTCAAACATGGCGCCAACTTCGGCTGAAAAGTCGTAATTGGCCTGTGCCGCGTAGTCAATGTATTCGCTCTCGGCTGTCACAACATTGAGCTTCTCGATGCCTTGGTCACCAATGATTACCAAGGTTTCATCATCGGGCGCCATAGCTGCAGCGCGAACGTCGTAGTAACTGCGTGTGAACAGAGGTGTGCGCTCTCCGGTTGTTAGATCAATCTCAAAGATTTCCGCATTATCCCCTTCAGCACTGATGACCACCATATACTGATTGTTTGCCGATAAGTGAGTGAACATCGGTGACGTCGAGTAAGCAGTGACGCGCTCAGTTCGATATTTCAGTCCCTTCTCTTCAATGACGGTCGGCTCAGGTGGCGAGTTTTCAGCATCACTCTCTTGGTTTGCAGCAATCTCTTCATCAAGCCAACGCTGTTCATCGGTCTTATTGGCATTGAACTGCGCTTGCTGGTTTAAGTAAGTGATGTAGATATCTTGCTGCTGGGCGAAGCCATCAATGCCATAGGTAGAATTGGCGTTACTCAACCAATACACCGCTTGGCCATCTTGGGAGAATTTCGGGCGATTTTGGGTAAACCCGCTCTTAGTGATATTGATTGGCGCTTCACTGCCATCGGCTTTGATCAGAACAACGTCACTGTCTAACTCAGAGTTGTTGCGCGTCGCCACATATTCACTATCTGGGGACCAGCTGTAAGACAAGTCCCCATCCATGTAGGAATAGAGCGCTTGATTGTCCAACAATGTATACGTTGCATCTTGCTCAAGATCGTACACTTTCAGCGTATTGCGATCTTCTCGATACAACACGCGCTTACCGTTCGGTGAATAGAGCGGCTGGAACTCATCGACAGGTTTATCAGACAGCTGCTCTTCGACAATATCATACGATGTCGAGAAGCTTTTCCCCGTGTCATTCACATAACTTTGGAATACATCCCAGTTACCGTTTCGCTCCGACGCATACATGATGGAGTAGCCGTCGTTTGAAAATGAGATGTCTCTCTCTGCCGCTGGTGTGTCGGTAATTCGTTTCGTCATGCCAGATAATAGCGACACAACGTACACATCCCCACGGGCAACAATCGCCACTTCAGGCGCATATGGTGAGACCGCGATTTCCGTCGCTTCATGATTCAAAGTCACAAAGCGTCGTCCCTGATTCAGCGAGGTTTGACGAATAAACACATCAACAGGCTTTGCGTTTGCCTGCTCTGCTTTTTTAAGCCAAATTTGGCCGTTATAACCGTAGGCGAGATCACCGCTTAAACTCGCACTGAGGAAACGAACTGGTAAGGTGTCATGGTTGGTGATTTGCTCTGGCTCAGCGCCATCCTCCATGCGCTTTTTCCACACATTGAATGACCCAGAACGTTCAGACAAATAGTAAAAGCTTGAGTCATCACTCGCCCAAACGGCATTTCGGTCTTCGCCGCGAAACGAAGTGAGTTTACGATGCTGCTTCGTTTGCGTGTCGTAACGCCAAATGTCACGAGTAGCGTCGGAAACTGCTCGCTTTCGCCACTCTTGCTCAAATGAAGGCTCATCAGTGTAGAGATATGCGGTGCCATCCGGCTTCATTGACAACGCACTCACTGGGTTTGATAACAGCAGCTTCTCGCGTCCACCTTCGCTTGATACGGAGTACAAGCGCTTGCTGCTATTGCCCATAAAGCCGTTATTTAGCGTTGCGTCACTGTCACCAAGTCGTCTTGAACTAAACAACACCTCTGAACCATCAGAACTAAAAGCGTATGGCACATCGGCGCTTGAGTGGTAGGTCAACCTTTTCGCTTGTCCGCCAGTAACGGGCACAATGAACACATCACCAGAACCAAACCGTTTCGATTGAAACGCAATTGACTGACCATCAGGAGACCAAACCGGGTGCTCGCTATACACATCACTCCCGGTCAATGGCGTCGCTTCTCCCCCGTTCGCGCTGATAAGCCATATCTGCCCGGCATAGGTAAATGCGATCTTTTCGCCGTCTGGAGACATCGCGATATCTCTTAACCATTTTGGGCTCGTATTTTGAATGTCTGAAGCAGTGGCAACATTGGGTAATGCAAGTAACAAAGAGAGGGCAAGAAGGCCCTTTCTACGACTGAAGCGTAACATAACGTTCCTTTGTTGTTATTTTTAAAAGATAATTACTTATCGTATTACGATAAGTTTTTAATGACAACGATTAATTGAAAATTCGCATGGATTAATTAATACAAATAAGCCTTCTTAATGTACGACATAATTCAAAAGAGTGCATATCTGAGCACCTTGAGAAGCCCGTCTCAATTAGAGCATTCGTTCTGTAACGCTATGTAAGGTATCCGTACAAAAAAATACAAAACGTATAGAATTCTTTCTTACAAAAACGTTGGTGGCTCTATGAAAAGAATAATTGTTGTGTGTATTGCAGTGGCGGTATTAGGTAGCATGGCTAACTCATCAACCACTACGAACAAAAAGATACTCCACTTAAAGCATGATGGTGAAGTTTACGTCTTCGATCGCGAGGAGTACGCGATGCTTCAATGCCAGTATGTTCTGAATGAAAAAACCTGTAACGAACTTGAAGTTTATTATGCTGAAATGGATTCCACGCCGGAGCAATAAGTGCTAAACGCAAGACTTAATACGTTGACTCTCCGCCAGCTAAACGTTTTTCATAATTTGGAAAGCAAAAAGTAGCGACCTATTTTTCGCTGCTTTACCCCCAATAACTGTCCGTATTTGTGGGGCTCGTACTTGGTTATACTCAGCCCGAAATTAAACAAAAAGCTCTGGATTTACGATTCAGCTCGCTTACAGGAATGAATATGACGAATTACGTAGTGTGCGCACTGTACAAGTTTGTGCGACTTGAAGATTATGTTGACCTTCGCCCCGCTCTAAAAACGTTAATGGATGAAAATGACATTCGTGGAACGCTACTTTTAGCAAATGAAGGCATCAATGGCACTGTGGCCTCCACTCGAGAGGGGATCGACGCACTGCTTGCTTGGTTTAAGCAAGATCCTCGCTTGGCGGATATTGTTTACAAAGAATCATTTGAAGCCAATCAGCCGTTCAATCGCAGCAAAGTTAAGCTGAAAAAAGAAATTGTGACCCTGGGTGTCGAAGGTATCGATCCTCGCCATGTGGTTGGCACGTACGTAAAACCGAGCGAATGGAACGACTTGATCTCCGATCCTGAGGTATATGTTGTCGATACTCGCAACGACTACGAAATTGAGATTGGCACATTCAAGCATGCCGTAAACCCAAAAACAGACACCTTCCGAGAGTTCCCTGACTACGTTGCTCAAAACATGGACCCAGCAAAGCATAAAAAGGTGGCGATGTTCTGTACGGGCGGCATCCGCTGTGAGAAGTCCACGGCCTATATGAAAGAGCAAGGTTTTGAAGAGGTTTACCATCTTGAAGGTGGGATACTCAAATACCTGGAGGAAGTGCCAGAAGAAGAGAGCTTGTGGGAAGGTGATTGTTACGTCTTTGACGGACGGGTCGCGGTAGACCACAAACTAGAGAAAAGCGGTTACGAGATGTGCAACGCGTGTCGCTTACCGATAACGCTAGAAGACATGGCTTCTGAAGCCTACGAAAAAGGCGTAAGCTGCCCGAAATGTGTCGATAAACACACTGATGAACAAAAAGCACGTTTTCGCGAGCGCGAGCGCCAAGTTCAGTTAGCGAAAGCACGTGGCGAAGTGCATGTTGGCGGTGAAGCGGATCAAGTGATCGCTCAAAGACGCAAAGAGAAACTTGAGCGCAAAGCCGCACAACGTAAATCGAAATAATGTTGTGCCCAAACAACATCACTATTTAGCGTAAAAGGGAGCCTCGCTCCCTTAATTTCCTTCTGAAAGCCTCATCATCCAATGCGTTCCCCCTCTGACAGATACCTTATCGTTATAAATAACAATTATTCACTGAAAATTTATTTTTAAACAATACTTTAACAATTCAATTTTTCCAGTTATGGTTGAGCGATGTTTAACCCGTCGTGAGATAACATTATGGAAATATTGATCCGTCCTACGCTTGTCAGTGATGCTGCGGCAATTTGTGACATTTACTCGCAACCGAGCGCTCAAAGAGAGACGCTGCAACTGCCAAAACCATCGGTTGCCATGTGGACCCAACGACTGGAAAACATCCCCGCTGGTGTATACAGCTTTGTCGCTGAAGTTGATGGAAAAGTGGTGGGAAATATTGGTTTTGAGCACAATCAACGCCCTAGAATTAGCCACTGTGCCACTTTTGGTCTGGGGGTTCACGATGAGTATCAAGGGATTGGGGTTGGCAGTAAACTTATCGAAACGGTACTCGACCTTGCCGACAACTGGTTACAAGTGAAGCGAATCCAAATTGAAGTCAACACAGACAATGAAAAAGCGATTGCCTGCTATAAGAAGTTTGGCTTTGAGATAGAAGGAGAAGCAAAAGCACGTTCATTCCGCGATGGAGAGTACATCGACACTTACTACATGGCACGTTTACGCTTCTAAATACAAAACACCAACCTAGACAATAACGGTTTAGGTTGGTTCTATACTGCTCAAAAAGTTGAGTGCCCGCTCAGTTAAACGCTCAGTATAAGCATTAATCTTCCAGTGGTTGGGGCTCCACCCTTTTACAAATCGTTGAAAATCTGCCCAAGCGACCATAAACATGGGTCGAAGCTTTTGTTCCACATCCTTACAGTTCAGTTCGGGGCGATATTGATTTAACGCACTCCTAAGCTGCTTGAAGTATTCGTCCAAAATCCATTCTTCCATCGCCTCACACTCTTCCGGCGGTACCGCGCTGCTCATAAAAAGGGCGATATCCTTCATGGCGCAACCGTTGCCAACGTATTGGAAGTCAACGGCAGCCGCTCGCTCGCCGCTTGGATCAAAACAGAAATTGGCCAACTTTCCATCGCCGTGGACGAGTGTCGAATAAGGGGCAAGCTTTAGTGTCCGATCAATCTTTTCAGCCGCATGTTTCAACCGAAGATCGCTCAGGGCGGCGAACTCATCTGGTCGAGTGTCTAGATGCCAATATGTTCCTGTAGGCCACAATCCATCAGCTCTGCTCGACATGTGTTGGGCATGAAAATGAGCGAACCATCGCAGCGCAGCACGCAAATGGATCTTGGAGGCTTCTTGAATCACTTGGGAAAAGCCGATTTGGCTCAGATCTTCCATCACCAAAAGGAGCTCATTATCTCCCTGCTCCACCAATAAGGTTTGAGGCACCGTGGCATAGCTCTCGCATCGGCTAGCGACATGTTGGTAGAAGTTCATTTCGACTTGATAGGAGTATAACTTGCGTTTGTGGGAAAGCTCGGTGTTCCAACCTCTGGGGTGATGTTCAGGCTTAGGAAGCGTGATGTGTTTGACTACAACACTGGTCGAGTCAATCCATAACCGAACCAACTCGCCATACCCACCCCAGAGTGATTGCAATACGTCGATACGATGAAGAGTGTTAAAACCTAGCTGTTTAACAATCGCCTGATAGCGGCCTTTTTCCATCATGCTTTTAAATGCGCCCATTCAGGGTGGCGATCTAGATAGTGCACCACGTAACTGCAGACAGGCACAATCTTCACATCCAACTCTTCTAGTTTGGGCAGTACCGCTTCCATCATCACCTTGCCATACCCTTTCCCTTGCAAAGCATCAGGCACGCGCGTTGAGGTAATCTGGTACACCCCGTCCTCAATTTTGAATTTAACGGTCGCATAGTGTTCAGACTCTAAATGCACGCGAAACTGGCCTAATTCAGGCTCGAAAAGTACGGAATGCTGCATAGTAAACTCCTAAATTGATACATAGCTCAAAAAAATCATCACATTGATGTTTGAACAAACGCTCAAGCATAAATAGAATTTATATCAGTCTGAGCATTTAGACGTGAAAAGATAATAACCTGCGGCAAACATAGCACGCAGAGCTAATGGAGGCTAGATGAGTACTCAGGCGGTGGCAATGAAGGAACAGTCTTCAAGTCCTTATAACAAACAGAGAAATGTCGTCACAGTCAATAGTGTCGATGCCCTAGCCATGGTTGAACATGGTGGTGAACTTACCATGAGTATCACGACACCTGTCGGCCGTACTTTTCGCTGTAAAACGGCGTTTATTGGCACTCACTCAGACAGCATGATTCTTGCCGAACTTCCGAAAGTCTCCGATGAAGATTTGAATTTCTACTTTCAAGAAGGTTTTTGGACCACAGTGCGCGCTATTTCTCCACGAGGGGAAGGCGCCATTATTCATTTTAGAAGCCAACTCCAGCATATCCTCAAAGAGCCGATGCCATTGGTGATGATGTCTGTACCAAAAGACATGCAGGTATCGCAGCTGCGTAAAGAGCCGCGCTTTGATGTAAACCTAGAAGCCAAAGCCAGCACTGAAAATAGAAAGATGGATTGCGAGATCCGTGATTTATCGAAAAGTGGTTGTCGATTCTTCGCGCCGCCTTTGAGTCGGCCTTTCCAAGTCGGTGACGAGATTGAGCTTATCGTTCAGGTACGAAACGGCAAGCAGATTCAGTTCGAACCTCTCTTTGGTACTGTGTGTAACTTGCAACGCTCGATGCACTACGCCAGATATGGCGTCCAGTTCAATGAAATGGGCAGAAACAACGCCAAGACGCTACTTAGCCATCTAAAGTTCGATGGCACCAAGCTCGCATTACGAACCTAGCAAACGAAAAATCCCCGCACGGTGCGGGGATTTTTGTTTTTAAGCCAGTCTAACCTTCAAACCAGACTAACCGATGAAGGAAATGTAGCCTTGTAAAATAATCAAGTTAACGATGTCGATAAAAAACGCCCCGACAATAGGCACAACCATAAACGCCTGCGGGGAAGGACCAAATTTGTTCACTAAAGAACCCATGTTCATCACTGCCGTCGGAGTGGCTCCTAAACCAAAACCACAATGCCCACCAGCAATGACCGCTGCATCATAGTTTGCACCCATAACTTTGAACGTCACGAAGTAAGCAAAAATACCCAACACGAGTGACTGAACGGCCAAAATCACCAAGAATGGTACCGCCAGATCGAAAATATTCCACAGCTTTAAGCTCATCAACGCCATTGCTAAAAACAATGACAAAGAGACCGTACCTAAAATATCAACCGTCTCTGCATCCACCTTGTGGACTTTCGTCACCTCAAGCAAATTGGTAATGAATACACCAATAAACAGCGCATAGACAAAGTCAGGGATCATCAGCCAACTGATATTAAAACTGCTTACCCACTGCTCTAGATATTTCGCGCCAGTCACACAGATAAGCAGGATAAACAGCACTTCAATCACTTTCTTGGCGGTAACTTTATCTTCCTCGTACTCGTTATAGGTCACGAGCTCAGGGAATCTTTCGTGGGTTTGAGTGCCACGACCATACTCGGACTCAATGCCATTTTTATCGATAAGCTTTTGAGCCACCGGACTGCCGATGATACCACCGATAATCAGACCAAAAGTCGCGGAAGCCATGGCGATTTCAAGCGTGTTGCTGATGCCGTAGTTTTCTGAAAACGTCTGCGACCACGCCGCACCGGTACCGTGTCCACCCGATAGAGTGATAGAGCCGGCAATAAGTCCCATTAAAGGATCAAGCCCCAACGCGGTGGCCAACGACACACCAACACCATTTTGAATGATGATGTAAAAAGATGCGACAGCCAAAAAGACAAAGACCTTTGCGCCACCTTTCATCAGCTGCGTGTAGTTTGCAGCAAGACCAACGGTACTAAAGAACATCAACATAAAGGTGTTCTGCAGCGGAAGCGAAAACTGAAGATCGACCCCGTTAAAATGCAAAAAAGTGATGACAACAGCCACAATTAAGCCACCTACGATCGGCTCTGGGATGTTGAACTTTTTCAATACGGGTAGTTTGGAATTAACAAAATGACCTAAGAATAGAACGCTGATGGCGATTAAGAAAGATTCTAATGGTCCAATTGAAATTATCTGATTCATATAACCTCTTCATTGTGTGTCACCCATCTTCCTTAACGAGTTAAGAGCCCTTTGGCTCAACGTTTAAGTTCTGAGTCGTCGCCTCCCGGCGGCTGACCTAAACGCGATTAATCACATTTCTCTATTGAAAAAATCCTCTAAACAGTGGGACACCCACTCTATTTCAACAGTAAAAACCCTACAAAAATCGGTAGAGTTGCGAAAGAAAGCCGCCATTATTAATAAAAATGGAGCAACTTGTCGAGTATTGACTCCAAAAACGTGCCTAGGCTAGATGTAAAGTGTGAAGAAAAACGACACTAACGAGCTGTTATTTGAGGAGTTTCAGGCAAAAAAATAGCCAATCGCAAAAAGGGCGATTGGCTTATATATAGTGTGAACAAATGTTATTCACTAACAACGTCAGTTGGCTAGGTGACCCTCGGCTTAAAAAGGGTCGATTTAATTAATGCAGAATGCGTGCCAACTTTAAAATCGCGATATTTGATGATCCAGCCGCATTTTTGGCTAATTTTTGATTATCAAAATGCAATATGAAAATTGCAAAATGCAAACCTTTGCAAATTAATATTAAACTAGATTCTTATAAACAGTTCTATCAGTTTATTTTTTCATACTTTTTTTTATCCAGAATCGATATACTCCGTGCACCTAAATTTATTTACTGAGTAGCATGAACTATTTTTCGACATTTCTAAAAGGCATGGCGATGGGTGCAGCTGATGTTGTACCTGGTGTATCGGGTGGTACTATCGCGTTCATCACTGGCATTTACGACACTTTGCTAGAAAGCATCCGTCGCATTAACCCAAAAGTATTGGGAATTTGGAAACGTGATGGATTTAAAGCCGCATTTGACCATATCAATGGCTTTTTCCTGATCGCCTTGTTTGGTGGTGTCCTTACCAGCATTGCCACATTAGCGAAGCTGATTTCATGGCTATTGGTAGAACACCCTGTGCCAATCTGGTCTTTTTTCTTTGGCCTGATTTTGGTATCAGTGTTCCATATCTTAAAGCAAATTGAGCAGCGCTCCGCTAGCCGATTTGTCTTTTTGTTGCTGGGTGTGGCGTTCGCCTACAGCATTACCGTACTGCAACCTCTACAAATGGACCCGACCAGCGTCAACATCGTTATTGCAGGAGCAATCGCGATTTGCGCTATGATCCTTCCGGGCATTTCAGGCAGCTTTATCCTACTTTTGATAGGCATGTACACGCCTGTCCTTGGCGCTGTAAAATCCTTCGATTTAGCTGTCATTGCACTATTTATGAGTGGCTGTGTGCTTGGCTTACTGAGCTTCTCCCACGTTCTGTCTTGGCTACTAAAGCGCTTCCGTGACTTCACTCTTGTCTTTTTGACTGGCCTGATGATCGGTACGCTACCTAAGATTTGGCCTTGGAAAGAAACGCTCACATGGCGTACAAACTCTAAAGGCGAGCAAGTGCCATTGATTCAACAAAACCTTTCACCATTTGACTTCGAATCGGTGACGGCTCAGCCTGCGCAGCTAGGTATTGCGATTGTCATGATGATCTGTGCAATTGCCTTAGTTTTAGGTTTAGAAAAATTCGCGGAGAATCGAGACATCTAATTGTCACGAAATGGAAAAAGGCGACTCGAAAGTCGCCTTTTTTGATTGGATATTGTTGAGCTGGTTACGCAGCAACAGATTGATAGTTCCCTAGCAGCGCTTCATAAAACTCGCTGTCATTGAGTACCCCGACCAACTCTCCATCTTCTATCAACAGGATTGGTTGACCACTGCGCTGTTTCAGCTCAATCGCTTCGCGCATGCCAATGTCTGGGCTGGTCACAATCACTGTCGAGCTATCCACTTCCTCAATTTGGCTGCTATTTAAATCCCAATGCAGCAGCTTTAACGACTCGTCAGTTTTGATCAAACTGAGCTTTTGCTGATTTTGCTCGACCCAAATCGGCTGAGAGGTGCACACTTGCAACTGGGTATCTTGGCTGTTCAGTTCACTGACTGGCTGCATGAGCGAGCGACCTTTTAAGACATTTAATGGATTGGTGTGAGCAACGAAATCGCGCACATAATCATTTTTAGGCGCCAATATGATCTCTTCTGGTTTTCCATGCTGAATCAAACGACCAGATTCCATAATCGCGATGTTATTGCCGATTTTTAACGCTTCGTCGAGATCATGACTAACAAACAAAATCGTCTTGTTGAGCTTCTCTTGCAGCACCAATAACTCATCTTGAAGTTGAGCGCGGATCAATGGGTCTAACGCAGAGAAAGGCTCGTCCATCAACAAGATGTCGGTGTCCATAGCAAACGCACGGGCGAGCCCAACTCGTTGCTGCATTCCGCCTGAAAGCTCATGGGGGTATTTTTCTTCCCATTCTGCCAGATCGACCATCTCCAGTTGCTCGCGTGCTTTTTTACGGCGCTCAGCTTTTCCCATACCTTGGAGCTCAAGGCCAAACGCGACGTTGTCGAGAACCGTCAGCCAAGGCATTAGGGCGAATTTTTGAAACACCATAGACACTCGATGCGTGCGAAGGTGACGCAGCGTCTCTTCGTCACAATTTGCCAAATCGACCGCTTGCTCTCCATCTTTGATTTCTAGGTGACCGCGTGAGATTGGGTTCAGACCATTCACCGCGCGGAGTAAACTCGACTTCCCCGAACCAGACAGCCCCATCAGGACACAGATTTCCCCTTCTTTGACGGCCAATGAAACCTTGTCCACACCAACAACTTGCCCTGTCTGGTCAATGATCTCTTGACGAGTGTGGCCTTGGTCTAGTTGCTGTAATGCCAGTTGTGGTTTATCACCAAAAACAACATCAAGATCGGTAATTGTGATTGCATCCATTGTTATGCTTCCTTTTGATTCGGTGATTTACACAAGCGATCCAAGATGATCGCAACCAGTACAATCGCAAGACCCGCTTCAAAGCCCTGTGAGATGTTCACAGTATTGAGTGCGCGAACCACTGGCTTGCCGAGCCCATCCGCCCCAACTAATGCTGCAATCACAACCATAGACAACGACAACATGATGCACTGAGTCACCCCCGCCATAATGGACGGCATCGCAGCGGGCAGCTCCACTTTGAATAGAAGCTTCATTCTGGTCGCACCGAATGCTTTACCCGCTTCCACCAGTTCCTCTGGTACTTTTGTAATACCAAGATACGTCAGTCGAATCGGCGCAGCGATAGCAAAAATGATGGTTGAGATTAACCCTGGGACAATACCCAAGCCAAACAATACAAGCGTTGGAATTAAATAGACAAACGTTGGCACCGTCTGCATTAGATCTAGAATGGGTCGCAATAGGGTATAGAGCCAAGGACGGTGCGCCGCCATAATGCCAAGTGGCACACCAACCAACACCGAAATCGTCGTCGCGGCGAAGACTAAAACGAAGGTTTCAAGCATCTCTTCCCAGTACCCAAGATTTAGAATGGTCAACAGCGCTGCCACAATAAATAGGACTAACGGAATACTTCGGTGGAGATACCAAGCGATCGCTGCGGTCATCATGATTGGCATTGCCGGTGGCATCCATTTAAAACCATCTACAACAAAAAGAATGATGGTTTCGAGGAAGATAGAAATCGCATCAAACAAGCCAGCAGCATTGTCCGTCAACCAATCAACACCGGCTTCCATCCATTGACCCAGCGGGATTTTGTTGTCAGTAATAAAATTCACATTACAACCTTTGTTTTATTTGTGTTTGCTGAAAGGGTCGGTGGGCAATACCCACCGAGCTGGCTTACGCCTTAGAACCAATGTAATTTTGAACCTGTGATACCGCGTCTTTGCCATCTAGCGTCTTCACGCCCTCTAGCCAATTTTCCACTTGCTCAGGGTTGGCTTGCAGCCACTGTTGTGCCGCTTTCGAAGGCTTGACGTTCTGGTTCAAAATGGCTTCCATCAATTGGTTTTCCATTTCTAAGCTAAACTCAAGATTCTTAAGTAGCTGACCAACGTTTTGACACTCATTTAGGTAATTAGCGCGTACATTGGTGTAGACATTGGCACCACCATAATTTGGACCAAAGAAGTCGTCACCGCCTGCTAGGTACTCCATCTCAACATTGCTGTTCATTGGGTGCGGAGCCCAACCTAAATAAACAATCCATTGGTTACGGCGTACTGCACGGGACACCTGTGAAACCATTCCCGCCTCACTCGACTCCACTAAGTTAAAGTCCTTTAGACCAAAAGAATTGCTGTCAATCATCGATTGAATCAGGCGGTTACCATCGTTCCCTGGTTCGATGCCATAAATGCGGTCGCGAAACTTATCGGCGTGAGTGGCGAGATCAGCAAAGCTCTTTACGCCAGCGTCGTACACATATTTCGGCACAGCTAACGTGTACTTCGCCCCTTCTAAGTTGGCACGCACGGTTTCAACCGTTCCCGCTTCACGGTATTTAGCGATATCTCCCTCCATAGTTGGCATCCAGTTGCCAAGGAAGATATCGATATCACCGTTCGCCATTGACGAGTATGTTACCGGCACAGAGAGCAAATCCGTTTTGGTTTTGTAACCCAAACCTTTCAGCAGCTCTGAGGTGACCGCCGTTGTCGCCGTAATGTCCGTCCAGCCCACATCGGCAAAACGAACCGTTTCACACTGATTCGCGTGGGCATTCATAGCCATAGTACTTAGAGCGAGTGTTGAGAGTGTTTTTGTCATCATAGACATAGTGTTTTCCTTGTAATGATTACTGACTTTAGTTATTTGAATGCTCTTCTCGGAGAGTTCATTCGTTGTTTGTTTTGCCACTGCGGCGCTATCCAAACTGACACGTCTTGCTCAGCTAACATAGGCTTGCCGAGGATCATGTCGGACGCTCGTTCAGCGACCATCATGGTCGGAGCATTGAGGTTGCCATTAGGGATAGTGGGAAAGACAGAAGAGTCGACCACGCGCAAGCCATCGATTCCTCGTACTCGGCACTGTTCATCCAGTACCGCCATCGGGTCGTCATCTGCGCCTATTTTGCAACTACATGAAGGGTGATAGGCGCTCTCGACATTGGCTTTCACCCACTCATCAATCTCTTGGTCACTGGTGATAGCGATGCCTGGCTGAATCTCCTCACCTCGATATGAGTCCATGGCGGGCTGCATTAAGATCTCTCGAGTCAGGCGAATACAATCACGCCAGTCTTGGCGATCTTGCTCGGTAGAGATGTAGTTGAATTCAATATGTGGTTTCACCAAAGGGTCTGCGGATGTGATCGCCACATGACCGCGACTCTCAGGTTTGTTTGGTCCAACATGCACTTGGAAGCCGTGCCCATCGAAGGCGGCGCGACCGTCATATCGCATTGCAGCAGGCAAAAAATGATACTGAATGTTAGGCCACTTCAGACCTTCACGAGAACGAATAAAGGCGCAAGATTCAAAGTGATTGGTAGCCCCCAATCCAGTGCGGGTTAAGATCCACTGAGCGCCGATCATCCCCTTGCTGACTAACCCTAATTTGCTGTTAAGAGTAATAGGCTGAGAGCAGTGATACTGGAAGTAAATCTCAAGATGATCTTGAAGATTTTGTCCCACACCCGGAAGATCATGAACAAGGTCAACACCCGCTTTATTAAGCACATCTTTAGGACCAATGCCCGAAAGTTGCAGTAGCTGAGGCGAACCAATGGAGCCTGCGCTAGAAACCACTTCTTTTTCGGCAAAGCATTGCACCACTTTGCCCGACTTTTGAAACTCAACACCGACCGCGGTTTTACCTTCCAGAATCACTCTTCGAGCGACAACGCCTTTGATCAACGTGAGGTTTGAGCGCTTCAGAGCACGTCGCAAATACGCGTTCGATGTCGATGCGCGAACGCCTTTGTCAACGGTCATGTGCATTGGGCCAAAGCCTTCTTGCTGATAACCATTGTAGTCCTTGGTCTCTGGGTAGCCGGCCTCTTTTCCTGCATCAACAAAGGCTTGGTACAAAGGATTGAGCACCATATCATTCCCGTTACAGGTTCCGACAGGACCTTGTCCACCCCGGTACTCGTCTTCGCCACCAGACCAAGTCTCCGTTCGGCGGAAGTAAGGTAAACACGCAGAATAACGCCAACCTTTGGCACCTTGCTGTTCCCACTCATCAAAATCGCATGCATGTCCACGGACATACACCATTCCGTTGATCGAAGAGCTTCCCCCAAGCACTTTACCTCGCGGGCAATGGAGTTTGCGCCCATCAAGTCCCGCTTCCGCTTGAGTTTCAAATTGCCACGCGTAACGGTCACTATTCATTGGGTAGGACAGCGCCGTCGGCATTTGAATGAAAATACTCTTGTCTGTTCCGCCAGCCTCAAGCAATAGAACGCGATGTTCACCACTCTCTGTAAGGCGATCTGCCAAAATACAGCCGGCCGAACCCGCGCCGACGATAATATAATCGTAGCGTTGTTCCATGTTATCTCTCCGTGATTGGGTTAAGCGTATGGGCTTGGGTAATCACCCAACTCGATCAAAATACTCTTCGTTTGGGTGTAGTGATGCAGGGTTTCGACCCCGTTTTCGCGGCCAATTCCCGAGGATTTATAGCCACCCACTGGCATTTCAGCAGGAGAGTCACCCCAAGTATTTACCCAACAAATACCCGCTTGCATTTGATGAATCACGCGATGTGCACGCGCTAAGTTTTGGGTGAAGACACCTGCGGCCAATCCGTAGTCAGTATTGTTGGCACGTTGAATCACTTCTGATTCATCTTTGAACGTCATCACTGACATGACAGGGCCAAAAATTTCTTGCTGTACATGCGCCATATCGTCAGAGCATTGAGTAAATACTGTCGGCGCGACAAAATTACCGTGTTTTAGGTCGCCCTCTGTAACTTGGTAGCCCCCCGTAATCAGCTCTGCACCGCTCTGTTTTGCCGCTTCAATCGCGCCAAGTACTTTTTCCAAGTGAGGTTTGGAAATCAGTGCGCCGATTTGTGTTTCCATCGACATTGGATCACCGACACGCAATTTTTCTGTGCGCACTTTCAACTGTTCAATGAACTCTGGGTAAATCGACTCGTGAACAAATACGCGTGTGCCGTGAGTACACACTTCGCCTTGAGTATAGAAATTCGCAACCATTGCCGCCGACACAGCATCATCAAGCTTGGCATCATCAAAAATGATCATTGGCGATTTTCCACCCAGCTCCATGGTCACTTGTTTGAGTGAAACGGCACTATCTGCCATCACCTTTTTGCCCGTACCTGACTCACCCGTGAACGAGACTTTGGCGATATCAGGATGCGCTGTGAGCATTTGCCCGACGCGATAATCGCCTTGTACTACATTGAAAACACCATCTGGCATACCAGCTTCAGTGAAGATTTCCGCCAGTTTAACGGCAGTAAGTGGCGTCTCTTCGGAAGGTTTAAACACCATCACATTTCCCGCGGCCAACGCTGGGGCAGATTTCCACATCGCGATTTGGATCGGATAATTCCACGCACCAATACCAGCGCAGATGCCGAGCGGCTCTCTGCGAGTGTAAAAAAACTGGGATTCGCTAAGCGGTTGCTGCTCACCTTGCAGCGCGGGCGCAAGGCCAGCAAAGTACTCGATCACATCCGCGCCTGAAGCCACATCAACCTCAATTGCCTCTTGGAGTGGCTTCCCGGTGTCTTTCACCTCGAGTTTTGCCAGTTCATCGTTGCGCTCGCGAAGAATCGCCACTGCTTGAAGTAAGATTCGACTGCGCTCGACCGCACTCATCTTCGACCAGATCGCAAAGCCGCGTTTTGCTGATGCTATCGCGCGTTCCACGTCTTGCTGGCTCGCTTGGCCAATGTCGGCAAGCGCCTCTCCCGTTGCTGGGTTGTATGTCGTAAATAGCTCACCCGACGTCGCAGAGTGAGTTTTACCATCGATAAAAAGTGATTTCGTTTCCATGTAAAGATCTGACTTAGTAGTTATTTTTTAGAATAAAAAGTGAGCTGTTTATCAAGATAATCGTTGATGATGAAGCGAGCCTTCGTCGCATCAATCCCTGAAGGGTTCAGGGTGCCACGCAGCCAGATACCATCAATCAGAGAAGCAATGCCAAACGCAATCAGTTCGGCTTGCTGCGGGTCAAAAAGCCCTTTGAGTTCTAATTTCAAATGAGACAGCAAACGCTTTTCATTGACTGACTGTAGGCGCTTCAATTGAGGGTCGTGCATAGAATGTGACCAGAAAGCCAACCAAGTTTTCGCCACTTTGTTTTCCGCTTGGAAACCGACAAAATTGCCGTCAATGATGGCGTTGATGCGCTCTAGATGTGCCTCTTTGGGAATCTCTTTTAGTTGGCTGGTAATGGTTGAAGAGAGCTGACGCAAAATCGCCCGCATCGTCTCCTCGAGCAAACCGTGCTTGCCGCCAAAATAGTGGTTAATGATCCCAGTCGACACCCCTGCTTCTTTGCTGATCAATGAAATGCTCGCGGCGTGCAAACCCACCCGATCAATCACCGCCATTGTCGCTTGAACAAGCTGAGGTTTTCGTATTTCTGGCATACCCACTTTTGGCATGTTTTAGCCCTTTGTTATTTTTAATTGAACGATTAGTTAAATATAAAATGCCTGAAAATTAATTCGAACTCAAATCAATTTTCTATAAATTCAATTTAAAATCAGGAAAAATTGCCGTTTTTTGGTTAGTGTACAAAATCATAAACAGCAACTAATACAGAGCTAAAATTACAGAAGCCAAGTTTTAAGAAATCACAAGAACTTGATTTTAATCAACGATATACAAGGAAAACAAAAGAAAAATTTCACCACCTTCCATCACCCCCCAAAGAAGCAACAACAACTCAAAACTCCCAAAGAAAAGCCCAAATCATAAAAAATAATTAGTGCACTAATCTTTGAATTTTGCAGAAAAATTTCGTGTAACAAATATCCAAATCACATTTCACTTACACATACCTCACCTCATTAAAATGATAATCAATTGCATTTAATTGATGGGTTAATTAGGCTATCCACTCTCACAGCAACAACCAATAAGCCATTCATGAGCACGAACTCTTTTTTTGATCATTTATTTCAACACGCTCAGCAAGTCACCCCTTACTTAGCAGGGAAGGTCGAATCACTACCCGTAGACTTGCAATCTGAGCGCCTTATCCATATCAGCCAGCCTTGCTCTGAACAAATAGAACAGCTTTACCTCTCTTTGCAGTCTGCACATCCTGAGGCAGGCAGCGCCTATTGGCTCACTCGTACTTGGACATTACTCTGCTGGCAACCTGTCTATGTGGCGTTTATCTCGATCTATGCATGTCAGGGACTACCTCACCTCACCCAGATGGCGCAGCAAGTTCAAGAGCGGTTTATTGGTGGATTTCAGTTCGAAGAGGATGAGGTTAGAACAGGAACGAGCGAAGCATTAATCGAGCTGGCAGGGCGTGAACTCATGGTGTTGTTTGACCACTATCGTCAAGAGATGAATCAATGGACGCGCATCAGACCTGGGTTCACCAAGCACCTGATCGCAGATGGCATCTTAGGCTGCATTGTTCGTCTCCACCAATTCGCTCCCGACTTAAGTCACGATTACCTCAGACAACAAGCCCTGCTCTGGTTGAAAGCCTGTAACTTGCCCGACAAACTCGTTGCGACCTTGCACAGCGACCAACAAGATGGCCACTTAAAACTGGTACGCACGAGCTGCTGCCTTGTCTATAAATGTGCCGGTCGAGAGCTGTGCAGTGATTGCCCAAGACACCCTAAAAACAAAAAGGTGCTTACCGTTTAGCAAGGCGCAAACGTTCAGACCAAGGGCGAAATGCGACCATACCGATGGCAAGAGAAAAACCAAGACATAAATAGATCGGATAGTTTGGCGACAGGGTTGCGGTAAATGCGAGTAAAGACGCTAACCCATAGCCAATGGTGTGAGACATAGAAACGTAGCCCGATACCACACCGGGCGTGTCCGGCATCTTCTCTGTCGCCATTGAAGTGTACGCTGGCACCAACAAGGCGGCGCCGACAGAAACAACGGCTGACGCGAGCATGAACACGCCAAAGTCACCGGACAAGAACAAGCCAAACCCAATCAAGAGCGTAATCGAGCCAAGTCGATACATGCTCACTGCCGTCAGACGTTTCTTTTTAATAACAAATACTTGCGACAAAAATGTTGCCGCCGCACTGACCGTCAGCAATACCCCAATCGCATCACTGATTTCACTGGTCGACCATTGGGTTACGCTGCCAATCAGCGGAGAAAAACTGTATTGCAACAAGGCAATGACCGCACACAAAAGCAGACCGCTCACTAAAAAGGGCATCAAGACGACATCAGGTAGCCAAGGTGCAGAGGTACGTTTACGCGAATCGGAATCAAGCGAGTTGGGGTTAGGTAGCCATGCTGCCGCAAGCAAGGCGATAAGAGGCAACAGAATCATTAGCATTAAAGGGGCAAAAGGAGAAAGCTTCAGCGCTAACACGGCAACAAGTGGACCAATCAAACGGCCAACACTTAAGCCAATGCTGACCGATGTAATGGCTTGCAGGCGGTTCTCTTTGCCACAAAGAAGAATTGCCCAATGCTGACTTGCTGGCACCATACCTGCGACTGTGCAGCCGTAAATGACCCTTGCCACAATCAAGCCGGTCAGTGTCCAGCCCATTGCCCATTCTCCGTCACTGCTCGCCATTGCAAAAAGACAGAGCAGCAGAAAGCTCGCCGTCATTCCTGCAAGTGCTTGGAGGACAACATTTTTTGGCCCGTGGCGATCGCTCACTCTTCCCCAAAAGGGTGCCGAAGGTAAAAACAAGAAACTTCCTACCGCGATCAGCAGTGACCACGTCGAGAGACTGAACGCAGATTGTTCGACCAAAAAAGGAAGTGAGACCAATAAGCCATTTTGCCCCACTCCCATTAGCGCTGCGACCAAACCAATAACCACGAGCTGGAACTGAGAAGATTTTACCCCTGACATACTAAGATACTCTTGAAACGTCAATGTGATGGAATAACACACTGATAGTGATGAAAAATTACCACTTATGATTTTGAAAATCATTATCATTAAGATTAAGTTATGGTAAGGTTAGCGCCTTGTAGACAATAACTCAACTTGTAATACCGCTA
Source organism: Vibrio sp. MarTm2 (assembly GCF_027587055.1). Lineage (NCBI taxonomy): Bacteria > Pseudomonadati > Pseudomonadota > Gammaproteobacteria > Vibrionales > Vibrionaceae > Vibrio > Vibrio sp. MarTm2. The sequence goes on along the minus strand of NZ_JAPPTK010000003.1, from coordinate 484,498 downwards.
TGTTCCAGTTGGTCGATGCATCATTCCATATTGATGATAGAGCGATTCTATCCCCGACATCCTTAACGTTTTCGCCAGGTAAGATTACGACACTACTCGGTCATAATGGCTGTGGAAAGTCGACCTTAATGAAGCTACTCAGTCGCCAAAATGCCCCTTCAACGGGCGAGGTAACGCTTAGTGGCAATCCTGTCAGCCAATTAACGCCGTTGGAATTCGCCCACCGCGTGGCCTATCTACCTCAGCACCCGCCGCTGACTGACGGCGTCACCGTTAGAGAGTTGGTCAGCTTTGGTCGTTATCCTTGGAAAGGATCGTTTGGCCGTTACGGAGAGGCAGATAATCGGCTGATTGACCAAGCAATCGACAAAGTTGGCCTCAATTCATTTGCAAACCGTTTTGTCGCCACCCTCTCTGGAGGAGAAAGGCAAAGAGCGTGGGTAGCGATGTTACTGGCTCAGCAGAGTGAATGCATTTTGCTCGATGAACCCACTTCTGCACTCGATGTTGCCCACCAATACGAGCTTCTTGCCCTCATCAGAGAGCTCAATGAATCAATTGGTCTTACTGTGATTATGGTGTTGCATGACGTCAATATGGCCGCAAAGTTTAGCGATCACCTCATTGCACTCCATTCAGGAAAAGTGATCGCGCAGGGCACGCCTGAATCCATGATGACACCAGAAACATTGCTCAAGATTTATGGAATGGAGTTGGCTCTGTTCCCACACCCGGAGACAGGGCAACCCATTAGCTACGTCCCGTAAGTCAACTACCGCTATACACTCAAACTCAAAAGGAACTGTTGTGAAAAGAATCATTCTAGCGCTCACTGCACTGCTTACCTTCCATGTTAATGCGATTGAAATCGAACACGAAATGGGCGTTGCGTCCTTTGAGCAACGTCCAGAAAAAGTCGTAGCACTTGATTGGGCGTTAACTGAAACCGTACTTAGCCTAGGCATTGCGCCGCAAGGGATCGCTGACGTCAAAGGTTACAACACTTGGGTGGTTGAACCTGCGCTATCCCCTAACGTGATCGATGTCGGCTCTCGTCGTGAGCCCAACCTAGAGCTACTGACTGAAATCAAGCCGGATGTCATCTTGATCAGTAAGCACATGGCCCCTGCCTATGAACAGCTACAAAACATCGCCCCTGTGGTTGTGTTTAGTGTCTTTAGCGAAACTAAGCAGCCGATTGAGTCCGCGAAATCTATTACTCTGGCTCTAGGCAAGTTACTTGATAGAGAAGCTCAAGCTCAGCAGGTTATCGCCCAAACAGAGCAGCGTTTGCAGCAAAATGGTGACAAGGTTCGCGCCGCCAACAAAACCGATAAACCGCTATTGTTTGCGCGTTTTCTAAATGAAAAAACACTGCGCATTCACAGCGATGGCTCATTGGCGCAAGCGACCATTCAAGGTATGGGACTCAAAAACGACTGGAATGAAGAGACCAACGTTTGGGGCTTTACCACCGCGGGTACCGAGAAGCTCGCTGAACATCAAAAAGCCAACGTGATGTTATTTGGCCCACTCAAAGCGTCTGAGCGTGAACAGTTAGACAGTAATGCACTGTGGCAAGCGATGGAGTTCACTCGAACAAACTCGGTTTATGAGCTGCCTGCCATCTGGACTTTTGGTGGCTTAATCGCTGCACAACGCTTTAGTGACCATATCACCCAACAACTTATTGCACAGTAATGAACACCATAAGCTTGAATAGACCGACCGGGCACTCGTGGAGAGTGCCTTTCTTTGCCATTGCTGGCATGGTTGTATTACTTGGTCTGATCAACTTCTCGGCTCCCTACTCTGGCGGTATCCGTCTTGTGTGGGAGACGATCACACAGTTTGATGCCACCAACTACCAACACTTGATCACCCATCTGACCTATCTTCCCAGATTGGCTGTCGCGGTGCTGTGTGGCTTTGCGCTAGCGGTGGCAGGCTGCGTAATGCAGTTTGTGCTGCGCAACCCAATCGCGTCTCCGACAACCTTAGGGGTGGCTGCCGGTGCAGAGCTTGGGTTGGTACTCGGTCTCTTGTTTATTCCAGCTCAGATAGCCGTGTCTGGTTTTATCCCTGCCTTTTTAGGCGGGTGTTTTGCGACAGGACTGGTTTTTCTACTCAGTGCATCTCGAGGGTTTGCTCCTTTGCACATGGTGCTTGCTGGCATGGTCATCAGCCTATTTTTAGGTTCATTGAACACCATGCTTATCATGCTCAATGAACAGCAACTGACCAGCGTGTTTGTCTGGGGAGCGGGCGCGCTAAACCAGAATGACTGGTCAAGTACCAACGCTTTGCTGCCACTCGTGATTATCCCGACCGCTTTACTGCTGATGTTACAAAGGCCGCTTTCGGCGCTGCAGTTTGGTGACACGGTCGCGACCTCTATCGGGGTCAATATCAAGCACATCAAACTGGTGTGCTTATCATTGGCGATCTTTATTACGGCCGCCGTTGTCAGCGAAGTGGGTCTTATCGGCTTTGTCGGCATCGTTGCCCCCGCTGTCGCTCGTATGCTTGGCGCTAGAAAGCTACTCGCGCAAATTCTCACCAGTGGATTGATCGGCGCGGCAATGCTGCTAGCCGTCGATCTACTTATTCAGCCGTTTTCTGGCGTTGGTGGCGAAATGCTTCCGACCGGAGCAATGACGGCACTCATTGGCGCACCTTTCTTATTGTGGCTGCTGCGCAGAACTTCGCTACAAAGCGATCTAAAAGCGCGAACAGAAACGGTTCAGCATTATCAACATGTCCCTACCATTAGAATCGCGACGGTGTTAACGTTACTGCTGTCTCTATTTGTCGCAGGCGCCATTTTTATCGGTAGAAATCAGTACGGCTGGTCAACCAGCTTGAGTTTGCCACTGTTTGAGCTGCGTGCGCCTCGCGTTTTTGTCGCTCTTCTCGCGGGTATTGGGCTAGCGTTTGCTGGCACCATTATTCAACGTATTTCCAATAACCCTATGGCAAGCCCAGAAGTGCTTGGTATTAGCTCGGGCGCTGCGCTGGCATTGGTTCTTGGTACCTTAATTGGCGGTGCCGTCAGTCGAGAGCAGCAAATGTTCATCGGCACCATTGGCGCGTTAAGTGTAATTGGTGTGGTTTGGTTGATGGGTCGAAAGCACCAGTTCGCGCCCACCCAAACCTTGCTCACTGGCATCGCCTTGAGCGCGGGCTTAGACGCCTTTTTGAGAATTGCGATGAGCTCTGGTCACGATGACGTGCGCGCGTTACTCACTTGGCTTTCTGGCTCAACATACTTGGTTTCAAGCCAAGACATCGTACTCCTTTTGATGGGCGTTACGGTACTTGGTGCCGCTTCCCTTGTTGTCAGTCGGTGGATTGAAATCATGGGTCTAGGCGAGGTTACCGCCAGCGCAATTGGTGTCAACTGCACCAGAGTCAGGCTACTGCTTTTGCTCCTTGTCGCCGCCTATACCACGCTTTGTACCATTGTTATCGGTCCATTGAGTTTCATTGGTTTGCTGGCTCCCCATATGGCCCGTTCACTTCACCAATACCGCGCGGCACCACAAATGTTAACCGCAGCTCTGATTGGTGCGCTCATTATGGTCACCGCAGACTGGGCAGGACGAACGCTTTGGTTCCCATGGCAATTTCCCGCAGGCTTGCTCGCTTCGATTATTGGCGGGGGATATTTCCTCTATCTTATGAGGCGCTAAAACCTACTTGCTCATTCAGGCACTTCACTCGCCGATGGTCTCGAAGTGCCTGACATTCCTCCCAATTGTTAAAAATATTCACGAAACATAAAAAACCAGTTGATCATAGTAATGATAATAATTAGCATTCGCATGTCAGTTTTGTTAATAAATATCGAGAACTATAATGAATCGTACAAACGATCTGCTCAGCACCTCATCGATAATCGATGACATACCCAAGAAGACGAATAGAAATGCGCCTCCCATCGCCTGCTTCCTCAATGCGCTTGCTCGTGAGTGTGAGGCTGTTCAAGTTGTCCATACCGAGACCCAGTCGCGACTTAACATCCCACTAAGTAACCTGCGAACCATTCAAATCGGTTTGCAGTATTTTTCTTCGCTGGGCAGTCATGAATACCAACTTCCGGCACAACTTGTTGATTCAAATAGCTCACGTGACATTGAGTTTAGTGAAATGCTCCAACTCATTGTCAGTGACCAGGGCTTAGTGGGCATAGTCAGCCAAGAGCAGCAACAGATTTTTGTTCAACGTGTGCTCGAAAGCGTGCGAAATACCTATCAAGCAATCGAGCACTCGCCATACCAACGCCAGTTATTCGAAGACCGATTAGATTTTAAGACTGCCGAGCAAGGCCTGCTGATTGGTCACTCATTCCATCCGGCGCCCAAGAGCCGCGAGCAGTTTTCTCTGCAAGATGCCAAACGTTACTCCCCTGAAATGGGCTCTCACTTTCCGCTACACTGGTTGGAAGTCCGTTCTCACCGCCTCCAGTTTGGCAGCTCCGCCGATGTAAGTTTCGATGAGAGAATGGCGCAATTGGTCGCCCACCATCCGCAGTTGGTTGAGGCACACCAAAACGCAAAAGCCAGAGGAAATCAGCTACTGCCTGTGCATCCATGGCAATGGCAAGTGATGCGCGAGCGAGAAGACATTCAAAATTTCATCGAGCAAGGTGAAATAACACCACTTGGCCAACTTGGCGCTCCTTGGTATCCGACCTCTTCAACGCGTTCACTGTACGCGCCAACGCTGCCTTATATGTTGAAGTTTTCGTTGAGCGTAAAACTGACCAATTCTGTTCGTAATCTTTCACTCAAAGAAGTGATTCGTGGAACGCGATTAAATGACCTGTTCCACTCAACCGAACTAAACAACCAGCTTGGTTCTGAGCGCGGCTTTCAGTTAATGCAAGAGCCCGCATTTGTCGGCTTAATCGACAAAACAGGGGCAATGATTGACGAAAGTCTTGTGGCATTTAGAGACAACCCTCTTGCAACGAAACCACAAGAAGAGGCCGTTGTCCTTGCAACGCTTACCCAACAAAACCCTTATGCCTCATCTTCGCTGGTTGCCCGACGCATTAAAGACTACGCTGCGACTAAACGCATTCCTGAGCCTCTTGCCGCGCAGCAGTGGTTTGATGCGTACTGCCAACACGCTGTCGTCTCTTTGTTTGATTTACAGGCCAATCACGGTGTGGTGTTCCTCGCCCACCAGCAAAACATCGTCATGCAGCTCAAAGATGGTTTCCCTATTGGCATGTATTACCGCGATTGCCAAGGCACTGGTTATACAGATCTTGCTTTTACACGCTACAGCGACGCTCTATCCAACGACAAAGAGAGTCTTGAGAACTACTGGAATCAAGAAAAAGTCAGACGCTACTTTGCGTACTACTTGATTATTAACTCCACCTTCAATGTCATCACCGCTATTGCCTCAGCGATCAAAGTGGAAGAAGCAGACTTGGTGCGCATCTTAAGAGCTCAACTGCAAGCGCTGCTTGATTCGGGCGTCGAGGATGCAGCCTGCTTGAATTACGTACTTGAAAGCGACGTTCTGTGCTGCAAAGGGAATTTCTTCTGCTATCTACAAAATTTCAACGAGAACTCAATCCCTGACCCAGCGGTGATCTACTTCGATCTCGACAACCCATTGGTACAAGTAAAGGAGTCTTCTCATGCATGATTTCACTACCTTTATCTTTGAATCTCAACCTGAGCCGACAATACAGCTAACGCTGCAATCCACTGACGTTGAAAACCGAGCGACTCAAGTTGTGTTGATAGATGAAATCGATCGACTGTTTACCCAAGAGAAGTCGCTTACCTCTGTTGCAGTGAGTGCCTCAGACCCTATGACTTGGTCCTACCTTGCACACCAACTGCCTCTGCTTGATCAAACACTGACTCGTGAAGCCTTCTACCAATCAGGGTATCACTGGCATAAACATACGCCCTCTGCCAATTTCCCACTGCAAAGGGTTCAGTCTGACAGCCGCTATCGTTCTCACCCTTTACGACCAAATAAACCCACAGGAGAAGTGTACAAGCGCACCGATCTTGATGCGGAACTCGACGTTAGTTTTCGTCTACTCGACATCACTCAAGATATGCCAATGTTCACACGTTGGATGAACGACCCTCGTGTCGCACACTTTTGGGAACAAGCATGGAGTGAAGAAAAACTGACCGAATTTGCACAAGAGCGACTCAATGACCCACACATACTGCCCTTGATTGGTGAGTTCAATGGCCAACCCTTTGGCTATGTTGAAGCGTATTGGGTTTGTGAAGATAGATTGAGCCCTTACTACGACGTGCAAGATTTTGACCGTGGCATCCACCTGCTTGTCGGAGAGCAAGCATTTCGTGGTCCTCGTTTCTTTAACGCTTGGATGCGCGCAATGAGTCACTACTTGTTTATCGACGACAACCGTACACAGCGTATTGTCCTTGAACCCCGCTCTGACAATGAGCGCCTCTTCAATCGCATTCTTCCTTTGGGGTACACGAAATGTTTTGAGTTCAATTTCCCTCACAAACGCTCAGCACTATTGATGCTTCAACGCGAAGCATTCTTTAAGGAGCAGTGGTAATGGAACAAATCGCGCTACAAAAATACTGGGCGACGGCGAATAAAGCGTTGGTGGGCAAAATCCTCTCTGAGTTTGAGTACGAGCAAGCTTTCCAATTTCAACCTAATGGTGATCGTCTTGATCTCCATTTAGCGAAAGGCGTGAGCTACAGCTTCTGCGGGGAGACGAACATCTGGGGACAAGTCCGTATTGACCCAACCACGATCGTCCGTATTGCTGACTCCGAGCCACCCAGTGGTATAACCGCAGCACAATTGATGCGGGATCTTCAACCTTTGCTCAATATGTCCGATGATGCATTTGCCGAGCACCTTGAAGATCTCAATGCCACCCTGCTGGGCGATTGCAAAATCTGGCTGCGCAAAGAGACGATGACGGCAAGAGATCTGGCTCTGCTTGGCGGCGAGCAACAGCAGAGCTACTTCGATGGCCACCCAAAGTTTGCCTTCAACAAAGGACGCAGAGGTTGGGGTTTACACGATCTTCGAGACTATGCGCCGGAAGCAGAAAAAGCCATTCAACTCGATTGGGTTGCAGTACATCGCGATATTGTTCAATTGGCGACCAATGAACACGTCAATTGGCAAGAGCTTATATCGGCGTCGATCTCGCGTGATGAGCTCAATGAAATGGATCGAATCGTCGCGGCATTTAACGTCGATATCGCGGATTATCACTACGTTCCCGTCCATCCATGGCAGTGGGAGAACAAAGTCGCCATGCTCTTCACCCGAGAGCTCGCACTGAAACAAATGCTGTTTATCGGCTCATTTGGCGATGCGTTCTTACCGCAATTATCGCTGCGCACTTTGAGCAACCTCACCCGCCCCAATAGTTTCGATATTAAACTGCCACTTACGGTCATGAATACTTCTTGCTATCGAGGTATTCCTGGACGGTACATCTTGGCAGGCCCTATGGCATCCGATTGGATCGATTCTGTGTTTCAAAGCGATCCTGTATTAGTTGAAAAAGGTGCGCAAATCCTGCAAGAACCGGCAGCGGCTTTCGCTCATCAGCACGACTACCAACAGCTTACTGATGCGCCCTACCGCTATCACGAGTTGCTTGGGGTCATCTGGCGCGAGTCTGCGGCAAGCAAGTTGGCACCAAACGAGCATGCCGTTTTAATGGCTGCGCTAATGGAATCTGACAATCAAGGACAACCATTAATTGCCGAGTATATTGCGCTGTCTGGCCTCTCAACCGAGGCATGGCTAACGCAGCTGTTCGATAGTGTGGTTATCCCCTACTACCACTTGTTATGCAAATACGGCGTGTCACTGATTGCTCACGGACAAAATGTCACCCTAGTGATGGAGAACCACCAGCCAAAACGAATCCTGCTTAAAGATTTTCAGGGAGACATGAGATTGGTCGACCAAGATTATCCAGAACATGCGTCGCTTCCTGACCCAGTAAAACAGGTGACCGTGCGCTTACCTGAGTCGTTGATCATTCACGACCTACAAACGGGTCACTTCGTCACTACGCTGAGATTTATCTCTCCATTACTTGCAAAACTGGGCTTCAGCGAACATGAGTTTTATCGATTGTTGGGCGATCGAATCAAACACTACATGGCGGAAAACCCAGAATACCAACACCGATTTGCCAAGTTCGATCTGTTTAAACCTCAGATTTTACGAATTGGACTTAACCTCGCTAAGTTCAGACACAGCACAGACTCAAGTGCTTCAAGAATGCTTCCAGACATGGATGACATGTTGGACAACCCACTCTATCTCGCTCAAGCGAAAGCAGAGACCAAACAATAACTATAAAAACATTTAACGCCCGTTTAAGCCCATAGTAAAGGATGATTCAAATGGACAACACTAACAACGTCAAACTCGATCTTGCAGGTATTGGGGTCGGCCCCTTTAACCTCAGTGTCGCCGCACTTTTAGACACGCAGCCTCAAATCAATGCCACATTTTTTGAAGGTCGTGAACGCTTTTCTTGGCACCCTGGTTTGCTATTAGATAACACCAACATGCAGACCATGTTTTTAAAAGATTTAGTCAGTGCCGTCGATCCGGAGAATCGTTACTCCTTTCTCTCGTATCTGGTTAGGAACAAAAAGTTCTACCGTTTCCTCTCGGCGGAGCTGAACTGCATCAGCCGACATGAGTTCTCAGACTACCTTGCTTGGGCAGCACACCAAATGGGAAACGTTAAGTTCTCAACTAAGGTAGAGCACGTTGATTACGACGGCGAGCAGTTCACCCTTCATACCAATCAAGGCGCTTACCACGCCAACAACTTATGTATCGGAACAGGCAAGGTGCCGTCATTCCCTGACTGCAGCAAAAAGTTCATTAGCGACAAGGTGTTTCATGCAGCCGAGATTGGGCTGCGAGATCGAGATTTCACCAACAAACGCGTCATGATCGTTGGTGGAGGTCAAAGTGGCGCGGACATTTTTCTCAATGTATTGCAAAGCAAATGGGGCAAACCTCGCTCATTGGATTGGCTATCGCGTCGTTCCAATTTCCAACCGCTCGACGAAGCCGCGTTTACTAATGAATTCTTCGCACCGGATTATGTGAATGCATTCATCAACCTATCGCCGGACGTTAAACGCAACGAGATTACTCAGCAAAAGCTCACCTCAGATGGCATAACACAAAAGGCCCTACTGACGATTTATCAAGAGCTCTACCACCGCTTTGATGTTCTCAAAGAAGAAAAGTGGGTGAGATTGCTGCCTCATCGTACTTTAACCAATATGCGTGAAATCAATACTGGCTACGAGCTCTGCGCGGGCAATGCGCTAAGCCAGCAAACAGAATACCACCAAGCGGACATCGTTATTCTCGCCACCGGATTTGAAGCGCCAACACCTACTTGTCTGAACGGGATTTTGCCACTGCTCGATCTCGATGAGAACAACCGCTATCAGCTCACCGCCAACTTTGAGCTCAAATGGGCAGGTTCTGAAAACAACAAGATTTTCGCCGTAAACGCCGGCATGCACAGTCACGGCATTGCCGAGCCACAGCTCAGTTTAATGGCGTGGCGAAGTGCGCAAATCATCAACCAGCTCGCTGGACAAACTCTTTACGCCACCGACTCGGGGCAAGGCATGATTGAATGGCTCTCCCCTGATAGCGCCATCAGCAAGGTGGTGGCGTAAGTCAGAAAGTTTTCGTTATTTGCAGGTACTCAACTTGCTCACACAAAGCTGAGTACCCGCTTTTTGTAGCAACATTGGAAGCCATAAAACCCGACACATGGTTTGGCTTTCTTCATTTAAAAACAGAGATAAAAATGAAACTGAACAAAGGAAGTTTTCCTCTATCAACCATCGCATTAGCGATAGCTTCAACAACAGCCGCAGTTGCGGTACAAGCGCAAGACACCACCACGTTTGATGAAATGGTCGTGGTGTCGAGTCGCCTACCGAAAGCGATCAGCGATATTCCAGGCACCGTCTGGTACATCGAATCTGAACAGGTTGAGCAGGAATATCGTGGTGGTAAAACCTTAGGGGAAATCCTCGCGACCGCCATTCCGTCACTGGATATTAGCAGCGGCGCACGTACAAACTATGGTCAAAACCTTCGTGGACGCAAAATGCTAGTGATGATCGATGGTGTCTCGCTGCAATCTTCGCGTCCAATCAGCCGCCACCTAGATTCCATCGACCCGTTCAACATTGAACGCATCGAAGTGCTTTCGGGTGCGACATCGATTTACGGCGCAGGCGCATCAGGCGGCGTCATCAACATTGTGACCAAAAAAGGCTCTGAAGATGGCCTTGAGCTTGAAACGCTGGTTGGCGGTGCAACCGGATTTAACTCAAGCAAAGATCTCGACTACCGATTTGCTCAGTCCATTGCTGGCGGCAACGAAAAAGTTCAAGCTCGTACCTCGATCGTGTACTCAAAGACACAAGGTTTCTATGATGCTGATGGTGACATCATAACTCCTGACATCTCGCAAGGTTCACTTCAATTTAACGAAACTTTTGACGTGATGGCGAGCGCCAACATCAACCTCACAGATACGCAAAGCCTCAGCTTATTTGGCCAGTACTATGACAGTGAACAAGACTCACCGTACGGGCTGTACATTGAGGGCCGAAACTTTGTCGATGTGCGTGATGGGTTTAAATCTGACCGTCAACACGGTACAGAGCGCATTATGCTGAGCGCAGTCTACAACAATGAAGCCTTCTTAGGTCATCAGTTAATCGCCGAGGCCTCTTATCGTAAAGAAGACCAAACCTACACCCCATACTACCAAGGTGCATCGCAACAAATTACCGATGTGCTTACGTTGAAAACAGCACTTTCCAAGCAGTTTGGTGCCGTAAACCTTATCTATGGTGTCGATGCTTATCGCGACAAACTGGACAGCAACCAAGCCTTATTCGATCCGACCATTGCTGGCAACTCTGGTAACCTAATCAACGAGACGTACGCGACAACGGGTCGTTACCCTGGTGTGGAAGTCGGCTCCGTCGCAGGCTTTATCCAAGCGGATTGGGCAATCACTGACGACTGGCAACTGCAAGGTGGCTTCCGTTACCAGTACATGAACAACAAAATCGACGACTTCGTTGCCTACAGTGTGCAAAAGAAAATCGCGGCAGGGAATGGCACATCAGCAGATGCGGTTCCGGGCGGTGAAACAAGCTACAACATTGTTCTTGCAAACCTAGGGACCATCTACAGCTTAAGCGATGCAACGCAGATCTGGGCAAACTTCTCGCAAGGTTTTGACTTAGCCGATCCAGCGAAGTACTACGGCCAAGGTAGCTACTCGTCGGCGCCAGATGCTAACGGCCACTGGTCTTTGCAAAACAGCATCAACGTTGACTCTTCGAAAATGGAAGGTGTGAAAACCAACAGTGTCGAACTTGGTTTCCGTACTAACCAAAACAACTTTAATGTCCAAACGGCAGCTTACTACTCACAATCTGACCGCAGCATCAAATACAACCGCACCACGCTACTTATCGAGAAGTTGGACGACAAGCAACGCGTCTACGGTGCTGAAGGTATGGCCTCTTACTGGGTAACGAGCAACCTGCAACTGGGCGCTTCAGGTCACTATGTGATTTCTGAAGTTGAAGCAGAGAGCGGCTGGGACAAGATGAGCGCAGGAAATGCAAGTACATCAAAAGCCAGCGCTTGGTTGGGTTGGTACGACGACAACCTAGCAGCGAAACTGCAAAGCCAAACCATGTTTGACTACGAAGATGACGCGGACAACAAACTGGAAGGCTACACAACATTCGACCTTGTTGGTAGCTACCAACTGCCTGTGGGTAGCTTAGGTTTCGGTATTCAAAACCTTCTAAATGCAGACTACACGACGATTTGGGGTCAACGTGCTCAAATTCTATACGCGCGCCACTACGCAGCAGAAGCGTACGATTACCGCAGCCGCGGCCGTACATTCACGCTGAACTACCAAGTTAAGTTCTAAGCAATAAAAAACCGCCCAACTGATTGGGCGGTTTTTCTTTTGTATAACGCTCAACTGCGATTAAACAAACTGCATCAAGTGCTTCTTCACATCATCTGAAGCAAATGCTTGTTCAACACTCGCCGTGTAAATCTGCTTGTAGTCTTCAGCAGTTAGCTCAAACTGCTCCATCACCTTGGTCACTTCATCCGTCATTGTTGTGTTCGATACCGTGCGGTTATCCGTGTTGATCGTCACAGCCAGGCCATCTTTGTGGAAATCGTTTAACGGGTGCGCTTTCAGTTCAGGAATCGCTTTGGTTTGAACGTTGCTGCTTGGGCAAGCTTCTAAGCCAACCACATCTTCTTTAACGCGTTGATAAGCCTCAGCGTGATCTTTAATTGCAACACCGTGGCCAATGCGCTCTGCGCCTAGCAACTCAATCGCGTCGTACACGTTTTGACCGCAACCTTGCTCACCAGCGTGAATGGTAATGCGATAACCCTGCTCGCGCGCATACTGAGTGTACTCAACGTAATCGTGAGCGAAGTTATCCAGCTCTGCGCCTGCTAAGTCAAAAGCGACAACGCCTTTGCCTACAAATGGTACACCCGCATCAATGATGTCGTTTACCGAATCGATTGGCAGCAATTTGACCAATGACAGAATGTAGTTGCCATGAATGTCGTACAACGCTTCTGCACGCTTCATGCCCTTAACCACACTGTCGATGATTTCCGCGTAAGTTAATCCTTGCTGAGTATGTAACTGAGGTCCAAAACGCACCTCTAGGTACTTAACGTTTTCTTTCGCTGCGTCTTCAAACAGTTCAAACGAAATACGTTCAAGACTTTCTTTGGTTTGCATCACTTGAATCGGCAAAGCAAAACGGTCTAGATACTCTTGTAGATTAGGGCAAGTTTCAGGCGCAACCATCATCTCTTTGATCACTGCAGGATCTTGGCTAGGTAACTCAATTTTTTGCTCCGCCGCCAAATCAATAACGGTTTGCGGGCGAAGGCTACCATCTAGGTGGCAGTGAAGATCGATTTTTGGAAGATCAAAGTAATTCATCTGTTTACGTCCTAACTTTTACTTTTTATTCGATAAAACGCCTATCGTGGTCACACTATAACTATAGTCACCGTCAGGTAAATCACGCTTTATCTTTTGTTTTTGATAACGATAAAACTCATGTTATATGATCGACCAAGGTTAGCAACACGACAATTGTCCGGTAGAACAAAAAATTTCACTTGGGCATTGTAGATAAATCACTATGGATAAAAGCAAAATATTGGCCGAAGGGTTGAGCAAAATCCGTCAATGGGTCAAAAACCAAGAATATCGCACCATTCAAGTCTCCAAAGGCGACTTCATCATCAAGCAACATACGCAAGTAAGCGAGGTCTACTGGGCGGACAACGCGCAGTTTTCTGTGTTGCACACAGCAGAGAACGGCAAGACGCTCAGCTTGGGTGACTACCATCTCGCAGACAATTTTTTTGGTGAAATGGAATTCTTTTCTGACGGCCCCAGCCCATTCAGTGTGGTAGCCACATCAGACGTAGAATTGATCGCCATTCCCATGGACCAGTTTGCTGAGCTACTACTTCAAGATGGGCATATCGCATTTTGGATGAACCATAGAATGTCGAACATCTACCTCAACACCATGGGCATTGCGATTGAACGATCCTTATATCCACTGAAATACAACATCATCAAAGATATAGTTGATCGTCATACGTGTAACGAGAAGTCTCAAGGTCACAGCTATATGTATCAAGAAGCGCAACGATTTGGCTGTACCGAACGGGCATACACACGCATCATCCGCGAGCTGATTGATGAAGGTTTGGTCGAAAAGGAGAGCGATAAATCAGGCGTCGTGCCAGTGAATCTAGACGCTCTGACTCAATCGTTGGAAAAGTATTACCAATAGCCCAAAAAAACAAAAGCGCTTTCCCAATTGAGAAAGCGCCGCTATCTATTTTATTGCTGATCCAACCGCCACTACAAAATGCGAGAGCGGCTTGGCAAGAACACTTCACCCAACATGCAACGGACGCTTCCCCCGCCGATGTTTTCAATCGTCTGGACGTTAAATGGCATCAAACGGCCGTGGGTAGAGAGTTGGACACGCTGCGCCGGCGAAAACGCATCGTAAGCTGACTGCGACATTGCAATCACTTTCTCACCATTGATGGTCTCTAGTTGCAGTATATTTCCACAGAATTGATTCATCTGCTCCATCGAGATGGAGATTACTTGCTTGTCTTTAGCCAATGACTTAATCACGAATCGACGTTCAAACTCCGGGATCACTTCATCGCATATGACACAGAAATTCTCACCGATCGCCATCATCACATTGGTGTGATAAATCGGCTTGCCAGAAGGCAGCGCTGTCTGGAAAGAGACCACACGGCTATATCCAATTCGCTCTGCGTAATCTTCTAGCACTTCACGATCGCAGCGCTGGGAAAGTGCTGCGTAAATCGTCTTGTTTGGGTGGTCCATCACCATCACACCGGTGCTTTCCAAGTGCGCGTCAATCTCTAGATAAGAGGTCAAAGAGTCAACACTGCTTACTTGGCGTCCCGCCAGTTCAAGTGTTTCTCGAAGCGCATCCGGTTTGACTTCTTGCTGGCGATTATGACAGGCCATCGGGAACGTAAAGAGCTCTCCACTTGGCGTTGTGCTGAACCAGTTGTTCGGGAAAACAGCGTCTGGCGTTTCAACATCACCAGTTGGGTAATCAAATACCACCACCTGAACACCAGCATGACGAAGCTGGTCAACCATGTGGTTGAACTCTTGCATCGCCATATGACGAATATGTTCATTGGTATCATTCACCTGATGCTGGAATTCGTTGTCCTTCGCCGTTTCCGCGTTAAACGCAAATTCTTTTGGTGGCACCATCACTACGCAATTAGCGTTTTGAACCACTTCTGATTGTTTTTTTAGTCGGGTTTGCTGTTTCAACATCGTGACAAACTCATTTTTCCTCACTCAATGAAGCCAATTGTAGACATATTGTTAAATCAAAAATCACTGAAGTTAAGGGGATGAACACGCTCAATTCAGTAATATTTACTGAAATTTAAATTTTATATAGGGAAATTTATTGCCACAAAGACGGTTTGCTCTATTGGGTTGGATATTATGCAAAATTAAGAATATTCCACTAGTTACATTTTAATTACGAAACGTATACCATTGATAAGCCTTCCCCATTAATGGACGAACACACTCGTCGTATCGACACATTCAGTGTCATTTGTGCGTTTAGGAAACATGTATGTTTAAGAAATTTGAAGGGTTTACCAAACCTTTTCCCGATGAAGAACCCGGGCAGCCCCCTACGGGTATTTTTGCCTTTTGCCGTTACTACACACGTGGATATGAAATTCCACTGATCATCATGTCTTTCATGGCTATGATCGTTGCTATTGTGGAAGTGTCACTGTTCGGTGCCATGGGTAACCTTGTAGATTGGCTATCAACCAGCAACCCGGAGACATTTTGGCAAGACAACAAAAGTGAGCTCATTTTTTACGCCATTCTACTTTTGGTTGTGATGCCAGTTTTGGTCACCAGTTACTCACTCTTGGCGCACCAAACCCTGCTTGGTAACTACCCAATGTCGATTCGTTGGTTAGCACACCGATACTTGTTAAAGCAGAGCATCAATTTCTACCAAGATGATTTTGCCGGACGTGTCGCAACCAAAGTGATGCAAACCTCGCTGGCAGTAAGAGAAACCGTGATGAAAACCATGGACGTTTTTGTCTATGTCTCGGTTTACTTCACCGCAATGATCGTATTGCTGGCGCAAGCTGATATTCGTCTGATGATCCCGATGATGATTTGGCTAGGCTGTTATGTCGCGATCCAAATCTATTTTGTGCCGAAATTGAAAAAGGTCGCTTCGGAACAAGCAGATGCGCGTTCGACCATGACAGGCCGAATTGTGGACAGTTACACCAACATCGCGACGGTTAAGTTATTTTCCCACAGCAAACGCGAAACCGAGTACGCCGAAAAAGGCATGCGTGGCTTCCTTGATACGGTGTACAAGCAAATGCGCTTGGTCACCGGTTTTGACGTTGCGGTAGAAATCACCAACTATTTATTGGTCTTTTCCGTCGGCGCACTGTCAATTTATCTTTGGATGGATGGCTCGATTAGCGTGGGGTCAATAGCCATCGCGATTGCATTGGCGCTACGTATTAATGGTATGTCGATGTGGATCATGTGGGAAGTCGGCGCGCTATTTGAAAACATGGGTACCGTGGTTGATGGCATTAAGACGCTTTCAAAACCCATTGATATTCAAGACAAGGACAACGCTAAACCTCTGACTGTCGAACAAGGCGGCATCGAGTTCGATAACGTTAGTTTCCACTACGGGGATAAAACCAAAGGGGTTATTAGCAACCTAAACTTGAACATTAAGCCCGGAGAGAAAGTCGGCTTAGTGGGGCGCTCTGGTGCAGGTAAATCGACCTTAGTGAACTTACTGCTGCGTTTCCATGATGTAGAAAGCGGCAAGATCAAGATTGATGGCCAAGTGATTTCTGACGTTACTCAAGATTCGCTGCGCGCGAAAATTGGCATGGTGACTCAAGATACCTCACTGCTGCACCGCTCGATTCGCGATAATATTCTCTACGGCAACCCAGATGCCACGGAAGACGATCTACTGCGAGCCACCAAACAAGCGCACGCTCATGAGTTTATCGAAACCCTGAGCGACCCATTTGGCAACACCGGATACGATGCTCAAGTGGGTGAGCGAGGCGTGAAATTGTCTGGCGGGCAACGTCAACGTATCGCAATCTCTCGCGTGTTACTCAAAGATGCGCCATTGCTGATTCTTGACGAAGCGACTTCAGCGCTGGATTCGGAAGTCGAAGCGGCCATCCAAGAGAGCTTGGATGAACTGATGGAAGGAAAAACCGTTATTGCGATTGCGCACCGTTTGTCTACCATCGCAGCGATGGATCGCCTGATCGTGCTTGATAAGGGCGAAGTCGTCGAGCAAGGCACTCACCAAGAGTTGGTGCAAAGTGGTGGCATTTACGCCCAGCTGTGGAACCATCAAACAGGCGGGTTTATAGGTGATGAAGAGCCGGCTCAAGAGCTCTCTGCATAATCCTTACATCAATGCCTATCACACTCAAAAGGAAGCTTCGGCTTCCTTTTTCGCGTTAAACCGCCACAAAAAAGCCGCCCATGTGGGCGGCGGTGCGAAAAAGCTGCAGCAGTGGATTGAAGCAACAATTGCATAAAAATGGCATTAATAGGTTTCAAATAGCCCATCGTTGTAGTCGCGAATGGTCTGTTCAATTTCAGCCATGCTGTTCATTACAAACGGGCCATAATGGACCACCGGCTCATCGATGGGTTCGCCACAAAACAGCAGTGCTCCACTACTTTGCGTTGATTTAAGCTCAACTAAATCGCCTTGCGAAAGGATGGCTAATTGCCCGCTTGAGACTGAGTTTCCTGACACCTCAAGCGCGCCTTGGTAAACATAAATCATCATATTGAAGTGCTCTGGCGTTTGAATCTGTGACGCTTGATTGTCACTTGCTCGCCAATCGGCCACACTCAACGAAACACCCGTTTTGTCTAGCGGCCCTTTTAATATTTCACCATCGGCATGAAGAGCCCCTGCGAGCACACGGTGTAATCCCGTCTCAGAAGATTCTCTCTCGGTAATCATTTCAGGTTGGAAATCGAAATACTGAGCTGGCTTCATCTTGTCTCGAGCCGGTTGGTTGATCCAAATCTGGAAACCATGCAGATCGCCCTCTTGCATAATCGGCATTTCGCTGTGAATCACGCCCCGACCCGCGGCCATCCATTGGGCGCCGCCTGATCTCAGCTCACCGACATTGCCCATGTGATCGCGATGCTGAAAATGACCCTTCATCATATACGTTAGAGTCTCGATACCTCGATGAGGATGAGGAGGAAAACCACCCACATAGTCTGAACGCTGATCAGACTTGAGCTCGTCCACCATCAGAAATGGAGAAAAGTGTTTGTTATTGAAACCCGCCACACGGGAGATTTTTACCCCATCGCCGTCTGAAGTAGCGTGCGAACGAATTATTTGGGTGACTTCTCTTAACTTGCTCATCATTCTTCTCCTTCTCACTATAGGAATGAGTGTATCGGGCTGAGACAAAATGATGAGCTAAGGGATTGGAGGCTCTTATTCGAAAAAATCGAACAAGACTGGGGCCGCTATTGGTATTGACGCTCTAACGCCTTGAGGCTTGAAGGCACAATAATCTTATGCATCGGCGCCACTGGCAGCATATAGACTCGACCTAGCCAGTTTTTTATATGCACGACCGTTGTTACATGCAAGGTGACCCACTCTCCGTTTGGAACCAGCAAAAAAGATAATCGAACGTTTAAATGCGTATCGCAATCTTCCGCCAGCAACTCATTGGGCGTGAGCGACACTAAGGTAAAAATTCCTATGCGGTCGCCGGGCTTACATGCCGTTTCATCTAAATCAGTACTTAGCTCATTCATGCTGCCAAGGTTCTTTAAACCCAACTTCGAGACAATAAAGTTTCGCAGTTCCATCAGGCGATTTACCCAACGAGGGGAGCTTTTCATCAGCGCTTTATAAACCTCAAACGCAGATTGCTGCTGATTTGGTAAAGTCACCGAGAAACAGTCAGAAAAATGGGCGTTTTCGAGATAGGGTTCAATTAAAGACGGCTTAGACATATCGTGGATTATCCATTCTGTTGCACGTAGTTCTCACCATAGCGAACATTCAAGGTATTGAATACTAATGGCGATTCAATACCTTGGCTATCTCACTTAAGAGTCAACCTTGTACAAGGGTATGTCGCCAATAATCGTACAGCGCACAAATATCTGCGGAGCATAAGTGACGCATCGCCCCTTTGAGTTGTTCGTCTGACCAATTCCACCACTGCATTTCTAGTAACATCTCGATCTGCTCTGGCGAAAATCGAAACTTGATATGCTTGGCAGGATTAGATCCGACTACCTCGTAGGGAGCGACATCTTTGGTTACGACCGCTCGACTGGCAATGATGGCACCATCGCCAATTGTCACCCCAGCCATAATCATCGCCTCTGAGCCAATCCAAACATCATTGCCAATCACCGTATCACCTGCGCGAACGAAACCATCACTTGCAGCGGCAAAATTCTCATCGTCTTGATAGAAGAATGGAAAGGTACTTATCCAGTCGCTTCTGTGGCCTTGGTTGCCCGCCATCATAAAGACCGCACCTGAGCCAATGGAGCAGAAATTCCCAATAATCAGCTTATCAACGTCGTCTCGATCAGGGTTGAGGTAACGTGCGCAATCATCAAAGCCATGACCATGATAATAACCAGAATAGTAGCTATGTCGCCCTACTAGAATATTGGGATTGGTCACTTGCTCAGACAAAGGCTTGCCTGAAAATGGGGATTCAAAATAGTTCATAATTTCATTCTTTTCGTTGTCTATGAGTCGTATTCAAGCCTAGGCTTGGCCTCTGAGGATAAGGCAAAATAGGATATCGGTCACCCACAATTCGACTGTCGCTAACCAAGCACACACAAACTCACACAGACGTTGGTATCACTCCGACAAAGCGCTAAGATACCGCATCACTCACGTCACGGATGTACAAATACAATATGAATGCTCAACCGTTTATCGATGCTGGAGTCAAATACACTCCTCACTATTTTCAAGTGCCACTCAACTATGCCAACCCAGACCAAGGGTCGATCGAAGTGTTTGCCCGCGAACTTTCATTGGTTGCCGATGGCGATAACGCAAAGCCCTTCCTAGTCTATTTCCAAGGCGGCCCTGGCTTTCCGTCTCCGCGCCAAAACGGCTGCAATGGCTGGGTCAAACGCGCATTGCAACAATACCGAGTTTTGTTGCTTGATCAGCGTGGCACGGGCAACAGCACCGTCATCAGCCATCAGACGTTAGCCCCTCTATCACCACAAGAGCAAGCTGACTATTTGGCACATTTCCGTGCGGACAATATTGTGCGTGACGCAGAATTTATTCGAGAGCAACTAGGCGCAGAGAAATGGGCCATTCTCGGTCAAAGCTTCGGCGGGTTCTGTTCACTGACCTATTTATCGCTGTTTCCTGAGAGTTTGTCGCGCAGCTACATTACTGGCGGTGTGCCTTCTATCTCTCGCCATCCTGACGATGTCTACCAAGCGACGTTCAAACGGACAATGGACAAAAACCAAGCCTTCTTCCAGCAATTCCCGCAAGCACAACAGATGTGTCAACGCATCGCGGAACATTTGCTTGAAAACGATGAGTTCTTGCCTAACGGCCAACGCTTTACTGTTGAGCAGTTCCAGCAGCTTGGCATCAACTTCGGTATGAGTGACACCTTCTTGCCCACTTACTACCTATTGGAAAACGCCTTTGTGGAAATCAACGGCAAGACCCAACTGCGTTATGAGTTTCTAAACAGCATGTTGATGGAACAAGGCTTCCACACCAATCCGATTTACGCCATTTTGCATGAGTCGATTTACTGCCAAGGCTTTGCGTCTAACTGGAGTGCGCACCGCGTTAGACAGACTCGCGACGAGTTTAACTACCAATCTGGCAAGCCCTTCTTGTTTACCGGTGAAATGGTCTTCCCTTGGATGTTCGATCAATATGAGAACCTAAAGCTGCTCAAGCACGCAGCAGAACTGTTGGCAGAAAAACAAGACTGGGCGCCACTTTACAACGCTGATGTACTGGCGAACAACAAGGTCCCTGTCAGCTGCGCAGTGTATGCCGATGACATGTTTGTTGAAATGGATATTAGCCGTGAGACGCTTGCGACAATACCTAATGCGAAAGCATGGATCACCAATGAGTATGAACACAACGGATTACGTGCGGATGGCGAACGCATCTTAGACACGCTAATCGCAATGGGCGAACAAACCGCCGCGACATTGAAATAATGAAAACGCCCCAGCGTTAGCTGGGGCGTAAAATCTAGCTCATGGAGTGGAGACCGATTGTGTTTCCTTCAGAGTCTGAGACAACCGAGATAAACCCGTGCTCACCAATCGAAAATTTTTGCGCGACCACCTTACCGCCAGCGCCCTCAACACGCGATTCTTCAACCGCGCAATCCTGACAAGAAAAGTACACCATAGTACTGTTGCCACCAGCAGATACGCCCTTCATCTTAGCTAATGCACCGGACGCCCCATACTGTTCCATGTTTGACGGAAAGCCCCACATCTCGACGCCCACTTTCGCTTCATCAGTGAGCTGTTCAAACGATACACCAAGCATTTCACCGTAAAAGGCTTTCGCTCGTTCCATATCATCAACATAAATTTCAAACCAACCAACTGGATTCATTTGCATAACCGTCTCCTTGCTATTATCGACTCCCCCTTTAAGTTAGTCGAAGCAAAGCCAGTTTTCCGAGCAATTGAACAAAGATTAATTCGCGTCTCAGTTTCGGTATTTAGGGAACCTAAGTAATCCATTGATAATCAATACGCCAGAACTCCATGCTCCCAATCGAACTAACCTTTAAGGTACAATAGGCCCCTCTACTTATTTGTTGACGCCCTGACTTATGCTAAAAATCTCAAACACCGTGACCCTGCAAGCTTGGGAGATCCAACTGACGGCGATTCGAGCTCAAGGAGCTGGCGGGCAGAACGTCAATAAGGTTTCTTCCGCGATCCACCTACAATTTAGTGTGCCTCATTCAACGCTTCCTGATATCTACAAAGAAAAGATCCTGGCGCTGCGAGATTCCAGGATTTCGAAAGAAGGCGTCATTACGATCAAAGCGCAGCAATATCGCACGCAAGAGCAAAACCGCGAAGACGCCTTGGAACGACTCGCAGAGCTTATCCGCTCAGCGATGGTGGTTCAGAAAAAACGCCGTGAGACCAAGCCGACCCGAGCATCCAAAGAACGCCGCCTTAAAGGCAAAAGCATCAAATCGCAAACAAAGTCATTGCGTGGTCGCGTTAAGCATTAACCTCTCGTGCAAATCCACCTATACTGTTCTAAATTCATATAAGCATCAGATTTAATTCGGGTTTCAGGTCCAGTCTTATGAATAAACCATTATGCTCTCTCGCCGTTAGTGCACTTATCGTAAGCGCTCACTCGCTGGCAAGTAGCAACCTTTATTGGCAATTTGAGGGCGATAATGAAGGCATTAGCGTTTATTCACGTGAACATACCGATGGCTTAGTCGAGATTAAAACACAGATGTTCACGCCGACCAGCTATGGGGCGTTTTTAACGCTGTTGGAAGACTCGGAAAACGTTTCGAACTGGGTCGATAACGTCAGCTCAAGCCGCATATTGAATCAACTGTCGCCAACAGAAAACATTGTCTACACCCAGTTCTCTGCGCCTTGGCCAGCCAAAGACCGTGACATGGTCACGTACTCCCGATACACACAAGATGAGCTCGGATTTACCTTAACCATTACTGACGCGCCACCGGCAACTTTCCCTCTCCAAGAAGGTTACATTCGTATTGAATCGGTAAACGCTCAGTGGCAACTGCAGAAGCTCACCTCTGGCACCACCCTAATTGAATACACAGCTTTTGCCGATCCTGGGGGCGCACTGCCCAATTGGCTGATTAATAAGCTAGCGAAAGAGAGCGCTCGTAAAACCTTTGAAAACCTAAAGGCTCAGTTACCACGTTACCAAGCCTTTCAGCATCCAAATGTGGAGGAGTCGCCTAAACAGAGCGCGGTTTTAGAATAAACATTTGATAGTCAACCTGCCCTTTGCGCGCTTTAGATACTAGGATTTCATGCTCTAAGTCGTTCAAAACCGAAGAATCTGTCAATGACTCCCTTAACTCGGCCACGCGTTTGGCGAGTGGGTGATAGTAGTTATTCCATGCTTGCTCACTGAGGGCAAACATGTCCACAACGTCGTACCCCGCGAATTTGGCTTCTGCCAGTCTCTGCTCGGCACTCACCATTTGAGGATACTCTCGCTGCCAAAACTCTTTAACCATGGCATCTGGCTGCTTTGTAGACCACACAGCATCACTTATCACGAGAACCCCTTCGCTTTTTAGTAGTGGTCGCCATGCTGCCAGTGCTTGCTCGAACCCCATTAGGTAAGCGCATCCCTCAGCCCAAATCGCATCAAAACTTTGCCCTTGAAACGGAAGTGATGCCATATTGGCACACACCGTCGTGATAGTGTCGCTAAACCCTTTTTCGATTGCGCGTGTCGTCAATGCCTCCAGTGCCGAAGGTTCGTTGTCAACCGCGATAACATGACAAGTGAGATGCTTTGCTAACCACTCTGTTGAGAGTCCTTTACCGCAACCAATCTCCAATAACTCCAAGTGTGAAGCAGGCAGCAGAGAGGCCGCTCTAGCGGTATCTTCATCACTTCCCGGCCCCCAGCGAGACAAGGGTTCAAAAACACGCATAAAGTCATCCATATACAGATCGTGTTGATTCATGTCTTTCGATAACCAGCGTAAACGTTGAATTTGCTTGTCATCAAAACCCTGATTCTTTAACCACTCCACATGGGCATCGGGCGCAACATCATCAAGGTTTTCATGCCATTCGGTCATCGGCGCTTCCCCTACCAATGCCGCGAGCAGCTCGCGAGACTTTTGTTTTTCTGCGATTTCTTGATCTAGCTGGTGCAAACGCTTTAGCAACATCTCGCGCTCAATCTTTTCCTCAAGACATGCTTGGCACTCTTTTAGCGTCAAGCCACCCGCTTGTAGCTTCTGAATCAACCGAAGTCGCTGCAGATCTTTATCGCTGTAAAGTCGATAACCGTTGTCCAACCGCTTGCCTTTAATCAAACCAAGCTTTTCGTAATAGAGAAGAGTGGTCCTCGATAGCCCCAGTTTCTCACCTAGCTGAGAGATTTTATACATTGAACTCGCCTTTATCGCCCTTGTTTGAATGAGCGAGATTGTTGCTGGACCGTATTAACCATTTTGCCAAACGCTTTATCTTTGGCGCGTTTTTCCGCCAGTGTTGCACTATTGAAGGCTTGCTCACGCATCAGCTTTAGATAGCTGTCTAAACGGCGTTGTTCCAGTTTCCCTTCCTCTAGCGCACGTAAGATCGCACAACCCGGCTCAGAGGTATGGCTACAATCTGAAAACTTACACTGCTCGGCAAGCTCAGTAATCTCACTAAACGCTTCGCTGATCCCTTGTTCACAAGCACTCAGTTGTAATTCGCGCATCCCCGGTGTGTCCATCAACAATCCGCCATGTGGCAGCCATTGAAGTGAACGATAGGTCGTGGTGTGGCGGCCTTTACTGTCATCTTCTCGAATTGCTCCGGTCGCCATGGTTTCTTTACCCATCAATCCATTGACCAGCGTCGACTTACCCACACCAGAAGATCCAAGCAGGGCGATGGTTTTTCCTGTGGCGCAATAACCGGACAGCTCGTTGAGATGCTCTGCGTCCAATGCGTTAATCGCGTGAACCAGCAACAAAGGATCCAGCTTTTGTACTTGGCTCTGTTTCTCACTCACCTCTTCACACTGATCCGCTTTAGTCAGCACGATGATCGGTTCAACTTCTGCCTCTTTAGCTAATGCCAAATAACGCTCGATGCGGTTTAAGTTAAAGTCATCATTGAG
Organism: Vibrio sp. MarTm2; assembly: GCF_027587055.1. Lineage (NCBI taxonomy): Bacteria > Pseudomonadati > Pseudomonadota > Gammaproteobacteria > Vibrionales > Vibrionaceae > Vibrio > Vibrio sp. MarTm2. Next base: position 459,851 of record NZ_JAPPTK010000003.1, on the reverse strand, counting down.
CGAGCAGACGATAAAAACACTATCAATATTGGCAGCAATGAGCTGAGTATCTAACTTGCTACCCGCCGCTTTACGCTGAAACAGCGAGCGACGTTCGAGAACTCGGCTGAGTCGATGTTGATCATCAAACGTGACCCAATCTCCAACGCACACTCTGTCCGACTTAGGTGTCAATGTTAAGGTTACACGTCCAGAATCGGTCATCACAATCACTTGGCTTCGGTGCTGTTCAATGACACGACCGATTGATTGCGTCTCCAACTCAGTAAGGTCTAACTGCTGCTGGAAATAGGGCTTCCAGCCGAGTTGTTGCAATGAAGGATGTTCACTATCCATTCGATGTTCTCCAAAAGCCTACCAAAACTCAGGCTTGTTAAATGCCGCCACGCAGTGGCTTGAACCCTGAATCGCAGAAAGTGGTTGCTCTGTTAAGGATTGAGCCAACCAACCATGCGGATAGCTAAGTGGTAACGGAGCCGCATAATCGCTTTCTAACACAGCTTCAAACCCTACCTTAGCGTAGTAATTAGGGTCACCGTAAGTAAAAGCCAGTGACACACCTTCTTGACGCAGAAGCTGCAACCCATAATTGAGAATCGCCTGACCAACGCCTTTACCTTGCACTTCAGTTGCCACCGCCACTGGCGCGACTAAAAATGCTTGCTCTGGTGAATCATAGCTCAGACGCGTTAGCAGAATGCTCGCAAGGATCGCATTTTCCTTTTCGGCAACCACCACATATCTGTCTTCACAACTTGTCGTCGCTAAAAGGTCTGCGACGAGGCGACCAATCGCCTTGCCTTCCGACTCCCCTTCCGAGTCACTAAACGTACGCGTAAACAATTCAATAATCTGCTGCGTTTGTTCTGGTCTAAATAGTTTGTATTCCACAATATAACCCTCTATTGATAATAGCTCGAGGATAAACTGTAAAGCTGTAGACAGGTCAAGACTCTAAGAGTAAATATTTCTTCGCACTCATAAGCCAGTTATGATGAGTCGTAATTGACCGATGTTAGGAAACAAGATGGATCTCAATCTACTCAAAACCTTCGATGTAGTAATGAAAACACGCAGTGTTAATGAAGCAGCAGACAGCCTTGGGATTACGGCACCAGCGGTCAGCCAAGCATTGAATCGGCTTAGAGAGCAATATCAAGATCCGTTGCTGATCCGCAAAGGGCGTGGCATTGCCCCGACCAACTTTGCCGTAGAGTTGCATGAGGAAATTCAAGAGCCACTCAATCTACTGTTAAACGGCGCTAAATCGAGGCAGCAATTTAATCCGTCACTGAGCAACCGAACATTTCGCCTATCAAGCCACAAAGATCTCGACTTGATGATTGTGCCGCCTTTGATTGATTATCGTGACCAGCATGCACCAAACGTCAAGCTGAGTGCCGACATTGAGCATACCGATGAATCTAATCGTCAAGCTGATTTGCGCATGCGTCGCGTCGACATCATACTCGCTACCACACCACTGGATGAGCACGGTTATCATAACGAGCTTTTGTTTGAGCTCCCACTTGTCGTGATTTGCCGACATAATCACCCGAGAATCCGCCAAGAAATAAGCCACCAGCAGTTTTTCACTGAGCGGCACTTGTTGTGGGGTACGCAGAGATTAAACCAAGACATCGTCGACTCACTGAGTATTGATACTCAGCCGCAACGCAATATCGTCTATAAAACGGATTCTATCTGCAACGCCGTTATGATGGCAGCGCAAACCGACTGGCTCTGTGTGACTAGCCAATGGCACGCCAATCTATTAGCGCCTGCCAACCAGATGCAGATTCTTCCCCTTCCCTTTGAGCTCAATACCCTTCCCGTCTATATGACGTGGCACGAATCACAGCGACAAGACAGTGGTCATCAGTGGCTTAAAGAGACCTTACTCAACGTCACAGCTCAGTTTCGAAATTTCTTAGTGGATTAAATAAAACTTAATCCACTTTTTAGCTTTATTCTATCGATTGATTAATCCGCCAGTTCTACTATCTCTCCATCGACGAGCGCTGGTCCGCTCGCCCAAAAAGAGAGAGATAAATTATGAAACTTCAAAAATCTATCGTGTCATTGGCAATTCTCGCTACCCTTGCGCCAACTCTTAGCTTCGCCGCACCAACCACGAGTGCGCCGAAGGAAGCATCAAACTTCACTATCGCGAAAAATGAACAACTCAAACAATACCTAAACTTCGCCAACCAAAGTGACTTTGATAATGCCTCTCGTGGCTTCATTGCTACCTGGCCAGAAAAAACCATCAAAGACGCCGATGGTAACGTCATTTGGGATTTCTCTAAGTATGACTTTATCGACCAAGACACAAACACCGACACCATTAACCCGTCACTGCTGCGCCAAGCCAAACTGAACAATATTGATGGTCTATTTAAAATTAAAGAGGGCGTTTACCAAGTGCGCGGCTTTGATCTTTCCGTCATGTCCTTTATTCGTGGCGACAAGGGCTGGGTAGTAGTCGATCCTTTGATCTCTCCCGAAACCGCGGCAGCGGGCTTGAAACTGCTGCGTGACAACGTGGAAGACCTTCCGGTAACTGGCGTTATCTTTACCCACTCGCACGTTGACCATTTTGGTGGCATCTTAGGCGTCACCAGCCAAGCAGACATCGATGCAGGTAAAGTCGATATTCTTGCTCCTGAAGGCTTCTTCGATCACTCGATTGCTGAAAACCTAATGGCAGGCAATACCATGTCACGCCGCGCTTCCTACATGTACGGCAATTTGCTAGAGGCCAGTCGCAAAGGTCAAGTCGATGGCGGCTTAGGCAAAACCACATCGTCTGGTGCGCCGGGTATTGTCAAACCGACCCATATTGCCAACATTACCGGCCAAGAGATGGAAGTTGATGGCATAAAACTTGAGGTAGTCATGGCGCAAGAGTCAGAAGCGCCGTCGGAGTTCATGTTCTACTTCCCTCAATACAAAACCATGATGGCTGCGGAAGTGATGACGCACACTGTGCACAATATCTCTACACTGCGCGGTGCCAAAACCCGTGATGCTTCCTCTTGGGCGGAGTACATCGACGACGTTCTCCATGCCTATGGTGACAAAGCCGATACCATGATTGCGTCTCACCACTGGCCAACCTTTGGCAAAGAGAACATTCAAAATCAGCTAGAAAAAACGCGCGATATGTATAAGTTTGTCCACGACCAAACTCTGCGTCTCGCCAATAAAGGCTACACTCCGAACGAGATTTCCGCTTCTATTCAGTTGCCAGATTCACTCGGTAAAGAGTGGTACAACCGCGGCTACTACGGCACGGTGTCACACAACGCACGTGCGACCTATGACTTCTACTTTGGCGCATGGTGGGACGGCAACCCAGCTAACCTAAATCCGCTGACACCAACAGAGCAAGGCGCCAAATACGTCGAAGCCATTGGTGGCGAAGAGAAAGTGATCGAACTGGCAGAAGCCGCGATAGCGAAAGGCGAATACCGCTGGGCAGTGACGCTACTCAACAACGTAACCTTTGCTAACCCTGATAATATGGACGCTCGTTATCTTGAAGCGGACGCAATGGAGCAGCTCGGTTACCAAGCCGAATCTGGCCCATGGCGCAACTACTACCTAGGTGGCGCTAAAGAACTACGTGAAGGAATTAAACCTGTCGCAACGCCGAACACCGCGGCGATTGCTAAAAACATGCCGTTTGATCAGTTTATGAACTATCTCGGCGTCACAGTAAAACCGGACGCGGCGAAAGGGTTGGATATCAAAGTGAATATCGATGTCAAAGGCGATGGTCAATACGCCATGGATTTGAGCAACTCGGTATTAAAGTCCTACTCTGACAAGCAATTTGAAGCGGCCGACTTAACGATTACTATGTCACGCCAAGTATTCGAGAACATGATGACGAAGCAATCTACTCTTGAAGAGGAAATCAAATCGGGTCACTTTAAAGTGTCTGATCAAGTTGAGTTCAACAGACTCATGTCTGTGTTTGACCAGTTTGATATGTGGTTTGGCGTGGTAACACCTTAACCCAAGCCCAATGTCCAAATAGTTGTATAAAAAAGCCCGCGGTCCGCGGGCTTTGTTGTTATTGCACTTTAAACTGGCCGACGACGCTGCTGAGATTGCGCGATGTGCCGCTCAATTCGTCACTGACCGCAGCGGCTTGTGATGCGTTGCCATTGAGCGTGTGAATAATGTCTTGAATCGCCACCATATTGCGGCTGACTTCATCGGTCACTTGACGCTGCTGCTGAGCGGAAGTGGAAACGTGAATATTCACTTCATTAATTTCGGTCACCGAGTCTGTCACTTCATTGAGCGATAGCATAACTTGTTCGGTATGCTCTGCGGTGGCTTCACAACTTTGACGCGTCACGTCCATCTCATTAACAACACTGTTGGTCGTCTCTTTAAGCTTTTGCAGCATCTCATTGATTTGAGACGTGCTCTGTTGAGTGCGTCCAGCCAATGCGCGAACCTCATCCGCAACTACTGCAAAGCCTCGACCTTGCTCACCAGCACGCGCCGCTTCAATCGCAGCGTTCAGTGCGAGTAAGTTGGTTTGCTCGGCAATTTCACCAATCACTTGCAGTACCGTGCTGATTTGCTTGGTGTCTTCATCCATGGTGCTGATGGTCGACGACATAGAGGTCACTTGCTCAACTAAGTTACTCACGCTCTCCACAGCGTTGGCAACAGTTTGCTTCGATTGCTCAGAGTAACGGTTTGCTTGCTCAGTCAATTGGGCGGCGTTTTCTGCACTTTGCGCGATAGAGACGGCGCTGGCGCTCATCTCTTCCACTGCCGTGATGACTTGCTCTGTCTCTTGCGTGTGCTGATTTAACGTATGCAAATTCGACGATGACTGCTGGCTAATATCACGCACCGCAGAATCAATGCCTTTCGAAGAGTCCGACACCTCAATAAACATGGTCTGCAACTTCTCGATAAACTGGTTAATCGAGCTGGAAATCTCGCCAATTTCATCTTGCTTTTCTACGTTCAGGCGGCGAGTCAAATCGCCATTTCCTTGCGCCAAATCCGCAACCAGTTCTTTCAGGCGCATTAGTGGTTTAAACGAGTAATGAAGCAACAACACACTCAACACAACAATCACGACGCCGATTACCACTAGCGCAATAGTCACGTTCCAACTCAGCGACGCGGTGTTGGCTGCGATGCTGTCATTGTCAATGTAACCGGTCAGTTGCCAAGTTTGCTCACCCAGTTCAATCGAGCGATTTACTGGCGTAAAGTTACCCGCCTGAGTGTTTGAAAAGATTTTAATGTTACCTGCGGTCAACTCCGCATAGCTGCCTTGGTACGTGTAGACATCGATCACCTTGCCAAGATCGGTCAAGTTAAGCACAAAAAAGTCGACCGAATCGTCCAAGCGTTTGATTGAAAAAGTAATCACAGGTAAGCCGTCCATCATGGTAACGGGGCTGATTTTGATCTCTTCCCCGTGTGATTCCGCTTGTGCGATAAACTGCTCAGCGGCCTCATCACTCATGTTGCCACTGTCATCAAATGCATAACCATTGACAATTTTAACGATACGATAAAAGCCTGAACTCTCTTTCGTTTCACTAATATCCATCATGCTAAAGTTTAGGCTAGTTGCGAGATTAAGCTTGCTTTGCAGATCCTTTTCTAGCTTCTGCTGAATGAGGTCAATACTGTGAGTAATGCTTTGTGTATCAGTACGTTGTATATAGTGACTAATGAAATAATTTACGCTGATAAATGATGTGAGAATCGTAGTAAAAATAATAGATATGATGAGTACTACGATTTTATTCTTGAACGAAATGTTCTTCATGACACTTTACATCCTTAAAAGTGAAGATTGAATAAACTTGCATCCTTGATGGGAAAATATCTAATTTATTTAACCAGTTAGATAACGTTCCGCTGACAATGGTAAGCCAGCGAAAACGTTGGCGCAATGACCAATCGTCTCTTTTACCGTCACCCTTCTATTAAATTGCAGCCCATGCCACACTTCATTGAGCGGACGTGTGATTACACACCGCGCATCATTAGATCACAATTTGATAACATTTTTGCTTCTCTGCTTCTAAAACCAATTAGAATAAAAACTCAATATTATAATTCTGATTAGGTGAATAATGGACGATTTACTCAAAGACTTTCCTGTTATAACGAAAGTACCAGTTGCTTGGGGTGAGATGGATGCCCTGCAACACGTCAATAACGTGGTTTATTTCCGCTATTTTGAAACCGCTCGCTTGGAGTACTTTGATAAAATCAAGCTTTTGGTCAATATCGCCGACAGTCACATTGGTCCTGTGCTTGGGGAAACAAGTTGTCGTTATAAGTTGCCCATCACTTACCCAGATACCTTGCTGATTGGTTCTCGCGTTGTGGACCTGCAAGATGACCGTTTTACCATGGAGTATCAGATTGTTAGCCAAAAACTTGGGCAAATCAGCACCGTGGGTAAGGCAACCTGTGTGATGTTCGACTTTAAAAACAACCGCAAAGCGCTCGTCCCAGACTTGGTCAAGCAAGCAATACTGGATTTAGAAGAGCCGCACTAAGCCCTTGACCTTAACCCTAGGGTAAGCTCTACACTCAACAAATCTTTCTGGTTTAGTGGTGCGACATGAGCGTTTCTCTGACTCGCAAAATTTGGATTTCTCTATTCAGTATTCTCGTAATGCTGATGTCGAGCTTTGCATCCAGCGCACCACTGATGACGTTTCAAATGCTGCCTGGCAGTTACGTTGAAACCGAAGCGGCCACGCATTGCGCGATGACCTCTTCCCCCGAGATGAGCCATCACCAAACCAATCAAACACATTCCAATGCCCCCGTGCAGCCGTCATGTGATTCGGGCAGCGACAAAGCCCACAACTGCTGTGGATCGGTTTGCATGACTGTGTTTGCATTGTTTTCGCCACATGACCAACTCACTCACCTCACCTCTTATCTCGCCCTGATCCACCCAGAAGCCCATGGCCACGCAATCTATCGCCAAGCTTCGCTCTATCGCCCCCCAATAGCGTAAATCCGTTCGTTTTTTGTCCTCTTCTCAGCCTTGACTGAGGAGTCGTTTACTCGTGCGCTTTGCACATAACAACGGATTACACTGTGAAAAATATTGCGACGATAGCAGCGCTCTCTGTCAGCTCTGCACTATGGGCGTCCAATGCTTTGGCGGCAACACAACCCGTAACGCAACAGCATTTGGTACCACCGAAACTCCCTGAATTAATTCACTCAGCTCTGAGCAATGACGCGACTCGTTATCAGTTTTATGCTCAGTCACAAGCCATGCGCGAAACCGGCGTGGCTGCCTCAACGCTCATGGACCCAAAACTAAAAATGGGCTTTGGGGGCTTGCCTGTCGACAGTTTCAAGTTTGATGAAGACCCAATGACCAATGTGTCAGTTGGGTTGATGCAGCAATTTGAACGCGGCTCAACCTTAGAACTGCAACAAAAGAAAGCCAATACACAAGCCGACGGTATAGCGGCTCAAGTTCAAAATCGGGAGATCGATGTCGTCAACCGTATCACTCAGCTTTGGATTGAACTTGGCTACCAACAGTCGGCGCAACGCATCCTTGAACAAAACAAAGGATTGATGGGTGAGATGGAACATTTCATTCAGACCAACTACGCCATTGGTAAAAGCGAAGCGCAAGACCTACTCAATGCCCAACTGCAGATCGCCAAACTGGATGAAAAACTCCAAGCCAATGGCCAAATGCAGCGCCGCATTATCTCGCAACTCTCAGAATGGCTAGGATCTGAGTGGATTCGCTCAGCGCAAAATATCCAAGCTGACAATCAGCTCGATTGGCATAAACTTGAGCGAATTGTGGAGCCCAATTCCGTCGACCACTACCGCCGCTTAAACCAGCATCCAATGGTCAAAATGGCAGACATCAACATAGCGGCAAACCAAACGCAAGTCGACATCGCTGAACAAGCCTATACGCCCCAGTTTGGTGTTGAAGTCATGTACGCGCACCGCCAAGCGAACAATATGATGGGCGAACCGGCTTCCGATCTTGTCAGTGCCTATTTGACGATGGACATTCCGCTGTTTACGGGCAACCGCCAAGACCGAAATCTCGCGGCGGCTCAGCATCAAGTTGGGGCGGCGCAGTCTCAAAAAGATTCACTTCTTTCGCAAATGAATGCACAAGTGAATGCACTGCTTGTTGATCGCGAGAACCTTCAGCAACGTCTCGACCGCTATACCGACACGCTTCTCCCTCAAGCAAACGCGCGCATCAAGGCCGTAGAAAGGGGTTATCAAAACAACACTGCGCAGTTCAATGATGTGATTTCAGCCACCACCGACGAACTCGCTCTTCGAGTCGAACAAGAGAGGTTGATCGCCGATCTCAATATCACCAACAGCAATCTTGCAGCCTTGCTGGGTGGTTTCGAATACCAAGTTTCTCAACCTCAACTCAGCAAATAGAAGGTAACCCAATGAAAACATTACAAGTGGCAACTCTTGCCTTGCTGGTTGGCGGCGCACTCGGCTTTGTAGCCAATCAGCATTTCATTTCCGCAAATCATGATATGACGGCGATGACATCGGCAAACGCAGCCGACAGTAACGAACCGCTCTACTGGGTTGCGCCTATGGATCCCAATTACAAGCGTGACAAGCCAGGTAAATCTCCCATGGGCATGGATTTGATTCCCGTTTACGCAGAAGACCTTGCCGGAGGAAACAGCCAACCGGGCACGGTCACCATCTCTCCTGAAGTTGAAAACAATTTGGGGGTAAAAATGGAATCCGTACTTCGCGAGCCATTGAGCCCACGCATTGAGACTGTCGGTTACATTGCCTTTGACGAAAGTCATTTATGGCAAACCAACGTCCGCGTTGCTGGCTGGGTCGAGAAACTCAATATTAACGCAGTAGGAGAAAAAGTAGCCAAAGGCGATGTGCTGTTTAGCTTGTACTCGCCAGAGCTGGTAAAAGCCCAAGAAGAACTGCTCAACGCCTACCGAACAGGACGCAGTGGCTTAGTGAAAGGAGCAACTGAACGTTTAGTTACGCTTGGCGTCGATCGCAGCCAAATCCAAACCATTAAGCGCAGTGGCAAAGCCTCACAAACCATTGAGATAAAAGCCCCCGCGGACGGCGTGATTGCCAGCCTAAACATCCGTGAAGGTGGTTACCTTTCACCTGCTCAAGCTGTGATTAGCGCAGGCCCACTCGATAATGTCTGGGTCGACGCAGAGGTGTTCGAGCGTCAGACCCATTGGATGAAAGCGGGCAGCCAAGCAACCATGACACTCGATGCGATTCCGGGCAATGAGTGGCAAGGCGTGGTCGATTATGTTTATCCCATTCTCGATCCAAACACTCGCACATTGCGCGTACGCCTCAAGTTCCCCAATCCAAACGGTGAGCTCAAACCCAACATGTTTGCCAATATAGCTCTGCAACCTGTGAGCGACGAATCTGTACTGACGGTCGCGAAATCGGCGGTGATTCGCTCTGGGGGCATGACCCGAGTCGTGCTTGCTGAAGGAAAAGGCAAATACCGCTCTGCACGCGTCGAAGTGGGCCGTGAAGCGGGCGACAGAATTGAAGTGTTGCAAGGGCTGACTCAAAACGATCGTATCGTCACTTCTGCCCACTTTATGCTCGATTCAGAATCGAGCCAGTCGGCCGACTTATCGCGCATCAACGGTATTGAGCCACCCGCTGAAACCGTGTGGGCCAAAGGCGAAATCATGGATGTGATGGCAGGGCACCGCATGTTAACCCTCAACCACCAGCCTGTCCCAGAGTGGAACTGGCCAGGGATGGTGATGAACTTCAATCTGGCAGAAAACGTAGACATGAGCGATCTCAACAAAGGGCAAGCGATTGAGTTTGAGATGAAGAAAACCAATTCTGGCCAGTATGAGATTGTCGATATCAAAGCAGACAACAGCATCATGGCCGCAGAAGTATGGGTGACGGGTGACATCACCATGTTGATGGCAGATTTTGGCATGATCACACTCAAACACTTGCCGGTCGCCGAGTGGAACTGGGAAGCGGGGGAAATGAACTTTTCGGTCGGTGAGGAGGTGAACTTATCTGGATTTGAAGAAGGACAAAAGGTTCGCTTTCTAGTTGAAAAACAAGGCTCTGACTATCAGTTGAAGAAACTTAAAGCGGTAGAGGGCTAACCATGATCAGTGCAATCATTCGTTGGTCGATTAACAATCGATTCTTAGTGTTACTTGCGACATTCGCGATCGTATTGGGTGGACTTTACAGTGTAAAAAATACCCCAGTAGACGCGATTCCCGATTTGTCGGATGTGCAAGTTATCATCAAAACAAGCTATCCAGGTCAAGCGCCGCAAGTGGTTGAAGACCAAGTCACCTACCCGCTCACCACCGCAATGCTCGCGGTTCCGGGAGCAGAGACGGTACGCGGCTATTCGTTCTTTGGCGACTCCTACGTCTATATCATATTCAACGATGATACAGACATGTATTGGGCTCGCTCTCGAGTACTCGAATACTTGAGCCAAGTAGCGCCTAAGCTGCCGCCAAGCGCTAAGCCCACACTCGGGCCTGATGCGACGGGTGTGGGCTGGGTCTACAGCTACGTCCTACAAGATAAAACCGGGCAGCATGACCTTGCCCAGCTGCGCAGCCTGCAAGACTGGTTCTTAAAGTACGAGTTGCAGACCGTAGCCGGCGTTTCAGAAGTGGCGACTGTCGGCGGCATGGTCAAACAGTACCAAGTACAAATCGACCCCGCTAAGTTGCGCGCTTACGATTTGACGCTGCAACAGGTAAACATGGCGATTCAAAACGGCAACCAAGAGACGGGCGCGTCCGTCATTGAAGTTGCAGAAGCTGAGCACATGGTACGCACGACCGGTTACCTCAGCAGCATCGAAGACATCGAATCTTTGCCGCTCAAAGTGACCAGCAAAGGCACACCACTCTTGCTTGGGGACATTGCAGACATCAATCTTGGCCCACAGATGCGTCGTGGCATTTCCGAGTTCAACGGTGAAGGCGAAGCAGTGGGTGGCGTGATTGTGATGCGATTTGGCGAAAACGCCAGTGAGGTGATCCACAATGTCAAAACCAAACTGGCAGAGCTTCAACGCAGCCTGCCAGACGGTGTGGAGATCGTCGCCACCTACGATCGTTCAACCTTGATTGATGCCGCAGTTGATAACCTATGGAAGAAACTGGCGGAAGAATTCATCGTTGTGGCGGTTGTCTGTGCGCTGTTCTTGTTCCACATTCGTTCATCACTGGTGATCGCCCTCAGTTTGCCTGTTGGGATCCTGTCTGCATTTATCGTCATGCACTGGCAAGGTATTAACGCCAACATCATGTCTTTGGGCGGCATTGCGATTGCGATAGGCGCGATGGTCGATGGCGCAATCGTAATGATAGAAAACGTTCACAAACACATAGAGCGTACCCCGCTAACGGACAAAAACCGCTGGCAAGTGATCGGCAAAGCGGCAGAAGAAGTGGGGGCTCCCCTGTTCTTCTCACTGCTTATCATCACGCTAAGTTTCGTGCCAGTGTTCGCACTGGAAGGTCAAGAAGGCAAGATGTTCTCACCGCTTGCTTTTACCAAGACGTATGCGATGGCCGCAGCGGCAGGCCTCGCTATCACCTTGGTGCCGGTTCTGATGGGTTACTTTATCCGTGGCAACGTACTCCCAGAGCATAAGAACCCGGTGAACAAAGGGTTGGTCGCGCTATACCGACCTCTGCTGAACCTGAGTCTGCGCTTCCCTAAGACAATGATCCTGTTAGCGGTGGCGTTAATGGCATCGGCTTACTATCCAACCAGCAAACTGGGTAGCGAGTTCATTCCGCCATTGGACGAAGGTGACTTGATGTACATGCCGACCACTTACCCCGGCATCTCCATTGGTAAAGCACGTGAGCTACTGCAGCAAACCAACAAGCTCATCAAAACCGTTCCTGAGGTGGAAACGGTTTGGGGCAAAATTGGCCGCGCCGAAACGGCAACCGACCCTGCCCCATTAACCATGATCGAAACCGTCATTCAGCTCAAACCGAGAGAAGAGTGGCGCGTCGGTGTGACCACGGAGTCGCTGCGCAAAGAGTTTGATCAGTTGGTGCAGTTCCCGGGATTGACCAACGCATGGGTCATGCCAATCAAAACTCGCATCGACATGTTAGCTACCGGTATTAAAACACCAATCGGTATCAAGATTGCGGGACCTGACCTCAAGGTAATCGAACAAATTGGCTCAGAGTTAGAGCCCATTTTGAACCAGATTTCAGGTACGGCATCTGTCTATGCGGAACGTGTTGCGGGTGGACGCTATGTCACCATTGACATTAAACGTCGCTCCGCGGCTCGCTACGGCTTAAGTATCAAAGATGTCCAGCAAGTCATCTCTACAGCGGTGGGCGGAATGAACGTGGGTGAAACCGTTGAAGGACTGGAGCGTTACCCAATCAACGTCCGCTATCCACAAGATTACCGTGACTCGGTAGTGAAACTGCAAAACTTGCCACTGGTGACTCCGAACGGTGCACGTATCGCACTCGCCGATGTGGCTGACATTCGCTACGAAGATGGCCCACCGATGATCAAAACCGAGAATGCACGTCCGAATGGCTGGGTATTTGTCGACATTGATGGCCGCGACTTGGGCTCTTACGTGGTTGAAGCGCAGCAAACTGTCGCAGAGCAATTGCAGCTTCCTGCGGGTTACTCGCTCACTTGGTCGGGTCAATACGAATACATGGAGCGCGCCAAAGAGCGGTTGAGTGTCGTGGTGCCTATCACTATTGCCATCATCATGCTGCTGCTTTACTTCAGTTTCCGCCGCGTCGGAGAAGTGATGATCATCATGCTTACACTGCCGCTCGCGATGGTAGGCGGGTTATGGCTGATGCACTACCTCGGCTACAACTTCTCCATTGCGGTTGGCGTTGGCTTTATCGCTCTTGCCGGTGTCGCGGTTGAGATTGGCGTGATCATGCTGGTTTATCTCAACCAAGCGTGGCACTACAAAAAACTCCACGCAGAAGAAGAGCAAAAAGCGCTCACTGCGAAAGACCTTACCGATGCCATTCGCGAAGGCGCGGGGCTACGCGTTCGCCCCGTGATGATGACGGTGTTGACTGTCATCATTGGCCTTATCCCAATCATGTACGGAGACGGCACAGGCTCAGAAGTGATGCAGCGAATCGCCGCGCCAATGATAGGAGGCATAGCTTCCGCGCTTCTACTCACGCTGTTGGTCTTACCGGCTTTGTTTAAGCTCTGGAAACAACACGAAGTTAACTAACACCAAGCAATCGTATGTCGAGCCAATGAGTTGCTCGACATACGCAATACCCGATTAAAAAAGGAACACACCATGAAAAAAAACCTGATTACCCTAGCGATTACTATGTTCAGCACAGGCGTACTTGCAGATGCAATGGATCACTCAAAAATGGACCATTCGAATATGGACCACGGTGAGATGAAGATGGATCATAGTAAAATGGAGCACTCGAACATGATGAATATGGAAGGTATGTCTGAGGTTGGAATGCCTGCCAAGGGCGCAAAACCAGACAAGGTCGTGCACGTTATTCTGACTGATGACATGAAAATCAACTTCAAAAAAGAAGTGAAGATCGAGCCAAATGACGTGGTGCAATTTGTGGTGATGAACGTTGGAAAAATTGACCACGAGTTTTCCATTGGTTCAGCACAAGAGCAACTGAAACACCGTGAAATGATGAAGAACATGGGCAGCCACGCGCACGATTCTGGCAGCACTGTCACTGTGAAACCGGGCAAAGCAAAACAGCTTTTATGGCACTTCCACGGCGATAACAACGTTGAGTTTGCCTGCAACATTCCCGGCCACGCAGAAGCGGGTATGGTGAAGAAGATCACCTTGTAGTGATCAATAAAGTCGCCAGCAAACTCTGGCGACTTTTCGTGAGAACTTTATTTTCGGCTATTAATAGCGTTTTCTAAACTCTCAATTTTACCGACTACATCCAGCGAAATAGGCTCTATTTGCTCAAATAGTTTATTGGCTTGTTCGTGTTGACCGCTGTCTATCCGGTCCAAAACATCCTTTATCACCCCATGCAGTTTAGCATGCGGCGCTTCCAGCGCTTTGAATGTGGGCTCTGAGCCATACAGGCTCTTTCCTTTGCCGTAATACCATTTACCCAGCGCGCACATATGATGATCACAGGCGACTTTTTTATCGAGTGCTCCATGATCGCCGTTTAAATAGGATCTTACTTTCGTTTTCCAAGCGAGATGCGCATTCTTTACATCAGTAAAGTCCACGCGCTTTTCCGAACCAAGCTTAAAGTCTGCCAACTGAGCTCTCAAATCCAGCGCTCGCTCACTTAACCCTTTCGCTTTTGCTTGCAAGTGCAGAGCGCCCTCCTCGGTATGAGCGCTTTTTTCACTAATCTCTTCTACTGATTTGTTCATATCTTGAACAACCGTAGACTGCTCTTCTGAAGCCGCCGCGATCTGAGCACTCATATCATTTACACTGCTCACCAGATCAATGATGTCTGAGAAGGTCTCTCGTGCTTTGCACACGCCTTCATAAGCATCTTGCGCCAGCACATTGTTATCAGAAATTCGAGTTGATGAGTTCTGCACACCCTGCTGCAAGTTTTCCAACATAGATTTGATATCTTCTGTCGCGGTCTGTGTTCTCTGAGCGAGATTACGCACTTCGTCAGCCACAACCGCAAAACCTCGACCTTGCTCACCCGCACGTGCCGCTTCGATTGCAGCATTAAGTGCTAGCAGATTGGTTTGCTCCGCAATATCGCTAATTGTGTTAATGACTTGGCCAATACTTTGGCTTTGCTCCGATACCGTGGCAATTTGCGCAATCGTCGCGTCGAGTTCGGTTAAAAAGTTAGACAGTTTATCCAGCCCTTCACCAATCAATTGGTCTCCCACTTCGACGTTTTGCTTGGCTTGAAGCGCTTTATGAGAAGAGGACACCGTACTTTCAGTTACCTGCTGGACCGTCGCTGCCATTTCAGTCATAGCGCTGGCAATTTGAGCGGTATGCGATGATTGAGAAGCCATCATGGTTTGCATACTGTAGCTGTCAGATGAGACTTGATCCGAATCCTGCACAACAGCCTGTGCGGTACCGACCACTTGACCTAAAATGGCTTTATAGCGTGCTTGCACCATTTTGGCCGCTTGGGCCAATAAACCGACTTCATCTTGCCGACCAAGCACAATATTGCTGGAGAGATTTCCTTCAGACATGCTTTTTATCATTTGCTCGACATCCGAAATCGGCTTGAGAACTCGCGCACCGATTATGAACCAATTGAGCAACGCAATCGCCACCAAGACAAAAGCGATGACGGCTGACGTAACGTCTTGAGATAAGAAAGATCGTATCGCAAGAAAAGCTCCGCCAGCCAGCAGGAGAAGATGAGATACCGCAAAAACATGCCTAAAACTTAGTTTTTCAACCCATGAAGGGCCAGGCAACTCCAGGGAAGAATCATTTCTCATTTTCTTGTACAGCGCTTCTGCTTCTGCAACTTGTTGTTTAGAGGGCTCCGAGCGAACAGACTGTATGCCAACCACTTTACCCTGTTTCATAATGGGCGAAACGAACGCATCAACCCAATAGTGATCACCATTCTTACATCGGTTTTTTACGATGCCGCGCCACACTTTGCCGTCTTTAACCGTGGCCCACAAACTTTTGAACGCCGCTGGCGGCATATCCGGGTGCCGAACGATATTGTGATCTTGACCGATTAGCTCCTCGCGAGAAAACCCACTGATTGATACAAACTCATCGTTTATGAACTTAATTTTTCCCTGCGTGTCTGTCACTGACACCAAATCACTGCGGCCAGCAAAATGCACTTCTCGCTGGTTAACTGGACCATTATTCTTCATATTGCGCGTTCCTAAAACCTTCCTATCAAAGAAAGCCAACGTCTTTTATTATTTATTATTAGTCACGTAAGTGTAGTCACGACTTGGGCAGTTTTCCCATCTGGGGGGTAAATGTGTGAGCTGAATTCCTCTTTAAAGCAACAGAGGGGCAAGATACCATCGACGTTGAGCGACTGGCTGCGATGACAGCCAATACGCGTTCTAAAACCACATCACTTGTAGACAAGCTCAAAAGTCACAAGGACAAGTTCCGTGGAGTCGTTAAACTCAATGCCATACGCAGACGCGCAATCTTTGGTGAAAAAGTCATTGTGTGCTTTGTACCACCACTCGTAAGTGCCATCCCCTTCGCCTTCCGACTCAGCGAACTCGCGGCTGACCTGCCCAAACGGACAAAAATCCACATCAGTGATTTTGACAATACAGACTGGGTTCTTTTCCCAGTCCAATACAATTTGGTGCTGACCAACTTTTGGCAGCGGCTCTCCTTCAATCTTGTAGGCCTCTTTCACGCTGCACGTCGCGCGCTTTTTGCCAATTGAAACAAGTCTGGCACACTCATTGGTGTTGTACTCATCATCACAAAAATAGGTGGTTTCTACGCCATCAATCTCCGCAAGCTGAGACGCTGATAAAGTGCTAGTGTAAGACTGAAAATAGTCTTCATATCTTGCTTCCATGACTCATTCTCCATTGAATCTCTAGTATTAGTTTGAATGACAGAAAAGCCCGCACAAACGGGCATTAGTAGGGCTGCGGCTTAATTCTTGCCTCAACGATTGTACTTCTCTTTATTAAGCACTTCTTTCATGGTGTGGGTAGCCTCCAGATCCACACCGTGAATATTGGCAAGCGCGCAGACATAGTACAGAACATCATATAACTCTTCTGCTACCGAGCCTTTAAGTTCTTCAAAGCTTGGTTGCCCACCAGTGCCACTGCGAATCGCTTCCGACAACTCCCCTACCTCTTCAATCAGTTTTAAGAAGTAGTGCTCGGATTGTTCAGGGGCATAATCGAACTCTTTTATGTGGTTTTGCAGCTCCGATAACTTCATAACATCCTTTTCTTTGGTCTATCCTTCGCTTGGTGATGCATTTTATAAACCTTAATCACATAAAATCAAACACTTGATGAGCAACCCTACGCTTAGGTCGTAAGAGTAAAAATGTGTTCAACCCCACTCTCACCAACAAAATCCTCATCGTGGCTGACAAGAATAAAGGCACCTTGGTAGCGTTTTAACGCATCAGCCAGCATCTGCTTCGAGTCGAGATCTAAGTGATTGTCTGGCTCATCGAGTAGTAAAATAGGTGATTGAGGTTGATGACTGACGATCAGCATCGCCAATTTCATCTTCTCTCCGCCACTGAGCTCACTCACCAACCGAAATACGCTGTCCGTACGAAAGCCAATCCCGGCAAGCAATGTTCGCGCGTCACTTTCTAACATCCCTTCACAGTGGTGCGTCATGTTGCTAAGGAGTGAGTGCTCCAAACTCAGCAAGCCAAAATGCTGGTCAAGATAACAAACTGCACGATTGACATGCAGCTCTCCGCTTTTTAAGCCCATCTCCCCCGACAACACTTTGAGTAGCGTAGATTTCCCCGAACCATTCCCACCTGAAAGATGCAACTTGCTGCCCGCCTCCAGCGCGAGATTAAAAGGGGTACCCACTCCAAAAGGAAGCACCGCCGCCACCATGTTGAATACATTACCGCGCCCAGATGCCCCTTGTTCAAGGTATAGCCTTTGCTGCTTAACTTGTTCATAGCGTTCACTGAGCGCCCGCTCTTTTTGCTCAAGCTTGGTTCGGCGACTGTTCTCGTTTTTGTGTCGATTCGACACCGAATTTTCCGCGCTGTTCTTCATGCCATCGAGGATCAACTTGGATTGACTGCCTGATTTGCGTATTTTGTTCCCTTGAGACTCTCGCTGCTGCGCTTTTTCGCGATTTTTCTGCGCTTGAACCTCCAGTCGATACTGCTCTCCTCTTACCGCATCAAGTTGGCGTTCGAGTGCACTACGTTCGCGCTGTTTTTGCTCCTCATACGCATCGAAATTGCCCCCATATTGGGTTAGCCCCAGTTGGCTCAGCTCCCAAATCTGGTCCATTTGCCGTAGCAACTGTCGATCGTGACTGACCAACACAAGTTGGCCTTGGAATTGATTCATCTGCTCGCTCAACCACTGCTTTGCCAATTTATCAAGGTGGTTAGAAGGCTCATCCAAAATGAGCAGTTCGACGTCTGACTGAAACAGCTTCCACAGCTGCAATCTGGCCAGTTGACCACCACTCAAGCTCTTGCAAGAAAAATAGGGGTTAGGTGGTAAGCCAAGGGCTTCTAACTCGTTATTTAACGCCTGTTTAAGCTGCCAATTTTCACCGACAATCTCGAACCATTTAGGATCACAATCGCCCTTCTCAATGCGTTCAATCGCGTGGAGCCTCTCTTGATAGCCGAGAAACTCGGCAATACTTATCGAGCTTTCAAGTAGCCGAGACGGCAATTGGCTGTAGCACGCGACATTGGCCGAAGTAACGACGCTTCCCGAGGTCGGCGTGCGTTTTTGAGAGAGCATGTCCGCAAAGTAGGATTTACCAATCCCATTTCTTCCGACTAAACCCACTCGCCTTGCTGACAGAGTGCATGAGATATTTTCGAACAGCACATCGCCGTTGTTGAACTGATAACTGATTTTGTGCGCTTGTATAACTGGCATATTTGCCTCCTGTAAAACAGGATTAGGCGTAGCGGCCACAATGAGTTCGATCCAATTTGTGCTCTACGAGCCAACATGGACGCGCACCTATAAAGGTACATAACGTGTTGATGCTATTGATAAGCTAAGACGAAGCTACGCCGACTAACCCTGTGAAATCCAAAATATGATGTAAAGGTGGATAACAGGTGTTAGTTGTTCATATTGGCGTAAACTCCTAAAGAAATGATGCAGCGATTATAGAGCAGTTTTTCGCCACATAGCAAATGAAAAGCGACCAGTTGCAACACAGCTTCAATCTATTTGATAAAAGCCAGCTAAAAAGGGATTGTGGTTAATCAATCTGCTTTACTGTAATTCGATTTTGAAACTCAAACACGCGCTCAGCACACACATCAATACACCGCCCGCAACTGATGCAATTCTGGTCTAAGACGCGTTTATCACCTTCTTTCAGCGGTTGGCGTAGCACATCCGGTTCAGAGCAAACGTTATAGCAGTCCATACATTTAGTACAATCTTCACGGCGAACAGCAGCCACTCGTAGCAAGCTCTTGCGCCCTATCACCCCGTATGTCGCACCCAGTGGACATAAATGGCCACACCAGCCGTGTTCAACCAAGAGTAAATCGAGGACAAACACCAAGCCAACCAGCACCCAACTCGCTCCAAATCCAAATACCAGCCCACGATGCAGCGCGGCAACAGGATCTATCCACGCCCATAAAACACTACCTGAAACAGCGCTGCCAATAAGCAATACGGGAATCAACCAGTAACGCAATTGAGAGGACCAACGGTAGCTGGTTTTGATATTGAGTTTACGACGCAAAAACGCCGCCAGATCGGTGACCATGTTCATCGGGCAAACCCAGCCACAAAATGCTCTTGGGCTGATTAGCGCATAGAAAACTACCACAATGGCTACACCCATTAGCGCCGTCATTTCAGGTAAGTGCCCTGCCGCTAGGGTTTGTAATGTGATGAGAGGGTCACTCATTGGAATCACATCAAGCAAGTTACTTGAGGAGAGATTGCCTTTTAATACTCCTAGCGTTGGTCCTGCCATAAACAAAGCGACGATCGTTAACTGACAGAGTCGTCTAAGCAGCAAAAAACGGTGCGCTTGCCAACAACCTAAGGTTTTTATTGCATCTTTTCCGGCATCTTTAGCGAGGTTCTTAGCCATTACAACTTCCCTCCCAAGGTTTCCAGCGCTTCGGTCGGCACTTCTGGTGCACTGTTCTCTAGTGGCTTTTTGATCTCTTCCCAACCAAGTTGGTAGTGAGCGCCCATTTTCCCTTTGGCCAGTTCTGTCGGGATAATTTTAATCGCCGCTACTTCAGTGACACATGCCTCTTCACATTTACCACAACCGGTACATTTGTCAGAGTGGACGGTGGGAATTAATTTAGCGTGATAACCGGTTCGCTCATTACGAATATGTTCAAGCGTGATTGCTTCGTCAATCAAGGGGCAAACTCGATAGCAAACATCACAGCGCAACCCCTGCCAGTTCAAGCAGCTCTCATGGTCGATAAGCACCGCGGTGCCCATGCGAGCATCGTCAATATTGGTTAAGTTGGGGTCTAGCGCACCAGTCGGACAAACGGGGACACATGGAATGTCTTCACACATCTCACACGGGATTTCCCGCGCATTAAAATACGGCGTGCCTGACTCGACCGATGACAGGAGTGTGGCAAGCTTTAGGGTATCGTAGGGACAGGCTTGTACGCACAATCCACAGCGAATGCACGCTTTTTCAAACTCGCCTTTTGGCAGAGCACCCGGTGGCCTTATCGGCACACCAGAACCATCTCTCGCTTGGCTTTGCATCGACTGAAGCCCAAGTACCGTCGCAGCCGCACCGACTCCAGCTGCCGTTCTTGCCGCATCTCGTAAAAACCGACGTCGGCTTTGCGATGTTTTTGATTTTGCATCTGTCATGGCTTACTTCCTTACCCCAGCAGACTCACTTCGCTCAACGAGAACGTTAAGCATAGCAACCACAATTATGTTAAGGATATTTTCACGGCACGTGATAAGCGCATATACCTCCAAAGAGGTGTATGAGAGATGACTTGATAAGAATCAACTAATGGGCTTGTTTGAGGGCGCATATTGGTCAACTAGCACGGAAGCAGAGCGCTGAAAACAAATACAACACCAGTGGTCAAAATGATAAAAATGCAATAATTGAGTTTTTTGTCACACGAACTTTCCTTGCTAGGCATTATCCTTATAGAATGTAAGGCTTTGTGAATTACGCCCGGGGGTCTTATGATAGAAATCATAATCGACGGCAAATATCGAATTGTGGAAGAGGGTTCAACCCTTCTAGAAGCAGCCAAAGTATGTGGGGTAGAGATCCCTTCTTTATGCGGGCTAAATAAATCTAATCAGAAAGTGCCTTGCGACTTGTGTGTGGTAGAGGTAGAAAGCGGCGGTACTCAGCGCGCCTGCGAACTCGAAGTCTACCGCGGTCTGAATGTTAAAACGCAATCAGACCAGCTCAGCGAGCATCGCCGTCAAGCACTCAACCGCATCATGCAAGATCACTATGCAGACTGCGAAGCACCGTGTAAAACTGCCTGCCCAGCAGGGGTAGACATCCAATCGTACCTTTACTTCATCGCACAAAACGATCATAAAAAAGCGATTGAAGTGATTAAACGCACGCTGCCGATGCCACTATCGATTGGCCGCGTTTGCCCTGCTTTTTGTGAAAGTGAATGTCGCCGCTCCTTAGTGGATGAGTCAATTGCCATTCGTCAATTAAAACGCCACGCCGCAGATGCCGACCTAGCAGCACAAGAAGCCTACACGCCTGAAAAGAAAGCCGATAAAAACCTCTCTATCGCCATTGTCGGCAGTGGGCCAGGTGGTTTAACGGCGGGCTATTACCTTTCCAACGAAGGGTATGACGTAACCGTATTTGAGTCGATGCCAAAAGCAGGGGGTTGGCTTCGATATGGCATTCCTGAATATCGACTACCAAAAGCGATTCTCGACAAAGAAATCGAACTAATGTGCCGTAATGGTATGCAGATAAAAACCGAACAAAAGCTAGGCGAAAACCTCTCTCTGAGCCAGTTGAGTGACGACTATGACGCGGTCTGCCTTGCGGTGGGTGCTTCGTTAGCGGTCGAGATGAAATACCCTGGCAGTGAGCTTGCTGGCTGCTACCTTGGGGTTGACTACCTAAAAGACTTTGTCACCGAGCAAACCTACACCACAGGTGAAAAAGTGGCGGTGATTGGTGGCGGGAATACCGCGATTGACTGCGCGAGAACCGCTCGCCGCGCAGGTGCAGACACCACAATTATCTATCGCCGAACGCGTGAAGAGATGCCCGCCGAAGATTACGAAATTGAAGAGGCGGAGCACGAAGGCGTTAAGTTCCTGTTTCTAACCAACCCTGCTGAAAACATTGCAGATGAAAACGGCCACGTTAAAGAAGTTCGCTTAGAACGAATGGCGCTGGGCGAGCCCGATGCGTCAGGTCGCCGCAGACCAGGGCCAACCGGAGAGCTTTTCACTCAAGCATTTGATACCGTCATTGCCGCTGTCTCACAAAAGCCTGATTTAAGCTTTCTAGAAGGTGACGATTTATCGATTCCATTATCTCGATGGAACACGTCCGAGTCTGATCCACAAACCATGCACACGGGTACAGGCAATATTTTCAGTATTGGTGATTTTCGCCGCGGCCCCGCAACCGCCGTTGAAGCGGTTGGAGACGGCCGAATCGCCGCCAAAGCGATCGACCTGTTCCTCAATGGCGACATGGCCGATATGCCAGCACCTGCCTTCAACTCGCGTAAAGAACAAAAACTGGCGCAAGTGGACCCAATCCACTTTGAGAACTTCCAAAAAGTGGCTCGCTCAATCATGCCAGAGCTCACCCCTGCTCAACGCGAACAGAGCTTTGATGAAGTCGAGCTCGGCTTTGACAACGAAGAAGCCATCAAAGAAGCCGCGCGCTGCCTTGAATGTGGTTGCCAAGCCAACACCAGTTGCGATCTGCGAGACTACTCAACTGAATATGGTGCCGAGCAGCACTTTGATCTCGGCCTTGAGGTGAAGAGTCATCAAGATTGGCTGAATGTAAGAGCGAAAGATCCGCGCCATAAATTCAGCGTCGACCGCAGTTCAGAGTTCATTGAGTTCGATGCCAACCGCTGCATTAGTTGCGGTCAATGTATTCAAGCCTGTAGCGAACAAGCGGTGCATGGCATTCTCAACTTTGTCCATGACCAACATGGCCGCCCTGCACTGCGCCCTGATGACAGACCGCACTTTAGTTCAAGCAAAAATGGGCGCTTGCTGATGGGCGATTCCAACTGCGTTCAATGTGGAGCCTGCGTTCAAGCGTGTCCAACCGGTGCCATGGTAGACGGCCGTGACCGTGCTCAAGGGCGAGAAGAAGTATTGAAGAAGGTCGACACCATTTGTACCTATTGTGGTGTGGGCTGTAAATTGACCATGCATGTCGATGAGGCAAACAACCAAATCATGCATGTCACCGGGGCACACTCTCCGGTAAATGAGGGCATGCTTTGTGTGAAAGGGCGTTTCGGCTTCGATTTCATCAGTGACGATGCCCGTTTAACCACGCCTCTGATTCGTAAAGATGGTTGGCTACAACCAGCAAGTTGGGATGAAGCCATTGCGCTTATCGCCAAAAAGTTCACCGCCATCAAACAAGACTTTGGCGGCAACGCACTCGCTGGGTTCTCATCCGCTAAAACTACTAACGAAGACAATTACGCTTTCCAGAAGTTTATTCGTCGTGAGCTTGGCACCAACAATATCGACCACTGCGCACGCTTGTGCCACGCCTCCAGCGTTACTGGTCTTGAAGCTTCTCTAGGTAGTGGTGCCATGACCAATGACATCCCAAGCATCAAACACTCGGATGTGATTTTTATTATCGGCTCAGACACCACCTCTGCTCACCCAATCATTGCTTCTCACATCAAGCAAGCGATTCGCCACCACGGCGCGCGTTTGATTGTGGCTGATCCTAAGCGCATCGATATGGCCGATCACGCCGAGCTCTATCTTGCTCATCGACCGGGTACTGACGTGATGCTGCTTAACGGTATCATGCAGCAAATCATCAAAAATGGTTGGTACGACCAAGAGTATATCGAAGAGCGCGTGGACGGCTTTGACACCTTACTCCAAGAAGTGATGTCTCCTGCCTATGCGTTAGACAAAGTGGAGCTAGTCACTGGGGTCAGTGGCGACGACATCTTTGCCATGGCGCGTATGATTGGTACCGCCGAGCGCACTGCGGTCTACTACTCCATGGGCATCACCCAGCATACTACTGGGCACGACAACGTGCGCTCGATTGCTAACTTACAGCTTCTTTGCGGCAACATCGGTATTGAAGGCGGCGGTATCAACCCGCTGCGTGGTCAATCCAACGTGCAAGGCGCCTGTGATATGGGCGCGCTACCCAACAATTACCCAGGCTATCAGAAAGTCTACAACCCAATGACTCGTCAGAAGTTCGCTATTGAATGGGACGCACCAAACCTTCCTTCAGAGCCGGGGCTGACACTAACCGAAATCATTGATGGTGCCTGTAATCGAGATGTGCGCGGTCTTTATATCATGGGGGAGAACCCTGTACTGAGTGACCCGAACCAAGCTCATGTTATTGAAGGATTGGAGACGCTCGACTTCTTGGTGGTGCAAGACATCTTCTTAACCGAAACCGCTCAATATGCAGATGTTGTATTGCCATCTTGCTCGTTTGCCGAAAAATCAGGCCACTTCACCAATACAGAGCGGCGAGTGCAGCGAGTCAATCCAGCAGTGAAAGCGCCGGGAGAAGCCAAAGAAGATTGGTGGATCATTCAACAAATCGCTAACGCCATGGGTGGGGATTGGCACTACAAAGAGGTGTCAGACATCACCTGCGAAATCGCTCGCGTGACGCCACAATATGCTGGGCTTCGTTGGGAGGCGATCACCCCAGATGGCGTGCAGTGGCCAAGCAACAAAAACAACCCGAACGGCACGAGGATTATGCACCAAACCCAATTTACTCGCGGCAAAGGACAAATGGTTGGGGTGCCATTCCGCTATGCAGCCGAACTTCCGGACGAGGATTTTCCTTTAGTTCTCACTACTGGACGTGTACTTGAGCAATTCCATACCGGAACCATGACGCGCAAAACCAAAGGTTTGGATAACTTAGCCGGCCCAAGAGCCATGATCAGCGTCCAAGATGCAGAAGCGCTAGGAATTCGCAATGGTCAACGCTTGCGAGTATCAACTCGGCGCGGTTCGATTGAGATTGATGCCTTTGTGACCAAGCGAATTCAACAAGGTGTGGTCTTTATTCCATTCCATTTTGTTGAGTCGCCTGTGAACCGATTAACCACCACCGCAACTGATCCCCATGCGAAAATACCGGAGTTTAAAGTGGCAGCGGTCAAGGTAGAGACAGTAGAGCCTCAAGCTACGCACTAAAAGCAAAAGCCGACGTTATCGTCGGCTTTTTCATATGGTTAAAAACAATTAAAAGTGCTCGCGTACAAAGTCTAACGCGTCTTCGCTGTTATTATAGACATGACTGTCGATCCCCATCGCTTTGGCGGCAGCCACGTTAGCCTCACTGTCATCAATAAATACCGCATTGACGGGATTGCCTCCGGCCAGTTGCAGCGCAATCTCAAAAAACAGTCGGTCAGGCTTAGCGACACCAATATGTGAGGAGCTAACAACAAGATCGAAGCTATCTTGCAGTGAGACAGAGGCGAGGTCTGCTTCTAGCTGAGACGTACCGTTGGTCACCAATACAAGTTTACTCTCAGGGGTATATTGACGAATCCCTTCTATTAGCGGCGTATCAATAAACCACTCCGCTTGATTCCATATTTTAACCAACTGTGCCGCAGCCTCCTCACCCCAGTGGCGCGCCAGTTGCTCAGTGACTCTGTCACACCATTGCTGATGAGAAATCTCACCGCATACCGCTAAATTCAACAGTTCGGTAGAAAACGCACACGAATACAATGCGCCCTGAGAAATCCCTAGCACCGCTTCTGCCTGAGAAACTTCATTACCGGGCCACTGCCTAATCACCCCATCAAAATCAATTAATACAATACTCTTCAACGCTCACCTCCATGTGATTGTTTCACGCTTTCGCTTTTTCTATTTGTTTTACTACTTTATAGCCAAAGCCAGAGATTAACTCATTGATACGATGCACATTTCCACACTCCCCTTGCGCTAAACGCAAACAAAGTTCTATGGATGTGACATCATCAGGGTAGTATTGGCGCAAAACCTTGGCGATGGAGTCCAAATCACTCAACCAGCTATTGTCTTGCTCTGCGACAAGTAAATAGGCACTGCGCAGCAGTTTTTTGCCCAACACTTTAGCACTAGCTTTTCCATCTTGAGTTTGAATAGACTCACGTCCAGATTCCAGTACCTGCGAAAGATCCTCATTGAGCTGCCAAGCGATCCGTAAGCTTGGTTTATGAAGACGAAATCCAGTCGATAGGTCTTTTCCCCATAAGCAGCAACAGCAATGTTTGAGCCAAAACTGCCAACGATACTCTTCCTCTTCAGCCAGCACTTCTTGTAGGTGCCCAGGGTCAAAGTCCAGCTTGCTAATGGCGGAATATTGCGAGGTTAGCTCATTGGCAATGCGTTGCAGTTGCTTATGGCCATTCGAAGAAAGCGGTTGATGGAAAACCACTGAGACATCCAAATCTGACTGGCCAAACACAGCCTTTCCCCTTGGCACACTGCCATAGAGATAAACGCTATGCAGCTGGTCTGGAAAGGTCGCATTCAAGCGCCGCAGCATTTGCTCGACTACCGGAGCAAACTCCGGCTGGATGTGTTCAACGCTGTATGGGTTATCAATATAGCCTTGGCTGGTGAGTCCTTTATATGAATGATGTTTGGCTTTCAAAAACTCGGATTGAATTGGTTCCCACAAAGTTAAGTAGGGAGAAAAGTCCATAGCCGGGATAAAATTCTTGGCAGCGTTATTTCCTTTGAAGTACGCCTCCTCGTAGGGCCAAATATGATGATCTGAAAACAGAGACCATGCTTTAGCGCCATCTTGCAACTCACATTTAGATAATGGGAAAAGCTCATCGTACCCACGCAGAAAGTTCAGAGAAAGTTTCACATCCATTTGAAACATATATTGGCAAGCCCGAGCCAACTCGTAGCCTCTAGGCATGTTTTGCACTAAGTCCCAATCGATAACGGCACTGATTGTTCCATCATTGTGAAAAAAGACGTTCAACCAATGATAATCACCATGTATCAATTGACGTTGTGTTACAGGTCGATAGCTATGTTCTGTTTCCCACAAAGCTAAATAGGAGCGCTGTGCCATCACTCGTTTAAGAGCATGCGCATCAATCTGAGTCAGTGTTGGTTTAGCTTGCAAATACAGTATTATCTCATCAATTCGAGCAAGCCATTCCTGCTTGTTCCACTTGAGGTCAATGCTGGGAAACCTCTCTCCACTTTGTTCTACAAGATCAAGGTGAAGTGTGCCAAGTGCGCGGCCAGCCTGATATGCATGCTTCGCAGTGACACAGCCACTATCCACTTGATGTCCTTTAGCACTTGGGTACAACGCAAAATACGCGTCTTGATAACGAACCCAAGTTTTTCCTTCCTGCGTCTTCATTGGCGCAATAATTTGGGGCAGGGACAATGACAGCTGGGTGACCAAAGCATGTTCAGATTGAATCTTTTCAAGATCTTTCGACCGATAACATCTAAGATAAAATCCATTTTTGTAGTCGATATGGAAAACTTGATTCGTCGCCCCAAGGCTAGTCAGCGTGATGTGTAGATCTACGTCATTTCCTAACCATGATCGCGTGATCTCCTTTAACTCTTCAACATTCATCAAGATCCCCACTCCGTGTTGATTTACCTAAACTAACAGCTCCTGATAGCTGCTGATTTGTTTAATCGACTGGCTCAAATCATTATTGCCATTAAAGCTGTGATGAATAGCAATCACATCACAGCCTGCCGCGACACCCGCGCTTACCCCTGCGTGAGAATCTTCGAAAATCACCGCCGCCTCTGTAGGTAAATCCAGTTGGGAAAGTGCCAATAAATAGGCTTCAGGGTCAGGCTTATGCTTGGAAACATGCTCTTGAGTGATCACAACATCAAACAGTTCATCAAGATCTAGCGCGCGTAAGATGTTGTCGACCATCCAAGTGGCCGCAGAACTGACGACAGCGCATGTTTTTCCTTGCTCTTTGAGATATTGAAGGTAAGTTAGAGCCCCATGATTGAGCTCCAATTCACTGGCAAGCAGTGCCTCATAATGAGCTCGAAAATGCGTATTAAATTCAGCTAAATCAGGCGAAATACTCGCGTGTTTAAAGAATTGCCCTGTGACCGCAGGCCAGCTTTCCCCCATCACTTGCTTGTAAATATTGAAATCGACCTCTGCGCCATAGTCTGCGCACGCTTTTGCCAGCGCCAACCCTTTTAATGGCTCAGAATTGACTAAAGTTCCGTCCATATCAAACAAAAACGCTTGGTATTGCTCCACAGTTATCTCCATATACAACGACTTTTATGAACAGGTTCTCACATATACAGATTCATGACGTTAATTGCAAAGATATCAGCCAAACAAATGATAACATTAGACTTTATAACTGATAACAATTAAGTCACAATGCAAACTAAACTACTTACTCTAGCAGCAATGCTGCCAATTTTGGGCGGCTGCGCTTCAAACTCCTTAACTCCTGCCAATGGTAACGGAGCTCTGCTGATAGGCTCCGATGTACATAATAACGGCGGGCATCACCCATGCAGAAAAGTGGTCGTCTCTCTTTATGAAATGATCAGTGGCGGCGAATATAGCGAAACCCCAATTGAATTGGAGTTTATGCCCAAACAAAATGAAAACTACTATATTTTCTCAGATATCAAACCGGGATATTACGTTGCCAAGAACATGCGTTGTTATTCTCAAGCCGGACGCTATTTCAATGATGGTGAACAATTTCTGGATGAAAGTCAGAGCTTTGGGGAAACCGTCGAAGCTAATAAGATCACTGTAATGCAGTACTCTTATTACGGTAGAAAGTATAACGATGGCAGCTTCTCTGCCTATCTCACTTATGATAAGCCTGATTTGAAAGAAACGGGCATTTCAGCCGAACTCCAAAGTGACCCAAACTTTGCTGGTTGGAGCATTCGCGACTAAATCACGCCAGAGAGATTACAGAGCGCCAAAACGAACAAAGCCGACCTAGTGGTCGGCTTTTCGATTTACATCAGCTTATTTAGTGGCATCAAGTAATGCGCTCGTCACATTCATTGACGAAGTCGCATTCCCGTTTGTTAGCGTAAACTGGACAATTTGTGACGTCATTTCCATGTTTGCAGGGCCATCAGCATCATTTTGCGACGAAATGACTGTGGAGTGTTCTGCTTGACTCACATCCTTGCTGAAGTAAGAAGCAAGTTTTTGGCCTGATGTATCAGTCGCGCTATTGATTAAACCGAGTTTCTTAAACAGTGGCTCGGTACCGGATGTTTTAGACGTCGATACCGTGTTTGGAATCGTTTGATCATCTTCTGCTTGGATTCCCAGGACAGGCGCACCGGTTAGATTTACCATCGACGCGATATTGTAGGGATCAACGTTATCAAGCACAGTTTGAGCTGCGAACGTGAATTTGCTTAATGTATTAGAAACGGCGGCTTTCTCCGCAGCCGATGCCTGACCAAGATAATTATTTAAGCAATCCGGACCCGCGGTAGAGGCTGGTACACATGTTGTACCATAGTAAGTCTGATAACTCGCCAATGACAATGAAACGCTGTGTTTAATCACCCCAGAGAAACTGCCTGACTCTAGCAAGAATGGCGCAATACCGCCGCCTGGGTTCGCTAAGGTTGCACTAGTATATTTAAAGATATTGCCTTCAAGTGGTGATACAGGCGTGTTACCAATCGCATAAGAGCTGATACCCGTGATCGCACCGATGGAGTGACCAAACAGAGAGACATTGCTTTTATCTAGATTAGCAAATGCCGCGTCAGTTGCACCGTTAAGCGCATAACGCACACCCAGGCCATCGATCGCACTTTGACGAATGTTGTCACGCGCAACAGGTAGGTACTCTAAGTTCATGTACACCATTGGGTTTGATGGCGTAGTAACCACATTCTGGCTCAATAAGCGTTGACCATGAAGCGGTTGGTCAATGGCGATAATGGCATAAGGTTTAAACGGCATCTCACCTTGCATTGCCGCGCCAATATGCTGCATTGCAAAAGCATATGCACTCTCTTTGATGCTAGTGATGCCATGTTGGTATTGAAGAATTGGAAGATTCTCGCCCATAACAGCACCTTCAGGTACAAACATCAAAAACGGAACCTCTTTCACAGCACGAATCTGAGGGACTGCGCTGTATTTGGTCATGATACGCTCAGGGTCAAGCTGAGAGCCGTCAGCTAGCGTCAGTTTCTGCCCCACTAGAGCCGCCACTTTGCTCGGGTCTCGTAGGTCTACAGCAGGATCAGTGAAACCCAACAATGCAAGCTGTTGGCCAATTGCGGCTTTATCAGCGTCACTCCCAGAGCTTAGTGTCGATAAGATCTTAGCGACACTTGGCATCGCACTTCGCCATGGTGTCTTCTTCCAAGCATCCCCTGATAGTGAGTCAGACAAGAAGTATGGCAACTTAACGGTGCCCTTAACCACCTGAATCGAAGCGATCGCTTCATTGGCAAAGTTTTGGTTGTAACCCGCCTGCAATAGCGCAGCACTATCAGCGCCAAACCCGCTAGCGAACATAGGATCACTTGCAACGGCATCACCAAAGCTTTGTTTGCTAGTGACCGTCATCTGATAGATTGAATCTAGGGTGTCTGCATCGATCCCTGTTGGGTTGGCAATCGATCCGCTCCATATATCGGAAGGATTAACCGTTGGTAGAGCAGTCTGAGCAATCGCACTCTTGGTTCCCAGTAGCACCTGACCTGCAGAAGAAGTGGTAAACCATGAGGAGTAGATGATGTCATCGGTACTCGCGACCTGACCATTATCAGCAAACGCTTTTTCTACGTTTTGAATAATGACTTGAGGAGTCGCCAACGAACCCGATTGGGTAAACTCCGTTGTTTTGAGCATCGCATATGAGCTCGACGTCCCGATCGGGTCACCATTGCTGTCGGTAATAGAGTCGGTCAGCGCGTAGATGTAATTGCTTCCCGAATCCAAGCCTGTTATCGGAACAATGTTGAAAGAGCGCTTATCGTCACTAAGGACGACCACAAAATCAACGCCCGGGGTCAGCGCTTCAAAATTCGTCACTTCTTTGGTCGATAAATCGATATCAACCTTAGCCACACGAACACCTGCTGTTAGACTTGGGCTGACTAAAGCACTGCGAGTGCTCGTTGGTGCAGATGTATCATCAAACAAGGTAACGCCAGACGGCAATTTCAAGTCAATCACAAATGGCATTTGTGGACTCCAGCCATCCACCTCACCCAATGCCACTTCTGGGTTGTCTAGACCGGTAGACTGTCCCTCAGTCACAGGGATATTTAACGTGCTGTCAGAAGTATCCAATAGCAAGAATGAAGGCAAAGGGACCGCGGCGTTATCGCCTAATAAGGTAAAGTCAATTTTCGAGCTACGCGAAAGCATCTCATTAATCGCTTCATTCGAGTATGGCTGGTCCGTACTTGCACCGCTGCTTTTTGTATCATTTCCACAACCCGCCAGCAGGACAGCAGAGCAAACAAGTGATAGAGAAAATTTGTTATTCATTGTATTTACTCCCAATACTACTTAAAGGTGTAGTTCAGCTGAACTGCGGATAAGAAGGCCAGTGCGTCTGCATCAAACGTAAGCTCGTTGCCCGCTGCATCTGTTTCTTTAAAGCTGCCACTCTTGCTCTGAACTAGAGTAAAGCCCGCATCTAGACTTAGATTATCTGACCATAGGTAGGTCAAGCCCGCGGAATACCAGAAACGGTCACTATCAGGAATGCTAAGCGTCGCCTCGCCTGCTTGCTCGTCGTAAGCCAGACCTGCGCGAAGTGTCCATTCTTTGTTTAGGGTGTACGTTGTACCGACAGACCAACGTTGGTTGTCTTCATAGTGTTCTGTTTTCTTGAAGCACACGCCGTCTTTACACTCTGAGCTGGTCGCTTTTAGCTCTTTAAAACTGCTCCATTGTGTCCACTGCCAACCGTAATGAACCGCCCACTGGTCGTTAAGTTGATGGAAAGCAGACAACTCCAAAATTGCTGGCAACGTCAGTTGAAGCTGACCTTTAGTTTCATTCTTGTTCGGGTCAAGAATCACCCCGCCATAGTGATCGGTAAACTCACCATCATCAAAGTTTAAGTTCACCGCAGAGCGGTAACCAAAGCCAAAACGGTTCTCTTGATCCAGTTCGTACAGAGCGCCAATATTCCAGCCAAAACCAACAGTTTCACCTGTCATACTAATGATTTTGTCGCTTGGTTTGCCTCCAAGTGGAAGACCACCTTGGTGACGGTCCAACTTAGCTTCTGCGTACACTAGGTTAAGACCCGCACCCACACTGAACTGCTCGTTCAGTTTGAACGCCACATTCGGATTGAGGTTAACAGACAAGAGCGAGGTGTTACCCGCCAAATCACCAGCATAGATATCATCGGGGTAATCGGTCGCGACACCATAAGTTGTAAATGAAGCAAAACCCACGGCAAACTTATCACTGACTGGGTGGATGAAATAGGCTGCTGGTACAAATTGCATTGGCGCAACGTCGCTCGATTTCTGTTTGAAATCTGCGTCCCCAATTTTGGTTTGGGTGACATTCACCTCTGGATCAACGATCGACAGCGCACCAGAAAAGGTGGTGTTTTCAAAAAGTGTCATGGCAGCGGGGTTACGTGCTAATACACTCGCATTATCGGCGACCGCGCCTTCACCAGAAAACGCGCGACCGAGGCCCGATGCCGAGTGTTCTGCGACTTGGAAACCTGCGGAATGAGCGTTACACGCAAACAATATGGAGATTGTCAGCAGAGAGCAGTGCTTTTTATTCATCCTTGACCCTCCTAGGGTACGTTCTTTTTCGAATGGCATTGTTGTAGTTTTTGTTGTGCGACACTATGCGGAAATCGGATGTGAATACGCACAATGTTAATTAGATGTTATTTTTTGTATATCGAAATGTCAAAAAATAACCAACATTGGCGCATCAAAAATGACGCATTAGTCATAGCAATATTTTAAGACGCTGTATTATCTACACTTATCTATAGAAAGTGGTCAGATCAGATTTGTTATCGATTACATTGTTTAGATATCGAACCAAGTGAGCAAAAAATCAACAAACACCCTGAGCCGAGTGACTTTTCTGAGGCGCTTTCAACAACAACACTAAATCGATGATAACGTTTGCTTCTCATCGTTGCGGTTAATCGTTACAATCCCTTACGCGACTTACGCAACTTTATTTATTCTCAGGGCGGGGCGAAATTCCCCACCGGCGGTAAGTGTTCTTCACTATTAATGAAGAAACCACAAGCCCGCGAGCGCTCGATTCGTCGAGGTCAGCAGATCTGGTGAGAAACCAGAGCCGACGGTTACAGTCCGGATGAGAGAGAATGAAAAAACATCACCACGGTCATCTTTGGTGATGCATTTCGTTTTGGCTGGAGTTTTAGGACTCTAGTGCTCATATATGCCCTGATTCTGGTGATATTTTAGGAGTTAACCATGAATCAGTCCTCTTTACTTGCCGAATTCGGCGACCCAATTAGCCGCGTTGAAAATGCACTTATCGCCTTAAAAGAAGGTCGTGGTGTGTTGTTACTCGATGACGAAGATCGTGAAAACGAAGGCGATATCATTTATTCGGTAGAATCTCTGACCACCGCTCAAATGGCGTTGATGATTCGCGAATGCAGCGGCATCGTTTGCCTTTGCTTACCAGAAGAGCAAGCGGATCGTCTAGAGCTCACGCCGATGGTTGCCAACAACAACAGCGCCAACCAAACCGCATTTACCGTGTCAATTGAAGCGAAAGTGGGCGTGACCACAGGTGTCTCCGCGCAAGATCGCGTGACAACGATCAAAACGGCGGCAAACCCAACCGCTAAACCGTCTGATCTGGCTCGCCCGGGTCACGTGTTTCCGCTTCGAGCACGCAAAGGTGGCGTACTGACACGTCGTGGGCATACAGAAGGTACTATCGATCTAATGCAGATGGCAGGGCTACAGCCTGCTGGTGTGCTTTGTGAAGTGACCAACCCAGATGGCAGCATGGCAAAAACGCCAGAAATCGTCGCCTTCGGTAAGCTGCACAATATGCCAGTGCTGACGATTGAAGATATGGTGCTATACCGCCAACAGTTTGACCTCAAACTGGCGTAAACCACAGCCAAGTGCGCGGACTCTCCTGCGTGCTTGGCATTTTCTCGCTAACGAACTGCGGCAGTGACGACCTTGAACATCCAATTACAACGCCTTATTGAGCAAGACTCGCAACGCATGGCGATTCTACGCCTAGTCTCTACCTTCAACTTACCTCAAGGCTGTGTCGCCGCTGGATTCGTGCGAAACCTTGTCTGGGACACGCTTCATCACCACACAAACTCAACGCCGTTGAATGATATCGATGTGATCTATTTCGACTCCGAAAACCTTGAAGCGGCGCGAGATCTGGCGATTGAAGCGCAACTTAGTGAACAGATGCCAGAGCTTAATTGGCAAGTGCGAAATCAAGCCCGCATGCACGAGCGAAATGGGGATAAGCCCTATTTGGATGTTGTTGATGCCATGAGTTACTGGCCAGAGAAAGAGACCGCTGTCGCTGCGAAAATTAACGCGGATGGAATGGTCGAATGCATCAGCGCGTTTGATTATGAGTCCTTGTTCGCTCTACATATCACGCATAACCCCAAGCGAGACATCAGCAGCTTTGACCAAAGAGTCACGAGTAAAAACTGGTTAACACTTTGGCCAAAGCTTACTGTCGTAAGGAACTCGGTTTAAGCAGCGACGACGTTGCTTTGTGACTGACGATACTTCGTTTCTATCGCGGCAAACAGTGCCAATAAAATCAGTGCTGCAATGGAACCTGCGAACGAGACATACAAGGTGCTGTAGTAGTTAAACAGCTCTCCAACCACACCGACGGAAAGACTCGCCACCAGCATACTGACGTTAAGCATATTTGAGAACAAGGTTGATGCCGTACCCAAGCGATCTTTCATCATATCTTGAAGCACCACCATTCCAAGCGTGGCGCACACGCCGATAAAGAAACCATTCAGCAATTGCGCGGCAAGCATGGCGGCGAAGCTGGTACTCATCAGCATCACAAAATAGAACGCGATGCCACTTGCAATGCCCATCATCAACAGTTTGATGGTCCCTACCCGCTCTGCCAGCCTACCTGCGCCAAGCATGATTGGGATTTCACACAGTGCTCCCGCGCCAAATAGAATCCCTAGCCAACTTGGATCCACCATTAATTCTTGCGATAAGTAAAGCGGCATACTGGTGATGTAGAGGTTGTTCGCTGCGAAGGCAAACACCACCACCAAGCAATAGACAGCAATCAAATGATTGGCCGTTTGAGGAGCTTTAGTGACCGCTTGTTGTTCTTCTGCTGAATCTTGTTTAACAACACCATTGGGCAAGTACTTAGCAATCACCAAAATGGAGACACTGACAATCGTCGCCGAAACACCAAACGACGCATTGTAGCCAAAGCTCGCTTTAAGCATAAATGCCAATGGAGGACCGAACACCCACGCAATGGCAATACCTGCACGCATGGTTGACAGGAAGGTGGTGCTGTCTTCGACATAGCGATCGCCGTACTCGCGCCCCAAAGCAAACAGCTGCCCAAATGCGGCGCCACTGACGCTACCAAACACGGTTGCGATGGTGATGGCGAGCCAGTAATCTCGCACCACGATAAAGCTCGATACAGTAATGAGATAGCAAGTCAGCGCCACCAGCAAAATCGTTTTACGCTTCCAGTTCTTATCTGACTGTCTTGCGATCAGCTGCGACACAACCACAGCACTGACAACCGCCATCACCATATAAAGGCTCAGCATCATCGGCGATGCACCCAATTCTTCGACAATGAACAAACTCGATAGCGGATAAAAAAAGGCCCCGCATAAACCAGTAACGAACGCGGTGATGATAAACAACAATGCTGTTTTATCTTTCAACATATGTGGGGCTCCTTTGAGTTAAGTGTGTGAGTTAGTGAGGCTACAGTTTAATCAAAGATATGCAGGCTCATTGATAGTATTCGAGCCACCTCTAATACTAATCCTTCAACTTACCAAACTCCTTTGACAGAAAAGCAACAGTTACCCTAACCTTGGTTGGTCAGATAAGGAGCCGAGCGATGAAGCCGTATATTGAAAATGTGATGGACACACCGAGCAACGATTGGATCGTGCGCGAGTATCATTGTCGAATCAAAAAAGAAGAATTTGCCTGCTCATGGCACTATCACACCGAATACGAACTGGTGCTTTATCAAGACCCTGATAACGTCTTTAACGGCAACTATTTTGCCGGAGATTCGGTCGGCTCAATTGGCCACAACACCCTATTGCTTTATGGACCAGGCCTGCCACATATGATCACAGGCCAGCTCAATGGCTCCGATGAAAAGCCGCATCACTCCGTCATTGTCTGGCTCAAACATCACTGGATAGAAAAACTGCAAGCCACAATTCCAGAAGCTCGAAACATCAAACGCTTACTCGAAGATTCTGCCTATGGCCTCAAATTCAGCCCTAGCGTTTCACAGCAGGTATCTGACCTATTGACTGGGGTTGAAAATTTAAATCGAGCCTTTCAGGCGGTTCGAGTGATTGAAGTGTTGCTGCTACTCGCCAGTGATGGAGAGTCAGAGAAACTTTCCACCTCTCCTTACCGAATTAGCCAGTTATCTGGCAACCGCGAAGCGCGGCAAAAAGTGCAGTTAGCCACTCACTATATTGAGGAAAACTACGCCAAAGCGATACGCATCTCCGATTTAAGCAAGAGCCTGCACATGAGTGAAAGCTCTGCGTATCGTCTGTTTGAAAAGCACTATGGGGTGAGCTTTTCGGATCACATCAAACAGTTTCGCATCGGCAAAGCCTGTGAGCTGCTAGCAAGTACATCGTTACCTATTGCGTTGGTGGCCGAAAATACAGGGTTTCAAAACCTCTCGAACTTTAATCGCCAGTTCAAAACGGTGAAAGAGATGACACCAACCCAGTTTCGCAACCAGTTCCAACAGGCAATTAAATAGGACACACTTTCCGTCAAAGCACGTCATTGCCTGATCCCAATAGAGCACCGATGCGTAAGGGTATTAAACTCTGTTAAGCAAATGAATGAACATGACCACCATCCGCCTCATCTTAGGTGACCAACTCAATATCAAACACTCTTGGTTTCAGCACCAAGACGACAGCGTGTTGTATGTTATCGCTGAACTCCACCAGGAAGCGAGTTACACCACTCACCACATTCAAAAGCACTGCGCCTTCTTTGCAGCCATGACCAGTTTTGCCGACGAGCTTAAGCAACTCGGCCA
The DNA here is from genome assembly GCF_027587055.1 of Vibrio sp. MarTm2. Lineage (NCBI taxonomy): Bacteria > Pseudomonadati > Pseudomonadota > Gammaproteobacteria > Vibrionales > Vibrionaceae > Vibrio > Vibrio sp. MarTm2. The sequence continues at coordinate 422,599 of NZ_JAPPTK010000003.1, read as the reverse complement.
TCAGGTGCTCTATCTCGACTTAGACCAGAGTGAACAATACCAAGATTTGCCTCACTTGCTTGCAAGCCTTGTCGAGCAACATCAAGCCACTCACCTTGAGTATCAACGCCCCGATGAATACCGCTTGCTCAAGCAGCTAGAGGCGCTCGCTATTGAAGGGGTGAAAATCACTATGGTGGAGAGCGAGCACTTCCTGTTCCCGTTTGAGGAAATTGCCGAGGCTTTTCCGGCTGGCAAACACATCTTGATGGAGCACTTTTATCGCAAAATGCGCCGACGCTTCAATCTACTCATGGAAGGTGACAAACCGGTCGGGAGCAAATGGAACTTAGATGCCAACAATCGCAATGCGTTTAAAGAGGACGACCTAGAGGCGATTCCTAACCCACTGATGTTTGCCACAGATGTCAGTGATATTTTGGCAAGGCTTGCACGCCATAAGGTGAGAAACATAGGTGATGTCTCCAACCCATTGATTTGGCCTATCAATCGTAGCCAAGCTCTTAATTTATTGGCGCATTTTTGCCAGCACTGCTTGCCGCGATTTGGTTTTTTCCAAGATGCCATGACAGACCGTCACCCAGCAAGTTGGAGCTTGTATCACAGTCGACTTTCTTTCGCCCTTAACAGCAAGCTAATTTCCCCTCTTGAAGTTGTCACGAGTGCCATCACCTATTTCGAAAAGGCCAACGGCGACATTTCACTATCGCAGATTGAGGGGTTTGTGCGTCAAATCATCGGTTGGCGGGAATACATTCGCGCGGTCTACTGGGCAAACATGCCCCAATACAAAACGCGAAATCATTTTGATGCAAAACGCCCAATGCCAAATTACTTCTGGACAGGCAAAAGTGGGATGAACTGCCTTAACCAAGCGGTTGGCCAATCTCTGGAGCATGCCTACGCTCATCACATCCAGCGCCTTATGGTGACTGGCAACTTTACACTGCTGGCGGGGATCAACCCTGACGAAGTTGATGAGTGGTATTTGGGTATTTACATAGATGCCATCGAGTGGGTTGAGATGCCCAACACCCGTGGCATGGCACTGTACGCCGATGGCGGGATCGTAGGAACCAAACCCTATGCAGCCAGTGGCGCTTACATCAATCGAATGAGTGACTACTGCAAATCGTGCCGCTACAAAGTAAACCAAAAAAGTGGCCCAACGTCGTGCCCACTTAACAGCCTCTACTGGCATTTTATGGTCAGACATCGCGATCGAATTGGCACTCTTCCTCGCATCGGCATGATATACCGCAATTGGGACAAGATGAGCGATGAAGCACAACATGCCATTTTAGAGACCGCAGAGCGTAATCTTCAACGTTTGGAGGAGCTGTAATGAAAGTACTCGTAATCGGAGGAAGCGGCGGTATCGGTCAGGCCATCGTCAACCATCTCGTTAGCCACTACCCGCAAGTTGACGTCGCTGCTACCTATCACCGTAACCAGCCCGAGCATCAGCAGAGCCTAGTTCGCTGGTATCCACTTGATGTCGAGGACGAAGCCAGCATTAAGCAACTTGCCCAGCAGTTTGAGCAGTTGGATTGGATCATCAACTGCGTGGGAATGCTGCATACACAACACCAAAAACCAGAAAAGAACCTTGCCTCAATCGACCCAGAGTTCTTCCTCAAAAGTATGGCGGTCAACTGTTTGCCTACTCTGCTAATTGCCAAACATTTCCAAGCTTTGTTGAGAAAAAGCGCTCACCCCTGCCTTGCTACCGTCTCGGCCAAGGTCGGCAGCATTACCGACAATCAACTCGGCGGTTGGTACAGTTACCGAAGTTCCAAAGCAGCCCTTAACATGGCACTTAAATCCATCTCCATTGAATGGGGTCGCTTAATGCCCAAAAGCGTGGTGGTTGCGCTTCACCCTGGCACCACCGATACCCAATTGTCTAAGCCGTTCCAAACCAACGTGCCTGAGGGAAAACTCTTCACGCCAAATTATGTGGCGACTCAGTTGATAACTATTTTGCACTCACTCAAGGCGAGCGACAGTGGCAGCTTTATCGCCTATGACGGAGAGCGATTGCCCTGGTAGCGAGATAGTTTTTAGGCTTTAAACTTGTCTGTATTCCACACAAATCAATTACGTGACGTGTCATCATCCCAAACCGCTTTGCGTTCGTTGCACCCAACAGGGATGAAAAAGCCAACCTCGGGCGAGGTTGGCACTCTTACCAAATTAGGGGGTCGGTAAGATTAAGACAGTGCGAGCACACCATGAATATCCATTTAGATCACTTCTCATAACCACACATCAAACTTTCCCAATCGAGCCGCATTGAGAGCGTTCAAAGAGCGTGAGCCAAAGATGCTCATCTGCACAGTGACCAGCTTTGGGTAATACAAGACGTTCGGCGTTGCGAGGTCAGAAAGATCTTAACCAGTTGTCGCGCCTTCAAGGTTACAAAACACTGCGGGTTTGTAAGTGATGACTTACAAAATCGTCCCTTTGTAACCCATAATTTAGAGCCAGTTCGATTGAGAATTTCGGTCGAAAATAGCATCATATTGAAAACTCGCAGCAGGGACGTAAGGTGATGGAAAACAAGCAGATACTCGTGGTTGACGACAACTTGGATCTTAGAGAGGCGTTGTCTGACTATCTTGGTCGAGCTGGGTTTGAAGTTATTGGTGCGGGCAATGGACGCGAGATGTGGCAACTGCTCAAAAAGCATACTCCAGATCTTATTATTCTCGATATTATGATGCCAGGTGAAGACGGATTTACCTTGTGCCAGAAGCTGCGCCGAGATTCCCAAATCCCGATCATTATGCTCACCGCCGTCACCGAAGAGGCGGACCGCGTCGCCGGGCTAGAGATGGGCGCCGATGATTACATCACCAAATCGTTTAGCCCAAGAGAACTGCTGGCAAGAATCAAAACAATCTTACGCCGCAGCCAACTTAATCCTCAAACTCAGTTGGCCAGAAAAGTCCGCTTTGATGGCTGGTCCCTCGATACCGTTACTCGGCAACTCACCCATCTTGAAGACCATCAAGTCAAACAACTGAGTGGCGCTGATCTCTCCTTGCTCGGCTTGTTCGTCAACAACGCCAAATCAATCTTATCCCGTGATGATATCGCACGTGAAATATGGGGCAGAGATGCCGACCCATTTGAGCGCGGTATTGACGTCCAGATCAGTCGGCTACGCCACCACTTGGAAGACAAAGATCGTTCCTTGATATTAACCGTGCGCAACAAAGGCTACATGCTGACAACGGACGTCCACTATGAGAGTTAAAACCTGGACTCGTTCACTGGTATTTCGCACCAGTATTTTCCTGCTATTAGTGATCATTCTTGCTCAACTTCTGTCGGGTATGATTTGGTATCAACACGCCAACGAACGGGACAGACAAGGCTTAACCAATACGGTGAAAAGTTTGGCACTTAGTGCTTCATCGACCATCTCCTTTTTCCAAACCTTGCCCTCTGAATACCGACACCTTGTGCTCAATCAACTACGCAATATGGGCGGCACGCGTTTTTTTGTTTCACTCAATAACCACCATATTGAGACGCCTCCTCTGCCCGATAGCGAACGAAAAACCTTAGTCCTGAACGAAGTAAAACAAGTACTCTCATCTGAGCTACACGACATCCCCAATATCTCGGTCGAGTTTACTCAACGCGATAATTTGAGGGTGTTCAACAACGAGCTCCCTATTGATGAACTGCCGTTACTTTGGGCGCATTACTCGCTCTCATTTGGCGACCTGAACCCCCCGATATTGGTAATGCAGGTAGAGGTCGACGAAAACGAATGGTTCTACCTAGCTGCTGTTTTACCCGCACCTTACGTCAATCTAGAAACCAACTACTTTGATATTCGAGAGTGGCTTACCTTACTCTTGTCGGCGTTACTGCTACTGATTTGTACTTGGTTTGTCGTTCGTAAAGAGATTCAACCTATTCGCGAACTCGCCAAAGCCGCTACCTTAATGTCGAGCAGGCTCGATATTCCTCAGGTCGAAGAGCGCGGCAGCAACGAGCTCAAAGCCGCTATCCGAGCCTTCAACAAAATGAATCGGCGTATCGATAGCCACATTAAGGATCGCGAAATGCTGTTTGGCGCGATCTCCCATGACTTAAAAACGCCCATCGCTTGCCTCAAACTGCGCGCAGAAATGCTTGATGATGACACTGACAGAGAACGCTTTACCCGACTCGCGAATGACCTCGACTTGATGGTCAAAGGGGCTTTGCAATGCATCAAAGAGACGGACATCCACGAAGAGATTGAACCCATAAACTTCAATCAGTTAATTGAGCACATCGCCACCACAGTGACGCCGGAAACCGAGCGTATTCAAATTCAAGGTTCTATCGAGTCTGAGGTTGTCGGAAAACCCCTAGCGATTAAGCGCTGCATTCAAAATCTCGTCGATAATGCGTTGAAATATGGCGATAAAGTCAATATTCAGCTATTCGATAGTGCCGATGCCGTGAACATCATCATTGATGATCATGGTGAAGGCGTCGATGGGGCGATCCTCGATAAACTGTGCCAACCCTATTACCGAGCCAATAAAACACAAGAAGGCTCTGGGTTAGGACTGACTATTTCCCAAAGCATTGCGAAAGCGCACGGTGGCTCTCTTGCTCTTAGCCACTCTTCATTTGGCGGGTTGCGCGCCACGCTATCTTTCCCAAGAGACTCACTATGAACAAATTGGCGATTTATCTTTCGACCCTGTCACTGACCGCCGTTGGGCTCACCGCCCCTCGCGCAGCAGAGGTTGAATTCCTTCATTGGTGGACATCCAAAGGGGAACAACACGCGATGGACGTGTTAACCCAACATTTAGAAAAACACGATATTCAACTGGCACCGAAACCCGTCTTGGGCGGTGGCGGTGACAGTGCGATGACGGTATTACAAGCACGAGCGTTGGCAGGAAATCCACCCAGTTTTGCACAAATCGAGGGCCCAAGTATTCGAGCATGGGATGCAATTGGCATACTCCATGACATGAACGCTGTCGCTAAAGACCATCAATGGGACGCCACCCTCTACCCCCTTTCACAACAGATCAATCAATCTGCCAATGGTTATGTTGCCCTGCCGTTAACTCTGCATCGACTCAACTGGTTGTGGGTGAACCACCAGCTATTGTCTGAGCTCAACCAACCGGTGCCGACCACTTGGCAAGCAATGTTTGAGGTAATGGAACATGCCAAAGCCCAAGGAATCAACCCACTCGCCGTCGGCGAACAACCGTGGCAAATTGCACAGTTATTTGAAAATTTGGTGATTGCCACGGGCGGGGTGGATTTCTATACCCGAGCAATGGTCGACCTCGATCCAGACAGCATCGATAGTAACACCTTACGCGCTGCATTAGCTCAGTTCCGTCGCCTAAGTTTGCTGATTGATAACACCTTGCCCAACACAAGATGGGACACCGCGACGAAAGCACTCGCAAGCAACCAAGCCTTGTTCCAACTCGGGGGCGATTGGATTCTTGGTGACCTGATTGCGAAAGGCGTAGAGGTGCCGAATCAGATAGGCTGCTACCCTGCCCCCGAGAGCGACGACGTTTTCCTTTATAACATGGACAGCTTGATCTTTATGGTGAGCAAATCGTTCACTAAAGACCAAGCCAACCGTGTGGCCAATGTGTTGGCAGACCCAGAGTTTCAGGCGCAATTTAACCTACACAAGGGGTCCATCCCGGTACGTACCGACATTGCACTCACCGACTTTAACCCCTGTCAAATCAAAGCCTATCAAGCATTTAAAAAGGGAGTGGCACAAAACAAAGCGGTGCCAAGCATGATCGACTCCATGGCCGTCAACCCTGTCGCCCAACAAGCCATCAACTCGGAGATATTTCGCTTCTACCGCAACAAGTCGCTCACCGAAGAGAGGCTGATTAAGCGTATTATTGCCATCGCAGAGAGCAACTAGTCGTGAGCTGACCGATCGACTAATCTGAAGCAGACACTATGTTGCGGCCATTTTGTTTAGAGTTGTATAGCGCTTTGTCAGCTCGCTCGACACCGTCTTGCCAGTGTTCATTTATCGAGAGTTCGGCAATGCCAAAACTGGCCGTTATACGCAACGCTTCATGATTTGGCAGCGTCAGTTGGGAAACCGATTGGCGGATTTTCTCGGCACATCCTCTTGCGCCTTCTAAATCAACACACGGAAGAATCACCAGTATTTCATCCCCCCCAAGTCGAAAAGCTTTGGACTGCGGGGCCAACCAGTCTAACGTGATTCTGGCAACAGACTTAACAACCTCATCGCCAACGAGGTGACCGAACTGATCATTGATTGATTTGAAATTATCAATATCGCAGATGATGATGCTCACAGGTGTTTGCTCAACTTGAGTTTCTATCTCTAACATCGCCTCATCCAAAGCTCTGCGATTGTTCAACTCGGTGAGTGGGTCTTCGTAGGAGAGGACATGAATAGATCGAAGCAAACGAGCATTAATCAGCCACAACATCGAAAAGCTCATGGACACAATTAAGAAAATACTAAAGAGAAATGCCAGTTGGTGCACAAACGCGGCATCCATAAAATTCAAGATTTCTGTGTCAATCAGCGTAACGAAAACTCTCACTAGCATAAAACAACCAAATGAGAAAAAGGACATCGCCATCATCCGGGTAGCAAGCGATAAATCTTCTTTGCGGCCATTCAAGGTCACCAGTGCAGTGCTCAGCGTAGCAAAAGACAAATACGCACAACTGATCACAACTCGGCTATTGATAGAAGGCTCATAGTAAGTGAAGTAAATGAACCCTAGCAGGTAAAAAGGAATAAGCGCCGCTGTAATGCGAGAGTAAATCAGGTTGGCCTCTCGGAACAAAGACAGACTATAGAGCGTAAAATAGAATCCTAATGCGATGAGTAAGTTTGCTCCAATGACACTGTATAACTCCGGTATCTCACCTCTAAAGCTGATAAGAAAAGGTCCACTACCAATAATCAAAATCGACAGAGAAAATAGCGATAACCCTTTTATTGGCTTTTGAGTCGCCTGAAATAAAAGCAGCCCCACGCTATAAATGACCGAAAAAAGGATCGTGATAAAGTTCAACGTTCTAATGTCTAACGAAACATCACCCATATAGTACCTGTTTCTCAAATTGCATTTTCAGGACTAACATAATAGCTGCCAGTTTCCGTATTCTTTAATTGTGAAAAGATTAACGGCTGATTTCTCATAACATTCAAGAAACACACTTATTTGCGTAAATAAGTTTGACTCTCATCACAGATAGTGAGTCGCTACGGCCGTAAACCGCAACTCCTTCACTCTTCGGTGAGAGACGCAAGCAGCAAACAATTGACCTATCCCCCAAAAACGGGGCGAGTTAAAAGCGGAAAGTCGCAATCCCAATCACCAATAGTATATTGAATACAATTTATTGTAATTTAGATATACCGGAGACTGGGATGTCGCAAAAACCCGTTTTTAAAACTTGAACGCAGTTAATTGAAGAAGCCATTCGCAGCAAAATTCTCAAAGGTGAGTTAAAAACTGGCCAGCCTCTGCGCCAAGATGCCTTAGCCAAAGAGTTCAATGTCAGCCGAATTCCCGTTCGTGAAGCCTTAATGCAGCTTGAAGCGCAAGGACTCGTCAGCTTCGAAGCCCACAAAGGGGCGACTGTGACTGAGCTTTCTCCAGACAAGATCGACGAACTGTTTGAGCTAAGAGCCGTTGTCGAATGCCACATCCTCGAGCGTGCGATTCAAAACATGACCGATGAGGACCTGGCGCGTGCCAATGAGATTCGCGCTAAGTTTGATGATTTGGTCAACCGTGGCGATGAAGTTGAAGAGTGGAGCAATTACAACTACGAGCTGCATAAAGCCCTCTATGCCCCTGCCAACATGCCAGAGACCATGGGTGTTATTTACAACTTAAACACCAAATGCGACCGCTATATCCGTATGCAATTGCTGTTTACCGAGGGAACAGCCAAAGCCGATAAAGAGCACAAGGCTCTACTCGAGATGTGCCAAAATCGCGATATAGAGGGCGCAAAATACATGCTGAAAAAACATATCCTTGAAGCGGGCGCAGCCATTCGCGATCTGCTGCTAGAGCGTCAAAGCTGAACATAAAAAGACAAAACCCACATGGAATAAGTGAGTACCCACTATGCACATTGGTCCAGATTTTTTGCTTGCAGCCATTCGGCAAAAGATTCGTGATGAAGGGCTTTGCTACTGCGCACTTTCCGATAAAACCGGCGTGCCGCTGTCAACAATCAAGCGACACTTACACAACCCTGCATTGGGTCTCGACAAAATACTGATGTACACCACGCACCTCAACACCAACTTAGTGGAGTTGTCGACGCTCGCCATTCAAATCCAAAGAGACAACGAGCAATTTTTGTCCGATGAACAAAACGCGCTATTTGTCGAATACCCTTACCTGTTGGATTTCATCTACTTAGTGACCTCCTGCAATCGGTCTCCAAAAGAGATCGCGCAAGAGTACCAACTGTCGGATACCAGCCTACGCTTTTACCTCAGCATTGCTGAGATCCTCGGCTACATGGAGAACCACGGAGACAAAATCTTCTACCGTTCGGGTCGCCGCTTTATTATGGAAGAAGGTACAGAGCTCGATACATTGTTTAAACGACGATTCGAACAGATCTCAATGGCAGACGATACCGTCTCTCAAGTGTGTCAGGCTCGGGTTCGCCTCACCGCCGAACAGAGGCTGAAACTTGAGCAGGAGATCGATCAGAAGATCAGTGAAATGCATGCAGCCAACTGCGCAAATGAGACGGGTGAGTTGACTAACGTGATGCTGCGCAGTGTTCCCGGTCAACAGATATTTTTTGCTGATACGCTGCCAGAAATTACTGGAGAATTACTCAAAGAAGTCTCCGCTCGATTTCGCCGCCAATAATCTGCTCACACTTAAATGAGCAAAAAGATTTTTTGCTCATTTTTTATTCAGCTTCACTTTCTAAGACCAGCAGTCTCTGTTTCTGCCACCTTGTTAAAAAGATGTTAACTAGTGTTTGTTGCATAGTTTTATACAATATACATTTCTCTTATCCCCTTAGTTATTTGTGCCAGTGGTTCATGCCGTTTGAACGCACTATCATCCCACTCAAATACCACCTAAGGGGCCACTCCGATAAGGACATAACGAGGAAGCTATGAAAGCTAAAAAACTACTCGCACTGAGTGCGATCGCAACCGCTCTAATAACAGGAAGTGCCCTAGCCAAACCTTATCCTGCTGGAACGCAGCTCGCGGACAAACAGGAGATCACTCTAAATAATGGCGCAGAAGAACCCTACAGAACTAGAGAGTATGGAAGAGACGCTACGCAAAGATGGCGTCGCCATGGTGAAGTTCATGAAATGGCTCGATGAGCAAGTGCCAAGCGGCCAAGTCACCGAACTCAACGCCGAGCAAGCGTTAATGGGGTACAGGAAACAGATAGACGACTATGTTGGCGAGAGTTTTCGCACCATTGCTGGCTTTGCCGAGCACGGCGCCAAAATGCACTATGCTGCCGACGGTGAGAGCAGCTATTCCATAGACGAGTCGAGTTTCTTATTGGTCGATTCTGGCGGCCAGTACCTCGGCGGAACCACAGACATCACCCGAACATTCCACTTTGGCTCACCTAGCCACCGTGAAAAGCACGACTATACCTTGGTTCTTAAAGCAGCGATCCGCTTAACGCAGACTCGATTTTTGCAAGGCTCAACAGGCGCGAACCTCGATATCATGGCTCGCGGCGTACTCTGGCAACACGGCATTGATTACAAATGTGGAACTGGCCACGGTGTCGGGATGTGCTTAAACGTGCACGAAGGTCCGCAAAACTTCTCGCAAAATCCCGCAGAAGTCCCCTTAAAACCCGGCATGGTCATCACCAACGAACCCGGCGTTTATCGTCAAGGCGAGCACGGCGTTCGCATAGAAAACATCATGAAGGTGGTTGAGGTCGAACAGAATGAATTTGGCAGCTTCTATGGATTCGAGACCATAACCCTTGCCCCAATCGCGACAAACATGATTGATAAATCCATGCTCGATAGCAGCGAAATCGCTTGGCTCAATCAATACCACCAACGCTGCTGGCAACAGCTCAGCGTTGACCTGAACGAGGATGAAAAACGCTGGCTTAAACAGGCCACACTCGCTATCTAACAGCACCGGACCAAATGCCGATTGTGTATTTGGTCCGTTTAAACGTATGCAGACTCGTATCTCAATGATAACCGCTCTTATAATTGAGACAGAATCTAATAATCAGAATCAATCTCAAACTTCTTGCTATCCGGTGAGATTTTAATCGCGCTCTATTTTATAAATACCCATCAAAACATTCCTAAAAATAATAGTAAAAGTAAGTCAACCGACCGAGCTAAATGGTGATTTCACTGTTTCTGCTTGTTGGTAAACGCCTATCAAATAAGGATAATTTCATGAAACACTTCGCGTTGGCATTTGCAACCACACTGACACTCGCAGGCTGTTCAAGTAACGATATCAATGATGCCGTCAGCGACGGCGTCAATGGCGCAATCAACGGAGTCTTGGGCTCCGTCAGCAGCAGTAACGGTACCGTCGTCAAAAACGGTAAGAGCTACAGTGTCGAGAAAGAGAGCATGTACACCACACAAGCAACACGCTTGAAGAAAAACTACGGCAACATTGAGCTCACGAGAACCGAAAAGAACCCAAAATCAAAAACAGAGCTTGTCTTAGAGAGCTGTGTTCATCCGCGTATCGGCTCTATCGGCTGTGAGGGCTTTATCTTTGAAGTGACAAAAGAGGGCTGGCTAGTCGAAAAACCGATCACATTTAACACCAATTACAACAAAGATATCTCTATTGCTTCAGGTACGTACTATTTCAAGATGAAGTCAAAAGGAACGGGTGACAGCTACTACGTGGCTAACGAAATAACCATTCAGCCGTTTGTGACCAACTATGTTGCGTTAACAGTAGAATAAACAAAGAAGAGAAAAATCATGGCCGATTGACTGACAGAATAGTCAATCGGCCATTGAGCTAAACACTCAAACGGATTCCAAGTTCCATAAAATCTTGGGGCATCCTTGCCCACAAAGAGAAGTTACCAACGGTAAATTACATTTTGAACAATAATCGCGCTACCTGAATCAAATCCACATTTCTCCAGCTATCTAGCTCCTATTGGAACATCAACTGTTTTCATGTCTCAGCAATTCTCGGTGAGGCAAAGTATCAACGCGGATAATAATATCAATAAATTCCCCCTTACACTGTAAGACCATGTAAGCGAGGACATTTATAAAGTTGAATTTTGTAAGGGACGTAAGCGATTGCTTTATAAAGCCGGCTAGCCAGCGCTTTACATTGTAAATTGAGTTCAGAATAGACTGATTATTGAGGCTAATACAGCGATAAAGAAAAAGGACGCTGTGCGTCCTTTCGTTATTATCTTCGTTACTTTTGGGCTCTTTGCCACTGCACTAACCACTTATCCAAATGATTGGCAAATTGCTGGCGATCCGCTTGGCTTAACGGTGCTGGGCCACCAGTTTGAATGCCACTGCTGCGCATGGTTTCCATAAAGTCTCGGATGTTGAGCCGTGATTTGATGTTCTCTTTGGTGAACATCTCGCCACGAGAACTTAACGCGTGGCCACCTTTGGTGATGACTTCATCCGCCAGTGGGATATCGCTGGTGATCACCAAATCACCCGGCTCACACCGCTTCACAATTTCGTTGTCCGCCACGTCAAAGCCAGCCTGAACTTGAAGCATGGTTACTTTTGGTGAGGCTGGTGTGCGGATAAACTGATTCGCCACTAAGGTCACCTCCACACCGGTTCGCTCAGAAGCTCGAAATAGAATATCTCTTACCACAACAGGACACGCATCCGCATCAACCCAAATTTTCATAGTTCTGTTCCTAGCTTCACATTGATTGCGGTATTAGACCTTAAATTTCACCGCAGTACCACTGACACTGACCATCATCATACTGCCGCCACTGCCAATCACTTCATAATCGATATCGATACCGACAATGCCGTCCGCACCCATTGAGCGAGCCTGCTCTTCCATTTCTTGGAACGCTATTTCACGTGCGCGGCCCATTTCCCGCTCATACGCACCTGAACGTCCGCCAACCACATCACGAATGGCACCAAACATGTCTTTAAAAATGTTCGCGCCCAAGATGGCTTCGCCAACAACCACGCCCAAATAATCTTGTACAGGCTTTCCTTCCACGACTGAAGTTGTAGTTTTAATCATCACTTTTTCCTTATCTTGGCGGAGTTAATGACAGCGATAACCATCGAGAAACAGCTGTACAATATCCGCAATGATCTGTCTTCTGCGTTCACGAGACGGAATCTCTTGGCTCGCGACCAACTGAGGCCACATGAAATTCCCGTTCAATAAGCACATTAGCATACTGCTCATCTGGGCTGGATCTTGCATTTTGAGTTTGCGATCTTCGATAGCATCGGCAAACCACTGCTCGAGCTTATCGTCGTGGTTTTGCAGTTGATGAAGATACTTCTCCGACAATTCTGGCGCTCGAATAAATTCGCCTATCACCATCTTTGCCAATGGCATACCAAAATCATGGTAGAGGAAGTCCAGCTTTTGTAAGAGATAGTCAGCAAGTTGTTGCTCCACAGAAATCGACGGGGTGTAGATTAGCGCCAACGCGTCATCACGGGCCGTGAGCGCCGATTTGACCGCTGCAAAGAACAGCACTTCCTTACTCGAAAAATGCCGATAAAGGGTTCGTTTCGACGTTTGAGCGCGTTCGCAAAGACGATCCATGTTCGCGGCAGCGTAGCCAAATTCGATAAATTCCGCCTGCGCACTTTCAATCAATGCGAGTCGCTTTCTATCGGACAATTTCATGGGCAGATTCTTCCATCTTCAGCTCAAAGAGCGCGGATTATAAGCGAGAACAACTAAAAGTATACTTTAAAGTTTACTTTTTTGATTTGAGGAGTATGATGCGCTCACTTTTTATCGAGTCGGCGCCTTGCTGGCTCACCTAGGATCGCCCAGACACGGTTTTGGCGGCTTGATTACTTCGTAACGGCTCACGTATAAGCACGGGTCTGACCCGCAGAGTCCTCGTTACACGCATTGACGTACACTATGAAACACAGCTTCTTTCTTCTTACTGCTTGCAGCCTATTCTCTTCTTACGCTTTCGCTGACTCGATTTCGCTTCCTATTTGGAAAGAGCAAGTACAGGCTCTAGGCTATGAGCTACCAAAGCCTATTGGTTTCAATCTCAGTTACATGGGGATGCAACAAGGCATCAACGTTGACTCCATCGGCTTAAACAATTTAAAGGTGGGCCGCCCCCTGCTCGACAAGCTGATCGACAAGTACGCGGATATCCAAATGGAAGCCGAGCCGGGAAAACAGGTGACCAACGTCGTCACTCTCCGGGCGGATGTCTGGCTATTCCCATTCCTTAACCTGTATGCATTGGCGGGGAAGTTAGACGGCTATTCTGAAACGGATGTGAACGTCTCGGTGGGAATAAAAAACACCGAGAAGCCTTTGCTCAATACCAAGATTAATGACTTCCGATTGGATCTCGACGGCTATACCTTTGGCGCTGGGATGGTCCTTGCGGGCGGAATAGACAACTGGTTTTCACTGGTTGATGCAAGCTATACCCAAACCACATTGACGGTTGTCGACGGCACCATCGACGCCATAGTGGTCTCACCTCGTATCGGTTATGACTTCCACAACATGGGTGTTCCACTGCGCGTTTGGGTGGGCGGCATGTACCAAAATGTCGAACAATACTTAACTGGCTCGATCGCGGATCTCGGTGGCAACTTCAGCGGTCTACAAGGCCAATTCGAAGTCAAACAGCATTTAACCTCTCCTTGGAATACATTGGCAGGCTTTCAATATCAACTGTCTCCCAACTGGTACGTTTTGGGTGAAGCAGGCTTTGGTGAACGGCAAAGCGTGTTCCTCTCACTGGATCGCCGATTCTAGGAGGCGATATGAAAGCAAACCTTACCCTTGCAATTGCGGCGTTACTGTTTGTACCAGCCAGCCTAGCGAACGAGGAAGACAACGATTGGATAGACACGCTGCTTACTCAATTAGGCTCTAGTGAAACGGTCGATCACACTAAGCCTATCGATTGGGGCGTGCTGCCCGGTCCATTCGTCAACCCTGAGCAAGGGCTGGGTATTGGTGTGGCCGCCGTCGGACTTTATCGCCCCATGGATTGGCAAACCGGTGTTCCCTATTCAACGTTAACTGTGACGTCATACGGCTCTACGTCTGGTTCATACGGGCTGGGCATTAACAATCGAACATACTTGCAACAAGACTCGCTGCGACTGCTTGGTGAAGCCTGGATCAGTCACGAGCCCGGTTATTATTGGGGAGTCGGCAAGCAATCAGCGCAGGACAATGCCAACAAAACCCCGTATCAAGGTCAAAAGTTACTGATTAACCCTAAGTTGGCTTTAGAAGTCGCAGATCATGTTTACGTCAAGGCAGGATTCAAATGGCACTCTTATCGTCATATGGAAGAGGTGGACAATAAACCGCTGGCACACGGCCTTGAAGACGCCACCAGTAGCGGGGTTGTGCTGGGGATGGAGTTTGACAGCCGAGACTTTGAACCAAACCCAAGTCGCGGACAGTTTATCGATATTGAATGGATAGCTAACCGTGGCGTCGTTGGCAGCGAGCAGAGCTACGATCACCTCACCATCAATGCAAGGCACTACGCTCAATTCGACGCCAACACCGTGTTGGCAATGGAAGTCTATTCACAATCCATTTTTGGCGACGCCCCTTGGTTTGACTATGCCCAGCTTGGCGACGACAAACGTATGCGTGGCTATTACCAAGGGCAATATCGCGACAAGCATCAGTTGTCGACGCAAATCGAGCTGCGCCGAACACTGACGGGTCGACACGGTATGGTTGCTTGGTTGGGGGCAGGAAATGTGGCGCCGAGCTATCAAGCCCTGTTTGAAGAACGCTGGTTGCCGTCTATTGGCGTCGGCTATCGATTTGCGTTCAAAGCCAAAATTAACGTCCGTATTGATTTAGGTGTTGGCAAAGAGAGCAGCGGATTTTATTTTCAAGTCAATGAGGCATTTTAGACATGGGAAGATTAAAAATTATCCTCCTTGCCGTGATTGCGGTCATGGGGCTTAACGTTCACGCAAACGAGCTTAACGCGCCTGTCGGTGTTCGACCGTGCTGCGCATTCGGCGTGGATCTCAAAGCTCAACTTGGTAGCGTGCCAGTGCCATTCTTCTCCTTGGAGAATGTCGTCGATAAAGGCAGTGTTGGCGACCATCACTACAATGATGGCAGTGCTTCTATCTCCGGCAGTTTGCTCGGGCTCGCAGATGAAACCAACGGGCTTGTGTTTACCAAGCAGGGCGGTTTTATCGACACGGCACATGTTCGTGATACAGCTGACTACACTTACTACATTTTCCAGCTCAACCAAGGCTATTTGGGTACGTCTCATCACATCGACTTACCTGCAGAATTGAGACTTCGCCGCGTAACTTGGCACCCGCAAACTCAGCCACTGAGTAAAGAGCAGAAAATCACCTACAGCGCCGAGGCCGCCGCGTTGACCGCCTTTCGCTTAGCGCAATGGCACGAAATTGCTCAATGGTTTGGTATGGTTTCTGTCGGTGGTTTTGATGAGCTCGCTTCGGCTTTCTCATCGGAAGATTTGTACTCCAACATGCTTGGCGCCCATCTCGCGAAACAGATATTAATCGCGACCCCAACGCTAAACACCAAGCAGTTTTCAGCGGCCATGGACCACGCGCTTGAAACGGCGTTATCCGAGCTCAACGCGGCAACGAAATCGGTCACCAAGGAGAAAATCCAACAACTCGACGGCATTTGGTGGGACAGCAGCAAACGCCTGCCAAACAAGTGGGCACTTATCTATCGTGACTACCATTTGTCCTTGTCCTTGATGCCCCATTATCCAACGACCACTCACCGTCTGCAGTTGAGTGGGACCTTTGACAATAACCAGCCCATAGAGCAGTGGCTCTCCGTCAGCTTCATCGCGGCAGACGAAGAAAACGCGTTTGATAAACTGCCAAGTGCTATCCGAACCAAGTCTTCATGGTCGAGTCAGGATTTTCAATCACTCGCAAACTATGCACAGCAAGTCGATAAAAACACCATGAGCAAGTTGGGGATTCAAGCGCACAAGATAAAACCGTAAACCTAGCGCACTGCTATACGGGGAAACCCATTAATAAAAATGCCAAAGCCAATTGCATAACGCCTGACTATATATGCACTTTGGGTCGAATGACATCGTTATATGCACTCACTTTCTCAAGTAATGAGAAGTAACAAAGTATTAATGAGCAGCATTTTACATGTTAAATATAATAGAAATCAGAACAATAAATTGAACAATACCGTTATCAAACTGTTAAATACCACAAAATGACAGTGACCCAGATCACATCTATAAATCGATAACGCTTTTTTGATTTCTGAATTGTCGACTCGCCTGATAACCTCCTGCTCGCCTTGAAGTGATCTCAAGGTGCATAACTATAAGGAGTGTTCACTATGAATACCAAGAAACCGATGTCGCTGACAGCTCGAGTAATTCTGGGTATGGTCGCGGGTATCTTGACAGGATTTGCAATTCGCACCCTCTTTGCCGACAACGGATTTGTCGACACATACATCGTCAATGGACTGTTTGAAGTTGGTGGGCAAATATTTGTTGCCAGCTTAAAAATGCTTGTTGTACCACTGGTGTTTGTTTCACTAGTCTGCGGTACAAGCTCTCTAAAAGATCTTTCTACACTTGGTCGAATGGGCGGTAAAACTCTCGCGTTTTACGTCACAACAACGGCTGTTGCTATCACGCTAGCACTGACCATGGGCAATCTGTTCCAACCAGGCGCAGGCGCTGATCTAACTGCAGCAAGCTCATTCAAATCGGCGGAAGCACCGTCGCTGGGCCAAGTCATCATCGATATGTTCCCAACCAACCCAATCAGCGCGATGGCTGAAGGCAAAACCCTTCAAGTTATCGTGTTTGCGGTCTTGTTTGGTATCGCGATCAGTGCCGCGGGTAAACCAGGTGAGCGTATCGCCGCGTTCTTCTCTGACTTAAACGAAGTCATCATGAAGTTGGTTGCTATTTTGATGAACCTAGCCCCATTTGGCGTGTTCTTCCTCATGGCGAAGCTGTTTACCGGCCTTGGTCTTAGCGCCATCGTCAACCTAGCAGAGTACTTCTTGGTACTAGCAGGAACCTTGGTTCTTCATGGTCTCGTGACCTACAGCGTGATGCTAAAAGGCTTCACTGGTCTTAGCCCAATCACCTTCTTGAAGAAGATGGAAGATGCGATTATGTTCGCGTTTTCGACCGCATCATCTAACGCTACGATTCCAGTGACGATGGAAACAGCGAAGAACCGTATGGGCGTAGACAACCGCATATCTTCATTCACCGTGCCACTAGGGGCGACAGTGAATATGGATGGTACGGCTATCATGCAAGGTGTGGCGACAGCCTTCATTGCTCAAGCGTTCAACATTGATCTCACTATGGGTGACTACCTGATGGTTATCCTAACAGCAACATTGGCGTCTATCGGTACAGCAGGTGTTCCTGGTGTTGGTCTAGTGATGTTGGCCATGGTGTTGAACCAAGTGGGTCTGCCGCTAGAAGGCATCGCGCTTATCATGGGTGTTGACCGCCTATTGGATATGATTCGTACCGCGGTAAACATTACCGGTGATAGCGCAGTAACTGTGATTGTTGCTAAGTCAGAAGGTGCGTTGAACGAAGAGCGTTTCAACGATCCAATGGCCGGTGTCGAGGAAGAAGAAGTGCATCTAAAACGCCAAGAAGCATAACCCGCTCACTTCTCAAGAAACAAAAAACCAGCGACACACGTCGCTGGTTTTTTTCTATCTGAACTAAATGATGGCTCGTTCGTAAAACCCGTTAAATTTCATTAGGTCAGGTCACTATGCATCGTATCAATCCCGCTAAGCTCCATCACAGCAAGTGGACAGCAGTAAAGCCACAACGAAAAGAGAAACACTTTTTAATTTCCGAGGTTGAGTTCGACGAAGACGGCAGCGTTAGTCGCTGCGTCTTAGAATCGGTCATGTCGAAAAACGAGTACGAAATAAACTGGAGAGAGCTCAAAGACAGCAGCAAATGGCAACAAGGATGGAAGTAACGCTCAAAACGAACGGCGTTGCAACCTAGCCATTTCGTTCATCATACGCCTGACGTGCAGCTCTGATATCACTTTGGTGGTCATCAGCCCAACTGACTAGCTGATAGAGGGGCTTAACTAAATCACTGCCCATTTCCGTCAGGCAATACTCAACTTTAACGGGTACTTCAGGATATACGGTTCTTAACACGTACCCTTCACGCTCCAAATCTCGCAGCGTTTGAGTCAACATTCGCTGTGAAATCCCTTCAATACGCGATTTGAGCGCATTAAATCTATCTGGACCATCCACCAATGCAAACAGTATGAGCATTGACCATTTATCGCCGATCTGAGCGACAACATTGCGCACAGGGCAATCTTCATTATTGTAAAATCTGCGTCTTTCGACTTTGTCACGCGCGGCCATATCCCACCCTTTGTTGTCGTTAAAACTGTATTTCATGGTTACCAAAAAGTGCCTACCGCACATTTTGGTGCCTTCTTGCGCAGCAGGTTACTATTAATTACCATAGTTATCAATGTATACCTAACCAATGAATTAATACTAAGGGAACACCATGTTAAAATCCATTATTACCGTACTTCTTCTTACCGTGAGTGCCGCAAGCTTCGCTCAACAAAAACAGACACAGCACATTGACCTGACCTCTCTAAGTAAATCGAGTTGGACAGAACAAGAGCGCGAGAATGCTCGCATCATCACCGATTTTGTTCAGCACCTAATGAACAACCATGACTTTGAATATGTATTAGAGCACTACAACGATAGTGCCTATGTACAGCACAATCGAAACCTTCCAGACAAAGTCACAGGGCTAGTGGGATTTTTGCAAGAGTTTGTTGAGGACTACCCAGAATACAGCTATGACGTGAAGCACATATATGTGGATGGTGACTACGTTATATTCCACTCTCACGCCACACTTGAAAAAGAAGACCGAGGCAACGATCAAAAAGGAATGAACATTATCGATACGTGGCGACTAGAAGATGGACGTATCGTAGAGCATTGGGACGCAATCCAAGCATTGGACTTTTCAATGCGTATGTACGCACTGTTTAGCGGCGGGGATATCGCCAACGAAAATGGCGTTTTCTAACTCGCTTTCCATCATAAAAGAGGTCCTTGGCCTCTTTTATGATGACGATTACCAAGCAAAGGCAACGTTGACGCCAGCACCATTGCTAGTAACCCAAGGCAGGATTTGAACCGAACTGTCGTAGGCCTCGGTAAAGATCCATCCTGACACCATTCCCAGCGCAGCACCCGCGGCGACATCTCGCCAATAATGTCTTTCAGCTTGCACTCGACCAACGCCCACCAAAGTGGCAATGCCGTAAGCAGGTAAGCCCACTTCCCACCCATAGCGCAAGTGCAAGGTGGTCGCCGAAGCAAACGCGTTCGCCGTATGATTGGACGGGAAACTCTTATTATCGCTACCGTCAGGTCGCTCGGCATCAATGGTGTTCTTGGCGATCAAACCGACCCCGGAAGCCGCGCCGATACTAAAACCCGCTTGCTTAAAGCCTTCCCAATCGCCTTTGTAGAGTGGCACAGCGGCGGCAATCCCCACTAATCCATAGGCGCCCACATCACTGAACGTTTCCCAACTCTCTTTGTTGCTGGCATAAGAGGCGCAAGATAGAACCAGACCACCAACAATAATACTTACCTGTTTTAACTTCATGATGATTCCTACGTATTTTGGGCGAATCGAACCATACAGCAGGGATAAGTTTGTTGTCAAAGTGGCGAGCGTAATGGTTTGTAAAAAAAGAAAAATGCCCCTCAGCGTGTCACACTGAGGGGCATCGAATGAGCGCCTTAATTATTTCGTTGGCATTGGCAATATTTCAAACATACCATCAAAGTCATCTAGCGTTGCCGCAAGTTGGGTAACTAAATTAGCCTCCCCCGTAAGCTTCGCTTTGCCTGATTTGACCAAGCTCTCTAAGGTCGTTTGACCTAGCACCATCGCCGTCATATCGGTTTTGGTGATCTCCAACGTGACGTCTGTTTTTGGTAGGCTTTCCACTTCAATGTTCGCCATATTTGAGTTCGATACTTCACCAAAGTAAGACTCGTTCAAGTCAGGGTGATGAATACCGAAGCTAAAGTCGAGACCCGCTTGCTCTGCTTTTTCTGCATTCAATCTCACCGCCAAGAAGTCGAGGAACATGCCAGTCGGGGTGTTTGCGATAACATCTGCCGACGCCAGTTTAATCGAAGGTTGAATTTCACCCGTACGCAGCTCTACCGCACCTTGTAAGTAAGAATTACGCCAAGCCATGGTTTCCGATTGGTAGCCTTGCTGTTCAAAGCTATCCGCTAACGCAAAACGGTAGTTGATGTTGCTTGGGTCACACTGCACGAGATCATTGAACAGCTGTGATGCCTCTTGGTATTCCCCATTGTCAAAGTGCGTTTTACCCGCTTTGAACAGTGTTTCTGCGCCTGCAGCTTCCACGTAAACACACGACTTTTCTTTGGTTTGCAGTGGATTCGTGTTCACTGGGTTCATGTCGTGGTAGCCCAAGTACAGGTTCACAACCGCGCGAGCATTATGACTGTATGAACCATGGTAACCATTAGTGTGCCATGTCTCTTTTTGTGATTGCGGAATGATTTTATCTATCTCACGACCCACATCATGAATAGTCACACCATGATTAGCTAAGCGCATCGCTTGGTTATGAATAAAGCCATAGTTGTCGCGTTGCAGCGTCATGTAGTCAGCAATTTCATTGGTTTTGGTGTTGGCGTCATTCCAAACCGGCGCAGAGTGCGCAGCATGGATATTATCAACCAAACCACTATCAACGTAACGCAACTTGAGTTCGGTTAGGTATTTCGTCCACACCAAGGCATCGCGCACTTTCGCTCCGCGGAAGGTGTAGATGTTGTGCATGCCATCGTAGGTGAGCTCTGCGGTATTCAATGAGCGATACTCTGGAATGTAAAGCACAATCTCAGCTGGTGCTTCCGCGCCAGGCATGTTGATCGCGTGGAACTCCAAGCCATCAATGGTAATGACTTTCTCTCGCTCTTCAATTTCTTGCGTCGGAGCCACTAAGGTAACTTCACCACGAGAGGTACCCAGACCTAGCGCGTTATCAACAATGCCTTGCGTGTTGTTGTCGAGTGTTGTGCCGTATTGGTAGTTGGCACGGCGTCCCATCGCAGCCCCAGCAATGACGTTTTCATCAGCCAGCTCTTTAATAAAGTCGTTTGGTGCATAGATCGGAGCCCCTTCTGCAAAGTCGCCAGACTCAAAAATCCCACGTGAGCCGCCAAAGTGATCGGCATGCATGTGCGAATAAATCATGCCAGTAATCTTATGTTCACCGTTGATCTTAGGTAGGTGCATTTTCGCAAACTCCCAAGACGCTGCCGCCGCTTGCTTTGAAAGCAGTGGGTCGTGAATCACGTAGCCATTGTCAGTACGGTAGATGGTCATATTCGACAGGTCTGCGCCACGAATCTGGTACACACCATCAGTCACTTGGTATAAACCGCCTGCTGCGTAATTCAGCATCCCTTGACGCCAAATGGAAGGGTTAACCGACGCTGGCAGCTCGTTGACGCTCATGTCAGCCATGTATTCAAAGCGATTTTTTAGCTCGCCTGCTTCATGGGTTCCAAACTCCGCAATCAATCCTTTTTGCGTGCGCTCAAATGCACTGACATCTTGCCAAGGTAACGATTTAGCGAGTGTCGCATTCGCTTG
This sequence comes from Vibrio sp. MarTm2, assembly GCF_027587055.1. NCBI lineage: Bacteria > Pseudomonadati > Pseudomonadota > Gammaproteobacteria > Vibrionales > Vibrionaceae > Vibrio > Vibrio sp. MarTm2. Next base: position 400,634 of record NZ_JAPPTK010000003.1, on the reverse strand, counting down.
TTGAGTGTGCGTGGTCGCAGGCTTTCCTTGGTAAGTCTCTAGGCTGGCATAATCTGCCGATGCTGAGAATGAAACCATAAGTGCAAGTGAAATAGCTGAAGGTGCAAAACGGTGTGTCATAGGGAACCTCGTAGTGTCTCTTTATTGGGTACAGGACTAATGTACTCATTTGACACATCAGGATATATGCATGAAAATTTATACAAAACATCGCGAGCTGTTATGTATTAGGAAGAAGTATGAATGACGCCCCCATCGATCTGAATCTGTTTAAAGTCTTTCTTAACGTCTATCAGCATCGTTCAATCACCGTTGCCGCCGACGTAATGGGACTAACGCAACCCGGCGTAAGCGGCGTTTTAAAACGGCTTCAGCAACAGTTGGGGGTTCAACTCTTTATCCGCTCCGGCCGAGGGATCGCGCCAACCCACCAAGCCCATGAATTGGCGCGCCAAATCGAGCCAGCACTAAACCAAATTCACAATGCCATCGAAGGGATAGAGTGTTTCAGCACCGACAACTCTCGCCGCTTTGTGGTGTACACCAGCGAGCCGATGATGCTGATGTTACTGCCAAAAATTGAAGCGGATCAGACTCTAGGCAATGTTGAAATTGAACTGCATCCGACACTGTCTAGCGAAGAAAAGCTCATCCATAACCTCAACCAACAGAAGGCCGATCTTGCCATCGACTTTGCTAACTACTCCGCGCCCTCGTTCTTCTCAGAATTTTTCTGTACCGACGAGATCTGCATTATTGCTCGCAAAGATCACCCAAGAGTTAAGGGAGCTCTGACACTTGAGCAGTTCTACGACGAAAAGCACGTCACGCTCAAACTCAGACGCGAAGATGCCTATCTGGCCGACTATTTTACCGAAGAGTCCATAGGCGAACGCAAAGTTGCGGCAGAGTGTGATTCTCTGGTATCGCAAATGACGATGATCGCCAATACCAATTGCCTTGCTGCGATGGTCAAAAGCATCGCGAATCAGTTTGCAGACCGACTCGATCTGCAGGTACTCGACGCCCCATTTACCAGCATCCCAGTCAAGTACCGACTGTTAACGCATAATCGCATGAAACACAGCCCAGCGAATTTATGGCTAAGAGAAAAACTTAAGTCTTACTTTGTCAGTGAATAGAAAAAGCCCCAAAAATTTGGGGCTTAGTTTTAAAATGAAGGCATTGATTACTGAGCAATTTTCTCGATAACTCGCATCAACAATCGAATACGCGGTTCAATCGACTCAAGCAACAAGTACTCTTGGTCACTGTGGAAACCCGCACCGATTGGCCCTAAGCCATCCAATGTAGGTACGCCTAGAATCGCGGTGTTGTTCGCGTCTGAACCGCCACCGACTTCTTTCCAGTTGATATCAATGTCAAGCTCATCGGCAGCTTGTTCGACTAGCACCATTAACGCTTCGGTTTGCTCGCTTGGCACCATAGAAGGTTTGTACGCTTCGCGCTCTAACGTAATACGCACACTAGCATCAAACGCTTGTTGAGATAGAGCCGTTAACTCGCTATCGACATCATCATATTCGCCGTTGTTCCAGAAACGGACATCAACAATAGCCTCTGCGTGCGCAGGGACGATATTGGCTCCCGCGCCACCCGACACAATCCCCACGTTCAGTGTTGTGCCAGAGTCAAAGTTGGTCATCGCGTTGATGGCTAGGATCCAGTTCGCCATTTCGGTAATTGCACTGTGGCCCTTCTCCGGTTCATTACCTGCATGTGCGGCAACGCCATCAAAAGTGATTTTGTAACGCGCCATACCTTTGCGAGCCTTGACCAAGCCACCATCTGCACGCGCAGCCTCTGCCACCAGAACGTGTTTTGCTTGTTTGGCGGTGGCCTGAATCCAATCGACAGAGTCAAGAGAGCCTGTCTCTTCGTCTGGGTTCATACAGATACAGATTGAGAGCGAATCTAAAACACTGCGATCCAAATTGCGCATTGCATAAACAATATTGAGCAAACCAGACTTCATGTCAGATACGCCGGGACCGTAGGCTTTATCGGAATCGGTTGTCATTGGGCGCAATTCTGCAGTCCCGACAGGAAAGACCGTATCCATATGGCCAATCAGCATAACATCAATATCGGATGCCTCTGGCTTGTTGCGAATTTCTAAGCCAACGCCAGCTTTACCACAATCGACACGTTTGACGTGCCAACCTTGCAGTTGTTGAAACTTACGCTCAAATTGAGTGGCGATACATTCGATCCCCTCGACCGTGTACGTACCACAGTCGACATCAATCAGCGGGCGGAGCTCTTCGAGGTAGTCATTCAGTGAAAACGTCATCATTCATCCCTACACAAACAAGTTCATGACTAGCATGGCGCCAAAAGCGTTCAATACTGAAATCGCGATCATCACAGGAATGTAACGGCCTTCAGTACCGATTGGTCCCATGATGCGTCCCATGTACTGAACTTGAGAGCCCATGAGGTAGATAGCAGGGGCTAAGATAGCGATGTGCGCGCCATTTAAGATACCTTGGTCAAACAGCGTGATCACAACGCCTACCGCGCCGCCCATCGACATCCATGCACCAATCAAAACAGCCGCCGCCTCACCCGGCAAACCAAAAACAGCCATAATCGGCGCAAATACTGTGCCCATCATGTCGAGCGCGCCCGTAATCTGTAGCGCTTTGATGATCACAAACGCCATCAAGACATTCGGTACGGTAGAGGTCGTTGCAATTACCCAACCTTTCTTTGCGCCTTCAACGAAAATGTCCGTCACCATTGGCTTTCTTGCTTTTACTTCGCTCATTATGCTGTCTCCTCTTTTAGGTTTTGCGCATCACGCTTATCTTGCTTGTCTTCTTTGCCTTCCGTGATGTTGAGGTAAATACGGAATAAGTTCGCCCCGACAAATTTGAAGACAAACATGATGGCAACCGCCAAACCAATCGAAGAAGTAACGGCCAAAGAGCCATCAGCCAGCGTTAGAGTAAACAGCACAGCGCCCGACGAGAAAAAGTTAACAATGGTCGCGCCAGCGGTGAACTGGAACATAGTGAATACGTCGGTTTCGCGTTTAGTCAGCCTACCTTCGTCTTTAAGTTGACGGGTCATGGCAGCACCTGCATCGGTACTTTGTAAAGAAGCTATCAACGCGAGGCCGGAGCTACCTGGAATACCCATCAGCGGGCGAAGAAGAGGCGTCAGAAGTTTGCGTGCGGCATCCAGCGCACCGTAGTGCTCAAGCACATTGATCACACCCAATGCGAACATAACGGTTGGGATCAGAGTTAACGCGAAAATAAAACCATCGCGCGCGCCACTGCCACCTTTACCGCGCAGGGATGTGGTTGCTGCTTCTACGCCTTCAGCGGTTTCTGTGACATCGTAAGCGACCTTACCGAAAGAGCCATTCAGCGTGGTAAAGTCAAGCACACCATACCAGTCATTGGACTTCATCAGCCCGGAAAAAAAGACAACGGCGAACGCCAAAGCAACGTAGCAACCCCACGTGACTTTGCGCTCCTTTTGATTTGAATCAGACATAATTCACCTATGCATTAGTTTATGTGGAACAGAACGCATAGGATCTTGAATTAAATCGTATGGCGTTAGGATGATCCTTATCAAATAGTGAAACGAACTATTAATATCTTTTAACTTGCCATTATGTTTTGTGATAACGAGCGTAAGTGGCAGATTTTCCCAACCACATAAATCAACATTGCATATCACTCGAGTTCATAAATTCTTCACCAATCGTTAAAAAATGATGCAAATTCAAACAGATCAAACCTATCTCACAAACCAATAGGTAAAAGCCCATTAGACTATGAGGCCATTGCTTATACCCAAGTGACTTCTAAATGCGCGCAGACGTGAGGTTACTTGGGTATAACAACAATCATCTTTCAAAGGAGTGGAAGTATGAAACTGCAGTGGTCAGTCTTTATTGCTTTAACGCTATCCCCCCTCACCGCCTTTGCTGCCAACGCTTCAGGTGAGATTTTGCCCCTAACCCAATCGACCATCGGCTATGCCGCGTTGCTCATTTTTGCCATTGCGTACACCTTGGTCATGCTCGAAGAGTATTTGCAATTGCGAAAATCAAAGCCCGTTCTTCTTGCAGCGGGCATCATCTGGGCAATGATTGGCTACGTCTATTCTCAGTATGATCAAATAGAGGTTGCTAAAGCCGCCTTAGAACACAACTTGCTCGAATACGCGGAATTGCTGCTGTTTTTGCTGGTTGCCATGACATACATAAGCGCGATGGAAGAACGGCGACTGTTTGATGCACTTCAGGCTTGGATGGTCGGCAAAGGATTTAACTTTCGCGCGCTGTTTTGGTTGACGGGTATTCTCTCATTCTTTATCTCGCCGATTGCCGATAACCTGACGACTGCATTACTGATGTGCGCTGTGGTGATGAAAGTTGCTGGAGACAACACTCGATTTATCAATCTTGCATGTATCAACATTGTTATCGCCGCCAATGCCGGAGGCGCGTTTAGCCCGTTTGGGGATATTACAACGCTGATGGTTTGGCAAGCGGGTCATGTCTCCTTTGCGGAGTTTATGCCGCTGTTTTTGCCCTCAGTGGTCAATTACCTGATCCCTGCTTTGATCATGTCGTTCTTTGTTCCGGACACTAAGCCGAATGTGGTCCACCAGCATGTTGAACTTAAACGCGGAGCGCGCAGAATTGTCGCCTTGTTTATCCTCACGATTTCGACGGCCGTCGCCTTCCATGCGGTGCTGCACTTCCCACCTGTCATTGGCATGATGATGGGGCTTGCTTATTTGCAGTTCTTTGGTTTTTTCCTGCGCAGAACACTCAAAGCATCGCTGCATAAAAAGGCGGCCATGGCCATTGCTAACCGAGATGATCATGCGTTAAAACGCCTTGGGTCTGTTGTCCCGTTTGATGTATTTAGACGAGTCTCCCATGCCGAGTGGGATACGTTGCTGTTTTTCTACGGCGTGGTTATGTGTGTAGGAGGCTTGAGCCTGTTGGGTTATTTAGGCTTGATTTCAGAAGTCATGTACACCCAATGGGATCCTGTCTGGGCAAACGTGATGGTGGGCATCTTGTCCGCAATTGTAGATAACATTCCAGTCATGTTTGCTGTGCTTACCATGGAGCCGACAATGTCGATGGGGAACTGGCTGTTAGTCACACTCACTGCCGGAGTGGGAGGGAGCTTGCTATCGATAGGTTCTGCTGCGGGCGTAGCGTTGATGGGCGCGGCTCATGGCAAATATACCTTCTTCGGTCACCTTAAGTGGATGCCCGTCATCGCCCTTGGATACACCGCAAGTATCCTCGTCCATATGATGCTCAACACCCACCTGTTTACTTAATTAGATTCCACTGGCAAAGGCGTGAAATTGCGCTTTTGCCAGACACTAGCCAGTTGATACTTGGCACATGTGCTACATGTAAGCAACTCGTTTTGGCCGTGAATCCTCATCACGATGTCTTCTCGCTTCTCTTTCGAGCTATTTCGCATCGTGATGGTCAGGTCGTTTCCTTTCACTTCAAAGGGCTTGGTCATGTTGAGTTCACCTTCACGAACAAACGTGACTTGAGCGTCCGAAAACTTCAGCAAATCTTGGTTGTATTGGTTTTCAAAAGTGCCCGTAAACTCATAGGTCTGCTTATTGAGCATGCGTACCGCTTTTTCTTCCGAGCAGCCAACAAGCAGCATCAACGCAATGATGCCAACAACGGACAAGATGGTTCCAAAACGCTCGGTTGCCATTAACCTACTCCTTTTGTTCTAGTTTCAACAGTTGCGCTTTGCGCTCGACGCCACCGGCATACCCTGTCAACTTACCATTTTTACCAATCACTCGGTGACACGGAACAATCACAGAGATCGGGTTCTTACCATTGGCTAAGCCGACAGCTCTCACCGCTTTCGGATTGCCTATCGCATTTGCCAACTCTTGATAGCTCCACGTCTCTCCGTAAGGGATGGTGGTCAAGGCATGCCAAACCTGCTGCTGGAATTGCGTACCTTGGGCAGACAAAGGCAAATTGAACTCGGTTCTTTCACCGCAAAAGTATTCTTGTAACTGTTTGATTGCATTATTAAGTATAGAATCAGATTCTGAGTATTGTCCGAGTTCTTTTGGTTGTGTTGTCTGAGTTTCAAACCACGCGCCAAGTAAACCGTCAGCGTCCGCTTGCAGCGTCATCTCTCCTAGTGGCGTGGTAAGAATAGTGTAGTAAGTGCTCATGCGTGACTCCAGCAGTGAAAAGTGGCGTAGCTACCCCAAGGAGAGACCGCCTCTTTAGTGATCGAAGGAAAATGGACCAGCGCCTTTTTGACCACCAAGTCTCCCTCTAAAAAACAGTTTGGCTCAGATGCGCCCCGTAGACGAGCATAGTTGACCGTCCAAGGGCCAATACCTTTGATTTCTAGCCACTCTTCCAGAGCGATATCCGGTGTTTGACTCATGATTTGGGCAAAGCGCGCTAAGGTCTCTTTTCGACTTTGTGGCATACGTAAAAAGTTCAAATCAGAACCAGCAATGTCTTGCGCGGTAGGGAAGTGAGTCACCCCTTCAGGCTGCAATGTCTGAGCCAATAAATTAAGCTGCCCGATCGCCGCTTTTATCGACACTTGTTGCCCAAGAATGGCTCGAACCCCCGCTTCCCAGCAGTTCCATACCCCCGGAATACGAATGCCGGAGTACTGAACGAAATTGGCATCGAGTTGATGAAGCTGATTTTCAATACTCAATACATCACTGTCCAAATCAAACATGCGCCTTAGCTGATTAACCAGCTTTTTCACCAGCTTGGTGTCCTTAAGGGTGAACTCGACTCGCATCACCCCCACTTTGTGTTGGGAAATGCGAAACCAACCCGCGCAGCCGTCCAGCAAGAATGCGCGTTGGTAGCTTCCGTCATCAACCTTCTCTAACCCTTCGATTGCTCGCAAGCGATAGAAATCAAGCATCCTCGGCCAATCTAAAGGCCCTTGGTAGGCGAGATCAATGTAGTTTGTATCCATGTTTTCCTGTTTTTGTTTGCGTACTTGGCTCGGAGTTAGCTTCAATATTTGTTTAAACGCATCGTTAAAACGTCTCACACTATTAAAGCCACTCGCAAAGGCAATATCCGTGACGTTCATTGAGCTTGAGTGAAGCAAGTGTTTAGCAAACATGAGTTGTTGGTACTGCGCATACTGCTTTGGCGCCATCCCCAAATGGGTTTGAAATAGCTGACGCAAATAGCGATCACTGATACCCAAGCGTGTCGCAAGTTGCGTCAAGCTGTGGCTCTGCAACTCCCCTTGCTCGATAAGCTGTAGCGCCCGATAGAGAGTGGTTTCGACCCCTTTCCACGCCCAGGAGCTCGGAGCGCTATCTGGCTTACATCGCAAACAAGGTCGATAGCCTGCTTGCAGTGCTTGCGCTTTGTCGATGAAATACTCGACATTTTCTTCCTTGGGGAGGTTGGCAGGGCATATCGGTCGGCAAAATATCCCGGTACTTTTTACCGCAACATAAAATCGACCATCAAATCGCGCATCTCGAGCCATTCGAGCTCGCTGACATTCTAACGTCGATAAGGTAGCTAAACCGCTCATACTCTCGTCCTGAATCGTTATGATGCCTCCAGTCTAAATCACCCTCGGCACATTACTAGCCATTTTCGGAACTCAATGAATTTGCGATCTGTTGAAACTCTTCTAAATTAAAAAATGCAGATGATAAATAATAAGGAAGTTGGCTATGAACCTGCACTCTTGCACCCTTGTCCTTGGTGACAATGTGGTAATGACGTGTGATAACGTCGAACAAACACTAGGCATTATTGATGAGCATGGCGCATCCAATATCAACCGAATACTGATTGATGCGACTGATGGTCAAAATGTTCATTCGTTCCACCATTTAAGCATTGAAGAGTCGATAGAGAGTTTAATGAGCCTATGAACAAATAAGCCTCTCGTTTGAGAGGCTCATTTTATTCTTCCACTGGAAAATCCGCCATTTGCTGCAATGTATAGGCAGTGACAGGATCGATGTGTTTGACTAACTCTTCAACTTGCTCGATCGCTTCAATCGAAGTACTGGCCTTACGATAGCTAAGATAAATCGGGCGACACCAATCTTCGACGCCTTTCACCTTATAAAGCTGTTCGTTGGTCAAAAATGGCTCAACCATCGACGCAGGAAGATAAGCGCTGCCGCCTTTCTCCAATATGAAGTCCAAGGCAATACGCGCAGTAGATGTGCGCAAATAAGGGGCTGGAATTTTTGGGTGACGCTCAGCATGCTCTGAGGCAAATTTCGTCCCCCAATCAACATAAACGTACTTATCTTCGAACACGTGCTCTAGGTCTTGCTCTTCTGTAGACACAAGAACCAGCACCACATCCGCCACTTTTTTGCAGTTGAGTTCATCGGCTTTGATTTGGTCAAACGCAAACGCCATGTCGAGGGTGCGCTCTTGCAAGCTGCGATTTAATGCTTCACGGCCCATAATCTCGGCCATAAAGCCATAACCTTCAAACTCATCAGTGACAAGGCTTAGACAGTTTTGTAAGTAAGCATCCCATACGTTTGGCGTCCCACCCAGAGTCAACTGCAAAGCTTTTCCACTTTCAAGCGAGAGCTCGAGCTTGGCTTGCTGCAGCGTGCTTACCATGACCTCGGCGTAGCCAATTAAACGCTCTCCGGCAGAGGTCAGTTTGATGTTGTTTCGATCGCGAATAAACAATTGCGTATCAAAATAGCTTTCAAGCTGCTTGATTCGGGCACTTACCGCAGCTTGAGTGATGTAAAGGTTCTCAGCGGCACGGCCGAAGTGGCGAACGTTGGCTAATTCCAAAAACGTTCTAAAGACTTTTACGTCCATCTAATTTCCTCTAGGTGTAATCTTTCACAATAGCAAAAACTGAAAAATTACGTAGTTCACATTAAACAAATTGTTACCTAAGTTTCATAAAACTGTTCAATAGTCACGATAAAAAGGTTTTGTTTTTCTTTTGTTAAATTTACGCCTAACTTTCGCTTTGTACCGCTCTGGGTATTTCATCAATGTAGGTTATAGAGGCTACTATAATGTCTGACACACAATTTCGTCACGGCAAAAAACGTTTTTACGACAACACTAAGTTTCCAAGAGGCTTCGCGAAGTCTGGTGATTTTACGCTTGCAGAAGAAGAAATTCTAACGCTTTATGGCGACACCATGCTAGGTCTAGAATCTGGTGAAATTGTGCCGGACAACTCGGAAGAGAAACACTTCGTTAAAGTACTGGAAAACCCAGGTAAAGCGAAGACAAAACTTGAAAGAGTTTGGCTAAAATACGTCCAGCTTGCCCGTGGCCGTAAACGCTTCCATACGTTAAATGGTCGCAACAAGCCAGAGGCTACCGATGACTTTTCTGAAGATTCGGTAATGGCTGAAGAAGATTAAAAAATAGAGTCCCTCGCGTTTGCCAGGGGCTCTGTTTTATTATTTTGCTAAGGATGCCACTTTCTTTAAAAAGCTGTCACGCAGGTGTTCTTGGTCATAGTCTAGGTGATAGGTGTTGTGGAAACCGACTTTGAGCTCTACCCCATTCCCACGCATATAGACGTTGTACCCATCGTAGTCAGCAAACGCTTCAACCCCTTCATACATTTTCCCGTACTCAGTAGGCGTTCCTTTTGCCATGACCGTTTCGTAAGCCTGCAACACTTTGGTCGGATCAAGTTCGTTTTTCATCGCTCACACTCCTCGTCAACTTTCTTAAAGTATGAACAGAGAGCGACGATTTAGCCAACTTTTCCCTTTGAGAAACATCAAACTAGGCGTGAGTTTTTTCTGCTCGAATTACCTCGGCCAGAGTGTTCAATCGTTGCTGACTGTTTTTAACATATGGGTTTGTTGTATCCCAGGCATAACCGGCCAAAATAGAGCTGATCATCGCTTTAATACGAGGATTCGGATCTTGATGGAAGATGACGTCTTGTAGAGTACCTTTGTACCACCCTTCAACATAGGTACGGAAAGTGTTCACGCCAACCATCAATGGCTCGGCATACTCTTTCTGCCAATCCACAGGTTCTCCTTCAAGCTGTTTGACCACGCATTGTGCCGCAAATTGAGCAGATTTCATGGCAATCGTGACTCCAGATGAAAACACAGGGTCCAAAAACTCGCCCGCATTGCCAAGCAGTGCGTAATGAGCTGTGGCTAGATGTTTTACGTTGGCTGAGTAACCGCCAAGCTCTCCAGCGGGGTTCGGGTACTCTGCGTTCGCAAGCAGTTGCTCAAGGCCCGGCTCTTGGTTCACAATCTGCTTTAGCACATCCAGTTTGTCGCCTGAGTAATCAGCAAAGAAGTTAGGCTCACCCACCACGCCCAGTGAACACACACCATTGGAAAAAGGAATCAACCAGTACCACACATCATGGTTAGTCGGATGGACAGAAATCAGAATCTTGTTGCGATCGTAGTGGATCGATTGACCATCTATGTTGTCGACAATATGCGTGAAAATCGCTTTTCGCGGAGGCAAGCAAGACGGCTCTTCCAGATCCAGCATTCTAGGCAACACTCGACCAAAACCGCTGGCATCTAACACATAAGCCGCATCAATTTGGTAAATTTCATCGTGTGCGTCTTTCACTGTTAGCAAAGAGCGCTCACCGACAAAAGCCAAATCCATCAACTCATGCTGGTAACGAATTTCAACACCTTGCTGCGCTGCGCTGTCAGCCAAGACTTTATCAAAATGACCACGTTGTACTTGATAAGTTGTCCCTGGGCCTGGTGTGAACTTATCGGTAAAGTTGAACTGGGTGTATACGCCATTACGACGAAACGCTGCCCCATCTTTAAACTGAAAACCATGTTCCGCCACAGCCTGTGTCATCCCAGCTTGCTCTACAACTTCCATGCACGCCGGCAACAGGCTCTCTCCGATAGAAAATCTCGGAAACTCGGCCTTTTCTATCACGATCACATCCACACCCTGTGCTTGCAATAGCGCAGAGACCGTCGAGCCAGAAGGGCCCGCACCAACAACAACAACTTGAGTAGATTCTGTTTTCATAATGATGACTGTTCTTTCTGCGTACTATTGCGCTTTAAGTTTAAGTAAGGTGTGACCTAGGCCGATGTTATCGGTTCGCTCCTCAATCACTAATCCCGCTGCTTCGATAATTTCTAAGAAGTCGTCGCTGCGATAGAAACGGCTGTTTCCGTTCGCCAAACAGGTAAAGTAAAGCGATGTCGCATTCAAACTGTATGATGCGGCGTCATACTTTTGTGCGTCCCAGAACAGCTCCAAGATGTAGACAGCATCACCCGCGCGTAATTGCTGCTTCACGCGTTTCAGAATGCTCAGAATCTCCATCGGTGAAAAACAATCAAGGAACTGACTCATCCACCAGACATCGGCATGTTCCGGAAGCGATTGAGATTTATCCAGCATGTTGGCAGGGTATGGGTGGACACGATCCGCGTAGCCTTTCTCCTTCGCGTTTTGCATGGCCATTTCAAGTTGCTGCGGCAAATCAACAATCGTAATCTCAACATCCGGATTATGACCACAACACTGCATCGCCCATTTGCCGGTGTTACCCCCAATATCGACGATCGTTTTTGGCTCTGATTTGAACACTTCTGCTAGCAGAATCGGAAAAGAGCGATCCGAGTAAAAATGGTCAAATTTGAACCAGCTCTCTTTTGCTTTCTCAGGCAAAGTCGATAACCCTTGGTAGATGGTTTCCCAGTCACCTAACTCTTTCAAACCGGCAGGTTTCCCCTCCGTGATCGATTCTGTGAGGTGCATCATCGCGGCGTAACAAACATCCGCAGTGAAATCCATGTTCGCTTGGGTCATGCCATCGTGGAGCAAAAAGAAGCCTAGATTCGCAAGTGAATAATTAGGTTTTTCCCACATCACAATATGCGCGCTAATCGCCATGTCTAACAAGACTTTGACGCCATATTCAGACACCCCAGTTTGCTCTGCAATTTCAGGGGCACTCAAGCCCTCTTTTCCAGCTTTATCTAACACAGCTAATACACCCAAATCACGCAATGTACGTGCCGTATGAAATACGATAGGTGCAAAAGAGAGTTTTTGAGCTTCTGTTTTCGCTTCTAGAGCGTTAAACGGGTCATTATTTTTATGTAACACGGAAAAAACCTAATTCCTAATTAATAGTAAGAGTAAAAATTACTGCGCCGCGGCGATAACAGACAGTTGACGTTTAATATCAACGTTTAAGTTATTCACCCAACGGTTGTAGTTGCGGTGAATTTTGCCATCGCTCGCTTTTAAATTTACTGAGTTGAGATAAGTAATGGAGTAAAACTTGTCGTTATATGTAATTTTGGCCTCGGCAAAATGGCTACGTACCGTTAATTTGGCACTAAGCTCACTTGGGCTGATTTCTTCGATGACCCAGCCTCGATTGGATGCCGCTTGCATAATTGCCAACTTAACTTGTTTGCTTTGAAGATTATACCCAACTGGAGTATCCTCGACGTTCAATACTGGTTGTACACGTCCACAACCGACAAGTAATAGTGCCAACAACGAAGCGCTTAGCCATTTTAATGGTGACATAGTAATGTTTCCTTTAATTTATGTGTAGTTCAGCACTAGTATTTCGCTGCAACAACAACAATTCAATATCTTATGCCCGATTCAAACATAATTCTTTCATTTAACATCGATGCATGGCTTGCCCATTCCGATGGCATTTCGCAGCCCGGTGATTGGCAGCAGTGGTCAAAAACACTCGCATGGCCCGTAGATGGTAAAGCGCCAGTTAACGCAATTCCGCCAATGATGCGACGACGCATGAGCAGCTTGAGCAAACTCGCAGTGCAAACCAGTATCGAACTGCTAGAGCAACAGGAAGTGGACTACCTTGTCTTCGCTAGCCGTCATGGAGAACTCACTCGAAGCGCTCAACTCATTCAAGACGTAGTGGCAGGAGAAGAAGCCTCACCCATGGCGTTTTCGCAGTCAGTCCACAACACAGCGGCCGGTCTTGCGACGATTGCAACCAAAAAGACGATTCCTCTTACCTCCATTGCCGCTGGCGACAATACCTTTCAAAGTGCCCTGTTAGAAGCTTGGGTGTATTTGAAGAGCAATCCAGAGCACAAGGTGATGTTGGTTGATTTCGATGAACCTCTGCCTGAGGTTTACAATCAATATGAAGAGTTTGAATACCGAGGCTACGCATTAGGTTTAATCCTCTCTGCTGGCGATGAGATTCGTGTGGCAAGTCAATCAGGTTCAGACTTTAAGCCACAGCTTCCGCAGGCTCTGGACTTTATCCGGCACTATGTTTCTGATGATTCATCATGGCAGACCCACTCGCGGACTCAATCTTGGGTATGGCAGCGATAATGAACAAACTGAGTCAATATTGGCGAGTCGTCGCTACCGGGTTTTGTTTTTCGGTCTTTGGTTTAGGTGGATTAGGGCTCAGTTTTTTAGCCAATCCCTACATCCGCCTAACAAGTAAAAACCAAATTGAGCGAGAGTACCGAGTTCAAGGAGCCATTCAACGCAGTTTTGACCTTTTTTGCCGTCTCATGAAATTTACGGGCGCTATCGACTACAAAATCGTGGGCGCTGAAAAACTCAAGGCTGACCGAAACTGCCTCATCGTCGCCAATCACCCCAGTTTAATAGACTATGTTCTAATCGCTTCTCAACTCGAACGTTGCGACTGCCTAGTAAAATCGGCCATCTGGTCCAATCCTTTTATGAAACACATTGTCAAAGCGGCGGGCTATATCCCTAACGAAACACCGGATGATTTGCTCACTATGTGTTCTGAGCGTTTTGATCGAGGCAACGTTTTGTTGGTATTTCCCGAAGGCACACGTACTACGCCAGGTAAAGCATCCAAATTACAACGTGGTTCTGCCCAAATTGCGGCTAGAACAGAAACGGACCTACGTCTAGTACATATTACGGTAACTCCTAATTTTCTCACAAAAGAGAAAAAGTGGTATCAAGTTCCCCCAACTAAACCTTTTTTCCTTGTTGAAGTTAAGGATAAAGTTGAGGTTAAGCCATTTATAGAGCAAACTACGTCCCCTAATATTGCTGCACGACGTTTGCAGCAACATTTAAGTGAAGCTCTCTTCCCAGAAAACCAATAGTTACAAGCAGGTCCCAGTGGAAACATTACACAACGAAATTAAACAACTTATTATTGATGCATTGAATCTTGAAGATCTCACCGTAGAAGATATAGAGACTGAAGCGCCGCTGTTTGGTGATGGCTTAGGTCTAGATTCGATTGATGCGCTAGAACTGGGTTTAGCTATCAAAAAGCAATACAATATTGTGATCGACGCGGATGACTCGAATACGCGTGAACATTTTGCTTCCGTTAGCAATTTAGCAAAATACATCTCTTCGCAAGTTAGCGAGTAATTCTTAGGTACTTTCTCATGACAGATTTAAACAAAGAACAAGTATTTAACCAAGTTAAAGAAGCACTTGAAGAATTATTTGAGATCGATTCTGCTGATATTGTTCCAGAAGCGCACCTTTACCAAGATCTGGATTTAGATAGCATCGATGCCGTTGATCTTGTCGTACACCTGCAAAATGTAACTGGCAAAAAAATTAAGCCTGCAGAATTTAGCGCCGTACGCACCGTTGATGACGTTGTAAACGCAGTCGCAGAGCTTCTTAAGGAAGCATAATGCGCCAATTGCTGACAGCTCTGTCTGCAGTTGTCTTACTCGCTTATCCATTCGCCGTTTACTTCGGCATCGATAAATTCGGGCTCTCTCTGGTGGGGATAATACTTATCTCCGCCTTACTTTTGCGGGTACTGACCGCTCAACGAAGCAAAGTCAAAGAACTCAAGCAAATCGCACAGATAAGCGCCGTAACTGGGAGCATTTTGGTCGGATTGGGCATTGTGTTCAGGCAGCACGGCTGGCTAACGTTTTACCCGGTTGTGGTCAACATGTGCATGCTTGTTTTGTTTGCTGGCAGTTTAAGACAGCCTCAAACGCTGATTGAGCGCTTGGCTCGACTCCAAGAGCCAGATTTACCAGAAAGTGGGGTGCGCTATACACGCAGCGTGACAAAGATATGGTGCATCTTTTTCACACTCAATGCACTCATCGCACTTTACACCTGTTTTCAGCCACTGGAGATTTGGACGCTGTACAACGGATTGATCAGCTACCTACTTGCAGGCAGCCTGTTTGTCGTCGAGTGGATCGTTCGCCAGTTTGTTCGTAGGAATCCATAGTTAATGAGCTTAAACGCCACATCATTTACCTCCATTAGCGATCTTTTTACCGCCAATAGAAGCGGCTGTAGTAAAGTGGCTTTCACGGCTAGCAGCGCGATTTCTTGGCAGACGTTCACCAGTGATGTTGCGCACAACAGCGCAAGAATGAAAGCCAACCATGCTCAACGCATCGCTCTGTGCTTCGAAGACAGCTATCTATTCGCCGTTGGCTTTTTTGCTGCGTGCCTGGCGAACAAATCTCTCGTCTTGCCAGGAAACTACCAGCCAGAAGCAGTACGCGAACTCAGCGAGCACTTTGATCTTTTATTACACGATGATGTCATTGCCCTCAACTCTGGGATTGAAACAAGTCAAATCGAGCCTGCGCCAGCTGGCGTCGAGCTAGAAAAAACAACCCTAGCTAGCGAAGAAATCGCGTTGGTTCTGTTTACCTCTGGCTCTAGCGGTCAACCAAAAGCGATCTCAAAAACCCTGCATCAACTGGAAACCGAAGTTGAGATACTCGAATCTTTGTGGGGTGAAAAGCTGACGGCGTCAAACATCGAAAGCACGGTTTCTCATCAACACATCTATGGATTACTGTTTCGCGTTCTGTGGCCATTGTGCGCAGGGCGCCCTTTTGCGACGCGCAACTTAGAGTTTCCGGAACAAGTTGTTCATCACGCGAATCCAAATACCGCATTAATCAGCAGCCCCGCCCTGTTGAAACGTCTGACTCAAGAGCATCAGAGCGCCGAGGTACGTGCGGTGTTTTCATCGGGTGGTCCCTTGCCAACGACCGCTGCTGAGCATTGCTTAGCTTTGTTCAACCAACGTCCGATTGAGGTGTTTGGCAGCACAGAAACAGGGGGCATTGCTCACCGTCAGCAGCTGTCCGCTTCGACACCATGGCAGCTTTTTCCCGGCGTTACAGCTGAGCTAAACAGTGAACGCTGCCTACGACTTAAGTCACCGCACATCGACGGGGACAACTGGTATCAAACCGCAGATGAATGTCGCTTTCATGATAGTATGACGTTCGAATTACTTGGTCGCACCGATCGAGTCGTTAAAGTCGAAGAAAAACGAATTTCATTAGTCGAAGTTGAAAAACGTTTAGATCAGGTGAACTGGATTAGTGAAAGCGCTGTCATTACTATGACGGAAGGAAATCGCCTCTCTTTATATGCCGTCATCGTCTTGACCGCATCTGGCGAAATGGAAATCGAGCGACTGGGCAAGGGTAAGTTTTGGCTGGCATTGCGTAAAGCACTGCGTGATTGGCTCGAACCCATTGCTATTCCAAGAAAGTTTCGCTTGGTAAAAGAGATACCATTAAACAGCCAAGGCAAACGACAGGTTGCCGAGATTGAAAAACAATTCCAATAAGCAAGTTTGACCGTTATATGGAAAAAAGAAAACCAACCATCATCCGCACGGATATCAAAGAGCACCAAGCGACTCTAGAGCTTAAGGTGGATGCTGATCTGTTAGATTTTCAGGGGCATTTCACTCATTTTCCCCTGCTCCCAGGCGTGACTCAGATTGATTGGGCGCTGCATTACGCCATTGAAACACTCAATGCGCCAAGGGTATTTAAAGGCATGGAAGTGATCAAATTCCAAGAGCCCATTCGTCCCAACATGTTAGTGACACTCGAGTTAACATGGGATAGTGCGAAACAAAAACTTGCCTTTAAATACGCTTCGACACGAGATGAACAAATCATTGTTCACTCTTCTGGCAAAATGAGATTGGGTGACAAGAGTGAGTAGTTACCAACCCTGCTTCCTGATTCCTTGCTACAACCACGGCAGTACCATCGCAGCCGTGGTGTCGTCTCTGACCCCTTTTGACATCCCTTTTATCATTGTAGATGACGGCAGCAATCACCAAACCAAACAAGCGCTAAACGACCTCTCTAATAGCCAAGGTGTCACACTACTTAGCTTGGCAGAAAACCAAGGCAAAGGTGGCGCCGTCATGGCTGGTATCCGCCGAGCCCACGAGCTTGGCTACAGCCATGTCATCCAAATCGATGCAGACGGCCAACACGATGTGGACGCTCTGCCTAAACTGATTGAAGCCTCACAGGCTAACCCGACTCACCTTATTTCAGGTCAACCGGTTTACGATGACAGTGTGCCTAAATCTCGTTTATATGGTCGATACGCGACTCATATTTGGGTTTGGATTGAAACTCTCTCTTTTGCCATCAAGGACAGCATGTGTGGTTTCAGGGCTTACCCTGTCGACGCCACCATCAAGGTGCTCAACCAGTACCGCATTGGTACACGAATGGACTTTGACATCGAAATTCTGGTGCGGATGTACTGGGAAGGTGTCGAAATCGATTTTGTGGAAACCCGCGTTATCTACCCTGAGGGCGGCATTTCTCACTTCGATGCCTTATGGGACAACGTTAAAATCAGTTGGATGCATACACGCTTATTCTTTGGCATGTTGCCGCGCATTCCGAAGCTCATCGCAAGAAAGAAACGCAATAATTCAAACGCTCACTGGTCTAAACGTCAGGAGCAAGGCACCATCATTGGCATTAAGCTGATGTTGGCAGTCTATAGCCTGTTGGGTCGGGGCGCATTTAACCTCATTTTGAAGCTAGTCATGCGTTACTACCACTACACAGGCAAAGACGCAAAACAAGCATCCGAGATCTATCTGCAGCAACTTAAAAGCTACGCCAAACAACAAGAGATTGAACTGCCACCAAACCTAGATAGCTACCATCACTTGCTCTCTTTTGGCCATACCATGCTGGATAAACTGGCGGCATGGAAAGGCGACTTTAACGTAAATAACCTAACCATTCACGGTCAAGACCAATTTCAAGACATGGTCGATAATAAACAAGGTGTACTCATCTTGGGTTCCCACCTTGGGAACATTGAGCTATGCCGCGCACTCGGCCGACGCCATAAGCATGTCAAAATCAACGCGCTGGTGTTTACAGAGCATGCCGAACGCTTTAATACGGTCATGAAAGCGGTCAACCCAAATTCAGAACTCAACTTAATTCAAGTCAGTTCCATGGGACCAGATACGGCCATTTTGCTTCAGCAAAAAATCGAACAAGGTGAGTGGGTGGTCATCGTTGGAGACAGAACCTCCACCAGCAAAGAGAGTCGTTCGGTATGGGCCGACTTTCTTGGTAAGCCTGCCCCCTTCCCGCAAGGTCCTTTTATGCTGGCTTCTGTACTTAAAGCGCCAGTGTACTTACTTTTCGGGTTAAGGGATGACACCAGCAAGACACCACATTTTAACGTCTATTTCGAGCATTTCAGCGACAAGATCGTTCTGCCGCGCAAGGAGCGCCAACACGCTTTAGAACAGGTTGTTCAGAACTACGCAAACCGACTCGAACACTACACCCTGCAAGCACCTTTGCAGTGGTATAATTTTTTCAATTTCTGGACTCTAAGTAATCAGCAAGATGACAACGCAAACCAATAACGCCATTACTTTCGGCGCGCAATCATTAACGATCGAAGACGTTGTAGCCATCGCGCAAGGCTCGAACGCAAAACTCAACAACTCCGCTGAATTTACCGCGAAAATTGATCGTGGTGTCGCTTTTCTTGAACGTTTGCTTAAAGAAGAAGGCGTTATCTACGGCGTGACGACGGGTTATGGCGATTCCTGTACCGTTGCGATTCCACCAGAGCTGGTTGATGAGTTGCCGTTACATTTAACTCGCTTCCATGGCTGTGGCTTGGGTGACATTCTGACCCATGAACAAGCAAGAGCCGTACTCGCGACTCGCCTTTGCTCTTTATCTCAGGGTGTCTCGGGAGTCACTCACGATTTGCTCAATCAAATCGTTACCTTGATCAATCAAGACATTGCGCCGCGTATCCCTCAAGAAGGTTCGGTGGGTGCAAGTGGCGACTTAACACCACTTTCCTACTTAGCAGCTGCACTCATCGGCGAACGCGACGTGCTGTACAAAGGTGAAGTACGCCCAACGGCGGAAGTGTATGCCGAGCTTGGCATCAACCCGATTCAGTTGAAGCCGAAAGAAGGCTTGGCACTGATGAATGGCACATCTGTGATGACAGCTCTTGCTTGTTTGGCATACAAACGCGCGGAATACCTTGCTCAATTGTGTACCAAGATCACCGCGATGGTTTCTGTGGGCATGCATGGCAACGACTTCCACTTTGATGAAGCGCTTTTTGCGGTGAAACCTCACCCAGGTCAACAGCAAGTTGCGGCTTGGTTGCGCGATGACCTCAACGCAGAGCGCCCACCACGCAACAGCGATCGCCTGCAAGATCGCTACTCACTGCGCTGTGCTCCACACGTTATTGGTGTCGTACAAGACTCACTGCCTTGGTTACGTTCAATGATTGAAAACGAGCTCAACAGTGCGAACGACAACCCAATCATCGATGGCGATAACGAACGTGTACTGCACGGGGGGCATTTCTACGGCGGCCATATCGCGATGGCAATGGACACGCTGAAAACGGGTATCGCAAACTTGGCGGATCTTCTCGACCGTCAAATGGCGCAACTGATGGACTACAAATTTAACAATGGCTTACCGTTCAATTTGACTGGCGCTGAAGGCGAACGTAAACCTATCAATCACGGCTTTAAAGCGGTTCAGATTGGTATTTCCGCTTGGACAGCAGAAGCGCTGAAACACACCATGCCTGCTAGCGTTTTTTCTCGTTCAACTGAATGTCACAACCAAGATAAAGTCAGCATGGGCACCATCGCAGCCCGTGATTGCTTGCGTGTTTTGGAGCTAACAGAGCAAGTTGCAGCGGCATCCCTACTGGCAAGCGTTCAGGCAATCGAAATCCGTCGTCGTCACAACGAGCTGGATGAACACCATATGAGCGACAACCTCAAGATGATTCGTGATGCCGTATTGAGTGAGTTTGAATTTGTCGCGGAGGATCGCCCTCTAGAGCACGATTTACGTCACTTTATCGGTCGTATTCAACAGCGTCATTGGCCACTTTACGCGGAGGCTTAATGAATCCAGAGATTCAATTTGCGTTGGAATCGGAGGTGACACTGATCACCTCCTTCCAAGATGCCGATCCTATGGGCGTCATTTATCACGGTAACTTCTTCCGTTTTTTTGAAGAAGCTCGCCGAGTGTTAATGGACAAGATTGATTACGGCTACCTCAAGATGAACGAATCAGGCTACATGTGGCCTATTATCGACACGCGCGTGAAGTATGTAAAAGCGATCCCTTTTAATCATCAAATACGTGTCCATGCAAAATTGACCGAGTGGGAAAACCGCCTGCGTGTCGATTACATCATCTATGATGCCCAAACCAACCAAAGGATGTGCAAGGCTCACACCACCCAGGTTGCGGTCTCTATCAAAGAGCAAGAAATGTGCTTTGCTTCTCCTAAAGTGTTTATCGATAAGGTCAACCAGTGGCATCAACATGGGAAGCTCGCATGACATTGATTAAGAAGTGCTTATCCGCTGCGCTACTCATCTGCTCGCCGTTCGTTACCGCGCAGGTGACAGACCTAGACTCACTGCAACAGCAGCTAGCGAAAAATGAAACGGTGCGTGGCGATTTTGTTCAGTCACGTCACCTAGAGATGTTTGACCAACCGCTAAGCTCGCAAGGTCAGTTTACATTGAGCAAATCTCGTGGATTACTGTGGCAACAAGCGAGCCCCTTTCCTGTCAGCTTAGTGTTGACCGAAGATAAGTTACGCCAAACCTTTGCTGGCCAAGCGCCCCAAACCATTACCGCAAAAGATAACCCGATGGCGTTCTACTTTAGCCACGTGTTCTTAGCCGTCTTTCATGGCGATACCGCCGCGCTTGAGGAGCAGTTCGCCGTCGATTTCAAAGTCGATACAGGCAACTGGACGATTACGCTCATCCCAAATCAGGCGCCATTGAACGCCGTATTTAAGCAAATCACACTGACAGGGCGCGATGACATCGAGCATTTAGAGTTGCAAGAGCTGCGCGGTGATAAAACGGACATCTTCTTCTCGAACCAAACCTCAGAGCCACAAGGTCTGACCGATGCTGAACAAGCGCAATTTAATTTCTAATCTAACACTGAACCAGCGTGCTATCGCGCTGGTTTGGCTGGTATTGGTCGCCCTTTTCGTCGCTATGCTTGGCAAGCAATGGCTCTACTCAGAGCACGCGCCCGTAGAAACCATTATTCTTAAGCTGTTACCCAAGAACCAACAAAACCCTGTGGCTGAACAAGCGTTCGAAGCCGTTTCCAACAGCATGAGCGATAAAGTCGTCTTTCTACTGACGGCGCCAGAAGAGGACTCTTTATTCTCCGCAGCCACCGAACTCGCAACGGCTTTACAAGGCACGCAGCTATTTGATCAAGTGACGGGCAAGATCAGCGCAGAACAACAAAAACAGTGGGCTGCATATTACTTTGAACACCGTCACCAGCAGTTAACCCCTGAACAAAGACAACGACTGACCAGTACGCCTCAAGAGCAAGTACAACTTGTGGTTCAGTCCATTTACAACCCTTTCTCAGGCGTGACAGGACAAGAGCTGAAAAACGACCCTTTTCTTCTGTTTCGTGATTATTTAGCCCAAGTGTCTGCGCAAAATAGTGTCTTCACATTAAAAAATGGCTTCCTAACGACCCACTTTCAGGGTCAAGAGTATGTGCTGGTCACCGCTTCGCTGACGGATTCCCCATACAGTTTGGCGGCGCAGCAGGGCGTTGCTGACATCCAACAGATTGAACAGCAAATCGAAGAGACTTTCCAAGCAACTATCCACCATACGGGGGTGTTGTTTTACGCCGAGTTTGGGACAGAAAGTGCCAAATCAGAGATCAGCACCATCGGCCTATTCTCACTGCTAGGCGTCATTGGCTTGTTTGTCGCTGTCTTTCGCAGTGTCACACCCTTAGCCTTGGCACTATTGTCGATTTCTATTGGTCTGCTTGCCGCTCTTGCAGTCACAACCTGGCTGTTTGGACGCGTTCACTTGTTTAGCCTTGTATTTGGAGCAAGTTTGATTGGGGTGTCGATTGACTACGCGTTTCACTACCTCACTGAGCGCTTAGCGGAGGGCAAGCAGTGGGACAGTCGCAAAGGGCTCACGCACATTTTTGCCGCCATCACCATGGGCCTGGCAACCAGCTTGATTGGCTATTTGGGGATGCTGATTGCACCGTTCCCTGGCTTACAGCAACTTGCGCTGTTCTCATCCATTGGATTGATCGCCGCCTACATTACCGTCGTCGCTTGGTACCCAATTCTGGCGAAAAAACCAAGCCCTTCACGTCCATTGCCCGGAGATTCCCTTTGGCGGTGGTGGCTCAACGTGTGGTCTAAACCGACCTATCGCATTGCGCTACCGATTATTTGTCTCGTAGCCACGGCCTATCCGTTAAGCCAACTTCGCTACGACGATGATATTCGCCAACTTCAAGCCATGCCTGACTCATTAAAGCAACAAGAGCATCGAATAAGCGAAGTGAGTGGATTAAAGTCTTCTCAGCAGATGCTTGTGGTAACGGCGCATGATGATGATTCTTTGATGCAAAAACTCGAAGCGATTACGCCTCAACTCGACAAGTGGCAACAACAAGGCGTCATAAAGCAGTATCAAAGCTTGAACCAATTTCTCAGCTCCGAGCAGATGCAGCAGCAAGATTTTACCTTGACCGCGCAGTTGTATCAGACTCAAGCTAAGACCTTAGCCGCAAGTTTGGGACTGGTCGAGACGCCTGATTTTGCGGCGGAGTTCTCGCCTATCTCGCTCCAAGCGTATCTGGCAAATCCTGTCTCGGAGCCAATCCGCTTCCTCTACATTGGCCAATTCGATGACAGCGTCGCCAGTGTGATTGTCTTAACCGAACTCAGCGATCCCGAGCTTGTGATAAGTTGGGCGCAAGAGGATAACAACATCAGTTATCTCAATAAGGCGCAAGAAATCTCCCTGCTGTTTGCCAAGTATCGAACCCATGTGATGGAGTTGCTTGCCCTCGCAATCACCATTATTAGCGCACTGCTTATCAAACGCTACGGCCTTCAACATGCCATCAGCATTGTGTTGCCTTCGTTGATCGCCTGCATTGCAGGGCTCTCGGCAGCGTCGGCTCTGGGATCGACTCTGAACTTATTCAACCTACTGGCGCTTATTTTGATCATCGGTATCGGCATTGATTACACCTTGTTTTTTGCCGAGAAATCACGCAGCCACAGCACCTTGCTCGCCATTACCTTATCAGCTATTACTACCCTGCTCTCGTTTGGACTATTGGCACTGAGTGACACCCATGCAATTCATAGCTTTGGGATTACCGTGCTCAGTGGTATTTTTGTCGCTTGGCTACTCTCACCGTTAGCCATCAACCTAAAGGATGAGACATAATGAGCGTTCGATCATTTCAACAGCTGGTCAGCAGTTTCGCCATCGCTTTGGTGCTTACCGCCTGCGCATCAGCACCAAAAGAAGTGACGCCAAAAGTCCAAATCAGTGATGAGATTGCGGTGACCTTGCCGCCCCCAGAACAGCTGGGCTACACCTTAACCGCGAGTCAGTTAATCAGCGCCACTTGGGTCACATCTACTTCCGAGCGCAGCGAACAATTGCCCGTTCAACTACAAGTTGATCAAGACAAGCTAGTGTTAGCCGGATTTTCATCTTGGGGCACCAGAATTTTGTCGTTAAATTATCAATCCGAGATGATCACCACCGATGTGCTTGCAGGATTACAAGGCGTACTGCCTCAGCCTGAACAGGTGCTTTTTAACCTGATGATCACGCTCTGGCCGGGTTCTGCTTGGGAAGGCCCTCTAAATGAGGTAAGGTGGCAGCTTATTGATAAAGGCAATTCAAGAAGCATCTTCAATAGCCAAGGTGAACAAGTCATTGATATTCAATATAGCAGTGACGAACGGCTTGATGGGGACATCCGATTCCATCAGTTATCTGACGACTACACCATCATCATTAAAACGCTGCAATACCGAAAAACGCCATTTACACCATAGATAGTTAGCATGACAACACGCGCTTCCTCACCTGTTTATATTCAAGACTGTGGCTTCCACTCCGCGATGGGAAGTGAGCACCAGCACATTCACCAATGTCTATTGGGCGAAAGAGCGTCCAATATGGTGCGAGATGACGACATCCTGAATACTCAACGCTCAACCTACGTAGGACGAGTGGCGGAGTCGCTTCCTCCCCTTCCAGAGTCTCTGTGCACATACAACACTCGAAATAACCGTCTCGCCCTCTCTGCGCTTATGCAGATTGAGCCAAGTGTCAAACGCGCAATTGAGCAATACGGCAAGCAAAGAGTTGCCGTGGTGGTGGGCACAAGTACATCAGGCATCTCAGACGGTGAAAGGGCAATCGCGCATAAAGGGCAACATGGCAAGTTCCCAGACCATTTCCACTATAGCCAACAAGAGCTGGGCAACAGCAGTGATTTTGTTGCGCGCTACTTTGGTTTAGAAGGCCCATGCTACTCGATCTCTACGGCGTGTTCGTCGAGTGGTCGCGTCTTCATCAGCGCAAAACGACTGCTTGAGAGCGGCATTGTCGATGCTGTTATCGTCGGTGGTGTCGATACCGTCTGCAAACTCACCTTAAACGGTTTTAATGGTCTAGAAGCGCTGTCAGACCAACTTTGTCGTCCATTTGATGCGCAGCGTAACGGCATTAATATCGGAGAGTCGGCGGCCTTTATGTTGTTAAGTCGCCAACCTACAGACATCGCCTTACTTGGCGTCGGTGACAGCTCTGATGCTCACCATATTTCTGCGCCGCACCCAGAAGGCAATGGCGCAGAACAAGCCATGAGCAAAGCCCTAAAAGACGCAGGACTTGCGCCCAATGACATTGGTTACATCAACGCTCACGGCACAGCGACTCCGCTCAATGACAGCATGGAAAGCAAAGCCATCTATCGCCTATTTGGCCAATCGGTACCGGTGAGTTCCACCAAGCCGCTGACAGGCCATACTCTAGGCGCCGCAAGTGCAACGGAAGCCGCCATCGCATGGCACCTTTTAAAATACGATCTACCACTGCCAAAGCAGCACTGCCAAGACAAAGCCACCGATATCGACGTTTCATTGGTCGAAAGTTTGGCTAAACTCGAAGGCAAAGCCATTTTAAGTAACTCTTTTGCTTTTGGCGGTAACAATATTAGTCTCATATTCGGTTACACCCATGACTAGCTATCCTTGTATCTCGCAACTACTCCCACATGATGAGCCCATGATCTTGATTGATCAGGCTATCGATATTCAGCAAGACTCCATTCATTGCCAAGTTGACATTGGGCCGAAAAATCCCTTCTTTGATACTCAGTCAAAGACAGTTCCAGCTTATGTTGGTATTGAGTTTATGGCGCAATCTATCGCCGCATGGTCTGGATATCACGCTATGAAGAAAGGTGAGCAACCGCCGATAGGTTTTTTACTCGGCAGCCGTCGCTATACCTCTCACTGTGACACGTTTCAAGCAGGTTCACGTTTGGACATGTACGCTGAACAAGTGATGGAAGATAACGGTATGGCGGTATTCTCCGCTCGTATAGAAATCGACAGCCAAGTTGTCGCCAGTTGTCAGCTTAACGTTTATGTTCCGTCCCAAGAAAAATTAGAAGAAATGAAAACTAGGAGTCAATTATGACCCGAAATGTCTTAGTCACTGGTGCCAGTAAAGGTATCGGCAAGGCAATTGCCATCCAACTTGCAAAGGATGGGTTTACTATTGCAGTTCATTATATGGGCGACCAGAACGGTGCGCAGCAGACCTTAGATACCATTGTTGAAAATGGCGGTAGCGGCCGTCTTATTCAGTTTGATATCAGCAACCGTGAAGAGTGCCGCGAAAAGCTAGAAGCAGACATCGCAGAAAATGGCGCATACTACGGTGTGGTTAACAACGCAGGCATTACCCGTGATACCGCCTTCCCAGCGATGACGGAAGAAGAGTGGGATGGCGTGATCCACACCAACTTGGATAGCTTCTACAACGTTTTACACCCATGCGTGATGCCAATGGTACAAAAACGTAAAGGTGGACGAATCGTGACGCTTGCGTCCGTGTCTGGTCTTATGGGCAATCGTGGTCAAACCAACTACAGCGCCGCGAAAGCCGGTATTATCGGTGCGACCAAATCCCTCGCCCTAGAGTTGGCTAAACGCAAAATCACCGTCAACTGCGTCGCGCCCGGTCTCATTGACACGGGAATGGTCGATGAGCATGTCAAAGAGCACGCAATGCCGCAAATCCCTCTTCGTCGAATGGGCGAACCGGAAGAAGTCGCAGGCCTTGTTAGTTACTTAATGTCTGACATTGCTGGTTATGTGACGCGCCAAGTCATCTCTGTAAATGGAGGCTTAGTATGAGTCGTCGCGTAGTAGTGACAGGCATGTCGGGCGTCACGGCCTTCGGTAATGATTGGGACAGCATCGAGCCAAAGCTGCGCGCATGCGAAAATGCCACTCAATACATGCCCTCTTATGAGCAGTACGAAGGTTTAAACACCAAATTGGCAGCACCCGTTGACCACTTTGAGCTTCCTAAACACTACAAAAGAAAGCAAGTCCGTGGAATGGGGCGCGTTTCTAAACTCGCAACCGTCGCGACAGAAAACGCGCTAAACCAAGCAGGGTTAATCGGTCACGACGTGCTAACCAATGGCCAAACGGGTATTGCTTACGGCTCATCAACGGGCAGTACCGATGCGATCGGCGCTTTTGGTGTCATGCTCAATGAGAAAACCACCAAAGCAATCACCGCAACTACCTACGTACAAATGATGCCGCACACGACCGCGGTGAATGTTGGCCTGTTCTTTGGTCTAAAAGGCCGAGTGATTCCGACCAGCAGCGCGTGTACGTCCGGTAGCCAAGCCATTGGATATGCGTATGAAGCGATCAAACACGGTTATCAAACGGTGATGGTTGCCGGCGGTGGCGAAGAACTCTGCCCAACGGAATCTGCCGTTTTCGATACGCTATTTGCTACCAGCCTGAAGAATGAATCTCCAAAATCGACCCCACGTCCGTATGACGCAGGTCGAGATGGCCTCGTGATTGGTGAAGGCGCAGGAACCTTAGTACTCGAGGAGTATGAGCATGCCGTAGCGCGCGGGGCAAAGATTTACGCTGAAATCGTCGGTTTTGCCAGCAATTGCGACGCCGCCCACGTGACACAACCTCAAATGGAAACCATGCAAATCTGTATGGAAATGGCGCTACAAGATGCAGGCATAGAGCCAGAAAGAATCGATTATGTCTCTGCCCACGGCACGGCAACTGACCGTGGCGACATTGCAGAAAGCAATGCTACCGCTAATGCACTAGGTAAAGTGCCAATCAGCTCTTTGAAGAGTTATTTTGGCCATACGTTGGGTGCTTGCGGCGCGATCGAAGCATGGCTGAGCCTAGAGATGATGCATACAGGCTGGTTTAGCCCGACATTAAATCTCGAAACATTGGATGAACAATGCGGTCATTTGGACTATATTACAGGTGCAGGCCGCGAATTAGAGGTCGAATACCTCATGAGCAATAATTTTGCTTTTGGTGGTATCAATACGTCTATCATCTTTAAAAAGTTAGCGTGATAGCTCGCTTTTTCTTATTGATGACGTACTTATAGAGGAAGGGGCTTATTGCCGAATTCGATCACGAATATGGTCAATCTGGAAAATAAGCCTTTACTCCTCCGAGGCGCTGACATACTATTGCGTCGCTCTGTTATTCAGGGTTATTAGTGAAACTCAAGTAAAAGTAAATCATTCAGAATGTTCGCATTCTGCTGCAGTACAGTTAGATTTTCCCTTAGCTTCATAGTTACATTTAATAGTTCAATTTTTCAGCGCACCAAACATTTAATTAAACTTATACAAGGGACACATCATGTCTAACAAAACTACTGGCACAGTAAAATGGTTTAACGAAGAGAAAGGCTTCGGTTTCATCACTCAAGAAAACGGCGGTGCTGACGTATTCGTACACTTCCGCGCTATCACTGGCGAAGGCTTCAAAACTCTAGCTGAAGGCCAAAAGGTTGCTTTCGAAGTTGAGCAAGGCCAAAAAGGTCCTCAAGCTGCTAACGTTGAAGTACTATAATTTTAGATTGACTCAAGCGTCAATTTTCTAAGATTTCAAAAACCAGCCCAAGTGGCTGGTTTTTTTATGCTTTGCATCCTACCAACCTCTAGCTCATATCCCTCGCACCACTTTATCCATGTTTAGGCAAAAAAAACGCCCTGCCAATGCAGAGCGCTGTGTAAACCTATCTTGCTGCCATTACCACATCAGGTCATCTGGCACGACGAAATCTGCGTACGGGTCATCTTCCGCAGGCATATCCTCCGCTGGGGCGTTTTGCTCGATGATCACACTCTCATCACGCAGAGCAATCTTCTTCGCTACGCTGCTAGGAATAACGACATAGGTATCGTCTGTACGCGCAATCGATAGAATGCCTTTCGCTAGCTGATCACGCGTCAATGGCTCAACGTAAAGCGCTTTAACAAGTGTTCCATCGGTAAAGTTGTATTTAATCTCACCCTCTTTCTGTTCGATGGTGTTCATTTCGATAAGCTGTTTAATTTGCGCTTTGATCTCTTTGGATAGACGCTGCTCTTTCTGCTCTTCACTCAGCGCCTTATCACGCTCTTGCTGTAAGCGTTTGTTTTCTTCAACAGCTGCTTTAACTTCGCGCGCTTGGACACGAGATTTCTTCGAGCCTTTCTTCGCTTTTTTGAGTTTTTTCTCGTTCACTAAGCCTGCTTTTAGCATCTGCTCTTGAAGTGTCAGTTTTGCCATGGTTCTTCCAAAGGTAATCAATTTGCGTCCATTTTAGCGGTTCAACTAACGCAAATAAAGGTTGATAGCCGTATTCCCACTTCTGATTTAAGCCGATTTAATCATAATTTTTATCTATATAAGCTTGGCTATCTTTTCGACAAAATTAATTTGTTAGACTCTGACGGCTTTTTGTCCGTTAATGCGCTCAACCCGGCCAAAAGCGTCCCATGACTCCTGCCGTGTTAGGTATGACTTCAGGTTCTTCTGATTCATGTTTCACTCTCCTTATTCTATGAGAGACTAGACGTGGAAAATATTTCCAAACTCGATCGTGTTCGCGCGGACTACAACGTACATTACTGGAGCCAAGGCTTCTATGGCATTGATAATCAGGGCGAAGTGTATGTGTCGCCTCGTAGCGACCAATCGCACCAGATTCCGCTCAGTAATATCGTTTCAAAGCTGGAAGAACAGCAACTTAACTTGCCTGTACTGGTTCGATTTCCTCAGATCTTGCACCAACGCGTGCATGGCATTTGTGATGCATTTAACCAAGCGATCGACGAGTATCAATACACGAACAACTACTTGCTGGTTTACCCAATTAAAGTGAACCAACAAAAAGAAGTCGTCGATGAGATTTTGGAAAGCCAAGCACAATTAGAAACCAAACAGCTAGGACTGGAAGCTGGCAGCAAACCTGAGCTTCTCGCGGTGTTGGCTCTCGCACAAAAAGCGAGCTCCGTCATCGTGTGTAACGGTTACAAAGACCGTGAGTATGTTCGGTTGGCGCTGATTGGTGAAAAGCTTGGTCATAAGGTCTTTATCGTACTTGAGAAGTTGTCCGAGCTTGATCTTGTGCTTAAAGAAGCGAAAAGCCTTGGCGTGAAACCGCGCATGGGGATTCGTATTCGCCTTGCGTCACAAGGTGCAGGGAAATGGCAATCCAGCGGTGGTGAAAAGTCCAAATTTGGTTTGGCCGCGTCTCAAGTTCTGACTGTGATTGACCGTTTAAGAGAAGAAGACCAGCTCGATGCATTGCAGTTAGTGCATTTCCACCTAGGCTCTCAAATGGCCAACATTCGCGATATTCGTAATGGTGTGAATGAGTCTGCACGATTCTACTGCGAACTACGTGGCATGGGCGCCGACATCCAGTTCTTTGATATCGGCGGCGGTCTTGCGGTTGATTATGACGGCACTCGTAGCCAGTCATCAAACTCAATGAACTACGGCTTGATTGAGTACGCTCGTAACATCGTTAGCACCGTGGGCGATGTGTGTCAGCAGTATGAGCAACCAGAACCAGTCATTATTTCTGAGTCTGGCCGTTCTTTGACTGCTCACCATGCTGTACTGATCACAAACGTTATCGGCACAGAGGCGTACCATCCAGAAAGTGTGAGTGCACCTGACGCCCATGACCCAATTTTGCTACAAAACATGTGGTCGAACTGGGAAACGTTACAAAATGACAGTAATGCACGCGCACTGATTGAAATTTACAACGACACGCAAAGCGACTTAGCTGAGGTGCATTCTCAGTTCGCGATGGGATTGTTGAACTTGTACCAGCGAGCATGGGCAGAACAACTGTCGCTGCGTATTTACTACGAATTGAGTGGACAACTCAGCGCAAAAAACCGTTTCCATCGTCCAATTTTGGATGAGCTAAACGAGCGTTTAGCCGACAAGTTTTTCGTTAACTTCTCGTTGTTCCAATCGCTTCCAGACGCATGGGGCATTGATCAGGTCTTCCCTGTTCTGCCACTGTCAGGATTGGAAAATGTGGAAGATCGCCGCGCTGTGATGCTCGACATTACCTGTGACTCCGACGGTGCGATTGAGCAATACGTTGAAGGCCAAGGTATCGAGACCACATTGCCAGTACCTGCTTGGACGAAAGACAAGCCATACTTAATGGGCTTTTTCTTGGTCGGTGCTTATCAAGAGATTCTTGGCGACATGCACAACCTATTTGGCGATACCCATAGTGCAGTTGTGACCGTCAATGAGAGCGGAGAAGCAGTCATTGAACGCATCGATGAAGGCGACACGGTAGAAGACATGATGCGTTACGTGCACATAGATGTGGATAATATTCGCAGCAACTACCGCGAGCTGGTGTCAGAACGTGTTGACGCAAGTGAACAGCAAACCATACTTGAAGAATTAGAGGGTGGCCTGTCTGGTTACACCTACTTAGAGGATTTCTAAATGAATGATTTGTTTACCAAGACTGATTATTCACTCTACTCAAACTCCATGAGTTTTATGCGCAGACCGTATCTGCGCAACCCTGTCTCATCAGACGCTGATCTCGTGGTACTTGGCGTGCCACTCGACATGGCGACATCAGGTCGCCCTGGTGCGCGTATGGGTCCAGATGCGATCCGCCGCGCTTCGGTTAACTTGGCGTGGGAAGGAAAGAAATTTCCATGGGATTTCAACGTATTCGACCGAGCAAAAGTCATTGATGCCGGCGATTTGGTGTTTGATTGTGGTGACGCCGAAGATTTTACTTACCGCTTAGAAGCGGCCACCAGTGAAATCTTGAAAAGTGGCAAAACCATGCTGGCGTTAGGCGGTGACCATTTCATCACTCTGCCTATTTTGCGCGCCTACGCGAAGCATCATGGGGAAATGGCGTTGATTCACTTTGACGCCCATACCGATACCTATGCCAATGGCAGCAGTTACGATCATGGCACTATGTTTTACCACGCCCCAAATGAAGGGCTAATTTCGCCAAAACATTCGGTGCAGATTGGTATTCGTACAGAGTACAAACGCGACGAACACGGATTCAACGTGATCAATGCGATGGAAGCGAACGAGCTAAGCGCTGAGGATATCGTGGCACGCATCCGAGACATCATTGGTGACAAACCTGTTTATGTCACCTTCGATATTGATTGTCTAGACCCAGCGTTTGCGCCGGGCACTGGCACTCCTGTTTGCGGCGGCCTTAACTCGGACAAGGTGCTTAAAATACTGCGTGCTCTTGCCGGAATTAACATTGTGGGTATGGACGTTGTCGAAGTCTCACCACCGTACGATCACAGCGACGTTACAGCGCTTGCAGGCGCCACCATTGCGTTGGAGTTGATGTACGCTTGGGCGTTTAATCGAGAAAGCGAGTAATCCCTTGCAACCTAAAAGCTGACGTTAATGCGTCAGCTTTTTTGTTTTTGGCGCGCTCGAACCATCATCAAGACTTGTCGGCCGAATCAACATGACGCTCTAACCGCTTTGCAATCTCTCCTTGTTGGTTGGAGATGGAGTCTAGCGCATCCGCAGTGGTTTTGATTGCGCCCGCCATCGAAGCGATGTTCTGAGTCACCGCAACCAATGACGACTGCATCGGCCGCAGAATGAACCAGCCTATCGCAGCAATCACTAACACAACCACCAATCCGATCGCCGCGACAACAAGCAATACCTTAAAGCGTAGGTCATCCATAAATACTTTACTTTCATCAGAGATCGTCTGTTTAGAGCGCTCAAATGCTTGAGGCAATGACTCAACCGACGACTTCGACAAGTGCACCAACTGATTTAGATTTTCAATCGTATCGCCCAGCATGCGCTGCTGATCCGCGTTAAGATTATCACTTTGAGCTATTTGGCCGAGCGCCACTCCAATTTGGTCCAGCGATTCACGCGTTTGATCAATCGACCGTTCAACACCATCAAGCTCAAGCGTCATGTTGACCTTAATGAACGACTCAGTCGGCTCCTCTTTTACCACTTCAGCAAAAAGCAAGCTGCTCCAAACCGC
The DNA here is from genome assembly GCF_027587055.1 of Vibrio sp. MarTm2. Lineage (NCBI taxonomy): Bacteria > Pseudomonadati > Pseudomonadota > Gammaproteobacteria > Vibrionales > Vibrionaceae > Vibrio > Vibrio sp. MarTm2. The sequence continues at coordinate 367,842 of NZ_JAPPTK010000003.1, read as the reverse complement.
GACCAGTATCCCTACACTCCATTTCATTGGCTTTCCTTAACCCGTTGTCTTTGTCGTTGCGAAAACTGCATTGAGCAATCTTACGAATCTAATCGTAAAAAAGCGAGGCCATTTGCCTCGCTTTAGTTTTTATTGCGTGTTGTTAAGTCCACAAACTCAACGCGATAAAGGTTAGTGCACCAATACACGCGAGGTTCAAAATGATCCCGACTCGCATCATCTCACTTTGCTTAATGTGACCAGAGCCAAACACAATCGCGTTAGGAGGCGTGGCAACAGGCAACATAAAGGCACACGACGCCGCAACAGCGATCAATACCGATAGGACCACAGGCGACATACCGAAGGCTTCTGCGACACTTGCGAATACCGGAATCAGTAGTGCCGCGCTTGCAGTATTACTAGCAAACTCGGTCAAGAAGACGACAAATACAGCGATGACCGCAATAATAAAGAAGATGCCTAAGTGAGCAATCATTTCACTTAAGCCATTCGCCAAGAATACACTGGTTCCTGTCGCTTTTAATACGTTGCTCAAACAGATACCACCACCGAACAACAGTAACACCCCCCAGTCAGCGGTTTTTTCAATGTCTTTCCAGTGCACAACGCGTGCAAAGTTCACCGCTACGATCGCGCCTAACGCCACAACGGTATCAAACTTGGCGTAGCCGCCTAACATGGCGTTAATTGGCTTGCTAAAAATCCATAAACATACGGTTGCAGCGAAGATAGCCAAAGTCACCACTTTGCCCTTATCCCAGTTGACCGCTTCTCGGTTTAGTTCAAACTGGCCATTTAAATCTGGCTTGAGTACGAAGAACAGCACCGCAATCGAAACAGGCAAGAGCACTAATGTTGTCGGCACACCAAAGCTCATCCATTCGGTAAATGTTAAGCCGACTTCAGCAGCAGCAATGGCGTTTGGTGGGCTACCTACGATAGTTGCAATACCACCAATACTGGCGCTGTAAGCAATACCAAGCAGCACGAACACATAGGTCTTGTGGCCGCTTTCTGAGTTCACTTTGCTTAATACGCCTAATACCAATGGCAGCATCATCGCGGTGGTTGCCGTATTGCTGATCCACATCGAAAGAGCAGCGGTGACACCAAACAGCATAAATACCGCGACGCTCATCTTACCCTTGGCAAGAATGAGTACTTTGTCAGCAATCACCTTGTCGAGCCCTTGGCGATGCATAGCCGCAGCGAGAGCAAAACCACCAAGGAACAAAAAGATGATCGAGTTGGCAAAGTTGTTCAGTGCGGTTTGGGTATCAAACACACCAAACAATACCGCCATGATGGGGATTAGGATAGCAGTGACGGTGACATGCAAGGCTTCGGTCAACCACAAAATGGCCACAAACGTCAGCATACAGATCCCAAGTACCACTTGGGGATCAAAAGGTAGGGTGAAGTACAGAGCCGCAAACAGCGCGATATTCGCCAAAATAATCATGCTGTTGCGGTTAAAAAACCATTCTCGGGTATTGCTAGGTAAAGGGACACTATCATTTCTATTCATTATTATATTTCCTTATGAGGGCCTTGTGGCATAGCAAATGATCCCACACAACCCTGCTCGGAAATATTTTTTATTGCGAATTTGTTAACCACATCAAAATCATGGTTAACAATGTTAAGTTAATGAATACACTTGATAAGTTTCCATCATTTCTGTTGATTAAATACCGTTCAATTTATCAAAACTCTGCATCACTTCTGCACACTTCATCACTCTGCCGTGGCCCTGACCTTGGGTTGCAACTAATGTGACATTTGGCATCTCTTCAGCGGCGCGTTGAGAGACCGAGAACTTGGTAAACTTATCGCCTTCATCATGAACAATAATAGTCGATGCAGCGCGAAGTTTGAGTTTGTTGTAAGGATCGACCGATTGAATCGGGTAGCGATATTCCTCTTCCACCTCAGAAACTACCGCATTGAACAAACGCATTGAATAGCCAGAGCGAGCGACGCTGCCAAATAGATTATCCAGATAGTCGAGGACAGGTGCGATCAGCAAAAACGGCTTATCCACCAGCTTCTTGTGATGACATTCAATCGACGAAGCGGTCCCCATACTATGGCCGACTAACCCCGCAACTTCGTCAACACTATCCAGTATCGCTTCCAAGCCGTGAACAAAAGCGGGGATATGGCCATAAACACCACCACTTTGCCCATGACCTGGGTGATCATAAGCCAATGCGGCATAGCCTCGGCTGGCGATATGCTCCATTAATGGGTAGAACTGGCTCGCACTGCCCGACCAACCATGAGTCAACACCCACACAGGACCAGAGCCAAGTTGATAGGTCTTGAGCACACCTTCTTTTGAAGTAACCTCACCTTTAACTAAGCCAGCAGGCTCGGCGTTTTTCGGCTGAGTGCGAGCAGGAGTGAGCAGCAATTTGCGCGCGGTATTTTTTGCATGACTTGGCGCCAACGTATGATGCAGACGGGTGGTCAAGTTGACTAGGCTCTTTTTGACGCTGAACTTCTGCGAGGTGTTAAAGTAAATCTTCTCACTCATTTTCTTTTCCTTTCTTTGCCAGTCCTTACCTCTCGAAAAAGCGAACGACCGTGCTATTTTTAGTTAAATAATAAGCCAAGTAGAAATACTCAGCTTACTTTGTTCTATTTCCAGCTTTCAATCAGACGGTTAACGCCTTGCCAGAAATGCTGATAACTCGCCTCTTCTCCGTGCAATGAGTAAAAAAGGTGAGCGCTTAAATACAACCCATACAGTTCAAAGGTGGCTTGTTTAGGATCCAGTTGCGAATCAAATTCACCATTCTCCACCCCTTTCGCTACCTGAATACGCAAGTACTCAACCCACGTCGCGATGGTTTTTTTCAGGACTTGTTGGGTTGGAGGTGTCTCGCACCCCGTTTCTTTCCATGCATCGAGAAACATGCAACTGCCTTGAAAAGAGTGGTTCCAGCCTAGCCAGTTATCAAGCAGCATCTTTAGTTTCTGCTCGATCGATATGGCGTTGTGTTCTCTCGCAGGTGCAATCACTCTCTGAGTAAAGATATGATTTGCATGCTCTAAAACCGAAATCTGCAAGTTGTCTTTAGAGTTAAAATGAGCAAACAGACCGCTTTTCGACATCCCGCACTGCTTGGCCAATTCACCAATCGTTAGACTCTCTAAACCATTCTCACTTGCCAGCTCGAACGCCTTGGTCAAAATATTTTCTCGGGTAACTTTGCCTTTACTCATAGAACACTCTTACACAACTACTTGCTCTTTTTAGCACACTCGTACTTTTTTTCCAATAGCGAAAACCAACCAGCCTGAATACACCCAACTCAGTTTAGCGTGAAGCGTTTCACTTGCAGATCGAGATTCTGCGCCACTTCCGTCAGTTCGTTGGCGGCCACCGACACTTCCCCCACGGATTGGCTGTTCTGAGTGGATATTTCATTGGTTTCTTGTACGCTGCCACTGACATTGTTCGCCACCAAGCTCTGCTCCTCAACCGCTGCCGCAATTTGTAAGTTCAGCTCGTTAAGCTCAAAAATGGAGTCTTTGATCGCTTGGAGTTTGTCGGTCGCTGAAATCGCACGCTGAGACGTTTCAAGTACTCGATTATGGCTGCCCGTAATCGAGTTTGTCGCGGATTCTGCCCCCGCTTGCAAGTTGGTAATCAAAGTTTCAATTTGATGGGTCGCTTCTTGTGTGCGCTGCGCCAGCGTTCGAACTTCATCTGCAACAACGGCGAAACCTCTTCCCTGATCCCCCGCTCTCGCAGCTTCAATGGCAGCATTTAATGCAAGCAGGTTGGTTTGCTCAGCAACGCCTCGAATCGTTTCGAGAATCGAGCCAATGTTGATCGACTCCTGATAGAGCCCTTGAATCTGCTCAACACTTGCTGTCATTTCGTTCTCTATGACTCGAATATCTTGCAAGGTTTGCCCAACGACACTCAAACTCTCTTCGGCATTAAATGTGGCTTGCTGGGTAAAGTTTGCGGCGCCTTGTGCGCTGGTTGATATTTCTAGCGTACTTGCAGACAGTTGCTCCACTGCGGTCGCGATTGAATCCATCTCCTGCTTCAATGCCTGAGAAGACTCACTCGTGGTACTGGTGATTTGGGATAACTCCTCTGACATAACACCCGCGCGACTGCTAGACGTCGCCACTTCGCTGATGATGTCTCGCAACGAGAGGATCGTCACTTGCATATCATTGAGCAATTCGCCGAGCTCATCTTTGCTATTGCTTTCTATCTTAATCGCCAAGTTGCCATTGGATAAGTGCTGAGATACCACCTTCACCCGTGCAATGCCTTGCAAAATGGAGTGACGAACCCACACAGCAAACACCACCCCTATCACAATGGCAGCGGCAGATGCGAGGAAAATCGCTGTCACCGTCTGCTCTTTTCGCTCTTGCAGTTGAGGGATGAGCTTCTCTTGCTGAGCGATCGCGGTGTATTTGATTTCTTCAAGCTCTTGCGAAATATCTTCACCGAGTTGAATCAATGCTCGACTCAAGACTTGCTCTTGCTCCTTAAGCATCACGACATGCTCAAAATCTTGGTTGTATTTTTCTCGCTCGCCCTGATAAGTAGACAATAACGATTGCTGCTTGTCGGTCACTAAGTATTTTTTGAGCGCAGCCTCCGCTTCAGGGAGCTGCTGTTCAAGATAACGACGAGGAGTCTCTAACGGTGTTTTTTGCGGATCTTGAAGGAAGTTTGATACGGAAATTTTGGCGAACAAGAAGGTCTCCATCAATATCGCGGAGTAATACTCAATATCAGCATCACCGCTGTTATGCGCGTCTTCCAGCAACGAATCGATGGCAATGAGGGCCACTTTTTCTTGCTCACGCATCGTGCCGTTCAAAGAAGCATCAAACTCATGGACTTCCTTCTGCAACAGATCGAAGTTGCGGGCATAATCCGCCACTTCTACTTTAACTTTTGCTAAATGACGCAAGCTCTCTTCATCATGAAGATACGCTTCCAAGTCCAAAAGCAGAGTATTGGTCCGATCCAAGCGTTTGTTAAATGCCTGCATGTACTTATCATCGTGGGTTGCAAGAAACTCATTCACCCCTAGGCGCGTTTGCAACATATTCGCTTGGACTTGGCCAATGAGTGTCGTTTCTTTCGATAAGTTGCTAAAGGTTTTAAAACTTGAGCTGGCATTTTGCATGCCTTGGTAGCTGACATACGCCGAGATACCAAAGCAGATAAAACATGCCAAAAACGCGATGATGATTTTTGTACTGATCTTAATTCCGTTTACCATCTTGCTCTCCAAGTTGCCTTTTCCTATGTCTACTCCACCAGCTAATGAATACCTACAACAAAAGCATTCACACCACTTATCACAATGATTAGCAACAATATTTTATTGATAACGAAGTCGGTTACAAAAAAGGGATACGCCTCTCAAATCCGCTAAGAAGTGCTGTTTGCATCCACATAAAACCTCATCCAAATCATGATTCTTCGGCAAAAGAGTTGTTATCTTTCGCCACTCTGTTTCCATAGAAAGTCACTTATGAATAACGATAAAATCATCAGTATTGAGTTTGGCCGCGTCGTCGCTATTCTCGCGATAGTCGCAATGCACTGCCAAATGTTTCTCACTTATTGGCAGTTTGACGGCACACCTTGGCTGGGCTTCATCTTCAACCAAACCACTCGATTTGCGGTGCCCCTTTTCTTTCTAATTTCTGGCTACTTGATTCAACCTAAGTTAATCGTAGACCCTATCTCGACGTTGAAACAGTACCTCACCCCATTACTGAGGATTTTTGTTGTTTGGAGCATCATTTGTTTGCTGATGCCGTTCAACCTTCAGCGAGTCGCAGAGCAAGGCTACCTAGCAGAGCGTGAAGGATATTGGCAGTTTTTAGCGGAAACGCCACTTAACTCTGTTTTGGAGGGGGGATTGGTTCACCTGTGGTTTATTCCTGCTCTTATGTTTGCCGCGCTTATCGCAGGTGTACTCGCCAAGCTAAACAAAACGACGTGGTTATTGCCGATCGGTGCAATCCTATACGTATATGGCGTGCTCGGCGGTAGCTATCAAAACCTGACCGAACTATGGACCCCATTCTTTACTCGTAACGGTCCATTCTTTAGTTCATTGTTGTTCGCCATTGGTTTTGCCATCCGTCAACACAGCATATCTATTGGCGCAAGACACGCCGCCTTATTGGCATTTGTCGGCATGATGATTCATTTTGGTGAGGCAGCGTGGCTCTATCAGTTTGATCAACCGTTCAACGCTAACGATTTTCTTTTTGGTACAGCTCTATGGGGCACAGGTTGCTTCTTGTGGCTATTATCGAAGCCAGAGCTTGGGGAAGATCGACGAATCACGTCGCTATCAAAGTTCGTGCTGCCCATCTATGTGGCGCACTTACCTGTCATAATCTTGATGATGAACGTTGCACGATACTATGAGATTACCGACCTTGCCAAAGATGGCTTAGTACTGTTCGGGACGCTCATCACAACGCTCATTTTGGTGGTTGGCTTATCAAAAACACCACTTTATCGCTGGTTATTTAGATAATTTGCTCATACGGCAAGTAGACCAAGTTAAGTATGATTAAGCCGACAATGACAAGAAAGGTGAGCTTCATACCAGTGATGCGTCCTTTTAATTTGTCGGCAAGAATACTTTTCGCGTGAAGGATGCGCCCAATAACAAAGAGCGTACCAAATAGATGAATAAGCCAAACAGACGCCCCATTGTATTCGACCATAGCCATCAGTATTAAGGTAATGGGAACATAATCAACCGCATTACCATGAGCACTGCGTGCGACTTGCAACGCGTCCACACCTCCATCGGCATATTTTATTTGTGCTTTGCGACGCTGTTTGATGACTTCAATCGAAAGCCAGATCATCAAACCAGCCAATATTGAAGCGTAAAGTGCTGTAACCATGGTCAACATCCTCTGTTGTGTGAGTGTCCAATAAATCACAAAAACGCCTCGCTGAACAGCGAGGCGTTACTGGGTAGCTTGTTAAACTAACCACACTCAGTGCCACAAAGTATCAAATACTTGCCTGTTTCCACCGTTATCTAAAAGGGGTTACTTTCCTTTTGCATCGGCGCAGCACTCGGCGCGCAAAAAGCCAATCACACCCTCAAGGCATTGATACTCTGCAACGCAGTAAAGGGTACGACCTTCGCGACGCTGGCTGATTAAACCCGCTGACGCCAAACTCGATATATGATGGGAAAGGGTAGAGCCTGGAATGGCCATTTTTTCTTGCACTGCACCAACCGCAACACCTTGATGGCCTGCTTTGACGACAGTTTTATAGATAGATAGCCGCGTTGGGTGGCCCAGCTCTTTTAGTGCTTTCGCGACAGCGTCGAGTTCCATAGTCACTCCAAATAATCGTATATTTCCAGATTAATCGAAGTGTCTATTGAGTGCAACACCCCAAGAAAGTCAGGGATGTAGAGAAACTGCGCAAATCAGACTAATACCAGCCCATCAGTATCGAGCTAGCTAGAATTCTAATCATAAAACTTGGAGCGTGAAAGGACTCCGAGGATGTTCGATAGTACTCTTTTTGCGCTTCTTCTTGATAGCTCTTGATCGCCAACTCTTTGACATAATTGTTCTGCATAATTCTCACTCCTTGTTGATTTAACAACAGGATAAAACCTCAAGTTAACTTTAGGTAAAGCGTTATTTTGCTTTTTTGTTGGCGGCGACATCGGCCCAGTAGGTTAAGAGAAAGGGTGTGATTTTTGACGTCGTTGTCGACATAAAGACAGGGTGTGCTTTTGTTGAGCCTGAGTCATCTGATTCCAACCCAAGATTTCCTTTAGGGTACGAAAACAGCCAAGGCAAACATCATCGTCATCGAGACAACAATTTCGCACACAAGGGTTGGTTATTTTGGTTTCACGCAACGACATCGGTTTCCCAATAAGATCTTAAGTCACTGCCTAAAGTGTAGTCATATTTGCGATAGCGAAGGCGACCGTAAATCTCAAGCTGGATAGCGTACCATCACCAAAAGCTGAACCACGCTCATACCGATGTTCACAATGGCTGCCCCTCAGACCCTAACTCAAACGCACGATACAAGTGATCTAAAAACAGTCGAATTCGCTTGGGTAGATAATCGCGGCTTTGATAGATAACGTGTAAATCTGCGCTTTGGCCGACACTAACCTGACTAAAATTCTTCGTATAGCCATCAAGCAAGGTGACCAAACGACCTTGAGCAATGTCTTGTTGGACATCTAGAATCGACTTCATGACGATCCCTTCACCGTCAATCGCCCACTGACGAAGCACCTCCCCATCATCTGAATACCGTTTTGGCATGATAGAAATGGATTGCTGCTCCCCATTAGCGGCAAAATACCAATGCTGCAGCGCTTCATTCCCTCTTATCAATGCAAGACATTGATGAGCCATCAACTCTGTCGGGCTTTCTGGCTCTCCGTAATCTGCAAGGTATTGAGGAGAGGCACACAGCACTCGCTGGCTAGTTGCTAACTTGCGCGAAATCAGTTGGCTATCTGCTAGCTCCCCATAGCGAATCACTAGATCCAGCCCAGATTCTGCCATGTTGCTTAACCCATCATTCAAATAGAGAAAGGGAATCACATCGGGGTATTTACGACAAAAAGAGGAGAGCAATGGCGCAATGTATTGCTTACCTATATCTTTCGGAGCTGAGATTTTAAGCGGTCCTTTTACCTCTGTGGTCCCGGTTTGAAGCACATTCTCAGTCGCTCGAACGCTTTCCAATATTTCAATACACGATTGGTGATAAAGCGCCCCTGCATCCGTCAAAGACAAATGACGAGTGCTTCGATTCAGCAGCTTCACACCATAGCGCTGCTCTAAATTTTGCAGCCTCGCCGTCACGGTCGCGGGCGATAGCCCCAAAGCTCTCCCTGCTGATGCCATGCCTCTGTGATGAACAATGGCAACAAACATTTCCATATCGGCGAACTTGTCCATCTTCCTACCTCATTATTTGGAATGACTGAATAATAAATTCAAATAATACCCAATTATCAAATTTTTTCGAATCAATATACTGACGCTATTCAGACAAGTCCCTCGACTTGCCATCGAAACCCAAAATGAGATTGCTATGAAAAATGAAAAGATGCCACTGCAGGTGTGGATTCTAACCTTAGCTGCCTTCGCAATTGGCACAGCAGAATTTGTTATCGCGGGCATATTGCCTCAAGTTGCTCACACTCTTTCAATTACTGAAGGTCAAGCGGGCTACCTAATTAGTGGCTACGCACTTGCGATTGTGTTTGGCGGCCCACTACTCACTATATACCTCGCTCGTTTCAATAAGAAGAAGGTGCTGGCTGGGCTAATGGTGCTATTTATTCTTGGTAACCTACTTTCTGCTTACGCCCCAAACTATTGGATATTGATGACCAGCCGCGTAATCACAGGTTTGGTTCAAGGTCCGTTTTACGGTATTGGTGCTGTGGTTGCGACAGGACTGGTTGCCAAAAACATGGCTGGCCGCGCCGTTGGACAGATGTTTGCAGGCTTAACCTTAGCAAACGTGTTAGGAGTGCCAGGGGGCACTTGGATTGGTCTGCAATTTGGATGGCATACTACCTTTCTTACCGTCGCGGCCTTCGGTGCCATCGCTTTGTTCTTTATTGCGGTTGTGATTCAATCAAATGGACACGAGCAAGCAAAAGCGGTCAAAACTCAGTTAATTGCATTTAAGAATCCTCTACTTCTCATCAGTTTAACGGTTACTGTATTGGTTTGGTCGGGCTTTATGACCTTGTATGGTTACTTAGCGCCTATCGCTATGCACGTTAGCGGATTTGATGCGCAAGACGTAACATGGATTCTGGTTATCGTTGGGATTGGTTTGATCATCGGCAACCACCTGGGTGGACGTTCCTCGGATAGAAATCTTCATAACGCTTCCATCTATTGGGCTCTGGCAATGATTGTTTCACTGCTTTTGGTTGGGCTAAGCCTTAGCCATTCTTGGCTCTTTATCGCTGCAGCCTTTGTATTCGGCGTCGCCTCTTTCGCGAATGTTCCAGCTATGCAGTTACGAGTCATGAACCACGGTGGCGAAGGACAAGAACTCGCGGCAACAGCAAACATCTCCGCGTTTAATTTGGCCAACGCATTTGGCGGGTTCTTAGGAGGTGTCGTGATAGACAGCCACTTGGGCGCAGGCATGATTCCATTTGCCGCTGTAGTGGTCCCTTTGATCGGCGTGATATTTATCGTCAGAGCCAACCGCAGAGAAATACTGAGCCCCCTCAGTCAAGCCTAACGAATGAGCTGCCTCTGGCAGCTTTTTTAATGCCAATGCTGACGTTGTCAGCAAAAATCATCGAGTTTATTAAGCCAGATCAATCTTGGTATTTATTTCGAGTAGCGTTCAAATTCCCTATCCTACACTTGCTTAAATCCCCGTTCACAATAGCAAGGAGCCGCTTATGATTTCCGTACATAGAGACTATCAACTTCATGATCAAAACCATGCTCATGTGGAGATCAATCCTGTCGGCTTACTCGATGTCGACATTAAGGAAAACAAGGTTCATCACCAAGCCGAATTTTCTGAACTGAGCTTTAGAAAAGTTGGCCGACATACTCGATTGTCAGCTCAGGGCGAGCAAAAACCTTGGCAACTTGAGCTAACTAACAAAGACGCGGAAGAAATCAACCGCTTGATTGATTCAGCCAACGAAGAGTTAGAGACGCTAATGCGGGATCTCTAAACAAACGCTGTATTTGAGCTGGTCTATTTGTGAGTCAAGATTGGAAGCTTGAGGAGGATCTTTTCGCTCAATGTATGGAACTGAGGCACCAATAGATAAACCGCGGAAACAAAGACGATAGAACCTACAAGGTCTATCGGTCGGTGCATTCCGAGCCACAGTCGGCTATACGCGACACCGAGTCCCCACAACATGAGCGCAGCCGCGAGTCCGTACTCTCTTGATTGCACAAATAGCCCACCAAAAAACGCGATACAGATGGCCACAAAAATCGTATGTCCTGAGGGAAACGAGTAATCTTTTTCGCCTTGCCAGTGACGAGTTCTCCATTGGCTTACTTGGGTCGAAATGCCATCAATAACTTCAGCTTTTTGTGTCGAGTTGAGCTTGTAAAAATGCTCCGGCTGCGGAATGAGAAGCTGGTGAGACAAAAGTTCCGTGTAAGGTCGAGGGCTTTCTGTCATGATTTTCAGCCCGGTTTTAGCCGCAAAACCAATCAACAAAATCACCCCCAGTTGGACGCCGTTGGCAAGCAAGTTTTGAGTAGACGGGCGTTTTCTCCAGACCAACAATGACAGAACTAGTAAGGTAATGAGAAAGCCTTGTGAGCCAGCGGAATCAGTGAGCAGAGTATAAAAAAGCCCTTCTTCGAAAGAGACGTCGCCCAGTAAATCGATATGACTAACTAGCAGTGACATTGGAGAAACCAATAGCACCAAGATGGCCAATAACCCCAAGCCATACTGCTTTTTCATCAGATAGTTTTTCACTCGAATTCACCGCTCCACAACTCAACATGAATCGTATTAAACGCCTGTTTGTTACGAGCTTTATCAACACTATGTCAATTCGATGAAAGTTCATTTCAGCAGCCAAAGATGATCGCAAAACGACGTCAATTTCCTCTTTCACTCGAGTCGATAAAGGGCTATCTCACATTGATATGACCGGGGAAAAAGTGATGGACTGGGCCATGGCCACGACCCACTGTGAGCTCATCAGCATGAGAGATCGCTTGAGAAATATATTGCTTGCCAAGATACACCGCCTTGTGAAGACGGTTCCCCTGAGCGAGATAAGACGCAATCGCTGATGACAAGGTGCAACCAGTGCCGTGGGTATTTTTCGTCGCAAAGCGTCGCGCGCGCAATAAGTCACTACTGTTGGCTTCAATCAGTAGGTCGTTGCTGTTGTCATCGCTCTCAAGGTGCCCTCCTTTGAGTAAAACAGCATTCGCTCCGAGCCCTCTCAGTTGCTCAATCATCGCCCCCATATCATCTTCGCTTTCAGGCACTTGCCCGCCAATAAGGGCGGCGGCTTCTGGCAAATTAGGGGTAATGAGATCGGCCAATGGCAGCAATTCACGCTTCAAGACCTCTATCGCGCGGTGTTTTAGCAACAAGTCGCCACTGGTCGCGACCATCACAGGGTCCACCACGAGATGCTTTGGTTGATATTGACGAATCTTTCTCGCGACCATGTCGATGATTTCGCTGTCTGCGAGCATCCCTACTTTTACGGCAATGATGTTGAGATCTGAAAAAACGGCATCGAGCTGACTTTCAATATGAGCAACAGGGATAGGATGTATGGCGGATACGCCGAGGGTGTTTTGTGACGTAATGGCAGTAATGACCGAACACGCATAGCTTCCGGTTGCAGAGATGGCTTTGATGTCGGCTTGAATGCCCGCGCCGCCGCCGCTATCTGAGCCAGCAATGGTCAATACGATGGGGATATTGTCTTGTGAATGTGGCATGAGTGCTCCTATTACAAGACGTACAGGAACTCTCATCCAGCAGAGAAATTGCCAGCGAGTGCGGACACTCTACCCAGTGTCACGCGAATAGTTCCCTACGTCAGTGTTAACTGAATCAGGTTCAACGGGTCTCGCAGTGCGATCTCAGCCATGCCATCGATGATGGTCAGGCCCCCCGACTATTTGCTGAGAATAATAACAGCAATCATAAGCGTGATGCACACAATAATTTTTCCGTTCAGGCAAAGGTTGCTACACAAACTAGCAATTATCGCTTAACCTAATTTTCATAATGGTATTTTATGAAGTAAGCATCATGCTCAACCCTACTTGGTTAAAAACGTTTACCACTCTTATCGATACAGGTCACTTTACCAAAACGGCAGATAAGCTGTTTATGACTCAGCCAGGCGTCACTCAGCACATAAAAAAGCTTGAGGAAGCATGCGGCTATCTATTGATTAAGCGAGATAAGAAAAGTTTCTCGATTACCGAGCAAGGAAGCGCCGTTTACGACTACGCCAAACGTCTTGAGAAGAGTGAACAGCAGCTCCTTGCCTCATTGGGCGAAGACGATCCTTATGCCGGAGCCGTGTCGCTCTCTTGCTCCGGTTCAATGGCCCTGATGCTTTACCCCGCCTTGCTGGAGTTGCAAAGCCGCTACCCAAAACTCATTCCACAAGTCGAGGCAGCACCGGAGCATAAAATCCTCAATGACATACTCGACGATCGCGCCGACCTTGGGATTGTGACACGAGTGCCGAATGACGCTCGCTTCCACAGCGAAAAACTCGGGCATGAGCCTTTGTGCCTGATGTTACCCGCCAGTCATCCTGCGAGTAAGCAGCCACTGAGCGTAGACACTCTCAAGCAGCTAGGGTTTATCCGTCACCCTGATGCCGCCCACTACTTCGCGCTCTATTTTTCACAATTCGATGATCCCGAGCTCGCTAGCCTAGCCATGAACAACGTCCCAATGACGGGCTACGTCAATCAGATTGCGCAAATTCTTCTGCCTGTATCGAAAGGGCTAGGGTTTACTATTTTGCCAAAAAGCACGTTGGAAAGTTTTACCCACCGAGAGCAGGTCACGGTCTATCCATTACCAAGCTCAATAACCGATAGCCTCTACTTACTTTCAAAAAAGAACCGCGATTGGCCGGCAAGGTTTAAGACCGTTAAGGAGATCATTGAGCACAGTATTGCAAAGAGAGAATAACGGGGAGTATATATAGTAAGGCAGGCACTAGGAGGACCCGTGGGTGCCCCCTGCGCGACTGAGTGGGTAGCTTATGCTTCTAGAACTTCTTCACCGAGCACTTCCGACAATAGAAGTTGGTCGGTCTCATCGAGCTTCATTCCTAACACAGGTAGACCGTGTTGGGCAGTCCAACAACAGAAGAAAACCACAATTGCTAATGCGAATAGAATCACTGATATCATAGCCTAATCTCCTCCATGGTTAACATCACCAGTACCTGGCTAACCATAAGATGCCGCTAAATCGCGAAGGCCGTCATGCAATACTTTATTCTTTTACGTTTGGGAATCACACAGCGCGAAATCGCGCAAAGTTGTGTTTCTGTATCGTGCAGTGTATTCGTATTAACTATTGAAATTGACGTGGTCTAAACACCTTTGGTTAGTTTGGGTACTCTTTCAATATAGACATACCGTACAAATGAAGCAACTAGATTTAGTAGCAAATTTATACAAAGTCACACTTTTCTTGCTTTTGAGCTTGCATCCCACTCAAGACGGCAAAATTACCACTTAAACTTGCGCTAAATTTCCTCTTGAGAGAGCAATTAATTGACAAAAATGTGACTGAGAGTTGACGTTACAACCTTGTAAAAAACCAAATCTAGCACGTAATTAACTCCCAACAAGGCACGATATTTCAATATTGTCCTGTCATTGCGGAGAGTAATTAGTAAAAAACAGCCTAGCCATTGCCGTTTCAATATTGGAGATATTATCAATTTTTGGCTTTTAGGCTTTGTGCAGTACAGATAGTCGCGCTGGCATCAATTTTTAACGAGTTGAGAATAAAAAAAGCTCCAGAGTCAGGCACTCTGAAGCTTTGATTGCACCACTTTAATTGTGATTATGCGCCAATCACGCCGCCATCTTCACGGGTGATCGCCATGATCGTTGAACGCGGCTTGCTGTTACCACCACCAGGGAAGTGAGAAGGCGCGCCTTTTTCACCTGGGTGCTGGACACCCACAAACATCGTTTTGTTGTCTGCTGAGAAAGTCAGCCCCGTGATTTCACACGCAATTGGTCCAGTCAAGAAACGACGAACTTCGCCAGTCATTGGGTCACCACACAGCATTTGGTTGTTGCCTTGTCCTGCAAAGTCCCCTTTGTTCGAGTAGTTACCATCGGTTTGAATCCACAAACGTCCGGCAGAGTCGAAACCAATCCCGTCTGGGCTATTGAACATGTTGTCTGCGGTAATGTTGGCACTTCCTGCATATAGGTTACCTTTGTGGACCTCAGGGTTACCTGCAATTAAGTAAAGGTCCCACTCAAATCCCGCATTGGTATGGTCACCGGCTTGCGGTACCCAGCGTACAATTTGGCCATAGTGGTTTTCTTTACGAGGGTTAGGACCACCAACAGGTTGACCTTCTTTCACACCTCGGTTCTTGTTGTTGGTTAGCGTACAGAACACATGTTTGTTGTCTGGGTGCACCGCAACCCACTCAGGTCTATCCATCGTGGTGGCTCCAACTTGTGTCGCAGCACGGCGAGCAAAAATCATCACTTCTGCTTGGTCGTTAAAACCGTTGTCTTTGGTTAAACCGTTCTTGCCGTGTGTCAGCTCAATCCACTGACCTTTGCCTTTGAGCTCATTATCATCCATTTCAAATTTGGCGACAAACAGAGTGCCCTCTTCTAGTAGGTTGCGGTTTACTTTGTCGTTGCCTGGCTGATACTTGTTCTTCGACACAAACTTGTATAAGTGCTCTCCGCGCTCATCGTCACCGAGATACACAACCACGTGACCGTCATCGTTGATCAGTAACGCTGCATTTTCATGCTTAAAACGACCTAAAGCCGTTCTCTTTAGCGGTGTTGATGTTGGGTCATTCGGGTCAATCTCAACAACCCAGCCGAAGCGATGTGGTTCGTTCGGGTGTTTTGCCACATCAAAACGTTCATCGCTGTCATGCCATTGATACTTGCTCTTCGCCGCTTTCACACCATAACGCTTGTGATCATCACTTAGCTCTGTGCTCGCGCTAGTACCAAAGTAGCCGTTAAAGTTCTCTTCACACGTAAGGTACGTTCCCCAAGGAGTCTGGCCATTCGCACAGTTGTTGAATGTGCCAAGCGGCGTCATACCTGAAGGGTCTAGCTCGGTTTTCATCAGATCGTGCCCCGCAGCCGGGCCGGTTAGCTGCATAGGCGTGTTTGCGGTGATGCGTCGATTGCGTGCGCCGCTTTTGTCGAGCGTCCAACCGTTATCGGATTTGATAATTTCAAACACGGTAACGCCATGCGCTGCTTGCGCTTTAAGAACGTCGTCTGCTGTCATCGCCTTTCCGCCGTGATCAAACAGCAAATCGTAATTGGTGTACTCGTTGTTTACCGCGATCACTGCGCGGTTTTCATTGATTGGGAAAAAGCTCATGCCGTCGGTGTTGTCACCAAACTGACGAAGCTGCGCGTCAGAGCCTTGCTTACCACTTGGGTCAAACTCAGGCGCGCCATTAAAGATTGGGTCTCCCCAAGAAAGTAATGGGGTCGCTTTATAACCTTTAGGTACGATGAATGCGTCAGCTGTCGATGCTGGAACCGCTTCAAAGTTGAGCAGAGCACTTTCACTTTTTGCAGCGAAAGCCTTTGTGATCGGGTTTAGCGAAAGAAATGCACTTGCACTTACTGCCGCTGTTCCAGCTAAAAATCGGCGTCTCGACAGACGAGCATCGATCATTTGGCTGAACTCAGAATCCTGATTATCACGCTTATCGCTTGAAACTGGACACATTGCTGACTCCTTGCTTAGTTTTAATAAAAATTGCCAAGGAATGGTAGAAGCCGTAAATGACAGAGAAATTAACTTATTGTTTCTTATGGGTTAAGAACCCTTTACAGAAAAACGACACTTACATGGCAAACTCATTAAAGTGCGCTATGGTTCAATTTTGGTAAATAAGGTACGGCATACATGCAAAAAAATGTGAACCAAACCCTAGCTTTTTTAAAAATTGGCGGCTAAATTGAGTCTTGTTCATGAGGAACTTGATTCACATTAGCTCAGTGAAGAGCGGATTTGTATTTACGTGAGGGAATATCATGAAGAAAATGAGAAAAGCACAATTGCATCGCGTTCGTATTCAGTATTGGAAAGAGTCGAACAAAAACGCGAACAAAGAATCTTAATGTGCTAACCCAAAAAACTAAGCTGGCTTAATCGCCAGCTTTTGCGTTTTTAGGCTCTGTAAAAATGAGAAAGCAGAACTTCACTATCGACAGCACAACGGGATACTTATCCCTTAAAAACAAAAAAGCCCCAACGCGTGTCGGGGCAAGTGGCTGGAGAGAGCCTATTTCAAATAGGTAGATTGGTTGGCTTTATCGACTTCCTCAAGGAATAGATTGAGAAGTTCGGTACCTTTATCACCGTGTGTTTCTTTCACGTAAGCAATCACACCAGGCTGCGTTGCTTTTCGCATTGACTCACGCTGCTCAGCCGTCAACGAATTAACCTTCATACGTTTTTTCAGCCCTTCTAGACCGCGATCACTTGATGCCTCAATCAAACGAGATAGACCACGGTTAGCGCTCAATGCAATCTCGACCGCATCGGAAACAATCTTCTTCTCTTGTTCCGTTAACCCATCGTAGAAGCTTTTGTTCACCATGAAAGTGTATGGGGCAAACAAGTGATTCGTCAGGGTTAGGTATTTCTGCACTTCGTTAAACTTAGCGAAAGAGACCGTAGGTACTGGGTTCATCTGACCATCAATCACGCCTGTCTGCAGAGATGAATAGACTTCGCCCCATGAGAGCGGATACGCTTCAGCGCCCAGAGACTGAATGATTTTTTGGTGTGTTGGCAGCGTCATGGTACGAATGCGCAGACCTTTAAAATCATCGAGATCTTCAATGGCGCGCTTAGAGTTAGTCACTGAGAAGAAGCCGCCTGTATCTGGGAAGCCTAAGATTTTGACATCTTTCAGTTCTGCCTCTATGTCACCCGCTAAAGCTTTGCCAAATTTGCCATCAAGCACTTCATAGGTAGACGCGTTGTTATCAAATGCAAAAGGCACATCCAATACACCAATACGTGGGTAGTAACCGGCAAGAGGACCAACTGGCGAAAGTGTCCCTTGCAGCTGACCATCACGCACCATCTGAATGTGCTCTTTCGCCGTCCCTAACTGGTTGCTAGGAAATACTTGAACCTTAATTTCACCGTTGGTTGCCGTTTCAACAATGTTTTTAAACACCCCAGTAAACGCATGGGCAGGGTTCTCCATGATGTCAGCTTTGTTGTCATGGCCGATACGCAGAACCTTTTCTGCCATAGCAAAAGGGGCGGTAAAAAGACTGGTTGCCAGAGCAGTTGCGATCAGTGATTTGGTTAGCTTTTTCATAATAACTCCATTATGTATGAATTTTAGTTATTACCTGGCTAGGCTAATGCGATAGCCAGGATTTGTAGGGTCAGGGTGTTGCAGTGCTAGTAGCCCAGCAGTCGTGGGATAAACAGCACTATGTCAGGGAAAAATGCGATTGCGAATAACAGCAGCAGTTGGCCGATAAGGAACGGCATTAACTCTTTCGATATGCCTTCTATTTTTGCTCCAGTGACGGATGAAAGGACGAACAAGCAAGCCCCTATTGGCGGTGTCATCAATGAGATATTAAGAGCAAGAATAAAGACGATACCTGCATGCAGCGGGTCCATACCGATTTCCATCGTCAATGGCACTAAGATTGGCGCTAGAATAATCAACATCACATTGATATCCATGATCATGCCAACCGTGAGTAAAAGCGCGATGATCAGCGCTAAGATCACATGTGGGTTATCCGACAGTGAAATAAACATGTCCGCAATCATCTGTGGGATTTGATTGAAGCTCAGCCACCAGCCAAGAATCGAAGCGGAACCAATGATGAGATAGATGACCGCCGAGATTTGTGCCGTGCGAATCACCATTTGAAAGAGTGCACTTAGCGTAAGGTTCCGGTAGATAAAGGTACCAATTACCAGCGCGTAAGCCACCGCGATTGATGCCGCTTCCGTTGGCGTCACAATGCCAAACACAATCCCGCCAAGAATAATAAGTGGCATCAGCAATGCTAAGGCTGAGTTTTTAAAGTGATCCAGTACTTCAGCGAGCGTCGCTTTTTGGCTCATCTTTGGTAGGTTTTTGCGTTTACCCATTGCGCCAATGATTGCCATACATACCAGACACACCAAGATGCCCGGTAAAATACCCGTTGCAAATAAGCCGCCAATAGACACCCCCATAAGCGAGCCATAAACCACCATAAGCCCTGATGGTGGAATGGTAGGGCCGATGATTGAGCCCGCTGCCGTTACTGCGCAAGCGTAATCTTTCGAATAACCTTGTTTCTCCATAGCTGGCACTAGCGTTCGACCAAATGCCGCGGCATCCGCGGTGGCTGAACCGGTAATACCTGAGAAAAACACCGATGCCACCATGTTTGAATGCGCGAGACCACCACGAAAGTGACCAACCAGAGCTTCCGATAAATAAACCAATCGATTCGTGATGCCAGTGTGGTTCATGATCTCACCCGCTAAGATGAAAAACGGCATCGCTAAGAAAGGGAAAATATTTAAACCATTAAAGATCTTACTTGGTGCCAGCGACGCAAAGTGTGCACCACCCATATCGTACATCCCGGTGATACCAGCCACACCTAAGGCGATAGCAATCGGAGCGCCAATCAGCATTAACAATAAAAACACTACGCCGACAATCATAACTGCTCTCCTTGCACATCAAACTTTTCAGACGCTAAGTACAGCTTCAGCGCGTAGATATCTTCAAGCCAAACCAAGAAAGCTTGGAAACTGGACAGAGCAAAAGTGACGGGGATTGCCGCATAGGCATAAGCCATTGGCATAGAAAAGACCGTTGAAAGTTGATTTGCGCCCTTCTCTGCAAAGGTATAACCCAAGTAGGCGATGTAGCCAAAGAAGCTAAAAGTCAGTGCGCCAACGCCAATCTTAACCATTTGTTGGGCGACATAGGGAAAACGTTTAGTGACAAATTCTAACCCCATATGTTCTCTGCCGGCGGTACAGCATGGCACCGCCATTAAAATTGCCCATATCATGATGTAACGTGCCAGCTCTTCAACCCACACCAATTGCAGCTTGAGTACGTAGCGGTCCAACACGCCTAGCCAAACATCTAAAATCAATAAGACAGTCAAAATTCCCACTGCAAATTGATTGGCTTTATTTAGCCGATTTTTTGTTGTTGTAATGATGTTATTCGGTAATGTCATAAACCCATTGTCCTTCCTTTTTGACAGCATTCCTTGGAGGCGCTTCCGCATAAGTTTTGCTCACTAAAGTGCGGATAAATTAACCATACCGATAAGATAATTGTGGTGAAGTGTTCACGATCACAAAAACAAATTTGTGTGATAGTTTCTAACACAAGATCAACAAGGTAACTTTAAGTAATTGTTTTTAAATGGATTTGTTTTTGAGTAACTTATGGAGAGCAACTTAATTGTTAAAAAGTAACATGGCGCGAGACACGTCAGATCAAAGGGTTAGTGACAAAGGTATAATTAGTTTGGAGAAAAGTAACACGGCACAAAGAGTAAGGACTTTGTTGCGAAAAAGTGAATTTGGTCACACTCAAAAATGACGGGTAATTATGGGGAAAGGGACAAAACGGAAGACAAAAATGCGCAACAGGCTATGGCTTGAGCCCCGACAAGCAAGGCTCATTATTACTCATCAATTCATCGCTTACACTTAGCGCTGACATCGCTTAGCCTTTCCTCGCATAAGAAAATTGCGATGTTAGAAAGTAACATTAAGCTGCGCAGTTGTTCGATGGGAACATTTGGGCAAGCTCATGGAAAATGGCCTGAGTTTGTTTGGAGAACAGGTGTTTATCTTTATAGCCGACCAACTGAATTTGGCGCACCTTTCCTGAAATCAAGATTTGTCTCAACATACGGCTGACCATTTGAATATCCAATGCGCTGCCTTGCTCCAAACGAGAAACTGGGTATAGGCAAGCAAGATCAATGTTGAGTATCACCTCTTCACAATGGGTAAGATACGTCGCGATCTGCTGCTTCACTTGAAAACGATGACTAAAATTGCACTCTGGCAACGTTAACCAATCACAGCCAAGATCTTCTGCATACTCAATGGTTCGCTCGTCAATGTTGGCACTGTCGATCCCTAAACAGAACAATCGGCATTCATTATAGCGTGACAATGCAAAGTGAAAGGCCGAGCCTTGGTCAGGCTCTAGTGACGCTTTTAACTCAAACTGCCGACCAATATGAATAATGCCCAAATCTCGCTGCGAAGAATGAAGAAGAGGTAAGCTGTAGAGCAAACTCTCGCTATTGTTTGTCAGCGCAACGGGCAACGTATCAGAGCCTAAAAAACGGCTGAGGTGCAATTGGAACTGATTAGCAGACTGCTCCATGAGATTGTAGTGACCACCATTTAACCAGTGCGATTGATCCAGCGACACTAGCCAGTCAAACATCTCTTCTAAGCTCTGATCGGCTATCTCAAAGTCCACCTGTTTCATCGGCTTAATTCGTTCCGATACGGTCAACAACGCTAACCGATGTGAAGAAATACCTGTGATACTGTGTGTTTTGTTACGTCGAAATAGCCCAAACATCGCATTACCTTTCTGGGGGCAAAGCCCTTGCTGCTTGAAGAACGTGCAAAATTATCTTTTGCCGGTTTTGTTCTACCCTATGGGCAGGCGCCATGACCGAAATCGCTCCGACCAATTTTGTTCCTTTCATCACTGGTGCGCTGATCCCTGACACACCTGAGTCGATCTCCGAAGTACTGAGCGCGTATCCTTGATTGCGGATTTGCGCCAGCTCTTCTTGCCACTGCGAAATATGGTTGTATTCGCCAAAGTAACGTAAGATCTTTTCGCATCGCTGCGCAGGCATATACGCAAGCATCACCTTTGATGAGGCGCCTCGTAGCAGAGGTTGACTTTGACCCTGGACGTAGCTGCAACGAAGCGCCTGCATACTCTCTTTACGACTCACACACAGTGCTCTGTAGCCTACAGGCACCATGTACGCCGCCATTTCACCGGTCTGTTTTTGCAGCCGATTTAGCACAACATCAACCGCATCCAAATCGTGCTGGCTGGTTTCGTAACTGCGCATTAGCATCAATGCAGCCGGACCGATGATCAAGGTTTTGTCTGATGGACTCTCTTCAATCAGGTTCCACTCTTTTAACAGTTTAAGATGACGATATAAGCTACTGATTGGTGTTCCTACTTGCTCGCTGAGCTGTTTGGCTGTCACCGGCTCATCATTCACCGCCACTTGCATTAATAACTGCAGAACCTTCTCGTTTACTTGTCCACTACTCTGCTTCATAGAGTTCACGCTCTTGTTGTATCGCTAGAATTGGTTGATGATCAAATTGTATTCTTATCCTGTAGGAATTAATAAGCATTAGTCACAATAGTTTCTCATAATCCGAGAATTAACCCGTACCGCTGTTTTCTGGTCTTAACCTTGTCTCACTCTTGAACCTGCCAATAACTTTACTTAACGGTAAAGTTAAAATATTCTTGGGAGCGATAATACAATCAGCACCATTTACCAATCCAATAAGCCAGAACAATAATAATCCAGGGACAGACATGAACAAACTCGCCCTTTCTGTTGGCCTTACTTTTACTCTTGCTCCGATTCTGTTTTTTACTTGTCAGCGTTCAGAAGCTGGACCAAACGCGCAGCCCACCGCTTACGTAGTTCAGTTTCCAATCGAGCGACAAGTCACCAAGTTAACCCCACTCGATGGAGAAATTAAGCCATCGCAATTCACCCAAATCATTGCTGAGCATAGCGCGAAAATCGATACGATTTATGTTCAAGATGGCGAATACGTTGACCAAGGAGAGCCGATATTTAGCTTTGATGATGCTTTGCCCTCCCTCGCGGTTAAGGCGGCAGAGTATGAGTATCAAATGGCGACAAGAAACATCATTGAGCTCACCCGTACCGCTCATGAAAACGATCCAAGGCTCAATACCGCTGTGAAAGCCGTCGACGCAACACGAAACAATTTACTCAATGCGCAAAAGGCGCTGAAGTCGACCACGGTTTACGCGCCATTTTCGGGCAAAATGGGCCAAATTCGCTTTAATACGGGCAACCTTGTCAATGCGGGAGATCTAATTTCTGAACTGGTGGCCACTGATACGGTTGAAGTGCACTTTATGGCATCACCAGAGGTGCTCAATACCTTCCGCCAAGTCCTTAATAACGAACCCGATACGCTAAAAGCGTCGCTTCAATCAGCGGAGGGGAGCTTTATTGATGGCAAGCTCAAGTACGTCGACTCAAGCCTATCTGATCAACATGCAAAGTTATCCGCCTATGCGGTGTTTGACAATGGTAATGGCGAACACCTGATTGGCTCGAAAACGACGCTCTACCTCAATAGCCCAGAGCCAAACCCCCAGCTGTTTGTGCCAGAAATCGCGCTACATACTGAGGACGGTATCCCGACTCTCTTTGTCCTTGACGAGCAACGGATTGTGCGCCCAAAGCAAGTGACCCTTGCAACAATCAAAGAACGCTATACAGGTTATGTGCCCATCGCCGAGGGGATTGAAGCGACCGACTTTGTGTTATCGACACCTGATGCGCCGCAACTCGTTGGTAAAAAAATCGACCCTATGGTCAATATCGTCAACCAGCTTAACGAAATACTCAATCGCGCACCTTGATGCTAAAAGCAGCGAACGAGCGACTAAAAGATGAAAAAACTCTCAAAACACCGCGCCAATAGTAGAAGGAACGACAAACTATGGTAGCTTCTCAGCTTTCCCCATCCTGTACGGATAAAGGTATGGATAAACGAAGTCAACGCAGCGAACGAACCAAGCTGAGTATTATTTTAGCGGCAATTGAATGTTATAAAGAGCTTGGCGTTCAAGGCGCCTCTTTGGAGGTCATCGCCAAGCATGCAGGGACAACCAAACCAACGGTCTATTCTCACTTTGGGTCAAAGGAGAATCTCTACCAAGCGGTTGTTGAGCACATTATGGAAGAAGAGAAGCTCAATCACGCATTACCGCCGTTCGACCCCAACCTGAGTTTACGCCAACAGCTGATCGACATTTTTTCCACTCAGCTTGAGCGAGTGATGAAGTGCGAAAGACGCCGTTTGCTGGTTGCCATTACGATTGAAGCTATGTGCCAAGGTCAATGTCACTTGAATAATGTTGAGAGCATTAAAGCGTGTCCAATGGAGGCTTGGTTAGATTCTGCTATTCATCATGGTGCTCTACCGCCGCAAAACAGTTCGGAACTGGCGACCAATTTATGGGCGTTGATAAAAGGGCGAACCTTTTTCCCTGTTTTCTTGGGAATGGCACCCAATGATCTAAGCGAGCGACAACGCAACTTAGAATCTGCCATTGATTTTTTTCTGTCCTGTCAAAAAGCAAAATGAGGAGCCCATTGGCTCCTCATTCGTTTATTTGCTCAATGTCTGACCATGACTGCGGATGACGTCCTGATACCAATAGAAGCTTTTCTTGCGCTTACGTTCAAGCGTACCGCTTCCATCATCATGACGATCCACATAGATGTAGCCGTATCGTTTACTCATCTCTGCGGTCGAGTTCGCGACCAAGTCAATCGGTCCCCAGCTGGTAAAGCCCATCAAATCAACGCCATCGAGTATCGCCTCTTGAGCCTGTGCGAGGTGATCGTTTAAGTATGCGATGCGATAGTCATCAATAATCTCGCCCTCTGGTGTCACTTCATCGCGCGCGCCCAACCCGTTTTCAACAATAAACAACGGCTTTTGGTATCGGTCGTATAAAAAGTTGAGTAACACTCGCAGCCCTTTCGGGTCAATCAACCAACCCCACTGGCTTTTCTTAAGGTAAGGATTCGGCACACCTGAAACGATGTTGCCGACCTCTTTATCTTTGGGATCGGCGCTAGCACAGCCACTGGCGTAATAGCTAAACGAAATAAAATCGACACTCGCGCTGGCCAGCAGTTCGAGATCGCCGTCTTGCACATCGAGGGTAATCCCATTTTCGCGGAAGTAACGTTGCATGTACCCAGGGTACTTACCACGTGTTTGCACATCCCCGA
This sequence comes from Vibrio sp. MarTm2, assembly GCF_027587055.1. Taxonomy (NCBI): domain Bacteria; kingdom Pseudomonadati; phylum Pseudomonadota; class Gammaproteobacteria; order Vibrionales; family Vibrionaceae; genus Vibrio; species Vibrio sp. MarTm2. The sequence goes on along the minus strand of NZ_JAPPTK010000003.1, from coordinate 342,981 downwards.
AAAACAACCATTGATTATTTTCATGCATCGCTGCCAGAACATCATCTGGGTTACAGGTGTACGGATAATAAAGCGCCCCCAGCAACATATTGCCGATTTTGGCATCTGGGATGATTTGGTGACACAAGTTCACCGCTTTGGCATTAGCAAGCAGTTGGTGATGAATCGCTTGGTAGATCGCTTGCTCACTCGCATCTTCTTGAAGACCAACCCCCGTAAAAGGCGCGTGCAAGGACATGTTGATTTCATTGAAAGTTAGCCAAAGTTTGACCTTGTTTTTATAACGCTCAAACACCGTGTGCGCGTAACGTTCGAAAAAGGTGATGAGCTCTCGGCTCCCCCAGCCACCGTAGTTTTCCACCAATGCGTAAGGCATCTCATAGTGCGATAAGGTGACAAACGGCTGCATCCCGTGTGCGGCTAACTCATCAAACAACTTGTCGTAGTAGGCAAGACCGGCTTCATTGGGTTCTAACTCGTCACCATTTGGAAAAATGCGCGTCCACGCAATGGACAAACGTAAGCAGTTGAAACCCATCTCTTCAAACAACTGAATATCTTCTGGGTAACGATGGTAAAAGTCGATGGCGAGATCTTTAATCCCTTCGTTTCGTTCTTCCCGTGTTTGGTGAGGGCTCAAAATACCACTTGGCAACATGTCTGAGGTAGACAAGCCTTTGCCATCTTGATTGAAGGCGCCTTCGACTTGGTTGGCAGCAATCGCGCCGCCCCAAAGAAAGTGTTTTGGAAATGACATAATCTGTGCTCTTCGAATGATTGTTTGGATTAGTCTACGCCGATATTCGACGTAAAATAGGGCCAGTTTTTTAGATTACCCTTTCCTAGTTTGTAGACGCTCTTCAATAATCTGAGAGTAGCTATTCGCCTTAACCCCGTAAATGATTTGCACATGTTGCTCATCTAAGATCACAACGCCAAATGCGCCGCTGTCCGTCAGGCGTTTTTTATCAATCAGAGCGGTCTGCTTAAGTGTCAGTCGAAGGCGAGTCGCACACGCGCCAGGCTCCAAAATATTGTCAAGACCGCCAATCGCGTCGACGATCTCGGTGACTTCTTGCTCATAGTTATTGTTCGTTGAGCCTAAGCGTTTTATGGTTTGAATAATTTTACGAAACATAGCCGTGCCGTATTAAGCGAAATAAACCTCACATGTAATACAAACACTGTCGCGCTTCTCTGACTCAAAGCAAGACCTAAGCAAAAAGACGATTACGAGCGTATAATGCCCCGTTGATTCAGCAGGTCGCACACGTGTTGTGTCTTCTCGCGGAACATATCACGCAGCAAGCGCACAGTAGGTGTGATAGAGCGACGACTCGGACAGACCAACCACAACTCACTGCTTGTGGGCTGGTAGTCAGACATGATTTCCACGACATTTCCCGCCAACAAATCGTTCGACATATCCAGATAGGATTTTATCGCGATCCCTTTTCCGGCCACGCACCAGCGTCTAACTAAATCCGCATCATTTGATGCGCGGTTTCCCGACATTTTTACTTTGATCTCTTGCCCATCTTTGACAAATTCCCACTCATCTTTCAGCACATCACGTAACTGATAAAACAGCCCATTATGATGCTTTAAATCATCAGGATGTTTGGGTTCGCCATGTTTGGCTAAATACTCAGGGCTGGCACACAATACTTTTCGGATGTCACATATCTTAAACCCATAAAGGTTTGAGTCTGTCGGCGAACCATAACGCAGTGCGATATCCACGCCATCACGGTAGAGATCGACATTGCTATCACTCAAGTGCGTGCGCAACGACAACTTAGGATGCGCGTCTAAAAACTCATCCAACCAAGGGACAACAACATTGCGCCCAAGGTCTGAGGAGAGTGAAATTCGCACCTCACCATCGATCTCCCCTTGTTCTTCTCGCATATGCTGTTTCGCTTGCGACAATAGCTCCAACGCCTTTTCGCACTCTGGGATATAGCGCTCACCGGCACTTGAGAGCCTCAATTGCCGTGTTGTGCGGATAAACAGCTCGCTGCCAAGTGACGCTTCAACACGTTTCACCGCTGCACTCGCCGTTGCGGTCCTCATATCTAGCGCGGTGGCAGCTCTAGTAATACTGCGCATCTCGGCCACTTTCAGTACTACGTGCAGATCTTCAAGCAACATATTATCTATTCCTGTTTGATAATTATCGAAAGATTACACCGCCTTTGATGAAAAGCTCAAGCTGACAAAGATCAATATCAAATGAAATAGATTGAGTATTTATTCAGAGCGAGATCGAGTTAGCAATCTTTGCTCCTTGGAGCGTCTACTCTCTGTATATGTGTATTGATTAGGAAGAGGCTGGTTATGCATTACAAACATATCCTTGTCGCATTAGAGATTTCAGAAGAGAGCAACATCCTTATTGAGCGCGCTGTTTTTCTTGCTAAACAGCTTGATTCACGTATCTCCTTTATTCACATCGACGGGACGCACGGCGAAATCTACCCAGATATTGTCGACATCAAAGCGACCCCAGATCTAAGGCCACTCGATAGCCATAAAATGGAGCAACTCAAGGCATTTGAAGAGAATGCCAACTTCCCCATCAGCCAGTTTTTTATCGGAACCGGGGATTTGAGCAATAAACTGCATGGTGTGATTCAAGACAGCCGAGTGGATCTTTTAATATGCGGCCACCACCAAGACTTTTGGAGTCGCATTGTTTCTTACTCGCAGCACCTCATCAACAAATCTCCTGTGGATATACTCGTGGTTCCGATTGAATCTTGATCGAGCAAATACACGAAAAGGCCCAAACTCTTTGGGCCTTACTAAAAATATGCATTACTGATCTATGACCAGTAATCGAGTGAATCAGTTGCCCCACGCAAAAGGTTGGAACATAGGATCCAATGGCGTTTTCGCCACGTGATTTACATAGTTACTGATCACTTTCTGCGACAAACCCAGAATCACTTCTAGCACTTGCTGCTGGCCGTAACCCGCTGCATAAAACGCTTCCAGATCTGCCTGAGTAACGTTGCCTCTCGCACGGACCATGCTCAAGGTAAAGTCATGCAAGGCTTGCAGTTTGTCTGTTGGTAGCAGAGTCCCGTCTCGCAGCGCCTGCGTAATATTCTCATCCACCTTCATTGAGTTAGCGATCAATGTATGCGCAGGAACACAGTAACGGCATTCATGTTCTACGTTGATGGTTTGCCAAACAACAGTCAGTTCTTCAGCAGTAAATGAGCTGTTGGCGAAATGAGAATGAAGCTGATTGTACGCCTTAAGCGTTTCTGGTGATTCAGCCAATGTCGCAAGTAAATTCGGAACCGCGCCCATGTTTTGCTGCGCACCTTGCAAGATGGCTTTCGACTCTTCTGGTGCTGATTCAATAGTGTGGCGTTTGAACTCGTTCATTTTCTTTCCTTCCTGTCTTTGTTTTTCAGTGCTAGATACGCCCTAGCGATGGACATACGATAGATCTATTTGAACGATCGCTCAACAACTAATTTGAACAATCGTTCAAATAATTTTAAAGCCATTAAAAATCAGTAATTTATTTTTAGGTACGTAGTATCACAGGCGACAAGGATGCATGATCACCGCTTTACCGCCCCCAACAAACCACCTATAATTTGAACTGTCGTTCAACATTGAGTTTCAACAGCATGGGCAAAACCGCAAAATTCGACCGAGAGTGGGTCATCAATCAAGCCACCGATCTCTATTGGCAAAAAGGCTTTCACGCCACCTCAATGAGAAACCTGCAAGACGTGATCGACATGCGCCCAGGCAGCATTTACGCAGCATTTGGCAGCAAAGATGGGCTGTTTAAGGAAGCGTTGAACAACTACACGCAGATGGGTATTGAGAACTTGAATACCTGCCTAGAAGTCTCCTCTTCTCCACTGGATGGTCTGAAAGAGTTTGTGAAACAAGTGGTGATAAATACAAAGCATCATGCGCCCAATGGAATGTGCATGTTGGCCAAAACCATCGCAGAACTGACCGACGAACACCAAGCACTGCTAGAACAAGCACAAGCCTGTTTTCGCAAGATGGAAGAGACATTTGCCCAAGTGATTGCTCAAGCTCAGCAGCATGGTGAACTTTCACCAGAGAAGGATGCCAACAAACTTGCTCGGCATCTCCAAGTGCAAATTGCGGGGCTGCGTACCTACGCGAAAGCCAACGACGATGACACGCTGCTTGAAGAAATGATCGACGATATTTTTACTCATCACCCGTTCTAAGCGTTGAGTATTGCAAAGACGACAAAGCCTGACGCTAAGGTCAGGCTTTGTCGTCTTGTTCAGGGGTGTTGTGATTACAGCACTTCAATCACATCATCCATATGCATACGCGCTTTCGGTAGGCCATGGTTGTAGTCTTCCCCATCTTGGTGGTAGCCAATCGCCAATGCCACTTCACAGATATGCCCATCTAACTCTTGCTCAAAGATCTGGCCGATAAGCTCTGGATCGACCCCTTCCATTGGCGTTGAATCAATACCAAGGCGAGCCAAGGTGTGCAGTAAGTTACCCAATGCAATATAGACTTGTGCTTTTGTCCAAGTACCATTGAAGCCATTTTCGTCGGTATTCGCTTCTGCAAACCCGTAAGCGCCATCAAGCATCATGTGGTAACGCTCTTCCGGTAAGTGGCCTGATGTCACTTCGGCATCAACACGCTTGGCGTATTTCTCTTTAGTGAATTTTGGATCGTAAGCCATGAGAATGGTGTGTGAGGCTTCTTTCGCATGCGGTTGGTTAAACTGATGCTTATTGGCAAACGTATCGTGGAAACGCTGTTTAGCTTCATCGCTTTCCAATACGATGAATTTCCAAGGCTGCGAATTGATAGACGAAGCCGATAGACGCAAAGCCTCTTTAATCACTTGGATATCGTCAGCAGAAATGCGCTTCGTCGCATCGTATTTTTTCGCGGTGTAACGAGTGTTTAGGTCTTTAATGATTGGATGTGTCATGTTCGTGCCTCAGTATAATAGGGGTTGCGTTACGCAATATGGGTCAATTCGTTGAGATTAAATGATTCAACCGCGCCTGCTGTTGCGGCTTTGTATGCGGCAATGTGCTCACTTTGCAGATGTTTTTGCAGCAGATCGCGTGATGTCCAATTCTCTAGGAAGACAAAATGCGCTGGATTCTCATTGTCTTGGTGCAAATCGTAATCAATGCAGCCCTCTTCCAAGCGAGTTGGCTCTATCAGCTTGATAAGCTCACTTTTCACCACTTCGATTTTGTCTTGCTTAGCAATAATATTTGCCACAATTGTTAACTTACTCATCGACTTAGCCCTGATATTCATCGTCCACAACCACGTTGATTGCTTATGCTTTATGTTTGCTTGAAAGTGATATTAAGGCAGGATAAGAGCGCGATAAAGCGTCTAATTTTTGAATTATTATCAATTTATTTTTGATAATAACTTCGCTTATTGACCCAGATTAATAAAAAGTGAACTAGAGCTACATCACATTTTTGAACCCCGTAGAATGCGTGCTCATGTTCATGTTGAGTAAGAGATAACTAGTGACACGCGATCAATTTGAGTTATTAGCCCCGGGTGGCGATCTGGATTCCATCAAAGCGGCTATTGCTGCAGGTGCCGATGCCATATACTGCGGACTAGACCGCTTTAATGCCCGCAACCGAGCGACCAACCTCACCTTAGATAACTTAAATGGCGTGTTGCAGCTCGCGCATCAGCACAACTGTAAGATCTTCCTGACTCTGAACGTGTTGATTCTGGAAAGCGAAATTCCAGCCATCGTGCGTTTGCTTAGCCAATTAAACACCACCGCAATTGATGGCGTGATCGTGCAAGATCTTGGTTTGGCTTACATTCTCAAGAATCATTTTCCAGATTTAGACGTACACGCTTCCACTCAGCTCAATACCCACAATGAAGGTCAGATCCTGTTTCTTAACCAGCTAACAGCCAGCCGTGTAAACCTCTCTCGTGAACTGAACATCAATGAGATCAAGCATCTGGCTCAGTTTGGTCGTGAGCATGATGTGATGATGGAAGTGTTTGTCCATGGCTCTTACTGCATTGGTTTCTCTGGCATCTGTTACATCAGTTCAGCGCGCAACGGCGCTTCGGGCAACCGTGGGCGTTGCAGCCAGCCTTGTCGTGAACAGTACGAAACCACCAAAACAGGCAACAGTTACCCACTCAACATGAAAGACAATTCAGCATTTGGCGATTTAGAGGCGCTTGCCGATGCGGGCGTGTATTCACTAAAAGTGGAAGGTCGAATTAAGAAGTCGCACTACGTCTATACTGTGGTCGATAACTGGCGTAAGCAGATTGATCGCTTATGTGATGGTATGGAACTTTCGAGCGACACCACTGAGCTTTACACCGTTTTCAACCGTGATTTCTCCAACGCGTTTTTGCAAGGCGACTTCGGTAAAGCGATGTATATCGACAACCCTCGCGATCACGCCGTTAAACACTTCTCGAAGATCTACAAATGTGAATCCGCTGATGATGTACAAGGCGTGAAGAAAAAGCTCTACGACGACAAAACCGCAATCATTGAGAAGGTTGCAGAGAAGACGCAAAACTTTGACGTAACCTCAACGCAAGCCTCTGGCAGTAGCCTAAAGGGTGCGATTGATGTGCCGACTTTACCAACGCTGCCCGAGCCACTAGTGCGTGAAGGCGCTCCGAAGCTATCGGTATTGATTTCATCAGTAGAAGATACCGCACTATGCGAAGACAGCAATGTCGATGTGTACTTCCAGTTACCAATGGGATTGGCCGGTGAGCTGAATGCGATGACCGAGCTGTTCCAAGCAAATTCGACATTGAAGCCTTGGTTCCCAGCCATTTTAATTGGTGACGATTACCAAGCGGCACGTGCATTCTTAGAAGCCGTAAAACCAGAATTGTCGATCACCAATAACTCTGGCGTGGGCATTTTGGCTCAAGAGCTAGGATTAGGCTGGGTGGCAGGCCCGCAGATGAACACAGTCAACTCATACTCGTTCAAATGTTTACAACAAGAGTTCGCCGCGAGCGGTGCGTTTATCTCCAACGAGCTAAACATGAAGCAGATGCGCCACATTAAGCGACCACACAACATGCGCAGCTACTACAGTATTTACCACCCAAACACTCTGCTCACCAGTCGCCAATGTTTGTTCCAACAAACCGAAGGTTGCCGCAAGATTAAGGTCAACAAAGGCTGTTTGAAGCGTTGTGACAAGCGCACATCGATCATCAACCTAAAAGACAACCCGTACGTAGTGCAAAAGCAAAAAGGCAGTCATAACGCTATCTACAGCGAGTACAACGTACTCAATCTGCAAGTGCTGCAAGATTTGCCGCAGCTGTTGACTGACGTGTTGATTGACCTGCGCGATATTCAAACAGAAACCAGAGTATCGGTGAGTAAGCCAGAGTTAGTCGATGCATTTTTGCTTGCGCTAAAAGAACCAAACTCAGACCGTGCCCAAACGCTCAACGATATAATTCAACCTACGGCAAACGCACAATATTTAAAGGGGTTGTAGCAAAAGCTTTGCTCGCTTCTAATTCGCGTCATTTGATGGCTTGAACCAAGACCAAGCTATGACTACAATGGCGCACTTTTTCTACGGACTTCAAGGTCACAAAAAATGACAGATACAGCTAAACCAGCTCTACCAGATCGCCTATCAGGCAACCCACGTAGCCCATTCTTTGTAAAAGAGTGCTTCGATCACCAGATCGGTATTCGCTTTAAAGGCAAAGAGCGTACAGACGTTGAAGAGTACTGCGTAAGCGAAGGCTGGGTAAAAATTGCGTCTCCAAAAGCAAAAGACCGTTTCGGCAACCCTATGCTTATCCAACTGAAAGGCGAAGTAGAAGCGTACTACATCTAAGTCAGACTTAGCCTAATTTAACGAAAGCCACTCAGTTGAGTGGCTTTTTTGCACACGCTAAATACCGCATGTAACTGGTCAAAATTTGTCTCAAGCCGCCAATGATGGCAGTATGCACCAAAATGAATATAACTTTACGGACGAAGATATGAAGCTTACATTGAGAAAAGCGCTCCCCTCAGATTTAGATTTTCTGATAAATCTACGCCATGCAACCATGCGTGATTACCTCGAAGATGCCGGTATGCCAACCACTTACGAAGCGTATGTAGACCGAATTCAATACAAATTTGATTGCGCGCAGATCATCAACCTTGATGACACTCCGATTGGGTTGTTTAAAACCGAGTACCAAAAAGAACAAAACCTGTGGTACCTGATCCAAATTCAAATCCACCCAGGCTATCAGAACTTACAAGTTGGTAGCCAACTGATCTACTCACTGATAGAAAAAGCAAAAATAACCAATGCAGTGGTTGGTTTAAGCGTTATCAAAACCAATCCCGCTTACAAGTTGTATCAACGACTCGGTTTTGAGAAAGTAGGTGAAAACAAATTTGAGCACGAGCTAGAACTCTATCCATAGCCCAGCGCTCTAGCAGTAATGATAAGGACATCTATGCTCTCCACTCAGCACCTAATTCTCAAACCCGCAACAGAAGGTGATCTTGATATCTTCCTTGAGATTCTAGGCTCAGATGCTTTAACCAAATACCTTCCCAAAGGCAGCGCGTATACGGAAGATGAAATTAGGTTATACACGGAAAAACGCCTTGCTCATTGGCAGCATGGCTATGGCACCTACATCATTTATGAAAAAGCAGAACCTAGCATTAAGATTGGGTATGTCGGTGTAGAACAATGCGCCGATCCAAGGTTTAGTGATGTGCGCTACGCTATCCTTCCCAGTCATCAGGGCAAAGGTTATGTCTTTGAAGCCGCCAACGCCGTGATTTCAGAAACCTTCAAGACCCAACCGCTAGACAAGATTTATGGTGTCGCCTTAAAGCAAAACTTAGCCTCACTGGCGATCATCAAAAAGCTGGGAATGACGGCAGATCCCAATACCGGACTTTATGGCGAGTTTGACGATCTTTTGACTTACTCCGTCGCCCGATAATTAGAGGAGCCCGCTATGAAACATGTCATGCTAGATATTGATGGTACGCTGATTCAGTCCTACGAGCTCGATGAGCAATGTTTCGTATCCGCGGTACAAGAAGTCACAGGTATAACCCTTTCGAGCGATTGGGAGGCTTATCCCCACGCAACCGACAAAGGCATTCTGCAAACCTTTGTCGAAAGGCAGGCTCCCCACTACTCTTTCGAAACGTTAGAACGATTGGTAAAACCTGTCTTCATTCGCAATATCGCCAATACGCTAAGCAATGAGCCAGCTAAAGAAATCCCAGGTGCAAGAGATTTTGTTTCTTATCTACTGCAAAGCGACCAACACATAGTGTCAATCGCCACGGGCGGCTGGGGAGAAACCGCTAAACTCAAGTTGGAGTCTGCGGGGTTCAACCCGAATGGCTTAGTGATGGCCTCTTCTAACGATCATCACTCTCGCACTCAAATTATGCGCGTGGCGCAATCTAAGGTTGACCAAAGCGCTGAACTGCCCGTGACCTATTTTGGTGACGCGAGTTGGGATGTGAAAGCATGCAAAGAGTTGGGAATCAACTTAGTCATCGTCGGCAACCGCACTCAACATCACCAGCAAATCAATGACTTCTCATGCCTAAATAGTGTGCTACGTTATCTTTAAACTAACATCGATTGTGACTCACTTTTCTTTAAAACCAGTATAAGAGTTTTTGATCGCCACACTTGAAAGAGTCAGGAGAGGAAATGGAAAGCCCACTTGTCACACTCAAACACGCCAGTAAAAGCTTTGTTGATGGCAAAGAGACACATCACGTGTTAGAAGGCGTCGACTTTACGTTGAACACAGGAGCGAGTGTTGCGCTGACGGGCGCCAGTGGCAGCGGCAAAAGTACTTTACTCAATATCATCGCTGGCTTTGAGCCGCTTTCCGAAGGTGAGTTGTGGTTAGATGGCGATAACACGGCGGCTTGGAAAGACCCACAATGGAGCCGATTTCGACACCAAAAACTCGGTGTTATCTTCCAGCAATTCAACCTATTAACGCCACTCAACGTGCAGCAAAACATCGCCTTCCCTCTGCATTTGAATCAGCAGAAATGGAACGACTGGTGCGATTATTTGGTCGAGACTCTAGGCATCAGCCAACTGCTCGATAGACATGTTTCTGCCCTTTCCGGTGGTCAACAACAACGAGTCGCTATTGCGCGCGCCTTAGCACACAAACCTAAACTGCTACTTGCTGATGAACCCACAGGTAACCTCGACCAAAAAGCGGGGTTAGAAGTGATGAAACTACTGAGTGAAATCACCACACAAGGTAACACTGCCGTGCTGTTAGTCACCCACAGTCCTGACTGCGCTGAGTTCATGCAAACCCAATTACGCTTAAAAGATGGGCGTTTAGAAAATAGTCAGCTGCACAACAGTCACCATTTAGACAAACATGAGCTTCGCCATGAAGCAAGCTAAGCTCCCAAACACCAGATTTACTCATACTCGACTCGCACTGAGTCTGTTTGCAGCACATTATCGACAAGCGCCGCTGCAAGCCGCTGCGATTCTGGTCGGTATCGTGTTGGCTGTGACCTTGTTTGTTGCGGTTCAAGCCATCAACCTCAATGCCAAGCGCAGTTATGCGGAGTCTACCGAGCAGCTTAGCGCACAAGCTCAGAACCTAATTATTCCACCAGCAGGGCAAAACTATCTGCCCGAATCGCTCTACTTCACCCTTAGACAAAACGGGCTCAGTGCAGCACTACCTGTAATCGAAGGGCGAGTGAGAGATGAACAAGGGCGTCGCTGGTCAGTACAAGGCAGCGAGTTGATTGCCGCTATCTCTTCACGTTCTCGGTATTCTGCAAACGGAAAGTCAGCAGAAAACCAACAGAACGTCTCTTTGTTCGACAGTGCGTTACCTTTACCTGAGCTTTTGGCTGGCAAGCCAATCGTAATGATGAGCCAATCTCAACATCAAAACTTAGGAGAGGTAGAAACCCTAACTCTGGACGACACTCCAACCCAAGTGGTGGTGCTGCCTGACGAATGGCAGTTAGGTAGCCGAATGTTGATGGACATTGGTTTTGCGCAGCAACTGCTCAATAAGCAAGGACAGCTCAGTTACATTGCGGTTTTCCATTCGGGTGATAAAGGGAATAAAGACACGCAAGCAAAATGGCAGAAGCTGATTGGCGAGCAAGGGCAATGGATTTCCAATAATCAAAGTACAGACCTTGGCTCGCTGACCGACAGCTTTCACCTCAATCTCACCGCAATGAGCTTACTTGCCTTTTTAGTCGGGCTGTTCATTGCCTACAACGGCGTAAAATACAGCTTGCTGAAACGCAATCGGCTGTTAGTGCAGATTCAACAGGCGGGCGTTGCGCCGAGCATTGTGTTCTCTGCGCTGTTAGTTGAACTCACGATTCTCGTTACCATCGGCGCTTCGCTGGGTTTTGTATTGGGGATGCAACTTAGCCATTGGTTGCATCCGACCGTGGCACTGACTTTAGAGCAACTTTATGGTGCGACACTGCTGCCTGGCACTTGGCAATGGCAATGGTGGGCGCAAGCCCTGCTGCTCACATTAGCCGCAACCATATTGGCATGTTGGCAGCATTTTAAACAGCGAGTGCGCCAGCCGCTTTCCTCTCATGGCGGATTTTATCAAGCACCTGAAGCCTCTAACGAAAACCAATTGTTCTTGATAGGTGCTGCGTTGACGGCTCTCGCACTTGCAGGGTTATGGCTGAGTGAGCATCACCGCTTCACCATGGCGTGGCTCGGCGTGCTTGTAGTGTCGATTCCTTTGTATCTACCCAAAACACTCAGTGTATTAGCCAATTGGTGTGAAAAGCGCACCAGTTCTGGTTTGATGCAGTATCTGTTTGCTGAGCTGCGCGAGCTGATTTCTCCGCTTTCTCTCGCCATGATGGCACTGCTACTCGCCGTTACGGCCAATATGGGCATGAACACGCTAGTTGGCAGTTTTGAATCCACCCTAAAACAGTGGTTAGAACAAAGGTTACACGCCGATATTTACGTCAGCCCTGCCCAAGGAGAAATCGCCAATGTGGAGCGCGCGTTAGGGCAGTTCGACAAGGTTGAGGCCGTCTACAAGCAATACTACGTCGATGATAACCTGCAAGGTTTACCGATTTTACTTGGCACCAAAGACAAAGACACCTTAGAGCAAACCATGGTGTTCAAATCGCATTTGGAGAACTTCTGGCAACGCTTTTACCAAGGTGAGTTAGTTGCCATCAGTGAACCTACTGCGGTCAAACTGGATTTGTCACTGGGTAGCGAGCTCACACTTGATGCCATTCCAAATAACAACCTGCTTGTGGGGGCGGTATTTCACGATTACGGCTCACCCAACGGTGAAGTCTTATTAGCACCAAAGTTATGGCAAGAGAGTGGCTTTACCGACCTGCCAACAAGCCTTGGCATTAAAGTCTCAGGGGACCCACAAATCGTCTACGACCAACTGCGCGAGCAATTGAATCTGCATCCAAGTCAGCTCTACGATCAGGCGCAAATCAAATCCATCGCGTTGGATATTTTCTCGCAGACCTTCGCCATTACGCGCGCGCTCAACGGCGTGACCTTGATGGTCGCGGTGATTGGTTTGTTCAGCGCTTGTTTCATGTTACTCGACGCGCGCAAAGCCGCCATTGCAAGGCTGTATGCACTTGGTGTTAGTCGTCGACAATTAATGACCATGGTGGTCGGACAGATCGTCGCTTTGGTCAGCTTTACTCTGGTTATCGCCCTACCTTTAGGAGCCATGGTGGGTTATGTGCTGACAGATATCGTCACCTTGCGCGCTTTTGGTTGGAGCTTAAATTATCTGTGGAATTGGAGTGATGCCCTCAGCATTGCGGCGATCACCATCTTAGTGGCAGTGATTGCGACCTTGATTCCGCTGTGGCGATTAGTCAGCAAGCCTGTCGTGTCCAGTTTGCAAAGCGAGGTGTTGTGATGGTTCGATTGGCAAGCAAACTTACTCTACTCATAAGTAGTCTGTTCCTGCTCGGTTGTGGAGATGCCCAACAAAAACATAGGGGCACGCAAAATATGGGTATGTTGCTGGGCAGTGGAGAAACGCAAAGCGAGAGCAACCTATTCACACCTGTAGAAAAAGGGGTTGAACTCACCTTTCCGACCGATCATCAAGCGCACCCAAACTTTCGTCATGAATGGTGGTACTTAACCGCCAACTTAATCGATGAAGGCGGCAACCCACTTGGCGTTCAATGGACACAATTTCGCTTTGCTGCTGCGCCGCCAACGGACGAAGATGACGTGAAGAAAACCGAATGGCAAGCTCAACAAATCTACATGGCGCACAGCGCGGTCACGACAACGAACAAACACTACGCCGATGAAAAATGGTCACGCGATCAAGCATCTCTCGCTGGCGTCGACACTTCACCATTTCGGGTTTACCTCGATGATTGGCAATGGGCGTCTTCAAGCAACGACCTTTTCCCTGCCACGCTAAATGCCAATTCAGAGCAGTTTGGCTACTCACTCAAACTGACCAGCAGCGCACCGTACCAAAAGCAAGGCGAGCAAGGGTACAGCACCAAAAGCACCGATGGTCAGGTGGCTTCGTATTACTACAGCCAACCGTTTATTGATGTCTCCGGTGAGGTCACTATCGACGGCAAAACCCATCAAGTGTCGGGCAAAGGTTGGATAGACCGAGAGTGGAGCTCGCAATTCTTACTCGACTCACAACAAGGCTGGGACTGGTTTGCTCTAAGGTTGAGTGACGACACCAGCTTGGTGGTGTTCCAATTGCGTGATTCCAAAACCGGATCAGCCAGTTACTCCAGCGCGAGGCTGATGCAGCACGATGGTTCTGGCATCGCCATTTCTCAAAAAGACATTCAGTTAGAGGCAACCAAGCAAACAGAAATCCAAGGTCGAAAGTATCCAACCGAGTGGCAAGTGTCGATTCCTAACCAGCAAATCGAGCTTACCGTTTCTGCTCTCAACCCGAACGCGAAAATGCCGCTTTCTGTGCCTTATTGGGAAGGTCCAGTGCGTATTGAGGGCTCTCATTCGGGGACTGGCTACATGGAACTCACTGGCTATTAGTCAAAATAAAAGCCGTGCACGATATAAGTCATTCGATTAATAATAAAGCCATTATCTCCACGAACGGTTGAAACTTCATGAGCAACATCACTCTGCCTATTCCAAAATTACAGCTCATTTTAGGAGAGCCGTTCAGAGCGCTCGAGTTTTCAGGCATCCAAGAAGCGCCGTTTATCGAGCCGCATCGTCACGAGTACTGGGAAATCGTGTGGTGTTTGGATAATAGCGGAACGCAGAGCATCGATTTCATCGAATACCAAAACCGCCTCGGCCGTTTATTTACCATTTCACCGGGGCAGGTTCACCATTCTGAGTTTATGGGCAAAAGCGTTCGCATGTTGATCTTCAGCCCCGGCTTCGCTGAAACTAATCCACGCAGCACGCAACTGGTGAATACCGTATTTTCTACGATTGATCGTCCACCGTACCTTGATTGCAACGAAGAGGGTTTTCCCTACCTAGAATCGATTTACACATTGCTCCAAGAAGAATGCGAACGAGAGGCGTGCGACTGGGATCTTGTAGAATCACTCCTCAACAGCTTTCTACGCTATGCATTGCGCTTTTCTAAAAAGCCATTCCAAAAAGGGGAGCAGAAAGATGCTCGCATTGTTCAATTGATCGAATTGATTGAACTGCATTATCGCGAACAAAAGAAATGCCAGTTCTACTCCGATGCCTTAGCGCTCACAAGCAAACGTCTAAACGAATTAGTGAAAGCCGACAGAGACAAGACGGTCACGCAACTGATTCATGACCGAATCATATTAGAAGCGAATCGAGAGCTGGTGTTTTCGACCAAAACCGTCAAGACCATAGCCTTTGAATTGGGCTTTGATGACCCTGCTTATTTCAGCCGTTTCTATCGAAATCAAAAGGGCGAAACGCCTGCAGAATTTCGCCACCGATGTTTAGATAGTACAACATAAAGGGCGGATAATCCCTTTTCGCCACGCTTGAATGTACTGATAATACCCGAACATAAATCCACCACATTCGGGTATTTTTCTAATCCATGGCTATCAATCTAAAAACTGATCCCATTTCAAAATCCTTTTATCAGTATCTATGGCCAGCGCTGACTGGAATGTTAATAAAATCCTTGTTCATAATGGGCGATACACTCATCGTTGGGATGGGCATCGGCTCCGAGGGAGTCGGAGCAATGGCATTAATTGTTGCGCCATTCTCCATTTTTACCGCCATTGCAATGATGGTTGGAATTGGTGGCGCCGCTAAAATGTCGATAGAAATTGGCAAAGGAAAATCCAGAGCCAGCCAAATCTGGTTTAGTCAATCAATCTTGCTCACAGCGCTGCTTTCGAGCATAACGGTTGGAGTTGGCATAGTCTGGCTAGATGAAATCATTGCATCAATTGGAGCCACAGGCTCTATAGCGAAACATGCTCACGATTATATGTCTGCAATACTACCTTTTTTCGTCGTCTACTCACTCGCTTGGGTTTTATCCTGCTTTGTACGCAACGATACAAACCCTAAACTGGCCACTTATGCCATGTCTTTTGGTGCGATAGCTAACCTAGCATGCGATTATTTTTTCATCATAAAAATGGACATGGGAATGGCAGGGGCAGCCTATGGAACGGCAGTAGCACAAACACTAATTGCATTAATTTTGATCACTCATCTCGCCAGAGAGAAAGGCACGTTGAGGCTTAATTTAAAAGGCATCGGATTAAGTAAAGCGAAAGAAATTTTAAGTATAGGTACACCGACTTTCTTTCTTGAACTCACATCAGCAATGACCATTATTTTGTTCAATTATGTCCTACTAAACCAGTTCGGTGAGGGCTACATTATCGCCTACGGTTTGACCACAAACGTTGGTATATTTGCCCTATTTGTCATGGTAGGCATCGCACAAGCATGTCAGCCAATCCTCAGCTTTAACCACGGCGCAGGGCGACCAGAGCGCATTGACGAGATTCTAAAATTGGGGATGAAAGCAGCTATGGGCAGCGGCACAGTCTTTCTTTTAGGTATCTGGCTGTCAGCGCCACTGATTGCCTCAGTTTACTTGGGTAACGCAAATAATTTGATCCCAATCGCCGCAAGCGCACTGACGTCCTACTTCTTCGGCGTCCCTTTGATGGGGTTAAACATGGTAATTGCCAACCTGTTCCAAGCCATTGCCAAGCCAAAACAAGCGACGCTCATCTCCTTATGCCGAGGATTTGTGTTTGTCGCGCTAGGTGTCTTGCTACTGCCTAATTTCTTCCCGCAAGACGGCATTTGGGCGAGCATTGTCTTTGCAGAAACACTCACCGCGGTGATCAGTTTGAGCATGTTATTCAACTACCGAAAACGCGCAGTCGAGCTAACAACTTCCGTGGCGAGAAGTTCCTAGTTCAACCAAGCTCAGCCAAATGATAAACTCGGGTTCTATTTCATTCTGTGATTAAAAGGAAATACGATGAACCCGATTATTGCGCTGCTAAAAGAGAACAACATCAGCGACGAACAAATCAACGAGATTTTTCAGACTCTGACGCAAAACCCTCTAGCGGCAATGGCAACAATCAGCCAACTAGGTTTGCCACAAGACAAGCTACAAATGCTGATGGCGCAAGTGATGCAAAACCCTGCGCTAATCAAAGAAGCCGTAGACGAGTTGGGATTGGATTTCTCAAAGGTTGAAGAAGCAAAAGAAAAGCTTCAAAGCCAAAACCAAGGCAACTAAGTCTTAGCCATTTAGCGCTGAATATAGAAAAGGCCGTTAACCCGAACATGTGGGTTAACGGTCTTTTTTGTTCGCTAATTTGTTGTTAGCTACTTTTTTGTTAGCTAATTATTAGCGATTTAAAAACGCGAATTGTCCTGCGGTCATACCGTAGTAAAGCTTGTCGTCAAAGCCTTGCTCTCGTTTGTAGTAGTCTTTCTGACGGCCTTCTTGAGTAAAACCATTTTTCTCTAACGTCTTGTAAGAACCAGCATTAGAAGCGTAGCAATCGGCACTGACTTTATGGGCGTTTAGCTCAGTAAATCCAATCTCGGTCATCATTTGGCAAGCGCGAGTCGCAACACCTTTGCCCCATGCACAAGTTGGTAACTGATAACCCACTTCGTAGTTGCCAGTTAAGAACATCACTGCGGTCACTGCACACATTCCCATGTACTGACCTTGTTGGTCACGAATCACGAACGTTGGGCTATCTGGCCAAACATCGTCTTTAATCGCTTGTGCCGTATTTTCAATAATAGGGCCAAAGAAGCCTTCATATAGGCTGTTGTCAGCAGGTGCGAAGAACAGATATTGATTGACCTTATCGTCGTTCAACATCTCGATAATATCTTGTAGATCAGAGCCTTGAATCATTTGGATAGTCAACGATTCGTTAAATGGGATGGCTTCGCCTTGTTTTAGTTTTTGATATGACATGTGTTACCTCGTTATCTGCTGAAAATAGTAGCCCAGCGGATAAGAGAAAAATTGGATTTTTGCGACAACTTTCGGGCTGATTAGCAATGTATTACGACTCAAAGTCGCCATAGATATCGATGGTTAAGTCACGCTTTTTCAAGTATTTGCTTGGCGTTTTTCTTAGCTGCTGTTTGAGGGTACGAATCAAATGCGATTGGTCACTGAAACCAAATTGTTGGGAGAAACTCGCCCAATCAATCGCTTCTTGTTGCTTGTAGAGAGTCAAAATCATCTGCTCCAGACGTGCCATTTGTTGATACTGCTTAACGCTCAACCCCACCACCTGCTTGAAACTACGCTCAAGCGTTCTGCGAGAACAGACGCACTGTTTGGCTATCTCATCAATATCCATCGCTAACTCAGGTGAGCGTAGCGCCTGAGCATCCATCACGGACACCGCTTTTTGCGATGCCAAAAACGGTTTGCTGCGGCAAGGTTCGATATCTAACGCATCTAAATGTCGCTTGATATAGTCCAGCAAACATTGCGGTGAATCTTGCAACTCCAACTGCCATAGACCCAGCTGAAAGCGCTCATCAAACACCGTGTTGAGCCAATCAAACCATTCGCACTGGTTAATTGCAGCTACTTGGGATGCATCACTAAACCGTGATTCAATGGCATACAAACCCTCTGGGCGAAAGGTGATACCAATACGCTTGATTGGAGCTGTATCTTCCAACAACAGCAAGTGTTCGTTAGCCGTTAATAAGTGACAGCCTTTGCCAGCAAGCTTTGTGTCTCCCGTGTCGTAGCTGTAGCCTTGCTCTGATGGCGTAAAGAGTAAATGAGCACGCGGGTTTGGGATAAGGTGCGGCTTGGGGTCAATGACTTCACCCTCTGGCACTTCCAAGTACCAAATTTGATGAATGAGCCATTCGTACTCTGGCAGAGACTGTTTCCAAGCTATCATGATTGTCCTAGCGGTTAGTAAAGATAATGAGCGCAACGTTTTTGCTTAAACATCTGTTCGTTGAGTGTGACTGATTGACGCGCATCTCGCCACGCATTTCTCACCCTGATCCCTTGCAAGCTTGTTGGATTGCGGTAGGCTTTGAGCAGAGAATACAAGCTGAAAAGAACAAGGAAATACCACGATGCGCGTCGACTACCACCAACGACTGGTTCCTGTGATTCGTTATTTAGAACAACACTTTAATGAACCACTCAACCTACCAGAAGTGGCTGCGCTGGCGAACCTTTCCCCTTATCACTTTCATCGCACCTTCAAAGCCGTGCAAGGCGAGACATTGGCTGATTTCATTCGACGTTTACGTTTAGAAGCCGCCGCCGATGACTTATTCAAATCCAAGCAACCGGTATTAAACATTGCTCTAGAGTACGGATTTTCTAGCTCACAGAGCTTAGCCAAAGCCTTCAAACAACATTATGGCGTTACACCTACGGCCTTTCGCGACTGCGAAAACTATCAGCAGTTTTCTGAATTAGCACGAAACAGCAAGATTGGACACACGTTGCGCAAGAATGGAAACGAAGTAACACCAAGCGATTCATATACTGGCTCTGAACTCACCAAATGGAGCACGACAATGGAAACGCAAAACTTTGAAAAAGCAAAACTGGCTTACATTCGTGTAAACGGCCCTTACGGCCAAGGCTATGAAGAGCCATCAGGTCACCTGTATCACTGGGCAGGAATGAAAGGTTTGGCAGGCAATACCTGCATCTTCATCTACCATGACAACCCAGAAATTACACCAGACGAGAAGTGTCGCACTGATATCTGCTTGATGGTGCCAGAAGATACCGAAGTACCAAAAGGCATTGAGCTACAAGACTTCCCTGGCGGTCAATACGCGGTGATGCGCCAACAAATTACCGAATTCAGCCAATACCCTAAAGCATGGGATGACTTGATGAGCAAAGTCGTTGAGTCCGGCATTGAAAACGACTGTCGACCTTGCTTCGAACTTTATCATAGCTACGATCCACAAACGCATCATGCAGACGTCAGCTTCTGCACCGCCATCAAATAAACCAAAAGCCTGCGTACTTGCAGGCTTTCTTGTCTTTGTGCAGTGGTAAGAACCGCTTAAATTGCTTCGCCGTTTACCGTTACTGCCACATCAATGTTGCCACGAACTGCGTTTGAGTATGGGCAAACTTGATGTGCGATGCGCGTTAGTTCTAGCGCTTGTTCTTGTGGCATGTCTAGCTCTACCGCTAGGCTCACTGTTAGTGCAAAGCCGCCGTTATCGTTCGGACCAATGCCCACTTCCGCTGTTACGGGTGCGCTTTTCAGGTTTACTTTACCTTCACGTGCTACGTGCAGAATCGCGTTAGAAAAACACGCTGAATAGCCCGCTGCAAACAGCTGCTCTGGGTTAGTTGCTGCGCCTGTGCCGCCCATTTCCTTCGGGTATGACAGCTCTAGATCGAGAAGACCGTCATCTGTTTTTACTTGACCATTACGACCAGCCAAAGCGGTAGCTTGAGTTTTGTATAGAGTTGTCATGCTAGTGTCCTTCTTAATTTAAGTTGTGCACAATTTAATTGCTTGCAATCTTATATCAAAGTAAAGATAGTTTGCAACTATATTGTGCACAATTTATTTTATAACTCTCTTTCTCTGTAAGCAGGTAGGCAACACCAATGAGCCAGTGTTACACCGACAACACCATGACCGACGACGATAAACTCTTACTCGAAAACCAAGTTTGCTTCCCGCTCTACAGCGCAGCAAATGCAGTGATCCGAGCTTACCGCCCGTTGCTGGACGAGCTTGATCTGACTTATTCGCAGTACTTAGTGATGATGGTGCTGTGGGAGAAAGATGGTGCCAGTGTGAAAGAGTTGGGGTCACAACTGCATTTGGACTCAGGCACACTCACGCCGCTACTTAAACGCTTAGAAGCAAAAGGCTATGTAGAGCGTGGTCGCAGTGAAACCGATGAACGCGTTCGCGTACTCAACCTAACCGAGCAAGGTCGTGACCTAAAGAGCAAGCTAAGTCAGTGCCAAACGCCATGATGTGTAAAATCACCTTAGAGCTGGATGAAATGATCATGCTGAAGAAGTTGTGCGGCAAAGTGCTCGACAATCTGAGCTAACAAAATAGAAGCATCAGCGTACCCACTCCCTATTAGAAAGAGCCTGCCGAGATGCAGGCTCTTTCGATCTTATTCAGATCATCCACTTAAGGTCATCATCAGTATTCTCTATTGCTACTCTGCCTTCATCTTCAATAAAACCTATCAACGCAAACCTACTTACATCGGATTTCCCTATCAAGTGAAATAGGAATTGGCTATCAATAGGATAGATACAAGCGATTTTCCTTAGACACAATCCGATGAGAATATACTTTCCGAAAGCAAGAAACGGCTCAGCCTAATACATTCAGAGGAAAGTAAAAATGATTAACACTCAAATCAAACCATTTGCAGCAACAGCATACAAAAACGGCGAATTCGTTGAAGTAACTGAACAAGACGTTCTAGGTAAATGGGCAGTATTTTTCTTCTACCCAGCAGACTTCACGTTTGTATGTCCAACAGAACTGGGCGACCTTGCAGACCACTACGAAGAGCTACAAAAACGTGGCGTAGAAGTTTACTCAGTATCAACTGACACACACTTCACTCACAAAGCATGGCACGACAGCTCAGACACAATCGGCAAGATTCAGTACTACATGCTTGGCGACCAAACAGGCAACATCACAAACAACTTCGGTGTGATGCGTGAAGGTCAAGGTCTTGCAGACCGTGCAACGTTCCTAATCGACCCAGAAGGTACTATCCAAGCAATGGAAATCACTGCTGAAGGTATCGGTCGTGACGCAGAAGACCTACTACGCAAAGTAAAAGCAGCTCAGTACGTAGCAGCACACCCAGGCGAAGTTTGCCCAGCAAAATGGAAAGAAGGTGAAGAGACACTAGCGCCATCTCTAGACCTAGTTGGCAAAATCTAAGCCACTGATAGCACACGCTAAGCGCGCACTGAGTTCCTAGCTAGCTTAGCGTCTTAATTAGAGAGCATTCCAGGTTAGATACTTTGACGACCTTCGGCCTGGTTTGCTCTCCCCTCGCTCCAATTTTATCCAGAGTAACCATTTAAGTAAGGCATGATTCTCTATGTTAGACCAAGCGATCCAACAACAACTCAAACAATATCTGGCTAATGTAAAACAAGAAGTACGTTTAGTGGTTAGCCTAGATGAAAGCAAAGCATCAAACGACATTCTCTCTCTAGCGAATCAAATCGCAGAGATGAGCGACCTCATAACTGTTGAACGTGACGACAACGCAAGCGCACGTAAACCAGTGATGGCGGTAACTAACCCAGCTAAAGGCACAGCACTGCGCTTTGCAGGCTTGCCAATGGGTCACGAATTTACCTCTCTAGTATTGGCGCTGCTTCACTCTGGCGGTCACCCAATCAAACTAGAACCAGAAGTGATTGAGCAAATCGCAGCACTAGACAAAGATCTAGACGTAGAAATCTTCATTTCACTGTCGTGCCAAAACTGTCCGGACGTGGTTCAAGCGTTCAACATGATGGCGGCGATCAACCCGAAAGTAAAAGCAACCATGATCGACGGTGGTTTGTTCCAAGATGAAGTGAAGAAGCGCGACATCATGGCAGTACCAAGTGTATTCGTGAACGGTGAGCTATTTGGTCAAGGCCGTATGTCTCTAACTGAAATCCTCAACAAAGTGGATGACGGCGCGAGCGAGAAAGCGGCGAAAGCACTGAGCGAAAAAGACCCATACGACGTACTTGTTGTCGGCGGTGGCCCTGGTGGTAGCGCAGCGGCTCTATACGCTGCTCGTAAAGGTATTCGCACTGGCGTTGTTGCTAAACGCTTTGGTGGTCAGGTTATGGACACTATGGCAATTGAGAACTTCATTTCGGTAAAACGTACTGAAGGTCCAAAACTGGCCACTGACCTAGCAGAACACCTAAAAGAATACGATGTAGACGTCGTGACTGAGCAACAAGCTGAGAAGCTAATGGGCGCAGCACACACAGAAGATGGTTTGATTCACATCCAACTTGAAAGCGGCGCAACGCTGAAGAGTAAGAGTGTCATCCTTAGCCCTGGTGCACGCTGGCGTGAAATGAACGTTCCGGGTGAGCAAGAGTACCGCAACAAAGGCGTCGCGTACTGCCCACACTGTGACGGCCCGTTGTTCAAAGGCAAGAAAACCGCAGTTATCGGTGGTGGTAACTCAGGCATCGAAGCGGCTATCGACCTTGCTGGTATCGTAGAGCACGTAACGGTTCTTGAATTCGCAGACGTACTTCGCGCAGACCAAGTACTTATCGACAAAGCGAACTCACTACCAAATGTAGACATCATCACGATGGCGCAAACAACAGAAGTCGTGGGCGACGGTACTCGCGTAACAAGCTTGAAGTACAAAGACCGCAACACAGATGAAATCAAAGAGATTGAACTGTCAGGTATCTTTGTTCAAATCGGTCTAGTACCAAACACAGAATGGCTAAAAGATTCAGAAGTCGCCCTATCTGAGCGCGGCGAGATTGAAGTAGGTAGCCGTGGCGATACTAGCCTAGAAGGTGTGTTCGCCGCCGGTGACGCAACCACCGTTCCTTACAAACAGATCATCATTGCGATGGGTGAAGGTGCAAAAGCAAGCTTAGGCGCATTTGACTACCTAATCCGTCAGCAAGGTTAATTTTCGCAGAACAAGCGGTGAGGGTTTGAACAAAATCCATCGGGTCACCGTAGAATTCGACGAGAACAACTAAAATAAAAACTGGAAGCCCAAAGTATTGCCAGCAGGTATTCAACTGCTGGCTTTTTTGGTGTTTGGTAGGTGATATGCCTATCGAGACAGATTGGTTAGAACTTATCGACAAGTTTCTTTAAATGGCACTTTGCCAGTTCATGATTTCCACGACTCATCCACTTAATACAATCAAACAGCTCCCAAGTCAGCCCTTCATCACCGTTGGTATAGGCGGGAAAGTCCTCATGTTTTGGGGCGGGCGCATCCGTTACCCTCTGCTCGATGATGTCATTTTTGTCGAATAGCACTTTAAAAGGCTTTGAGATACAAAATGGTTCACTCACATCTAAGCAGTGGATTTCAGCACTGGTTAAGTCATTGAAAATGTATTTCTTAAAGTACGCATTGTCATTGTGAAAACCATCCAGCAGATAGAAGATTTCTTTATCACTCTCGAAAATGGAAAAGCACGAGTTTGCCGCTTTATGAAAGTCATTTTGAGTAAAAACGAGAATGTCAGCGTCCGAGACTCGATCGCCTTTCCCTGCCGCCAGCGAGCCTAGCAACACAGCGGCAACTACGTCATCTTCAGATATAAATGCCGCGCACGCTGATCGAACTAGCTCATTTTGCAAAGGTAGCGACTCTAAATTACGCTTTTCTAAACTCACAACGTCCTCCATTTGTTCTGGCTAATTTTTGACGAGCTTTGTCATTGCCGTCTCTGAGACCGACTGACCATCAATTCTATATTGATCTTTGAACTCACCGACAATATCGAACCCAGCTTTAAGGTACAGGTTCTTTGCGGGCGTGTTTGCTGACAAGACACAAAGGTCGAGCCAATCAATACCCGATTGTTGTTGGCAATACTCGACAACGGTACCAATGAGCTTTTGACCCAAGCCTTGTTTACGACACGTCGCGTCTACACCCATACCGAGTAACACTCTGTGGCAGCAGCTTGTATCCTCATGGTGGCGAAGATCAATATGACCTTTGATACTTCCGCACCTATCTTTCACTAGCCAAAGTTTTCGCCAACCCACCTCTCCAAGTTGATGGGAAAACCCTTGGACAAATTTATCTTTTGTTGAATCTGGTACGTCTTTTTGTTTTCGGGATATTGGCTGGAAAAGCGGATTTTTTCCGTTGCCGTTTTCAAACAACTGATTTCCAAGGTAAATAAAGAACGAATCTAAATCCGATTTTTCTGCTGCTACGACTTCCATCTCATACTCTGCATTTTATTAAGACTGTTGCTTGGACTTCTGGCGCTCAATTTTGCCGTCAAAGATCAAACTCGGAGTTGTACACTTTAAAGACATTGACCAAAGGCTCTTCCCAACCGAGGCACACACGAAGCTGATCAACAATAGGTTTCACTTGGTGCTTTGCCACGTTGATTTCCACCTTTAGCAGAGGGTAGTTTTCTACTGTACCTTGACCACCGAATACCGGCTGTGAGCCATCAAGAGCGCGGTGAGATCCCATCACCGAGCCGATGGCCCAGCAGTGGTCGTAGTTTCCGATTTTATCGACGCCTGACTCATGTAAAGTACTTAACACCCGGTCTTGTTGCTCTGGCGTACAGAAGATTTCTAGTTTATACATCTGGTATTTAGACTCCAAAATAGCGGTTCCCGCTAACGAGCGGAATTGCTATAAACTTTGCCTCAAATGGTTTGTCAGAACGAAAGGTATTGTCCAACTCTGAAAAACTCTGCGATCGCCAATCTGTCTGCATCAATACCCACAGGCGCTGACGATAATGGATACCAGTGCACGCTCTCGGCTTCTTGGGCTGAAATTTCTCCTGTCCAGCGGTCAACGACATAGTAATGGATTAATTGCAGCTCGCGTGTGGGATGATAAAGCGAACAAAGATGTTGGTAGGATTCAGGGCTCACATTCAACTCTTCGTCCATTTCACGGAACAAGGCTTGGCGTTGGTTTTCACCACCTTCCATATGACCGCCAGGAATGTTCACGATGCCTGCATCTGTTTCTCTGGTCTCGCTGCGTTTTTCGAGTAACACACGGTTATTGTCGATCAACATAAAAGATACGCATTCGTGCACTTTCATCAAATGTCCCTATTAGTGTTAACGCCCAACTAAGTCGTCCATACTACACCGACCAAGCGGAGCATTCATCTATAAACGCAGAGCATGAAACGCTGCGAATCACCCTTAAGCATCTCCTGACGAGATCGACTTAATGGCTTCGGCAATGGATAGGAACTGTATCTTGGTAAGGCACATTTCTGCTTTCGCAAACTCATGCTCTTGAACCAACTTGGTTACTTCCGACAAAGTAAGCATGACACCTTCAGGCTCAAACGCATAACTATCGCTTTCTACACAGACTGAGTAACACTGCCCGTGACTGTCAATGAGACGGTCTGAGCTATCCCAAATTAAACCTTCTAATTCAGTAACTAACTGATGGACGGAGTCCATATACAGAAGTTCTGAATCCCCATCTAACTTGAAAATACAAGGCCAAATAATCATTTTCTATCCTGCTAACGTAGAGTTATAGCCAACGCCATCACCTAATTGAACCATGGCGCCGACCGCATCAAACCCAACGATAGGACAAAAGTTCTAACGTTGGGAATTTGATTTTAGTTCCTTGCTAGACTGTAATTACATTTCACCAGACTTTATTTTTGCTTGCGCTTCTTCCGGTGTTGATAGCGAGAACAGCAGATCCATCATGGCCATTATACGTTTGCGGTCGTCTCCCCACTTATCGGGGTTTGAGTTGTTTGCTGCTTTGAACTCGACATTACCAACTTTCTGATCATTCTTATATGCTTTAATATTTGCATCGGCAATAAAAGTACTAAAATCCCAACTCCACCGCGATATATAAGTTAGAGTCAACTCCGGAGCTTCAGGTGGCGTTCCATCATTAACAACTTTACATCTGTGGGCATTATCAAGGCACCACTCCTGCATCGATTGTAAAAATATGTCTCGAGTAGCGTCGTCTCTTACGATTGTAATTTCTTTACTTTGCTTGTCTTGAGGAATCGGGTCTACCGTATATTTGGGTGCGGCACATGCTGCAAGTAAAAATGGAATAGCAACAATAGTAAGTTTCTTAAACATATAAACAGCCTCTTATATTTTATTTATGAAAGCACATATCAAGTCCGCACAGCAGAATAAGAATGCTATCTAAGGCAATAACGCGTGATACCTATATGCATCACGCCGTCTTTATATGCCTTTTAAATTAATAATCAATAGCTTATTCACCACTATGTGAGCTTAAATGGCTATATAGTTTTTACTGTTGTCGCCTGCGCAGAAGCCGAACGGAAGTCGTTATGGGTGAGTTTGCTCTCAAATGAAGCGAGAGATGAAATGAATAGGATGTTGCACGCAACTTGATACAAAAATGCCTGCAGAGTTGCAGGCATTTATTCAACTATAAACGATACTCTTTGAGTTCACCTTTATCAGTGATGGTGGCATTAGCGAGCTTGTTGCCATAGATATCTTTAAAACCTATATCGATGGAGTTGCTCGCGTGAACAATTTTCGTAATCAAGATTTCGCCTACATCATTGCTAAGAGTGAGGTAGTAATGCACATTGCGGCTGCAAGGAATCACTTTTTCTTTAAAGGTTTTACTGATGTAGTACATGGATTCGCTATTTAGCTCTACGCCATGCTTTTTAACGATATCCACTAAGCTGCCAACGATAGTGCCGACTTTTTTCAATTCACCGGTTAAAATCATCATTGCCTCCAATCTATTCTAGAGCCCAATCGCCCATCCAAAAACAAGCATGAATGCGCTTGAGCGCTGCGCTTGCTACTGCGATAAGAAATAGACAACTCTGAAATTGTGGCCACAGCAGCGAGAACATTCTGTTTATTCATATTTATATTGATAATTATGTTGTGTCCTCACCAAGCTATCTTGAGAGCATTTACCGAAAAAGTAATTTAAAGTTGCATTTTTACTCGGTATTTTCGAAGTGTTTACTCTAAATGATCAAATATCTTTAATTTTCAACCAGTAAGAAGGCCTCTTCTACTCCATTTATGGGGTAACCCCGTGAGCAAGCGAATTTAAATAACTCACTTACCATGATCTAGGTCAGACCTACAATTATTACTCACAGAAAAATAAAGTATTTATATTCAATGACTAGAGGAAATAAACCTAAGAATCGTTAAATCAAATTCAGGCTAGAAAGGTTGTCGGAATTAGGCAAAAAGTGCCGCTTATCAGACTTTGGTGAACTCAGGTGTTGAGGAAGCGGTTGAAATGGTACCACCCGCAATTTGAGGCGCGACGCATTGATGTGGATAGATTGAACAAGCCCCTCTGCCGCGTTAGTCGAAGCAGAGGGGCTATCTGTGTAATCTAGACTCAGTCATTTTGGAGTATTCGCTAGGCAACCTTAGTGGCGTTCGCTGGCTTGCTATCAAAAAATACACCGTGCAAGGCACAAATTGAGGATTGGTACTGGTTGTCATCAACAACAAACTGGACATTGACATTGCGCATTGATGAATGAACCGCGATCGGAGTAATGTCCCTGTCCATCAAAGCCAGTACGCCTTTTGCCAGTGCTTCATTCGTATCAAACTGCGAACCAATCGCAGAGATCAAGGCAACCATTCGGCCTTTGATGTTGGCCTGCGGGAATCGCTTCTCCGTTTTGTAGAGCACTTTATTTAACGCATCGGTACTGCCCGTTAAGTAGTAAGTCATGGAGTTGGCATTCATCTCTTTTCCGACTAATCGCACGCGAGTGTCTGTGATGATTTCCATCAAGTCATAGCTGACATTGTCCACGCACCCGACCATCGCTTGGTCAAATAAATGCAGCGCGAATACTTTCTCTTTCCCCGCGATGATCTCCACTTTATCCATCGTTGGACGAAACTCCCCCGAGATCAGGGTGCCAGGATGAAGAGGTTCGAACGTGTTTTTGATTTGTAACTCAATGCCGCTCTCTCTCAGACCCGCTGCTGCGTTCGGATGAATGGCTTCCATACCAAGGTTGGCAAGTTGATCGGCAACGTCGTAGTTTGTTTCTCCCAGAGGAAGCACTTTCTCAGACCCAACCACACGAGGATCCGCCGAACTGAGGTGGTACTCTTTGTGAATAATGGCTAAGTCGGCACACGTTAGCGACGCAATTCGGCTAAACGTCATTTCACTGTAGCCACGGTCATAGGTCGACATCAGTCCTTCTTTGCATGACGCGTATCCGGTCACGATCGGCAGCTCTTTGGTTGTGTCGATATCAGCAAAGGCTTTGAGAATGCAATCGTCCAAACTTGCTGGCACTTGCGTATCCCAACCGGATAAGTCGACAAATCGTGCATTGTAACCCATGTTTTTCAGCTTTAGCGCTGTGTTGTAGGCACTGTGCGCTTCACCAATGGAAGAGAGAAATTCTCGAACCTGAGGAAGATAGTGACGAAGTGAAAACTGTCCATACTGGCAGGTCTCTAATATATTCGAAATACACACTTTCGCTTCTGAAATCCGAGAGCGAATAAACTTATCCGCTCGCATGCGGTTCATTGGATCCGCAAAAATATTCTCGTTGGCGAGTAACATTCGCTGCTCAACGTAATCTAGTGCCTGTTGCCAGCTGTCATCTCGCTTAGCAACCAATTGATAAACGCCGGGTTTACTGGTTTTTTTGCATTCGAGTAAGGCATCAGTAATACCTGCGTAAGCCGATACGACAAACACTCGGTTGTACATTTCCTCTTCGCTATCTTTGATTAAAATATTATCTAGAACAGCATCGAATGCGGTCATGGAAGTACCGCCGATTTTCTCTACGGTATAAATCATGTTAAAGCCTTTTGTTTGGTTTTGAATTGGGTAGGTGGCTAGACGAAATCGCCTAGCCAGAGATCGTTTGTCTAGTCGATAAGTGGGTACACACCATTTTCATCGTGCGTCTCTTTACCGGTGATTGGCGGGTTAAACACACATGCCATCACCATCTCTTTATTCTCATAGGCGCGAAGATAGTGCTCATCATGCTTATCTAAAATATAGAGCGTTCCGGGTTTGATCGGATAAGTCTTACCACCCACCACTTCAATTTCGCCCTCACCACTCATGCAGTAAACAGACTCCAAATGGTTTTGATAGTGGATGTGTGTCTCGGTGTTTTCAAAAATGGTGGTGATATGAAATGAAAAGCCCATGTTGTCATCTTTCAACAACATGCGAACACTCTCCCACGTTTCGGACGCAACTCTGCGCTCGCTGTCTCGACATTCATCTAATGTACGTACAATCATCTTGCTTCCCCTAGTTACGACGCTTTTTTAAATTGTTTTTCAACGACAGATTCAACCGCGTTTTTAAAGATATCTAGACCTTGTTGCAGCTCAGACTCTGTGATGGTTAGCGGCGCAAAGAACTTCACCACTTCATCGTTGGGGCCCGCAGTTTCAATAACTAAGCCGTTATCAAAACAGTTCTTGACGATGTCGCTAGCCAACTCACCACTGCGACACTCAATCCCCATCATCATCCCGCGACCTTTGCGAGTGACGAACATCTCTGGGTAACGGAGCAACGTAGACTCAATCACCTCCGAAACCAGCAGTGAACAGTTCGAAATATGCTCCTCGAACGGTGCGCTGTCGGCCCAATACGCTTCAATTGCCTTGGTCGCCGTGACAAACGCATGGTTGTTGCCTCGGAATGTGCCGTTATGTTCTCCAGGATTCCAAATATCTAGCTCAGGTTTCATCAGAACAAGCGCCATTGGCGATCCATAGCCGCCAATGGATTTCGATAATGTCACCATATCCGGTTTGATACCTGAAGATTCAAAACTAAAGAAGGTTCCAGTTCGGCCGCAACCTGCTTGAATATCATCCACAATCAGTAAAATATCGTGCTTCGAACAAAGCTTGCTCAGTCTCTTTAACCAAGCGTCAGAAGCAACATTCAAGCCACCTTCACCTTGCACCGTTTCAACCAGTACGGCAGCAGGTTTGTCGATCCCCGCAGAATTGTCATTCAACATGGTTTCAAATAATTTCAGCCCATCAATGTCGGCATAACCCTCAAACGGAATGCGCGTTACATCGTTCAAGCTTGTTCCTGCGCCTTGGCGATGGTGCTGGTTTCCTGTTGCGGCAAGGGCTCCCGCGGTACACCCGTGAAAACCGTTAGTAAACGCAACAATAGAACTGCGACCTTTGGCTTTTCTCGCCAGTTTAAGCGCAGCTTCTACCGCGTTGGTTCCGGTAGGGCCTGTAAACTGGACTTTATAGTTCAGACCTCGTGGCTGAAATACATGCTTGTACAGCGCTTTCAAGAAGTCCGCTTTCGCAGCAGAGTGCATGTCTAGCCCGTGCGTAATACCGTCAGACTCAATGTAGTTGAGCAACGCCTGTTTAAAAATCGGGTTGTTATGGCCGTAGTTAAGAGACCCAGCACCAGCAAGAAAGTCCAGGTACTTTTCACCTGATTCCGTCTCTAGCCAGCACCCTTTTGCTTTAGTGAATACGACTGGGAAGCTGTTGCAGTAAGAACGTACTTGTGATTCTTGTTTGTCAAAAATATCCATGATTAGACCGTTTATCTATCCTGTGGTTTGAATGGGTTTTAGCGGGATACGATACAAATACTCCGTATCGTGCTTCCCTTTGAAGTGTGTTGTTTGGTCGAGAAATGTTGAAACACTGCCTTGCTGACCATTTTCTTTATCGATCTTTTTAAACAGCGCCCAAGAGGCACCATTTTCTTGCGTAATCGTGGTTTCAATGGCCGCTATATTTCGCAAAGCCTTTCTCGCGAACAGCGACTTAAGCATCTGATAAGCCAATCCTTTCCCGCGGTGATTGGGAGAAACCGCCACCTGCCAAATAAATAGCGTAGTGGGATCGTCAGGCTTGAGGTATCCAGAAACAAAACCTGACACCTCACCATCACAACGGGCAAGCAAACAAGTTTGGCTAAAGTGCGTTGATTGCAAAAAATTGCAGTAGGAAGAATTGGTGTCGAGTGGTGGACACTGGGCGATTAAGTTAAAAATTTCGTCGCCATCCTCTGCAGTCGGCTCTTCAAATGAACCATGAGAATGGGCTTGCTCATCAATTTCAGGGTAAGCAACCCAAGGTGCTGATACGATCATAGGAATGTGCATTTACTTCGAACTCTAAACAAACTTGCTATTTATTATCACGCAGAAAATGCCCCAAAAGGCAAATTTGACCTCAAAAAAGCCCTATTTATGTGATAAATATCACACAAAGCACCGAGTTAACCAAATTATCACTAATTTCGACATCTAATGTTTTGACCAGTAAATTTTAAAACTCAGCAGAATAGAACAAAATTAAAACCATAAACGACCGATTAAAATTTCATCTTTTATCCAAAAACAAAAAACCTTTAACAAAAACAAATAAAATCATTAAATATCAGCAACTTAACAATTAGCCAATACACAAAACAGAGAGTTAACGAGACGATAATCTTACTGCTCATCAAGAAAAAACCTCTCCAATCCGTTTGAAAGAGTTTAATTTTTTATTTAGAGTACAAAACATCGATGCAAACAGGCATCAAAACACAGGACAATGACTATGACTCCCATACTGGAAGTTAAGGGACTCTATAAGGTGTTTGGAGAGGACACCGAACGCGCTTTTTCCATGATGGACGCTGGCGCAGACAAAGAACAAGTATTCGCCAAAACGGGATTAACAATAGGTGTCAATGACGTCTCCCTCTCGATTAACGAAGGAGAGATTTTCGTTATCATGGGACTGTCTGGCTCAGGCAAATCCACACTAGTCCGCCTGCTTAACCGCCTTATCGAACCAACGAAAGGCAGCGTTTTGCTCAAAGGGCGAGACATCGCCACAATCTCAGCCGAAGAGCTCAGAACAGTTCGACGCAACAACATCTCCATGGTGTTTCAAAATTTTGCGTTAATGCCTCATATGACGGTGATAGAAAACGCTGCATTCGGGTTGGAGTTGGCCGGAATGGATCTGGAGACACGCCAAACATGCGCATCACAAGCCCTCGAAAGAGTCGGATTAGGCGCTTACAACGAATCCTTCCCTGATGAATTATCAGGCGGCATGAAACAGCGAGTTGGTCTCGCGCGGGCCTTAGCTTGCGATCCTGATATTCTCTTAATGGATGAGGCTTTTTCTGCACTCGACCCATTAATTCGAACCGAAATGCAAGACGAGCTCATTCGCCTACAAAACGATGACAAACGGACGATCGTGTTCATTTCCCATGACCTAGATGAAGCGATGCGTATTGGCGATCGCATTGCCATCATGCAAGACGGTGACGTCGTGCAAGTCGGTACACCGGATGAAATTCTTCATAAGCCAGCTAACGACTATGTGGCCGCTTTTTTCAGAGGGGTTAACATTTCGAGCGCGTTGACAGCCAAAGATATCGCGAAGAAAACCCCCGCTGCTGTGTTCAAGAAATCGGAACATGACGGCCCCGCCTCCGCATTGCAATTACTTACCGACAACGACCGTGAGTACGGCATCATCGTCGATAAAAGCAATCGTTACTCGGGAATTGTATCAATGGAATCCCTGCGCTTGGCATACAAAGAGAATCGCTCCCTATCAAGCGCGGAGCTTGATTCGACCATCACTCTCAGCCCGGAGGAACCCATCAATGACATCCTAGGTTCTGTGGCGCAAGCCCCTTATCCGGTCCCTGTCGTGGATGATTCAGGTACCTACTTCGGGATGATCAGTAAATCAAGATTGCTTCAAACTTTGGACAAGGAGTAGCACCATGTCATCAGAACAAGTTCAACATGACCCGTGGGCACAAAGCAGTGAAGCATCCACCAGCGATCCATGGGGATCAAGTCAAACCACAGCATCAGCAGACTGGCTAAGTAGCGAAACAGTCGAGCAAAAGCCTTTTGATATTCTAAATCCTTTTGAGGAATCAGTTTTACCACTGGACTCATGGGTGGAGTCAGGGCTCAACTGGCTGGTTGAACACGGGCGCCCACTCTTTCAAGCGATTCGAGTACCCATCGACTTTATTTTAACGTCATTTGAAACTGCATTAGTTTCTACACCTGCGCCAATCATGATTGTGATTCTGTTTCTGCTCGCATGGCAGTTTTCGAGTTTACGTCTTGGCGTTACGACCTTCCTATCACTGATTTTTATTGGCTTGATAGGTGCATGGTCTCAAGCCATGACAACCCTCGCTCTGGTGATGACATCGGTATTTTTCTGTTTGTTAATCGGCCTCCCTCTTGGTATCTGGCTAGCACGTAGTGACACCGCTGCCAAGTTTGTTCGCCCGATTCTTGATGCCATGCAGACGACCCCAGCCTTCGTTTACTTAGTTCCCATTGTGATGCTTTTTGGTATCGGAAATGTGCCTGGTGTAGTCGTGACAATCATATTCGCTTTACCGCCAGTGGTAAGGCTCACCATTCTTGGCATACAGCAAGTTCCAGAAGAGCTCATTGAAGCGGGACATGCTTTTGGTGCCAGTGACAAACAAATGCTTTACCGCATCCAATTACCTCTCGCACTGCCGACCATTATGGCCGGAGTGAACCAAACTTTAATGCTCTCTTTGTCGATGGTCGTCATCGCTTCGATGATCGCTGTGGGAGGGTTAGGTCAAATGGTTCTTCGAGGCATCGGACGTCTAGACATGGGCTTAGCTGCCGTCGGCGGACTAGGTATTGTTGTGTTGGCTATCTTATTGGATCGCATTACCCAAGAGCTCGGCCAAAACGTGGGAGATACCAAGACACGTTGGTATCAAGCAGGACCAATAGCCCTTGCTTTAAGTCTATTCAAGCAATCTAAACCTTCAAAAACATCATTTAAGGAGAACTACAAATGAGCGACTCATGGAAGAAAGCAATGGTAGTCAGTGCGTTGTCAACCATTGCCCTGTCTCATTCAGTAACGGCAAATACACTTCCGGGAGAAGGCGTTTCTGTCCAACCTGTCCAATCAACCGTGGCAGAAGAAACCTTTCAGACTTTGATTGTTAACCGTGCTCTTGAAGCCCTCGGTTACGATGTCAAAGACACTAAAGAAGTGGACTACAACGTAGCTTACACGTCGATTGCCAAAGGTGATGCAACGTTTCTTGCTGTCGGTTGGTTCCCGCTTCACGCAGACAAATACACTATGTCGGGTGGTGATGAGAAATTCTATCGTCAAGGTAACTATGTCAGTGGTGCCGCACAGGGCTACTTGATTGACAAGAAAACCGCCGACAAGTACGGCATCACCAATATTGGTCAACTAAAAGATCCAAAACTCGCCAAACTGTTTGATGCCAATGATGACGGTAAAGCGGACTTGACTGGATGTAACCCTGGCTGGGGTTGTGAAATGGTGATTGAAGAGCAGCTCAATGCCTTCGAGCTGAGAGATACTGTTGCACACAACCAAGGCAACTACGCAGCCATCATTGCTGACACCATTTCTCGTTACAAGAAAGGCGACCCTATCTTGTACTACACATGGACACCTTACTGGGTGAGTGGCGTACTTGTTCCTGGGAAAGATGTGGTCTGGTTAGAGGTACCTTTCTCTGCACTACCTGGTGAACGCAAAAATGTCGATACTACCCTTGCAAATGGCAAAAACTACGGCTTTGAAATGAACTCCATGCGCATTGTTGCCAATAAAGCGTTTGCTGAGAAAAACCCAGCCGCAGCAAAACTGTTTGAAGTTATCAAACTCAACATCAACGATGTTAGCGCGCAAAACATGATGATGAGCCAAGGCAAAAACAGCTCAGCTGACATTGAATCTCATGTAAATGGCTGGATTAAAGCAAACCAAGCCCAGTTCGATGCGTGGATCACTGAAGCTAAAAAAGCCGCTCTTTAGACGTCACATCCGTCCAAGATATAAGTGCCTGTCTCGGGCGCTTATATCACTTCGATTTACCCTCATAAATCTATGACTATACAACGGAGGTATAAATGGATAGGCACGAAGAGGTTCTCGTTTCAATTCGCCAAATCATTCGTGCAATTGATTCACACTCTAAAAAGCTCAACAAAGAATCTGGTTTGACGACATCTCAGTTGATCATCATGCGTGCAATTAGTGAACTTGGCCAAGTCACGATCAGTGAACTGTCGGCCAGCACTAACATGAGCCAAGCAACCGCAAGCACCATTCTCGACCGATTAGAAAAACACATGTTGATAGAACGAGTGAGAAATGCGTGCGACAAACGAAAAGTGCATGCATACCTTACCGAGCAAGGAAGTCGATTACTCATTCAGACCCCCACCCCCTTGCAGCAGAGTTTCATCGATAAATTTCAACAGCTCGAAGAGTGGGAACAATCGTTGATTCTCTCGTCATTACAACGCTTGTCTTCAATGATGAACGCTGAAGAACTCCAAGTCGCCCCTGTCCTAGAGATCGGCAATATTGCTAAGTCATAACGACCACTGCCTCGTGGTCGTCCTTCTGGCATAACACCAACCAACTAAATCATAGACTGTTTGGTTACCGCAACCTCGTCGAGTGACACATGAGCCAATGCGCCATTAACTAACGTAAGGTTGGGCGGTAAGTGACCAATATCATAGATTACCGGAATCCCCACATTGGCTAGGCCAGTTTAAATGTACGCAGTGATAAGTCACATGCTCGGCCCTTTGTAGTTTGCCCCAAACATACATAGACTTAAGTCACTCTACCTCTATGTTGTATTGATAAGCCAATGACCCGACTCTCTAGCACCGCTCTCGCAATCAGCCTGATTCTTTCAGCCAATGCTGCCTTTGCCCAAACTGCTGATATGCTGATCTCAAATGCAAAGATCTATCGGCATCCGGATGCCGACACCCTTGTGATTGCGCAAGGGAACATTGTTCATATTGGTACCAAACACTCAGCCGCTGTCTATAAAACGTCGACCACTCACATGATTGATGCTGAGCAAGCGTTTTTGATGCCAGGGTTTATCGACAATCACAATCACGTATTTGAAGCCACCTCTGAAGCTGGCGGACAGTGCGAGTTGAGCATGAGTGCCTCTTTGCAAGAGCAACGCCCTTATCTCGAAGCATGTAAAGCTCAGCACACTGTAGAGGGTTGGCTGATTGGCTATGGATTCTCATTAGAGGCGATTCTAGGTGAGCACAACCACGACACCCCACTAGACGTCATTGATTCTGTCTTCCCAAATCAACCTGTCATCCTTATGGAGCAAACCTCGCACTCTATGTGGGTTAATTCTGCGGCGCTTGCCGAAGCGGGTATCACATCGTCAACGCCAGATCCTCAAGGCGGAAGAATACTCAAAGATGAGTACAGCCAAAAACTTAACGGCATCTTATTAGATAACGCAGGTGATCAAGTGATGGAGATAGCGTGGAATGCGTTGGAAAATCAGTTTGAGCAAAGCTATCAGGGATTAATGAATGGCCTGGAAGAAGCCGCTTCTCACGGCATTACCACCATTGGGGACGGGCGACTATATTGGAAACGAGGCTGGTTTGATGTCTGGAAACAAGCAGAAAAAGAACAAGATTTAACCGCCAGAGTCTCATTACGTCCATGGATATATCCGGCAGATCCTGTGAAACCGCAACTTGATTTCCTTAAACGAGTCCACTCTAACGACACCTCGCGTCGACTGCTGGTCAATCAGGTAAAAATGTACAGCGATGGCATCTTCATTAATGGCACCGCCAAGACTCTCGCGCCCTATTTAGACACTTACTTACCCAATGATCCGTACGGTATTAATTACATTCCACCAAAACAGATGAAAACGTGGCTCAATGAGCTAGATCGAATCGGATATGGCGCTCACATTCATGCCATTGGCGATGGGGCGATCCGCGAATCATTGGACGCCATCGCCAGCGTTCGCTCCCAATCCCCTCATCGCCCTTACACGCTGACTCATGTAGAACTGGTCAACGCCAAAGACAGATCCCGCTTTAAGACACTTGATGTAACCGCGGATTTTCAGGTGGGATCGGATTACGTCGCCTACCACGATCACCAATGGGCGCAGGCGTTTTTGGGGGCAACACGGACACGAGCGCTAATGAACCTAAGAGCCCTATTTAACGCAGGCGCTAACGTGACATTAAGCAGCGATTGGAACGTGCACGATATCAACCCTCTCGTTGGTATCGCCAATAGCGTAAAAATGGGAGAGACCGGGCTGCCATCCGTCGATGCGGCGATAAAGGCTTACACCATCAACGCAGCGAAAAGCTTGGGAATCAGTGATATCACTGGCTCCATCGCAATCGGCAAATCCGCCGATTTGGTCCTAATCGATGATGACATCACACAATTAATGCCCAACGACATCGCGAAAGCCACCGTGTTAATGACCATGCTGCAAGGTGAGATTGTGTATGAAGCTCAGTAAGCACTCGACTCTATGCCCGCAATCTGAGCGAGTTGACTTTCAGATGGTGGACATAGAGTCATTATGATTAATGAAGAGTTGGTAAGTATCGTTGTACAAATGTCACGACATGAGGCACATACTTTTCGGTATCGAAAACTGGCGCACTATGACCACCCCCCTCTTCAATCCACAGCTGATTCTCGACGCCAAACGCGTCCAACTTAGCTTTTAGCTGCTCACTCTGTGCTAGAGGCACGCGCTTATCTAGTGTGCCGTGAAGCTGAATGAATGGTGGCGTTTTTTCATTAACGTACGTCGTCGTCGATGCCTGTTTCGCAATTTCTGGGATCACGCTAGGCGTATTACCCAGGAAACGAGAGACCGAGGATTTGTCACTAACCGCTTTCCCTCCTTTGTAACCCAACGCCAGTAAATCCGTTGGTCCAAAGAAGCTCACGACTGCGCTAACCTGATATCTCGGTTGGCGATAAAGCGCGACGTCATCTTGTGAGTTTGTCACACCAATCAAGCCCGCCAAATGCCCACCAGCCGAGCGCCCCATCATCACCACATTATCTGCAGCCACATTAAACAGCTCGGCGTGATCATGAAGGTAGTTTAGGGCATCGTTGATATCCACAATGGCAGCCGGAAAGGTCGCTTCTCCACTTAACCGGTAGTCGATAGACGCCAACGCATAACCTTTTTGCATCATAGAGCGTAAAAGTAATGGATTCTTTGTCGGAATCGCGTCTTTACTGCCTCGTTTCCAAGCTCCACCGTGAACCCAAACTAGCAGTGGATAGGGTTGCTCTGCCATTTGCTTCGGTTTGTACAGGTCGAGCATAAGCGTACGACCATCAAGAGTCTTATAGACAATGTCTTTGGTGACTTCGAACTCATCACTTGCATGGGTGCTACTCATACCCAGCAATGATATGGCGAAGAGCGCGACTGCTCGATTCCAGCGTTTTAACTTCGACATTAGAATGACGCCTCTGCTGCAATCCAGTAACGACGACCATCCTCAACATAGCCGTATTCATCGTAGGTTGTTTCTACATCAAAGACGTTATAGACGCCTGCCATTAGCTTAAGTTGTTGATGGACCTGCCAGTTTCCGCCGAAGTCGACATAGGTGATCGAGGGTGCAGAAACATTACGCGAATCAACAGTAACAGGCTCCGACTCATTACTGCGATAGGATGCACGTAACCAAGCATTGACGTCTTCGCGAACTACCCAATCTGAATTAATCGCTACAAGGTGTTTCGGCGCTTGCGTTAAAGGTTGCCCTTTGTCATCGCCAGACAACTTTTCACTGTAGGTATAGGTGTAAGTTGCTCCTAGACTAACCGTCTCAGTAATGGCTTTTTGAATCGAGCTTTCCGCACCATAAGTTTTCGCGTCTTCAATGTTTACATACGTAGAGTCACATGCGCGTCCAGAGCAGTTTGGATCCAGCTTCACCTTGTCAATTTTGTCTTTAAACTCATTGTAAAACACCGTCAAACTAGAGTTAAGCTCATTGATACCCGTGTAGTAGAGGCCCAACTCGGTGTTCACCGAAGACTCTGGTTTAAGGTCTGCGTTGCCGTAGATCTCGCATCGACCATTGCAACTCTCTTGCACCCACTCCTCTTCCATTTCCGTCAGACTCGGTGAGCGGTAGCCCGTTGACACTCCGCCTTTCATTGTCCAGTCTGGACTCAAGCTCCAAACACCGTAAATACGTGGGCTCAAGTGAGAGTTGAATTGCTCATTGTCGTCATAACGTAAGCCGAGTGTCAGGGCAAAATCGTCGGCCAGATACCACTCATCTTCCGCGAAAAGAGACCACTGAGTATTATTGAAAACGAAATCGCCATTATCGAGCTCTTCACTCTGATACGCTACGCCAAACGATACGTAATGCATGCCTAACGCTTTCGACCATTGTGTATTTGCGTTGATATTGTGTACGGCTAAATCGCGCCCAACATTCTCCACCTTCTCGCTACTCACGTAAGACGAACCCGTGATGGATTCATAATTTGCGTCATGGGATAAGCCCAAAGATCGGCGGTTATTGGTCGTCTCGGAGCTCTTGGTGCGTGTTTTGCCTTCGGTATTAACACGCTCTTGATCGTGGTATGTGTAATCGAGGGTAATAGTATCAGTCTCTGTCGGCGTTAGATAAACAGACGCTCGATAGTTTTCTAGCGTTTTTCCGCCATTAGCATAAAGAATCTCATCTTCAATTCGCTCTTGGTACATGCCTGAGATGGCCGTGCTGAGCAAACCATCGATCAGAGGCCCAGCCAAATAGACTTCACCTTGATAGAAATGACCAGACTCGTCATTTTCTTGTAACGTGGCTTCCGCTCGAGCACTGCCTGTCCAGCTTGGGAAATCCTTGCGCGTAATGATATTTATGACGCCGCCTATCGCATCAGAGCCGTACAAAGTCGACATTGGTCCGCGTACCACTTCTATACGCTCAATCGCATTTAATGGTGGCAGCCAATCTTGCTCAAAGCCACCACCACTGCTCACTTGTGTCTCTCGGCCAGATTGCTTGCGACCATCCACCAAAATAACTGTGTATTCAGACGGCATACCACGCAATGAAATCTCTTGACGCGATCCGCCTCCCGTAACAACAACACCTGGAATGTCCTTCATAGCATCGGTGAGATCTTTATATGAACGTGTTTCAAGTTGCGCTCGGTCAATGACACTGATCGATGCGGGAGCCTCGAGTGTCGACTGTTCATAGCCAGAGGCCGTAACCACAACGGTTTCCATAGTGGTTGTATCGTTATCTGATGGAGATTGTGCAAAAGAAGCAAAAGGGGTCACAGCCGTGAAACTCAGCGCAGCATAGACGACTGAATTCACGTTTAAAGGAAGATTCTTGAGCATGGTGATAGTTAACTTACTTGCAATTGATAATTGTTATCAATTAGATGTTAATTACCCCACAGTTTCAATCAATAACGTATTCACAATGTAAAATCTCGCTATGCAGGATCTGAAACGTTGTCAGGATATCTTGTATCCAGTTAGGCAGACAACGCTTCTTCGTCAAACAATTCATTGATCAATTCACGCACCCAGACACACATAGGATCATCATGAAAACGCTTGTGCCAGTATAGATAAACCTGTGAAAAATCCAGACGCAATGGCTCTGGCACCTCTCGCGTAATCAAACGTTCATCTTGGCACGCAGCTTCTGCGAACGGAGTGGGTAAATGGAAGATAATGTCTGTTTCCGCAGCAATGCTTGGCGCCGAAGTAAAGTTGGTAAGCTGCACTGGTGCCGACAAACGCTGCTTTTTGTTTGCAAGCCCAAGCTCAATGAACTTATGTTCGAAAGAGAGGGTTTTCTCTCCCTGTAATGAGATCTGCCCAAAATGGCAATTGCACAGTTTTTCCGCTGTCAGCTCTTGCTCAGCCAAAGGGTGATTGCGGCTCATCAATAGGCGAAAGTCTCTCTTAGCTATCGCCTTTCGATAAATCGTATTTTCCGACGTTGGTGGCTGATGAGAAGAAAGTGAAAAATGAACATCACCCGATACAAGATCCTCAAAATGACGCTTTGGTGTGGTATCAATACTGACGACAAGATTCGGCGCCCGTTCACGTATGGCCGCCACAAGCCTAGGCATAATCGTATTGATTTGTGGTTGAAGGCCGTAAAAACGAAGGGTTCCTTCCACTTTACTCGGCTCGAAAGAGTTAGTGTTAGAAAGTTTTTCTAAGCTAATGATTAACGACGAAATATCCTTTTTGATGACTTCCGCTTTGGAAGTCAACTCATAGCCAAAACTGCTCCGAACCAAGAGCTCATCATCGAAAAAGACCCGCATTTTTTGCAATGCTCGACTGACTGAAGATTGACTGGTATTCAACAACAACGCCGTGTTAGATACATGTTTTTCTTCGAGTAAGTATTTCAAAATATAGAGGGATGTAACATCGACTTGAGGGATTTGCATACGCTGCTCTTGCTTCCAAAATGGGGTCACTGCTTAGCCAAACACTCGGCTCACTATTCACTTTATCAATAAATAGTTTGCAGAGATAGCGCTGCTAATTCCGGCCATTTCGCAATGGCTCGCTTACCACATATGTAAAGTCCCACTTGTGGTACGCAACAAAAAAGCCAGCATGGCAGACATACTGGCTTTTTGGGCTGCTTAAACATACGTTAAGCTGGCTTGTGATTATATTGAGCCTTACTTACCACCAATGCTCAAACGAGCAAAACGAACGTCTGGCGAGAAGAAAGTGCGGCTATCGTTAATTAGCTGAGTATCACCCACAGCCTCAACTTCTTGCAGCATCTTGTAGAAGTTACCCGCTACCGTGATCCCACGTACTGGTTGAATGCGCTCACCATCACGGCACAAGAAGCCACTCGCACCAAATGAGAAATCACCACTCACTGCATCCGCACCAGAATGGACACCTTGAAGTTCGACTAACTCTAGGTACTCACCCGCTTTTACTTCTGACGCACTGCTGTTGCCTGTCGCAATCACTTTGTGATTCGCTGATACGTCTAAGCTCGATTTTGCACCGCGAGCAGCACTTGCTGTCGAGACTGCGCCCAAGTAACTTGCGGTCTGGCTGTTGTGTAGCAAGGTTTTCAACTCACCATTAGCAATCATCACATTGCCTTGAGTAGCAAAGCCTTCACTATCAAAACTCGCGATTGCCATACCATTTGGCATGTAAGCCGCGTCGGTAAAGGTAATCAAATCACTCGCAACACGTTGACCAAGCTTGTCACCCAATGGAGTAATGCC
Organism: Vibrio sp. MarTm2; assembly: GCF_027587055.1. Classification (NCBI taxonomy): domain Bacteria; kingdom Pseudomonadati; phylum Pseudomonadota; class Gammaproteobacteria; order Vibrionales; family Vibrionaceae; genus Vibrio; species Vibrio sp. MarTm2. Next base: position 300,548 of record NZ_JAPPTK010000003.1, on the reverse strand, counting down.
TTTCATCGCGCTTACGCCAGAGAAAGCACTGCCAAAAGCACCGAATAAACTTGCTAGCGCATTGATATGGAAGATAGCAGGGTAGTTACCCGTCGCAACCGGTGCACCTTCAAGAAGATCTCGAGCAAGGTTGTAACCGCCTTCGATACAGTAAGTTGGATTTAACTCATCAAAACGACGACCCAGTGACATTCTGCCCGCCATTGACTGTTTGCCGTCTTTTTCAAACAAGGTATACGCGTAACAAGTGAACGAGCGCTCGAAGTGTTGACACAACGTGCCTTGAGTATTGGCAATGATCAGTTGTGTTTCGCCATCACTATAACCATTGTAAGGTGCGCTAGAAGCGTGAGGCAGAGCGACTACGCCTTGCTCAAGTGCGAGAGACAGTTCAATTTTTTCATCAACAGAAGTCGTGTCTTCTTGTGAAATCTCAGCAACATCCGTCGTGATTTGGCGGTTTACGCAGCTAATAGTCTGATGTTCATCTTGCTTGGAAAAGCGAGCGCTTTGCAGTGCGTTAGTCAGCATCAAATCTAAGCTTGGTTGCTCTAACGACTCAGAATAGCTCGTTGCAACACGCGCATCTTTCACAACACGAACACCCAGAACTTGGCTTGAGCTTACTTTGTACTCATCCAGCTTTCCTTGGTTCGCTTTCAGAGAAAAGCTACTGTTGCGGTTTACAATGACATCCGCTTCTGCCCCTTGGCGTTTTGCTTCCGACAGGACGTAATCAACCGCATTAAGAAGTTGTTGTTCTTGGCTCATTAGTTACCGCCTCCTACCAGAATGTTATCGACTTTCAGCGTTGGCTGACCGACTGTTGTTGGTACTGAACCACTTACGGAACCACACATGCCCGGCGCAAGTGCCATGTCTTTGCCGACCATGCTGATTTCTTTCAACACTTTTGGACCCGTGCTGATCAGCGTTGCTGTTTTTAGAGGCTTGGTGATTTTGCCATTTTCAATAAGATAAGCTTCACGAACCGCAAAGTTAAACTCACCCGTACCCGGTTGAACCGAGCCACCGCCCATCTTCTTCGCATAGATACCACGCTCGATGCCTGCCAGCATGTCATCAAGTGAATGCTCGCCTTCTTCGATAAAGGTGTTACGCATACGCGAGGTTGGTGCGAACTTGTAGTTTTGACGACGACCAGAACCCGTAGGTTCGTAACCTGTCTTCATGCCACCCATTTTATCGACCATAAAGCTGGTTAGCTTACCGTCTTTGATCAATTGAGTGCGCTGAGTCTTCATGCCTTCGTCATCAACATGAATCGAGCCCCATTCGTTGGTCATGGTGCCATCATCGACTGCGTTCACGGCGGTATGAGCAACCATTTCGCCCATCTTGTCGTGGAAGACTGATGCTTTCTTTGCAACTGAAGTGGTTTCTAGTAAGTGACCACACGCTTCGTGGAAGATTACGCCACCAAAGCCGTTACCAATCACCACCGGCATTTCACCCGATGGACAAGCATCCGCGCCAAGTTTTACCAACGCTTGTTGCGCGATAGTTTGACCCAGCTCTTTCGCATCAAGCTGTTCACTGAACTCCCAACCAGCAAGAGCGCCAGGACCTTCCATACCAGAAGACTGCTCATTACCTTTTTGAGCGACAGTATTACCGGCAACTCGGATGTAGTGACGAGTATCGTCAACGTGTAGACCTTCTGAATTGAAGATAGACACTTGTTGTTCGCGCTGAAGCACGCTGCCGATGAACTGGCTGATATGTTCACTCTCTGCGCGAGCGGCTTTATCAACTTGCAATAGGAAAGCAATTTTAGAATCTAGGTTCGCGTCTTTGCCAAGTGGCATACGACAACCATGTTGAATTGGGTAGCGGTTCAGATTGAGAGAACCTGCTGACGCGATTTGCTCACGCTTGTCTTTTGCTGCAAGCAGTGAGGTTACGCGTTTTAGTTCGGCTTCATCGGTGCTGTTGGTGTAACCGTAAAGCACTTTGTGACCGAAGAAGAGACGAATACCGATACCAAAATCGATACCCGAGTTCACCTTGTCCACCTCACCAGAGGCGATCTGGACAGTGTTGGTTTGATGGTGTTCAACGAATAGCTCAGCGAAATCAGCCCCTAAAAAGAGGGCATGATCGATCACCGCTTTCGCTGTTACAGAATTAAGCATGAAATCTCCTTGCTTTTTAATCGTCCTAGCCACCGCTTTTTTAAACAATGTGGTGTGAGATTGATGATACAGTCCACATCTTCGACACTGGGTGGCAATGCAGGCGATTTTACCATTTTTTAACGTCTTCGACTCGATGATAAATTGTATGAAACAGTGACCAACAATCCATCCACCAAAGAAATAGCAATAGATTCACTCAACAGTGTCGCCGCGGACGTTTTTGCTTGTCCCTATTGGGGCGTCGGCAATTGCGTCTCAAGCCATTCAATAAACGCCGCATTCTTTGGTCTGTGTTGCTGCCCGTTTAGGCAAATCAAATCGTAACCTCGCTCTGCACTTACGCGCTCAAAAGGGGCGATGAGTTCACCGTTTTCTAGGCTGCTTTTCACTAAAGATTCACGAGCGATCCCCAACCCCATTCCGTTCTTAGCCGCTGTCATTGCCATATCGGCGTGATTAAACAAGTACGTTCTGTCCATCACGTTAAGTGTGTTGAGTAGCGGGTTAGATTGCTTGTCTAGCCACATCGCCCATTCTTGATTAGGTTCACTCGCCTCTAATGATTCAGAGCAATGAATAAAAGTCACGCTGGCCAACTGCTCAAGTAGTGGTGCTGGCTCAGTAAAATGGTCGTTAAAGTATTTGGGGCTACAAACCGGCAACAGCACTTCATCAAATAAACGCTGATGGTAAAAACCCGGATGTTCGCTATCGCTGTAGTAAATCGCGATATCGACGGGCTCATGTTGAAAGTCCAAACGGCTCGCTTTCACCCTCAGTTTTATATTGAGATGCGGGTACAAACGTTGGAAATCTGGCAACCTTGGCAGAAGCCAACTCTGGGCGAACGTCGGAGCTGCTCCGATATATAACTCACCGCGCAGTTCATTAAACTTGATGTCTTCGAGCTCAGAGAAAATAACTTCGAACGATTGGTTTAATGCATGGAGTAATCGCTCACCTTCTTTGGTCAGTTCTAATCGCCTCGTCATGCGCACAAACAAACTGAAACCCAGTTGCTCTTCTAACGATTTGATTCGTTGGCTCACCGCCCCTTGGGTAATGAAGAGCTCTTCCGCTGCTTTGGTAAAGCTAAGAAACTTACCTGCAATCGCAAAAGTGTACATATTGGAGAGCATCTGCTGCTTTCTGTCCATCATTCGACCTTCCATAAATTAGCTGTACTAATCCATAGCAAGATTTGTTTGGTTTGTGAAGCTAATCGGGATGCTTTTAAATCAAACTGTCTTATCCATAACGAGAACATCACGATGAAAAAGAATCTTAAAATTACCATCATTGGCGCAGGCTCTAGCTACACACCAGAGCTAATCGAAGGTCTGATCAAACGCAATCATGAACTGCCAATCGGCGAACTGTGGTTGGTTGATATCGAAGATGGCGCAGAGAAAGTCAGCATCATTGGCGATCTAACACGTCGCATGTTGGCTAAAAACGACATGTCGCATATTGATGTGCACGTCACTTTGGATCGCAAACCTGCTTTGAAAGACGCAGACTTTGTCTGTTCTCAATTTCGTGCTGGCTGCTTGGAGGGTCGAATCCGTGATGAACGCATCTCGCTGAAGTACGGCATGATCGGTCAAGAGACCAACGGCTTAGGCGGTTTTGCCAATGCTTGTCGCACCATTCCTATCGCTCTAGAAATCTGTAAAGAGATGGAAGTGTTGTGTCCAGATGCTTGGTTGCTCAACTTTACCAACCCATCAGGCATGGTGACAGAAGCGATTCTCAAACACACTAAAGTGAAAGCGGTCGGTTTATGTAACGTGCCCGTGATCATGCAAAAAGGCATCGCCCAAATGCTAGGTGCTAACGAGCACGAGTTTGTACTGCAAGTTGCGGGGTTGAACCACTTTATCTGGGCACGCCAGATCCTGCACGAAGGTCGAGACAAACTGCAAGAAGTGGTCGAAGAGATCCTGTCCGGCAACGATCCTTTGGTGCCGCAAAACATTCCTCCATTCGACTGGCCACAAGAGCTGCTGCGTAATATGGGGATGATCCCGTGTGCTTACCTACGCTATTACTACACCAGCGAAGACATCATGAGCCAAGAGATTGAAGAAGCGAACGGCGAAGGCACACGCGGTGAAGTGGTCAAAGCCATGGAGAAACGACTGTTCGATATCTACCGCAATCCAGAACTCAACGAGAAACCAAAAGAGCTCGAAAAGCGTGGTGGTCAATACTACTCAGAAGCTGCCTGCGAGCTGATGAGCTCTATCTACAACGATAAGCGCACCATCATGCACGTAAACACCCGTAACAACGGTGCCATTGCAGGTTTACCTGACGATTGCGCGGTGGAAGTCAGCTGTATGATCACAAAATCGGGACCTGTGGCCTTGAACGTCGCACCATTTCCAAGTGACACACTACGCTTGATTCAATTGATGAAAGACTTTGAATCACTCACGGTAGAAGCTGCTGTCACTGGCGACCGCAATACAGCGCATCGAGCATTGATTTTGAACCCGTTAGTAACCACCGGGACGATTCTTGAAAAGGCTCTAGAAGAGACAATTGAAGCCAACCTCGACTACATGCCACAGTTCCGTTAATCCTAACGAAAAAGGGATGGTGGATACCATCCCTTTACAAAACTCACGCCTAAACCGGCTGGCTCAGCATAAACACCACCACTAACGCAAGGCTGCTGCCCATACAGCGGTTTACCCAGACCACCTTTTGTGGTGACTGAATAAAACGGTTTAATACAGTGCCAAAGTACGCCCAAGCAAACATCCCCAGCACACCCGTTCCTACCATCACGCTAATAATGATCACCACTTGAGTCAGGTAATCATTGTTTGGCGAGATAAATTGAGAGAACACTGTCAGCGAGGCAACCCAACTTTTCGGATTAAGAATTTGCACCCAAACGCCAGATAAAAAGCCGGACTTTTTTGCATTCGAATCATTGTCGAGTTCCATCGTGGCAATCGACCATGCGAGATACAACAGGTACGCCGCACCAATCCACTTCAACGCCATGTACAAGTCTGGGTAAAGGGTAAACAAACTGACAAGCCCCACACTTGCACCAACCAACATGATGATCACCCCGACGGCATTACCCAACACAAATGGCACTGTCGCAGAAAACCCATATCGGCTCGAAATACCTAACAGCGCGACGTTACCTGCTCCCGGCGTTAAAGAAATAGAAACGGCAAACAACAAAAATGCCGCCAACAATTGAGCACTCATGCACTCTCTCCCAAAAACTAATCAACGAATATGGCAACAGTCTAACGATTTGGGTAGAAAGAAAATTGCTATCTGCGCTACGATAGAAGCCAATTTGAGCAGACTATTTCTAAAACAATTATGAAAAAGAAAGAATCCACCAATTTTGAATTAGATAGTACCGATTTCGCCATTCTTGACCATATTCAGAAAGATGGTCGCATGAGCAATTCCAAACTCGCCGAGACGGTTAACCTAAGTGAAACGCCCTGCTGGCGACGCTGGAAAAAGATGGAAGAGGAAGGCTACATTGAGGGTTACGCCGCAAAGCTGAACCGTAAAAAGCTCGGCTTCCAAGTCTCTGGTTTTACGCTAGTGACACTAGGCAGTCATGAAGTAGAAAATACCGAGCCTTTTGAAGACTTTGTCGCCGATGCAAACTGGATTCTCATGTGTCATTGTATCGCGGGCGGTGCTGACTACATTGTCCAAGTCGTCGCGCATGATCTCGACGAATATTTTGAACGCATAAGCTCGATGAGACGGGTAAAAGGCGTTAGCGCGATTCAATCCAACGTATCCGTCAAAGAGATCAAAAGCACCTTTCAATTACCATTGGCGTAGTCTAGTAAGAGCACTAACTTCATTCGTTATTGGCTAAAGAACTAAAGGCGAAGAGCGAAAACATGAAGGGTCTAGACAGGAGCCCACTAGATTCTCAACTTAATCGAACTTAAAACGCTCAATCAAGAAGTCCAAAAACAAACGAAGTCGCTTGGGTTGATACTGGCGGCTCAGGTAAATCACGTTCAAACCTGCGCCAGCAGAAGAGGTCGATGCGTTGAAGTTCTTCATATAGCCATTTAACACCGTCACTAAACGCTGTTGCTTGATGTCTTCTTGTACATCAAGAATCGATTTCAACGCAATCCCCGCCCCATCTAACGCCCATTGACGAATCACTTCGCCATCATCAGAAAAACGCTTCGGTACGACAGTAACAACATTGTGCTGCTCTTCATCTTGAAAGTGCCATGTTTTCAACTCTTCATTGCTGCGAACCATGGCTAAACAATCGTGCTGAGCTAAATCTTGTGGAGTGATCGGCGTGCCTTTCTTTGCCAAATACTGAGGAGAAGCGCAAAGCACTCGGCGATTGGACGCCAGTTTACGAGAGATAAGGTTGCTGTCGGCTAACTCCCCATATCGAACAACGATGTCCAAACCGGACTCCGCCAAGTTGGATAAGTTATCGTTCAAATACAGATAAGGGATCACATCGGGATAGAGCTGACTAAATTCCGACAGTATTGGCGAAATGTATTGCTTACCAATATCACGAGGAGCCGAGATTTTAAGTGTGCCGCGCACTTCTTTGGTTGGAGTAAGTTCTCCGTCTCTTTGACGCTGTCGATGATTTCCAAGCATGCCTGATGGTACATAGCGCCAGAGTCCGTCAGTGAGATATGCCTTGTACTGCGATTAAGTAATTTCACCCCATAACGGTCTTCCAGCGACTGCAATCTTGCCGTTACTGTTGCTGGCGATAAGCCGATCTCTCTGCCAGCCGCCGCCAGCCCTTGGTTCTTCACTATGCTGACAAACAGCGACATATCCGAAAACTTGTCCACATTCTCTCCTAAAACCTCATTATTCGACTGAGCTGAATAATCAATTCAAATATTACCCAATTATCAAATTTCTTCTACCTAATATACTGAGCCCATCAAATACGACTGGATAAACGATAATGAGCAAACTATTTGAACCAGCACAGCTAAAACAACTGGATCTACAAAACCGTGTAGTCATGGCACCAATGACCCGAGCGCGCACTAGCCAACCGGGAAACATTCCAAACCAAATGATGGCGACTTACTACAAGCAGCGCGCTAGTGCAGGCTTAATTATCTCTGAAGCCACCCAGATTTCAGACGATTCGCAGGGTTACTCATTCACACCAGGCGTCTACACTGATGAACAAGTGGCAGGCTGGAAAACCGTCACTCAAGCAGCAAAAGAGCAAGGCGCAGCGATGTTTTGTCAGTTGTGGCATGTCGGTCGTGTATCACACCCGACATTCCAAAAAGGCGAACAGCCTATTGCCCCATCAGCACTAAAACCTGTAGAAACCCAAGTGTGGATTGCCGACGAACAAGGCAATGGCAACATGGTCGATTGTGTAGAGCCAAGAGCGATGACTCAAGCCGATATTGACCGCGTTGTGAGTGATTTTGCCCATGCAGCGAAACGTGCGATTGAAGCAGGCTTCGATGGCGTTGAAATCCACGGCGGTAATGGTTACCTGATTGACCAGTTCCTACGTACCAATTCAAACCACAGAACCGATAACTACGGCGGAACTCGCGAAAACCGACTTCGCTTTTTGTTAGAAGTGGTCGATGCGGTGAGCGAAGCCATTGGGGCCAACAAAGTGGGAGTGCGACTCGCACCTTTCATCACTTTCAAGGACATGAACTGCCCAGACATTGTGCCAACCATTCTCGATGCGTCGAAACAACTTCAAGCTCGTGATATTGCGTACTTGCATCTGTCTGAAGCGGATTGGGACGACGCACCAGTGATTCCAGAAAGCTTCCGCATCAAACTGCGCGAATACTTCACCAATACGATTATCGTGGCTGGCAGTTACACCCAAGATCGTGCTGACGAGGTACTTGAAAAAGGTTATGCGGATTTAGTCGCGTTTGGACGCCCGTTTGTGTCTAACCCAGATTTGGTGGCGCGTTTACAGCACCAACGACCTCTGGCCGAACTGGATGGCTCAACCCTCTTTGGTGGGGATGAACGTGGGTACACCGATTACCCACTGCTTAATAGTCTACTAAACAAGTAAAAAAGGGAGTGCAGTATGTATTGTATAAATCGTACTGCCTCCAGTGGGTACTTTGTAACGAGCTCTAGGCATAAGACTACGACGACTAATGGGTGTCGCCGATAAGTTCGCAGTTTGTTGATTTAACTCCATCGATTTAACCAACATAGCCGACTATATCTTTGCGTTGGAGTTTGGCCGCTTCCCCTGAAACTGCTTAATACTCTTTTTACTGTTGGTACGGCGATTGGCTTTTTTGTCACGTGGGGCGCGTTTGCTTTCGCCTGTCGAGGGTTTATCGGTAACAGGAAAACCCTCCAGTTCTTGAACCGGTAACTCACGCTGAGTCAGGCTACGAATAGCATTTAAAGCCTCTGTTTCGCCGTGGCAGACTAGCGATATTGCCACCCCTTGCTCGCCTGCACGGGCTGTACGCCCAACTCGGTGAACGTAAGTCTCTGCGTGCATTGGCAACTCAAAGTTAATCACTACTGGTAGTTGTTCGATGTGAATGCCACGGGCGAGCAAGTCTGTAGCAATCAGCACTTGAGTCTGACCAGATTTGAATTGTGCTAGCGTCTCTTCACGCTCAGATTGACTCTTATTGCCATGCAAAGCACTGGTGGTGATAGCGGCTTTATTGAGCTTTTTCGCCAAGCTATCGGCATTCTCTTTTGCACCAATAAATACCAGTGCTTGAGACCAATGGTTCTGTTTAATCAGCTCAATCAGCGCTTTCGCTTTACTGCCTTTGTTGACCAAATAAAGCGTCTCCGCAATGTCTTTGTTGGTGCTGTTTTCTTGGTGAGCCGTCAACGCAACATGCGCACTCATCAAAGCCGTCGCTTTTTGTTTTAATGCGTCAGAGAAGGTGGCAGAGAACATCGCCGTTTGTCGTTGTGCAGGTAGTTTTTCCGCAATCGCTTGGACATCTGGCCAAAAGCCCATATCCAATAGACGGTCCGCCTCATCCAAGATTAGCGTCTTCACCTGCTTTAGCGACAGCTCTTCAGCGCTTAGCAAATCTAACAGTCGCCCTGTCGTGGCTATCAATATATTTGGCCTCTTCGCTAACTTAGCTTGCTGCTGCGCTTTATCGACACCGCCACACAATACCACCGAACTCAAACCAAGCGGCTCAGTGATTTCACCTACCGAATCATTGACTTGAAAAGCCAGTTCGCGAGTTGGAACTAAAACTAAAGCTTGTTGATCAGGGTTTGGCAAAAGGCGCTGTAACAGTGGCAGTAGGTAAGCGAGTGTTTTACCACTGCCAGTATTCGCCTGCGCTAGCACGTCTTTCTCTTCCAACATTTGTGGAATCACCAAAGCTTGTATATCCGTCGGTTTGACCACGTTTTGCGGCAGTGCCTGAACAAGTTTTGGAACAAGAGATAAGGAAGAAAAAGACATCGAGTGGATTCCTAGATAAAAGTTAACAGGCTAACGGACGCGGTGACTTGACCACATAACCGAATGCCGAAGTGAGTCGACTTGGGGAGTATATCATTGAGCGCGCCCCAAAAGCCGTTAAAGAATGTAGTGCAGAAGATCGGCGGCTAAAATCGCATCAAAAGGCGTTTCTATCTAGCGCGATTTACACTGTAATTTCTCCAGTAGCGGGCTGAAAAAACGAGATTCATTTCCCAACAATAGGAAGAAGTCAGAGCATTCACTCAGAAATATAAAACTAAATTGCCAATAAATTGAAATGGTTAAAACCTAGTCTATGTTTAGATATAAAAGTTTGTTCATATAATAAGGACTAGGTATGAAACGTTTCACCCTCTCCCTTCTAACCATTGCAATGTCCGTCAATAGCTATGCCGCTGTCGACTCTAAACCGGCTACTAAGGCGACTATCAAAGCCAACCAAGCTCTCTATAAAGTCTTGCCGTTCAACGACACAAAGGATTTTGAACGCGCGCAGAAAGGCTTTATTGCCAAGCAAGATGTCGTGACAATCACTAATGACAAAGGCGATGTCGTTTGGGATCTCGAAGAGTACAAGAAGTTCATTACTCTTGACGCAAAAGCACCTGATAGCGTTAACCCTAGTCTTTGGCGAAATGCTCAGCTCAACGTGATCAATGGTCTTTTCAAAGTCACGGATGGAATCTACCAAGTACGTGGTTACGACTTAACCAATATCACTTTCGTAGAGGGTAAAACTGGATGGATTGTGTTTGACCCACTGATCTCGCAAGAAACCGCCAAAGCGGCGCTCGATTTTATCAACTCGGAGTTAGGGGAAAGACCTGTCACCGCTGTGATCTACAGCCATAGCCATATCGACCACTTTGGCGGCGTGCGTGGCATTGTCGACGAAGCAGACGTGACCGCCGGTAAAGTCCAAATCATTGCTTCCCACGGATTCACAGAACACGCCGTATCTGAAAACGTGATTGCAGGTAATGCAATGGGTCGACGCGCCATCTATATGTACGGAGCCTTATTGCCTAGGAATGCGCAGGGAGGTGTCAATGGTGGCTTAGGACAAACCACGTCGACGGGGCTAGCAACACTCATTAGACCCACACTCGTCATCGAAAAGACGGGCGAAGAGCACATTGTTGATGGCGTAAAAATGGTATTCCAATACACGCCAGGGTCGGAAGCACCTACTGAAATCAATACCTGGCTACCAGAGAAGAAAGCACTCTGGATGGCAGAGAACAGTACCAATACCATGCACAATATCCTGACTCTACGCGGTGCTCAGGTGCGCGATGCGCTGAAGTGGTCATCGTACTTGAATGAAACTATCGAAATGTGGGGCGACGAAGTCGAGGTCAAATTCCAAAGTCACCATTGGCCGATGTGGGGGCAAGCAGAGATTGTCGATTACTTCAAACTTCAACGTGATATGTACAAATACACTCACGATCAAACGGTTCGACTCATGAACCAAGGCTACATCGGTTCCGAAATTTCCGAGATTATTCAGTTCCCGAAAGAGATCGATCAGAACTGGAATACTCGTGGTTACTACGGCACGCTCCGACACAATAGTCGCGCGGTCTATCAACGTTACATGGGTTGGTATAGCGGCAACCCATCTGATCTGAACAATCTTCCACCAACCAACGCTGCCGTCAAATACGTCGAATACATGGGCGGTGAAAATGCGGTCATCGATAAAGCGCAACAAGACTTCGACAAAGGCAACTACCGCTGGGTGGCTGAAGCACTTAAACACGTCGTCTTTGCCAATCCACAAAGCAAAAAAGGCAAACTGCTGCTCGCTGATACCTATGAACAGCTAGGTTACCAAGCAGAGTCTGGACCTTGGCGCTCGGTCTACCTCCAAGGTGCCTATGAGCTACGCAACGGTACACCTTCTTCTGGTGGGACAAATACCGCGTCTCCAGACATCATCAAAAACATGCCACCTGAAATGCTGTTTGACTACTTAGCAGTACGTCTGCTCCCAGAAAAAGCGGCGGGCAAAGACTACACCATCAACATAAACTTCACCGACCTTGATGAGCAATACACGCTTTACATCGAAAACTCGGTGTTAAACCACACTACCAAACAATCGGACGATCCGGACGTCTCTTTAACCCTAACAAAAGAAGCATTAGACAAGGTACAGCTTGGCGAGATGACGCTTGAGCAAGCCATTTCGAGCGGTGATTTAAAACTGAAAGGCGACAAAAAAGTGTTCAAAGACTTTGTGGGCATGCTAGATACCTTCAACTTCTGGTTTAACATTGTCACGCCATAGGAAACCATAATGAAGCAACTCAATATGCTGGTTGCGATTTGCCTGAGCAGTGTCAGCCTCGCTGCTCAGGCATGTACCTACGATGGTCAATTTAGCAATCCATTTACCGAAAGTTACCCGGGCTCTCTAGATGTCGCGATGTCAACGTACGACGCACTAGACAGCCAGACAATTGATACGATTTCGTCTCTCAACGGGCCTTCTGGTTTACGAAGAGCCAGTTGGTGGCTGAAACTAATGGCAGACAAATACGCCAGTGAGTTGCAGTCAGTTGGCTACATTTATCTTGTCGACAGTCATTTATGGAGCAAGGTTGAACATGGTCAATCCATTACCGTTCACTCGGCTCCAAGTGATGAGTCTTCATCAAGTCGTGTCCTTCTCCTCAGTGAAGCAGCTCTTAACGCGCTCGTTCAGGGGAAAGTCAGCTTTGAGCAAGGCATCACTCTAGGCGTAATCCAAAAGGCGGGTTAATAAAAGTAGCCCTGCGGAAAGTGTAAACATTTTGCCCCACATAGCGTGTTCTATGTGGGTGCACCTTGGTCTGAGGAGCCGCAGAACATGGGGTTATAATGCGTCTTATTCTCGACATAAAACATACGATGTTCGTAGAGTGGGCTTTACAACTCAAGACAATATGGATCTCGCCTATCACTCCTAACGCCCTCTAAAGCATGCGATAATGACCTGTTTTTTATCGAACACATTTGAAGGAACCAAATGACCGCTACAGAATATCTCAACGATCTGAATCAACGTTACCTCACCATCCACCGTACTAAAGAAGACTTTTTCTGGGAGACTTACATGGGCATCAGTGATGATCATGACGGGTCGACCAAAGCGCAAACTGAGTGGACCAACTTTCTTAGCAATGCCGAGCAAATCGCTGAGATCAAACACCAGTTGGAAGCAGCCGAATCCATTACCGATGATGCCGAGAAAAAGGCGACCCAAACCGGGCTAAATGGTTGGTTAAACACATTCCAAGCTCACGCGATTGAAGGGAATGAAGCGCAAGCTCTCAAAAACCAGTTGATTGAGTTCGAAGCAGGACTGTTTGAACGAAAGCAGAACCATGTTCTCACTTTTACCGATGAGCATGGCAAACAAGTTGAAGGCTCACTGCCTGTATTGGCCTCAACCATTCGTACCAACAACCATGAAGACGTCCGTCAATCGGCGCACCAAGCGCTACTTGGACTAGAGCAGTGGTTGCTACAAAATGGCTTCATTGAGCTGATCAAACTGCGCAATCAATTTGCGCGTTCTTTAGGTTACGACACATTCTTCGATTACTCCGTAGTTAAAACGGAGAAGATGACCTCAGATGAGCTGTTTGCCATTCTTGACGACTTTGAAGCTCGCACTCGTGATACTAACCTTGCTAGCCTCGCCAATCTCGCTAAAGAAAAAGGGGACAACGCGCTGACGGGCCACAACTTCGTGTACTCGTACTCAGGTGACGCTATGCGCGATCTGGACCCGTATGTGCCCTTCTCCAAGTCACTTCGCCGCTGGGTTGAATCGTTTGGTCGTTTGAACATTGACTATTCTGGCGCAGAGCTCACGCTGGATCTGCTCGACAGAAAAGGCAAATACCCGAACGGCTTCTGCCACGGTCCTATTCCTTCATTCTATAACCAAAACGAGTGGGTTGCAGCCAAGGTTAACTTCACCAGCAACGCCAAGCCAGACCAAGTTGGCAGCGGATATTCTGGTATCAACACCTTGTTCCATGAGGGCGGTCACGCTGCGCACTTTGCAAACGTCAAAATGAACGCGCCGTGTTTCTCTCAAGAGTTTGCGCCTACCTCTATGGCTTACGCAGAAACTCAATCAATGTTCTGTGATAGCTTGCTCAACGATGCAGACTGGTTAAAACAGTACGCACTGGACGCACAAGGCAACCCTGTGCCAGACGACGTGATTAAGGCAATGATCAACAGTCGTCAGCCGTTTGCTGCTTTCTCAGAACGTAGCATCTTGGTTGTGCCTTACTTTGAGCGTGCGCTATATCAACTGAGTGATGAAGAGCTCACTCCTGAGCGCATTACCGCTCTTGCGCGCCAGTGTGAAAAACAGATTCTTGGTCTAGAGTGCAGCCCGCGTCCGCTTATGGCAATCCCTCACCTAGTGTCAGATGAAGCTGCTTGTGCCTATCACGGCTACCTGCTAGCACATATGGCGGTGTACCAGACACGTGCTTACTTCCTTGATAAATTCGGCTACCTAACCGACAACCCTGAAATAGGCCCACTGCTAGCCAAACACTACTGGCATTCAGGCAACCAGCTTTCTCATAACGAGACCATTGTGAGCTTAACGGGTGAAGGGTTTAACGCTAAGTATTTGGCGGATGCGTGTAACCTCTCTTCAGAAGAGGCTTGGGCAGCCCAGCAAGAAAAAATTGCTGACTTAGCGACGCGCCAACAAGCGGAAGTTGCGTCATTGAACGCGACCATTAAAGTCGTCGATGGCAGCAAAGAGTTGGCAAGCAACCAAGAATCTGATGAGGCGATGTGCGATCAATTTGAAGCGTACATCAAAGAGACTTACGGCTGCTAATCCAGCTCACGACTCAACTCCCCAAGGCCGCGACGATTCGCGGCCTTTTTCGATCAAAGACTTTATTGATAATCCCGCGAAACAAGCAGACGCTCATAGCAAACCAATGATTTATAAAATATATTTGTAGAAAAATGCGCCTCTGTGTCATTATGCATCCAAAGCAATTCGTTGCCCTATTCAATCGCTATTCAAGGAAGAACGCATGATAGAGATCCGCAAAGCCAATGCGTTTGATGTTCAGCCTATCTACGATTTGCGCAAGCGATCCATTCTTGCCAAATGTGCTGACCATTATCAACCAGAGCAGCTCGCCCTTTGGACACAAGGTGGCGTGTCTGAAAAGCTGAAAGAAGACATTGTCGAGACCTTTTACGTTTCTGAGGTAAACGGCAACGTGGTGGGGTGTGGCAAACTCAACACAAAAACAGGCATGGTCGATGCCGTATTTGTCGATCCCCCTTATTTTGGTTTGGGCGCAGCAAAAAAGATGCTGGCTTTTCTTGAGCAAATGGCTAGAGAGCACAAACTGGAAAAAATGGTCTTAGAGGCAACCCTCAATGCCGCCCCTTTCTACCGCTCTTGCGGATTTCAAGGGGACGAAATCTCGACCTATCACTCTCCACGGGGAGTGAGCTTAGATTGCGTCGTGATGGAAAAGACTCTGACATAGTCTCTCGACCTATGCATCTAGTGATCTGTTCAGCGCACCAGCTGTAAGCAAACCACATCATTTTTCAAACTCTTCAAAAAGGTAAACTCTAATCATGCTTTGGCGCCGATTTTTCGCATATCTCATTGATGTACTCCCCATATTTTTCATCACTTTTGGCTTCTTTTGGTTCTTTATGGGTTATGACATTATTTTTAAAGGATTTTTAGACGGGACGATTGAGCGAACAGAATTCTACCCACACCGAAACCAAGTCAGAGACTTTTCCGCTCTACTTTGTTTTATCTACTTTGTCATCTTTGAGTGCCGAGGAGGGTTCAATACGGTCGGTAAATCGGCATTGAAGATAAAAGTCGTCGACAAAGAGGGCGGAGACATCTCTTTGTGGCAATCTTGCGAACGCAACTTTCTCAAGTTTTTCACCGTAGCGACAGTGGGACTTGGCTTTCTGTACGTATTTTTTAACAAAGATCGCCTGTTCCTGCATGATAAAATTGCAGGCACTCGATTGATTGCTTTGAGCGAAAGACCGACTGCCGAGGAAGAACTACAATGATAAGCCATATCGACCATATTGTTCTCACCGTCTCGGACATTGCCCATTCTGTAGCGTTTTACCAACGGGTGCTGTTGATGGAAGAGGTCACCTTCGCCAACGGTCGTAAGGCGCTAAAGTTTGGAAACCAGAAGATTAATTTACAACTGTTAGGTCAGGAGCCGAGAAACCGAGCGCAAGTTGGCTCAGGAGATCTTTGTTTGATAACACGTTGGCCACTCGAGGAAGTGATTACTCACTTAACTAAAGAGCAGGTAGACATCATCGAAGGGCCAGTTGAGAAATCTGGAGCCCAAGGCCCTATTCAGTCTGTCTACTTTCTAGATCCAGATTCTAATCTAATTGAGATTAGCGTTTACTGTTAAACGAATGCGAATAGAAAACTATGAATGAAAAAATGACCGCATTATGCGGTCATTTTTACTTTGTCTAAGTACAGGCGGTTAACGAAAATGCATCGCGAGCGCAGCGGCCACATTGCGCGCCGTCATCTCCACATTAAATGCCGCCTCTTTCAGCGCGGTGGGTAAGTCTATTGCCCCCAACACCACACTGAACACCGCATCAATGCCGTGATCATGGACCACGCGACAATCTTGCGCAGTACTGCCCGCAATGCCAATCACAGGTAACTGATAGAGCTTCGCGGTACGTGCCACGCCAATCGGTGTTTTACCATGAATGGTTTGGCTATCAATGCGCCCTTCGCCCGTAATCACTAAATCGGCATCTTTCACAACTTCAGCAAGGTTAACCGCATCCATCACTATGTTAATGCCGGGGCGAAGTGTTGCATCAAATAAGCCCAAAAGCGCCGCTCCCAGTCCACCAGCAGCTCCTGCACCCGCTTGACTGATCACATCCTTACCATTGGTTTGATAGATCATAGCAGCGTAGTGCGCGAGATTTTGGTCAAGCTGTTCAACCATTTCAGGGGTTGCGCCCTTTTGCGGGCCAAACACATGAGAGGCGCCTTTCGGGCCACACAAAGGATTATCAACATCACAAGCGACTTCGAGTTGAATCTTTGCTAAACGAGGATCCAAACCAGACAAATCAATCTTAGCTAAACGCGCTATAGCGCCACCACCAAAAGGCAAGTCGGCTCCCTCAGCGTCGACCAATTTCGCGCCAAGAGCTTGTGCCATTCCCACCCCACCATCGTTGGTCGAGCTACCGCCAATGCCGATGATAATGTGGTTCACACCTTTATCGAGTGCCGCTTTGATAAGCTGGCCAGTACCGTAGGTTGTGGTAAGGAGCGGGTTTCGCTCACTTGGCTCCACTAAGTGCAGCCCTGACGCTGCGGCCATTTCAATCACCGCGGTAGAGCCATCACCCAACAAACCATAAAACCCTTCCACAGGTTGGCCTAACGGACCGGTGACTTCCACCGTCACGATATCGCCGCCAGTGGCATCCACTAGGGACTGTACGGTACCTTCTCCTCCATCAGCCATCGGCAGTTTGATGTATTCTGCGTCAGGCATGATTTCTTTAAAGCCATTTTCAATCGCAGTTGCCACTTCCATAGCGGTTAAACTTTCTTTGTAAGAATCTGGAGCGATAACTACTTTCATATTGGTTTCCTATATTGGCTTGCTACAGCAGAACAAGACTGAGAATGTAAACTAGCGTCATGGCCGTCACGCCTTGTACCAAAGTGGCCATGGTTTGCGCGCGATACGCCAAGCCAACCGACATACGGCTAAACTGTGATACCACCCAGAAGAAGCTGTCATTGGCATGCGATACCGTCATCGCACCGGCACCAATCGCCATCACCGTTAGCACTCGTCCCATTTCAGAGTCTAGCCCGAGTTGTGCCAACATTGGAGCCACCAATGCGGAAGTCGTGACCAGCGCAACCGTTGATGAGCCCTGCGCAGACTTCAATGCAGCCGCCACAATAAACGGCATGAAGATACCAACGCCCAACGCCGATAACGTCGTACCCAAATACTCACCGAGCGGCGTCGCTTTCAACACGGCGCCAAATGCACCACCCGCACCAGTAATGAGTAGAATTGGCGCTGCTGACGTAATTCCTTGGCTAATACGCTCGCCAAACTCTTCCACTTTGTTGTCGCTCTTAAGTAAGCGAACAGACAGGAACAGGCCAATAATCAGCGCCGTTAGCGGTTGGCCTAAGAAAGAGAGAACATCAAACAAAGTGCCATCGCCTAACGGCAGGCTTGGGAACCTAGCGATAGAGCCTAAACAGATCAGAAGAATAGGGACGAAAATGGGTGCGAATGCCTGGCCCGCTGTCGGCAGTTCACCATACGAGGCCTTGAGCTCTTTCCAATCTTGTTTTGCTTCAGCTAACTGATCACCGCCATCAGGCTCCACATCTTTGAATCGATTTGCCCACAACATACCTGCAATCGCTGCGGTCGCCGCCACAAAGATACCGACACCAATCACCAAACCCAGATTAGATTCAAGGCCAAGGTTACCGGCAGCCGCAATTGGACCCGGTGTTGGCGGAACGAAGGTGTGTGTCGCATAGAGACCGGTTGCCAATGCCACACTCATCGCCACGCTGGAGGTTTTTAAACGGTTCGCGAGCGACTCTTTCAACGAGTTCAAAATCACGTATCCCGAATCACAAAACACAGGCACCGAAACGATGTAGCCAATGATGCTCATGGTGAGTGTTGGTGAGCGTTCGCCAAGCACTTTAATGACCGAATCGGCCATGGTAATGGCTGCGCCACTTTTTTCTAAGATGACACCAATGATGGTGCCCAAAACAATGACCAAGCCGATATAGCCCAAAATACCGCCAAAGCCGGAAGCGATGGTTTTTGCGATGCTATCTGCCGGTAATCCATAGGCAAATGCAGCTAAAAAGGCGGCAACGATGAGTGCTAAAAAGGGGTGTAACTTAAATTTGGTGGTTGCGAGGACGATAAAGGCTATCACCCCCAGCAAGATTAGGATAAGACTCATGATAACTCCGTTTATTATTGGTTTACTCAGGGTATGTGAAGTCGTTTCACACACTCAGGGTGTCTGTAGGGACGGGGCTATTATTGAGCGAATCGAGCCACATTCCTTTATGCAAAGTGACAAATTTATCAATTCAAAAGGCAACATAAACAGTCAACTTGCACAAAAAACCAATGGTAATCACAAGCATTTTAAGGCTAGATATAACTGCACCTTATGATCTAACTTGTTGATTTTTAGATTAGTCACCTCTTCTATCTTTTCTAATCGGTAACGGAGTGTATTTCGGTGAATATGTAGCGCTGCACAAGTTTGAGCTAGATCGCAATCTTGGTCAAAAAATATGCGGAGTGTTTTAAGTAATGTGCCTTTGCTGTCTTGCTGTTGGAGCTTAACAAGTGGTTCTAGTAGCTGTGCTTGCCTCCACTCGTCTTGTTTTAAGCCCCCCACTAACACCGATAGCTTATGATCTTGGTAGAAAAGAATGGCATCTTTGCTCTGCTTTGCGCCATCTAGCGTTGCTTTGGCGGTATCGTAAGAACGCGCTAAACCCGCCAGCCCCGGGAAATACTGCCCCATCGCGATCTGTATCGAAAAGTCCGATTCTTGCTCTACGCGCTTAAGAAGCTTTTTCACACGGCGCCGCTCTTCCATGTGATTCCAGACACCATCAACCAGCGTAACGGGTTTGAGCACCACCACTTCATTCATCGATACCGAAACGATACCGACGATATTGTTTCGCTCTGGATACTCGAGCAAGTGGACCAATTTCTGAAGGTGCTCCAGTGTTAAAGGTTGCCCTTTTTTTGGGATCACTTTCACTGCGGCGGCAATTCGGGGTTGAGAAAGGTTGAGATCCAAACGCTCAGCAATTGATAGCAGTTGGTTTTCGTTTAATGTAGAGCCTTGAATAAGCTGGAGAAGTAACTCTTCACGATGACGTTTGTTCCACTGAATCTGCGCCATCATGGCTTCTTGTTCGACAATCAGTTCAGCGGTCATTTTGACAAGCTCACCATAGCGCCTGACTTCATCGGGTTGACCTGATATGCCCACCACCCCAATGACCAGCTCTTGGTGAAGAATGGGGAGGTTGATCCCCTCTTTGACGCCATTTAAGGTGCTGGCTACGGTCTTGTTGATTTCAACCGTACGATTGTCGTGGATCGCTAACAGCGCGCCTTCATGGGTGCGGTGCAAACGGGAGGGGTCACTAGAGCCGATGATCTGTCCGTTTTCATCCATCACGTTAACGGGAAACTGAATAATTTTTGTCGCTCGCTCTACGATTTGGCGAGCAATTAGCGTGTTTAACTGCATAGGTGCGCCTTGTGATCACCCACTCTTGGTATTTTGCTTAACATATCACAAGGGCACCTCGAGTCACGCAGGGCAAATTCGACTCGCTCACAGAGAGAGTAAAAAAATGCCCGAGGCTCTCCCTCAGGCACAATTTAGTTCAGGTTATTCATACTGGGCTAGCCAGTGTTTTAACAGCACATTGAGCTCAGTCTGTTGCTCATGACTCAGTCCGGCGACTAACTGAGTCTGCACACCCACATGCTCCTCAATGATTTGGTCAATCAACTTCAGCCCCTCTTGAGTCAGCTCAACAGTCACACTGCGGCGGTCTTCTTTACTGTGCTGACGGCTGATCAAACTTTTGGCTTCTAACTTGTCGAGCCGATTGGTCATAGCGCCTGATGTCAGCATCATGGAGTTAATCAGCTCTGAAGGCGTTAAGCGAAACGGCGTGCCACTTCGACGCAAAGTCGCGAGCACATCAAACTCACCGAGCTTTAAGTCATACCGCTTGTGCAGCTCTGCAACCTCAGACTCCATATACTTTGCAATTCGCATCAAGCGACCCATGATCGCCATAGGCTGAGTATCCAAATCTGGCTTCTCATCAGCCCACTGGCTCACCACTTTATCTATCGCATCCATGAATCTCTCTCTAACTCCCATAGCAAAACTCGAAGTATCTTAACATAAAGATACTTTACAAACAGCAATGTGAAGAGTAAGTTTAACTCGAAGTATCTTAATGTGAAGATAAATAATGAACATATTGCTTGCGATGATCCCCGCCTTCTTTTGGGGAACCACTTATGCCGTTACCCAATACACTCTCGCGGATTGGCCGCCATTGTTGTTAGGGGCGATAAGAGCGCTCCCTGCAGGTCTGCTGCTTCTGGCATTCAAACCCAGTTTACCTAAGGCGCAAGATTGGGGCGTTCTTGTTCGATTGGGCTTTATCAACATTGCCACCTTCTTTGTTCTGATCTTTGTTATGGCGCTCACGCTGCCATCAGCCATTTCTGGGGTGGGGATGATTTCAGTGCCCGTATTCGCGATGCTCTACACTTGGTTGCGATACAAAAAACGCCCGGGTCGACTGCAAGCGATTAGTGGGGCGGCACTGATTGCTCTAGCTTGGATGCTGTTTGATCCACGCTCCATTAGCTTAAATCCTGTTGGTTTGGCGGCGATGCTTGGCGCGATCAGCTGCATTATTGTCGGCAGTTCATTAACCAAATCACTGGGTGTGCGTATTCACTGGTGGACAGTATTGAGCTGGCAACTGATTCTGGGCGGCGCAATCCTGACGCTTGCTGCCATCATCCATAGCATGATTCAACCCGCCCAATACGCCGCGGCGATTGAGCAGCTCTCGATGACCAACGTGCTGGGGCTACTTTGGGTTGTGTTACTCAATACTGCGCTGGGATACGGCCTTTATGTGTGGTTATTGCAACGCATGTCTGTGGTCGATTTTACCTTTGGCGGCATTGCTAACCCTGTGGCGGGGATCGTATCTGGGCTGCTACTGCTCGGTGAGTCTTTTACCCCCGTGCAATACAGCTTAATGGTAGGCATGATCGCGATGTCGCTGTTACCCCAAGTGGTAGACAGCTTAAGCTCTCAAGCCAAAGTACGCAGGCATGTAGAAATAAATTAGAGTAGTAAGCCTCATCAGCAAGGCGTGCAAGTGGACGCGACGCGGTTTTCTATCGCTTTCGGGATAGTGATGGAAAACTTTGCACCGCCGAGTGGGCTTTGGCTGACGGCCAATCGCCAGCCAAGATTCTTCGCCGCTTGATTGGCAATCGCCAAGCCTAAACCAAAGCCGCCTTGATTTAAGTTTCGGCTCGTATCCAAACGAGAAAAGGCGATGAAGATTTCTTCTTGTTTCTCTTCAGGTATACCTTCACCGTTGTCTTCAACATGGATCAGATAACAGGTTTGATCCTGCTCGATCGACACTTCAACTTCGCCATTACCATATTTGTTCGCGTTCTTGATCAAATTATCGAGCACCAACTTAGCGTAACACTCGCAGCCATAGACCCTAGGGTCATCCAACGCTCGTTGAACAACAAACGTCGCGCTGCCCGGCTCTGCGGTAACTTGGATGCGATCTTGGCAGAGCTCAACCAACGAAAAACAGGTCGGCTCTAGCTGCATTTCTCCATTCTGGTTGGTCAGCTTTGCCAATTTTAGGATGTCTGACGTTAACAGAGATATATCGCCAATATAACGGTCTATTTGATCAAATAGGTCGTTTTTATCGACGGTATCCTCTCGCCTTAGCAGATCACTGGCCATCTGAATGCGCGTCAACGGCGTTCGAATCTCATGCGGGATAGCGTAAGAGAAGATTTGCGCCTGTTTGACGCGAGCTTCAATATCGTCCGCCATGTAATTGAAACTCTCGGCGATCTCTTTCATCGGTGACAGAGCACTCGGCTCAGCTCGCACGCTCAGATCTCCCTGACCAAAGACGCGCTGCGTGTGGAGCAGCTTTTTGACACGGCGGTTGACCATCACAAGCGGCGTGTATATCAGAAGCCCGATCACCAAACCAATCAGAGTAAACAGGACGGTAAAAAACTGCGTATCTTCATCCTCATACCACTCTTCATGAGTGTGAGAGGGCTCTTCAATTTCAGTCAGTAGTAAAAACTTGTCGCTGTTGGGAATGGGGAGCGCTGAAGAGAAATAGTCATCGTCACGAACGTACACCTTGGGCCCTGTGTCACTGACAAGCATCACGCACTCTTTACACCGCTCGCCCGCCACCTCACTGTTGTCCACCAATGAGAGTGTGTAGTTATAGAACACCAACTCGTCTTGACTGTTTAGCCTTTCGTATAGCCCATCTGGCTCGCCCTCAGTTTCGAGGTAACGCTTTACATGAATGGCAGAGCTCTCAACAAAAGAATCAATGTCTCCTTGTAGCATGTAGCCGTCAGTAAGTTTGGTAAACAAGGTAATGGTACCCAGAATACTGACCACACCCGTGAGGTAGAGATAGGTGAAGATTGAGCGACTTTTTTTGCGTTTTACCATCATGGGGCCCATTCCTAAGAGACGGGCACAAACTAACACAAGTCGATTTTGTTTTATACGGAAGACAAATTTAGTAGGTAGAAAAAAGCCTATCGAGCTATTCGATAGGCTTGGCAAAAGTGAGTATACAAGAAGTTAAAAACTAAAGCCGACGCTCGCTGAAGCGGTGACCTGTTCCAACTGGGTGTCTGTCGCGGCCGCAAAACGAGTACTCACATGATCTGACATGTTATGGGTGACACCGATTGCAACTGCCTCATAGCCTTGCGCATGACCAACGCCAACCGACACCATAGTGTCACCGACATACCTAGGCTGTACCAAACCAGCGATAGCTGCCATTGTTGCCACTGAACGTTTAACACCTTCTAAGTCTGACTCTAGCGAACTTACTCGGCTCTCCACTTTGTCCAAACGCTGGCTATTTGAAATAGAGCGAGATGTCGTAGAGTAAAGCTCTTGCTCTGCCGCTGTCATACGGTTGTTACGCAAGGTGTTGATCTGTTCTTGAGCAACAATATGATCATCTAGCTTGGCGCCAACATGAGAAGTGGCTTGTTTCGCTGCAACAATCTCCTCATCTTGTGTCGTATCTTTCGTTTGTTGAGCTGTGATGTGATCGCTTACTTTGGTGTCGACATTTGCAATGGCTGAATCTTGTGCGGAGTCTTTGGTCGCTTGAGTGGCGATGTGAGTGTCCACTTTTGTATCAACGCTAGCAATTGCCGAGTCTTGAGCCGAATCCCTTGTTGCTTGCGCTGCAATGTGATTGTCTACTTTTGTATCAACACTAACAATTGCCGAGTCTTGAGCCGAGTCCCTCGTTGCTTGCGCTGCAATGTGATTGTCCACTTTCGTATCAACACTAACAATTGCCGAGTCTTGAGCCGAGTCCCTCGTTGCTTGCGCTGCGATGTGATTGTCCACTTTCGTATCAACACTAACAATTGCCGAGTCTTGAGCCGAGTCCCTTGTTGCTTGCGCTGCGATGTGGTTGTCTACCTTTGTATCAACACTAGCAATCGCCGAGTCTTGATCCGAGTCCCTTGTTGCTTGCGCTGCGATGTGAGTGTCCACTTTTGTATCAACACTAACAATGGCGGAGTCTTGAGCTAAGTCTTTGGTCGCTTGTGTTGCAATATGAGTATTTACTTTCGTATTAACGTCAGCAATGGTTGAAGTGTTTGCAGAAATACGGCTATCTAATTGAGAATCAGCAGCTTGGCGAGCGGTTGACTCATTCGAAACAGCGTTGGAACTGGTCACTAGCTGGTTCTGCAACGATGTTACTGTAGACTTATCAGCTTTAGATGAGGCAGCTGATGCAGCTGCAGACTCTGCAATAGACTTAGCAAAGTCGTACGACAAAGTAGGAACGTAAATAACATCTTCAACCGTTCTGCCATTTTCTTTCACTGGGTCGCCATTTTCATCCAGACGTGTGGAACGAAACTGAAGAGAATTGCGATAAAACATCAACTCTACGTTCTGATTGCCATTTTTTACCGTCATACTGGCATGGCCTTTTTCGTATTCTTGAGTTGCATCTGGGTTTGTGTAAAACCAGCCTTCAACATTATCATTGCCAAATTGTTTACTCGTCTTGACGGTATCCGAGCCAAGATTTGCCGCTGTCGCTGGTAGAGAAAGTGCCGATACAATCGCGGTCACTAAGAAGAGCTTTTTCATGCTTAACCTTATGATTTTTTATTTTAGGTTTAAGTTTTTCGCCACATTCATAGCTATGTCGTCAAGCCTGCACTATGAATGCACCGATTAAACGATAAGTTTTCTCGCCCAAAAATTGGGGCCAGAAATATAAACACTAAATTGCATAAACAAAACCAATAACCCCAACTTATAGAAACTTAACGACAAATTTGCCGCGAAAACGTTACAACAAAGATAAAAATTTGACTTTATCAATAAAATCATAACTTTATATCCACAAACAAAATAATGTTAAGCGTATATTTAGAACACATTTGCTCTATCCGTTGTCCAGTGACAATAGGTTTAAAGATGTAAACGGAGGTAGTAATACTTCGATGAATCGCTATGCGCCAAGTGATTAAAACAGTGCCATGCTCAGTGCTATTGCTCCCGTTGGCAGGATAATTGGGTGGGGCATTTTTAAATTGGCGTAGCTTGGGCAGGGAGGATTACACTAAAGTGTAGTAGAACTAAACGGTCAACTTAGCCAGACAGGCACAAAGGCGAGTAGAAAGGGGAAGAAGACTGCCGACCCTATACGGCAGTCCAAATATCAAAACGCCAATCAAGAGGGTTAGATGCTAAGCATCACCTTGATCAATCGAACGGATAACACGGCACGGGTTGCCTGCCGCAACAACATTCGCAGGAATATCTTTCGTCACTACGCTACCTGCACCGATAACACTGTTAGCACCAATGTTAACACCCGGACACACGATCACGCCGCCGCCGAGCCACACGTTATC
The DNA here is from genome assembly GCF_027587055.1 of Vibrio sp. MarTm2. Taxonomy (NCBI): domain Bacteria; kingdom Pseudomonadati; phylum Pseudomonadota; class Gammaproteobacteria; order Vibrionales; family Vibrionaceae; genus Vibrio; species Vibrio sp. MarTm2. Next base: position 275,040 of record NZ_JAPPTK010000003.1, on the reverse strand, counting down.
ACCAATCGTAATCGGCGTCCCAAACTCAACGCCCTCTTCTACTCGCCCTTTCACATCTAATGGGTGACCTGCCGTGTAGATTTGTACATTCGGCGCGAACAGCACATTATCTCCAATATGAACTTCAGCGACATCTAACACCACACAGTTAAAGTTAGCGTAGAAGTTTTTGCCGAGTTTTATGTTAGAGCCGTAATCACATCGAAATGGCGGCTCGAGATACGCCCCCTCGGAATCCGGAATCAAACGGTCGACAGCGCTTCGCCACTCTGGGGTATTTGGAATGCTATTGTTTAGTGTTTGCAACACCTTACGGCACTCAATACGTTCGTTGAACAGTTCTTCGTCCCACGCTTCATAAGGCTCACCTTCGAGCATTTTCTCTTTTTCGCTTCTCATATCACTTACCCGTTAATCTTAAAACTACCATCGAAATATCGCATACCAATGTCGGCTTATAAAAAGATTAAATCACTAAATTAACACGGCGTGTGATGGGTCACCTTCTGCGTCATATCGACGTAAACAGGTGGTTGTCAGTAATGACTCACTGTTATGTTTTCAGAGGTTAAGATTCGCCTTTTGCCGATTTTGCTAATAACAATTCGTAGAAGCATTTGGCAGCCGGGCCCGTTTTGGCTCCCTTCGGTAGCGTGATATGCAACGGGACTTGATATTTTTCATTGTGCTCGACTTTAAGCACCTTTAGCTGGCCTGTGTTTCTTGACTTGATGATATGCTCTGGTAAACGGCAAAAACCGACACCTTGCTCCACCGCTCGAAATGCATGGTCAAAATTGTCGACGGTTATCCGCTGATTCGCTTTTAACCAACCAACATTTTGCTCTTTGTTCTCAATCTGAGTAGCCCCTAGATCGCGAATGACAACCTGACAATGAGTGGCAAAATCCACCATACAAACCTGACTCTGACTTGCGAGTGGGTGTTTGCTTGAGACAACAGGCAACATACTCGTCATCGAAAAAGCTTCGGCAGGGTAGTTGGTTACCGGCAAAGTAATTATCGCAATATCCGCTTGCTCGCTGGTCACCATTTCAGCCGTTTTAGACAGCGAAGTCTCTACTACTTGAATCGAGGTGGTACTGTTTCGACTAAGATACTCTGCCATCGGTTGATAGAGCAGGCTCGGGTCGCAGAGGTGATCCATCGCAACGGTAATCTCTGACTCGACACCCGCTGAAATTTGTTGGCTTAAGTCTTCCAGATCTCTTGCCTGTTCGAGCATACTGCTCGCTCTTCTAAGCAGCGAACGGCCATGTTCAGTCACTGTCGCCCGTCTTCCCTTCACCTCCACCAGCTTAACGCCCAGTTGATCTTCAAGCTTTTTGATCGAGTAAATCAGAGTGGTATGGCTTTTGTTTAAAGCCAAAGCCGCGGCTTGAATACTGCCCGCCCTCTCCACTTCTTTCAGCGTTACCCATTGCTCAAGTGTACTTTTCAACCTCATTACACAACCTGTCGATTTTTTAGACATTAATACGCAATATTATGAACTTTTCTGTTCAATTTATATAGACAACAATATCTCCATCGAACAGCAATACGCGTTCACAACAGACAACAATCGGAGAAACTAAAATGAAACTACTACAAGTCGATTTTGAATATCATGGCCCTATGGGCGAAGAGATGTCTAAAGCATTGGTTGGTCTAGCGGAGTCAATTAATCAAGAACCCGGTATGATCTGGAAAATCTGGACAGAAAACGAATCTGAGAAGCTAGGTGGTGGTATCTATCTTTTCCAAGATGAGGTCAGCGCACAAAATTACCTAGACATGCATGCTGCGAGACTGAAAGAAATGGGCGTAGCAGAAGTACGTGGCGTTATTTTTGACATCAATCAGCCACTGACTGAAATCAATCGTGGGCCAGTTGGCCTGTAAGGAACCGCTATGACGAATAGATTGTTTTTAACCTTGCACGGCAGCATCTACACTGTGTTTGCATTCGCACTGTTTTTTCTACCAACTGTTATGTGGCCAATGTATGGCGTTGAGATTAACGATAAGTACGCTTACTTTCTGTCTCAACACACAAGTATCTTTCTCGGTGGTGTAGCGGCAGTAAGCCTGTTTCTAAGAACAATTGAGCACAAAGAGACAATGCAACAGCTACTCAAAGCACTGCTTGTCACCAACCTGCTTGGTGTCGCTATAACCAGCTACGCTGGGTTTACAGGAATCTTTGTTGGCTTCGGTTGGAGCGATCCTGCCTTTTTTGCTCTGTTATCCCTATTAAGCTATCGACAGCTAAGTGCCCAAAAGAATTGAAAACAGTGGCACTTTGGGCATGGTCTAAAAGCGACGCCCAACGTTGCCTATTTCGTCACGATAAACTTACTGTAAGTGCTAACTTTACCGTTGATGTATTCAATACCGCAGTGAATGTTTTCTAGATTGCTGCCAACGATTTGATACTCAACGATAAATTCACCGCTTATGACTTTTATAAACAAGAAGCCTTCCATCACTTTCCACAAGCCCTGAAGCGATTTGTCGCTGAAGAGATCTTTCTCCGACAAAGTGCCGTTTGGGTTGAGCCTGATCTGTGAGGCAAAGCCATCAACATTTACTTTTACCCAAGTCTGTTGGTGGACTTCATAACTTAGAATTTTTCGGCGCTGTTTCACCCACTCTTTGAGCTCTTGTTCTTGGGTAGGAGTTAAGCTTGGTAGATCTTCCATCTCCAGTAGAGTGTGGTGTTTTTCGTACCAAAACAGTTGTAAGTGAAGCAGTTTCATTCTTGTTTGCAGCTTATAGATAGGAAAGTCAGCGCAACTGTGCTCCAACTCAGACTTGAAGTCAAATCTTATGCATTCGATTGAAAATGTGCAGCGCAATACGGGGGGCTTGCACTGCACTATCCCATAAAGGGGATGAATGGCGATCTATTGAGCGCCGGAGCATGGTGCCCTTGTTCTAGGCACCTTTATTCAATGCTAAGCTGCAAATAGCTTTGGCAAGTCAGCATGTTCACACGCTTGATTTAGTCGACGCTGAGCAGTGAGAATATTCTGTTTCCAATTATCATCCTGAGCCCACATTTCAATGACCAAAGGGACGACGCATTCTGTCTTCTTGAGGGTATCGAATATCGAGTTGAAATCGACCTCGCCTTCGCCGATAACCAAATCGCGAAATTGCCCTTTATAGTCTGACGTAACTCGATAGGTGTCCTTTAGGTGAATTTGAGTAATGTGTGGTTTACTCAATTTCAGCTCAGTTACGATATCGTAGTTCCAACCAGAAATGTTACCAACGTCAGGGTAAGCCGTAAAATAAGGAGAATCGACCTCTCGGCTTAATACCTCAAATTTACTTAACGAATTCAGGTAGTCGGTATCCATGATCTCGACAGCAAGCATGACACCGGCCCTTTCAGCTAGCTTCGCTGACTGCTTCATTCCTTGAATAAACCGCTGGTGAGTCGCTTGATTAGCTGGCTCATAATAGACATCATAGCCTGCTAGCTGAATCGTACGCACGCCAAGTTTGTATGCCAATGAGATCGCTTTCTCCATATGCAGTAAGGCTTGCTCGCGAGTTTCAGGATCAGCCGAGCCGAACGGGTACTTGCGATGAGCACTTAAACACATCGATTGAAGAGGAACCCCATAACGTTCGCACTGATGACGCAGGGCATAAATGGTTTCATCATCCCAGTCTAGGCGGCTGCGACGTTCATCAGATTCATCCACAGAGATCTCTAAAAAATCGAATCCTAGCTCTTTGGTCGTTTTAAGCTTTTCTTCCCAACTTAGCTCGTTAGGTAGGGCCTTTTCATACAAACCGACTCGGTGGCGTTGAAGATTTTGATACATAGACAACTCCTAGTTCCAGAAGCGGTCAATTTGAGCACGAAGTGCTTCAGCGGTTTGCTTACCCTGCTCACCCGCTAGAGCCCGACCCGCAATAAAGGTTTTAGCCTTGATACCCTCAAATAGGTAAAGATCTTCAGGCACGATACCACCAGTGATCGACAATTCGATACCGAGTTCAGACAAGGCACGCATTTTTGCCAAATCTTGTTCGGTCCAGCCAACTCCTGCCAACTCTGCATCACGAGAACGGTGATAAATCGCTTGCGAGATACCTAAATCGACCCAAGCTTGAGCATCTTCCATTGTCCAATTACCGTAGATCTCAATCTGAATTTCGCCCTTGTGCTGATCCGCGACTTTCTTGCACGCTTCTATGGTTGCAATGTGTGCCGCTGCGGAAACAGTAATCCAATCAGCTCCCGCCTCGAAGGCCATTTTGGCTAGAATGGCTCCGCCGTCTGTCGTTTTCATATCACACACTAAAATATGGTCAGGGTGATTAGCACGCAGAGTCGAAACCGCATTCATGCCCTCAGCAAATGCGAGGATAGTGCCCACTTCAATCACATCAACAAAGCTTTCAACATTGTTCGCCACTTCAATCGCTGCAGGTAAGTTAGTTTGGTCTAGGGCGATTTGAATCATTGGTTTTGTCATTATCGTTATCCTTTAATTTTTTCACGTATTAGACGGGCCAAGCCATCTTGATTGTTATCTGTCGAGCACACGAGTTTGGCGTGTGATTTCACGGTGTCGTCGGCATTGAGCATTGCGACACCTAAATTGGCGTATTGAAGCATTGAGATATCATTGTGATTGTCGCCAACCGCGATCACATGATTTGCGTGGTAACCAAGCTCCGAGACATATTCAGCAAGACGGAGGCCCTTGCTGTTTCCTTTTGCGGCAAAGTCAATTCGATTTGACCAAGAGCGCTCGCCGTTAAACTGTCGCTCAACCCAAGGGTGTTCCAGTAATCTCTCCACTGAGCTTGGGCATCCCTCAACAACGAACTTCCATACATGCTCTGTCTGTTTTGCTGTTTCACTAAATGAGTCAACCTTGTATATTTTCGGACGGTGGGCTTTTGGTGCAGACTTCGCCCAACTTTCCAAAGCTTGCATGTAGGTTATCGGGTTGTAGTTGGAGTAAGTCATGGCGTCAGAAATGTACATCACCATTTTGACCTGAAACTCACGCGCCAACTCGATGAAGATCTGCGCATCTTCCTTATCAATCGAGTTCTGCTTGAGAACCTTCTCATTGGCGTAGTCATAAACGTACGTACCGTTACAACATATGATTGGAGTATCTAGTTCAAGCTCGTAATAATAGGGTCTCGCAGCGGTGTGGTGGCGCCCTGTCACTACGACAACTTTGCAATGCTGCTTAGCTTCTTGAATCGCACGTTTAACTTCAGGATGGATAGTGTGTTCATCTGTCAGCACTGTTCCATCCAAATCTAATGCTAATACCTTGTACATGGGCTCTTCCTCCAACAAAGATTAACGCTGGCCGTAGTAAGCATTTTCACCGTGTTTACGCAGGTAGTGTTTGTCAGAGAGCTCTGGCTGAATTTTAATGCCGCTATTCAACGAGCGAGTCGCCAGCGCCATTGCCGAAATCTCTTCCAGTACCACGGCATTGTGAACCGCATCATTCGCGTTCTTGCCCCAAGAAAATGGCGCATGCCCTGCCACAATCACGCTAGGAACTGCCATAGGCTTAATGCCACGTTGCTTGAACTCTTCAACGATAACGAGCCCAGTATTTTTCTCATAAGCTCCTGAAATTTCATCGTGAGACAACTTGCGGGTGCAGGGAATATCTCCGTAAAAGTAGTCGGCATGAGTCGTACCGAGTGCGGGAATATCAATCCCAGCCTGCGCCCAGATAGTGGCACTCCGTGAGTGAGTGTGCACTACGCCACCAACCTCTGGAAACGCTCTATAAATTTCAATATGCGTCGCTGTATCACTCGAAGGATTTAGTTTCCCTTCAACAATCTGGCCTTCTAAATCCACGATAACCATGTCGTCTGCGGTCATGGCATCGTATTCAACACCAGAAGGTTTGATTGCCAATACACCGAGTTCGCGATCTATTTCCGAAACGTTTCCCCAAGTGAAGGTCACTAAACCGTATTTGGGCAGCTTGAGATTGGCTTCAAAAACACGTTGTTTTAGTGCGCTATACATAGTTTCTCCTTACGCCATTTCCGCTAGCGCTTCATCAATAACGTCAAACACATCAGTTTTAGTACGACAACGGCGCAACTTGTTAAGATCAACGCCCGTTTCACTCTCTTCGTCATCAAGTACTGTGGTCACTTCCATTAAGCCTTCCATATGTTCATCAGAAGAGCTGCCAGCTAACGTAATCAGCACATCAACAGGCTCATCTTCACCTTCGAAGAACACTGGCTCTTCAAGAGTAACGAGCGCAAAAGCCGTGCGAATAACGCCATCTTCTGGGCGCGCGTGAGGCAGTGCCAAGTTAGGTGCAATACAGATGTAAGGGCCTAGTTTCTCTACACTGTTGATGATCGCTTCATGGTAGCTTGGCAAAATCGCACCAGATGCGGTCAGCATGTCAGTGCCAATGGTGATCGCTTCACGCCAATTAGAAGCAGAGGCTTGTAGTTTGATTGAGTTGTTGTCGATCAGTGATTGCTTAAAACCCATTGTTCTATCTCCAGTTAAGTGCCAGCCATAACTGGCACTTCATTCTCGTTATTGGTTGTTATTCATAGACGTTACTTTGCGCCCGCGAAGTTCTTATCGATGATGTCTAGTAGCTCATCACCAAAAGAGTTCGGATTGAGCATGTTTTGTACACCCAAGACAAACTTACCTTCGCCTGGCTCCATTTCTGCAGATAAGTGTTTCGATGAGACTATGATGTCAGTCGATGCAAGCTTGGACTTGTAGTCAGATACGGCACATGAGTCCATGACATGAGGGATACCTTTTTTCTCTAGGTATTTACCAATCTTCATCTTCATCATCATTGAAGAGCCTTGGCCATTACCACATACCGCTAAGATGCTTACTGGGCGAACGCCATCGCTCGCTTTGATTGCTTGCTCTACCGCTTCAATCACTTCAGGCTCTTCTGTAACAGAAACAACGCCTTGTGCATCTTCTTCTGCTCGAAGCTGCTTAGAAGCAAAGAACATGTATACCAATGACAGTGCCACTAATACCCAGAAGAAGGCTTTTGACATAGAGATACCGGCAAAGATAGGTGGGAACACGAGAGCCCAGTCAGCCATGCCCATCCAGCCACTGAATTCAACACCGTGGTTGCTAATCAGCTGAATAGCCCAAGCAGAGCCAACCACTTCGATAATGCCCATCACGAAACAGATCTTCATAACCGCTTTCCAGCCACCAAAGTGGTTAGCGAATACACCAATTGTCGCGTTCGAGAAGAACATAGGTATGAAGCCAGGGATGATCATGATTGGAGAGTCAGTAAGTAGCAGCGCGCCAACGGCCAAGAACTGACCAATCGCACCCCACATAAAGCCAAATACCATGGCATTAGGAGAAAACGCATAGATGGCAGCACAATCGATAGCCAATACTGCATTTGGAATCACACGCTCAGAGATACCCTTAAATGCTTCTGACAATTCAGCAACGAACATACGAACACCAGCAACGATAACTTGAATTGCTACGGCAAACTTCAAGCCCGTTTCTAGGATATAGATTGTCCAGTGCGTACTACCCGCCATTGTTTGTAGGTTATCTAGGCCAAACGACAGCAAGATGATGCCAAAGAAAACCGTCATAACAATCGCTGTTGCCGCAATACTGTCATGGAAGATATGCAGCCATTTAGGCAGTTCGATATGGTCTACACTATCGTTCTTATCACCTAGTTTTGGCGCAACCTTAGTCGCAATCCAAGAAGCAACCTGCTGTTGGTGACCAATAGAGAAACCAGCCCCACCTGTGACTTCCTCAGTAGGCTTGAACATGATATTGGAAGAGATACCCCAATACAGTGCCATTAATACTGCTGAATATAGGATGGTCTCCCACATGGAGGCACCAAGAATGAAGTAGAAAACCGCAACCAAACCAGCCTGTTGGAACATGATATGGCCAGTCAACATAATAGTGCGAATACCCGTGAAGCGGCGGAAAAGGACGAGAAGAATGTTAAGGCCTAACGCGAGTAGTACCGCATAGCCAACCCAGGAATACATGTCTCCCATGTTTTCCATTGTCGCCATCATGGTTGTATATGGGTCAATAACTGATCCCGTCAATCCATGATACTCCGACAACTTTTCAATAACGGGTTTAAACCCTTTAACTAGTGTGCCCGCACCAACTTGGACGAGCATAAAGCCTACAATCGTTTTGATTGAACCTTTGATAATCGTCGTCGGATCGCGTCTCAGCAGCCAGTAGCCGATAAAAGTAACGAGACCAAGCAGCAAGGGGGCTTTGGTCATTACTTGGCTGTAAAATATATAGAAGATGTCGTATAAGAACTCCATATCTTTACCCCTAATAGTATTTGTAATTTTATTTGGTTGGTAGGACCGAACGTTTTCAATTCATCGTATGAAAAACGCTCTCTTTTGCTCACGAACTAAACTTTAACAATCAAAAGTAATCATTCAATGCTCATTTGTGATTATTTTGATTTTTATCAATTTTGTTCTATCTCAATGGCTGTTTTTGGGTCACCGATCACACCCAAAAATACAAAATCATTAAATATCAATAACTTAAATTAATTTGTGAGTTGTGGCATATTTTTATTTCGTGGTTATTTGACAATCAAAGTGATGATTATTAGAATCAAAACAAATCACAAGCAATCACCAAGTAATCACAAGCTTGAATAGGTGATAAGAATGAACGAAGTACAAAGACACAACGGCATTTTGTCGTTGCTAGAAGAAAATGAGACCATCAACGTTTCGCACATCATCAACAGCTTTAATGTTTCTCCTGCGACAGCTCGTCGCGACATTTCAAAGCTCGATGAGTTGGGAAAACTGCGTAAAGTTCGTAACGGTGCTGAACGTATTGAGAACCAAAAGAAAAAGTGGTCACCGCTAAACATCAACAGCACTGATCACTATGAAGAGAAGTCGCTTATAGCGTTACGCGCAGCTGAATTATGTGACTCGGGCGATAGTGTAGTCATCAACTGTGGTTCAACCGCATTTTTGCTAGGTCAAAGACTGTGTGGCCAAGACGTACAGATTGTCACCAATTACTTTCCGTTGGCGAGCTATCTAATCAATGAGGATCATGACGACGTGATCATTATTGGTGGCCAATACAATAAAGCGCAAAACATCTTTCTTAACCCTGCTCCCAATTCACTTGGAGGGTATGCGGGTAACTGGATGTTTACCTCAGGCAAAGGCTTAACTGAAGCGGGGCTTTACAAAGCAGACATGCTTACCGCAGTAGCAGAGCAGCAAATGCTTGAGCAAATCGATAAGTTAGTCGTGGTGGTAGATAGTTCGAAAGTGGGCCAAAGAACAGGGATGGTTTTCTGCCCTGCGAGCAAGATTGATATCGTTATAACAGGCAAAGATGCCAATCCTGACGTTGTCAAAGCGATTGAAGCTCAAGGAACACAAGTCATTCTGGTTTAACGCCGCCAAATAGATAATTAACACAACAAATTGCTCAGTGTCTTAATCTCGCATTAAGACGCTTAGCTCCCTACATCCTAAATAAATCAAATATCGTGAAATTAAAGGTACTGTTATGAGCAAAGTGAATGAAATAACTCGTGAATCTTGGATCTTAAGCACTTTCCCTGAATGGGGGACATGGCTAAACGAGGAGATCGAAAATACGGTAGTCGAACCAAATACATTCTCTATGTGGTGGCTAGGGTGTACTGGGATCTGGCTTAAGAGCGAAGGCAATACCAATATCTCGATCGACTTCTGGTGTGGTACTGGTAAGAAAACGCAAAAGAATGCGTTCATGAAAAACCAGCATCAGATGATGCGTATGGGTGGTGTGGAAGCCCTTCAACCAAACTTGCGTACTGCCATTTTCCCACTTGACCCATTTGCCATCAAAGAGATCGATGCAGTACTTGCTTCTCATGACCACGCTGATCATATTGACGTCAACGTTGCCGCTGCGGTTCTACAAAACTGCCCTGAGCACGTCAAGTTCATTGGTCCACAAGCTTGTGTCGACCTATGGATGGGCTGGGGCGTTCCAGAAGAGCGTTGTGTGGTAGCGAAAGTTGGTGATGTATTAGAAGTAGGTGACATGAAGATCCGCGTTCTCGACTCATTTGACCGCACGGCACTGGTTACGCTTCCAGAAGGCACATCGTCATATGATAAAGAGATTTTGGATGGAATGGACAAACGTGCCGTCAACTACTTGATCGAAACAACGGGCGGTTCCGTTTATCACTCTGGTGACTCACACTACTCAAACTACTACGCTTCACATGGTAACGAGTACCAGATTGATGTCGCGTTACTTTCTTATGGCGAGAACCCTCGTGGTGTCACTGATAAAATGACGTCATCGGATATTCTTCGCGCGGCCGAGTCTTTAGACTGTGAGGTCGTTATGCCATTCCACCACGACATCTGGGCCAACTTCCAGAATGACCCTAGAGAAATTGAAGTGCTATGGAACATGAAAAAAGATCGTCTTCAGTACAGCTTTGCTCCATTCTTCTGGCAGGTTGGTGGTAAGTACACTTACCCAACAGACAAAGGACGCATGCATTATCAACACTTCCGTGGCTTCAAAGACATCTTTAAAAATGAGCCAGAATTGCCATATAAGGCGTTCCTATAACCTTACCTCCCCTGCCAAGCCGAGTGTTTACCCACTCGGCTTTTTAATTGTTGAGCCTAGCCTCCACCTCGCCTTTTGTATCCAACCTGCGTAGAATACGCGCTCTTTTCCTATTCACGAGCACTTATAGGCAGTCAGTTTGCATACAGTAGAACAACTCAAACGCGGCGAGTTACGCGGCATACATCGGCTTAAACTCTCAGAGCAGCTTACTGAGCTACCCGACGAGATCCTCTCTTTGGCCGATTCACTGGAAATCTTAGATGTATCAAACAACTTACTGACCGACCTCCCCGACTGGTTAGCCGAACTGCCTAAACTGACCATTGTTTTCGCCTCCCAAAACCGCTTTACGCATTTACCTTTGGTGCTCGGACGTTGTAAGCAGCTTGAGATGGTTGGCTTCAAAAGTAACAAGATCGCCCGCGTATCAGGCGATGCGCTGCCTCTGCAGCTACGTTGGCTGATTTTGACCGACAACCAAATTGAGAAACTTCCAGAGGCGCTCGGTCATCGACCACGTCTACAAAAACTGGCGCTGGCTGGAAACATGATCAAGGTATTGCCCACCAGTTTTGATAAGTTAGAGAGTCTTGAATTGGTGAGACTGTCCGCCAATCAGCTCACCCACTTCCCTGATGTCTTGTTAACTCTGCCTAAACTGGCGTGGATGGCGTTTGCTGGCAACCCGTTCTGTGAGCGAACCGTGACAACCGCCACGGTTCCGCGAGTCTCGCCTGACAGTTACCGACTCAACCATGTGTTAGGTCAAGGCGCTTCTGGTGTGATCTCGCACGCCGATTGGCTAGATCGCCGCTACGATTTTCCTGATCAAGTCGCAGTCAAAGTGTTTAAAGGCGAAGTCACGAGCGACGGCTACCCACAAGATGAGTTGCAAGCCTGTCTACAAACGGGTTCGCATGACAACTTGGTGGCGTCGATTGGTTTGGTGGATGACGCTGAATCTCTTGCTTTGGTGATGAAGCTAATCCCTGATAACTACGTCAACCTTGGTTTGCCACCCACACTGAAAACCTGCACTCGCGATGTGTTCAAACCAGAGTTTCGCTTGTCGGTCAGACAAATTGAGAAGATCGTCGATCAAATGGTGGACGTGTTCAATCACATGCACGACAACAAGGTTTGCCATGGCGATCTCTATGCCCACAACGTATTAATCAATCAAGAGTGTGAGATGATTTTCGGCGATTTTGGTGCGGCGTCGGTTTATGACTACCTGACAGAAACGCAGCAAAGAGGGGTAAGAAAAGTGGAGGCCAGAGCGCTGAGCCATTTTATTGATGACCTACTTTCAGTCTGCCAAGCAAAAGAGCAGCAAACGGCGGCGTATCAATCACTGCGAAAGCTCACAAAATTGATCGCCTAATCCTTCTCACGCTTTACAGTGTAAAGAGCCACCTCGCAAGGTGGCTCTTTTTGGCTATGCCAGTTCAATCACCAAAGCTTGGTAAGGCTTTAATGCCATCTCCGTTAGGCTCTCAACAGTCTCTGGGTAATTGTTGATCACTTGCTGTTTGACACTGCAGGGATAACTTCTCACCACACTATTGCCACTAAAGTTTGCAATAGTCAGCAGTGATTTGCCTTGATGACTGCGGATGTAGGCGTAGACCTCACTGTCTTGCGGGTCCAGCAATTGATGCTCGCCATACACAATCACGTCACCGTACTGCTCTCCTTGACGCAAAGCAATCAAGCGGCGGTAGTGATGATAAATCGAGTCTTCATCCTTAACCGCCTGTTCCGCGTTGATCTCTGGATAGTTGTCATTGACGGGCAGCCATGGCGTCCCCGAGGTGAAGCCAGCGTTTAATTGATCGTTCCACTGCACAGGGACTCGAGCGTGATCGCGTGAAAAATCGTTCAAAAAGGCCAGCGCATCCGCATCACTTACCCCTCTGTCACGCATTTTTTGATAGTGGAATTTCGCCATCAAGTCATTGAACTGGTCAATAGAGTCAAAGTGCTTGTTGGTCATACCAATCTCTTCACCTTGGTAGATGTACGGCGTGCCACTCATCATATGCAGTACCGTGCCGAGCATTTTCGCACTCACCACCCGGTACTTTGCAGAGTCACATCCATAGCGCGAAACCGTGCGAGGTTGATCGTGGTTGCTCCAATAAAGACTATTCCAGCCCTTTTGATACAAGTCTTCTTGCCAACGAGTCATGATCTCTTTGTATTGAACCAAATCGAACGGTTTTTTCACCGCATTGTGCTCTTCCCTATCGATACTGACGTGCTCGAACTGGAATATCATGCTGATCTCGTTGCGATCAGGATGCGAATAATAACGCCCATCAAGGGTGGTGGTGAAAGGCGTTTCTCCCACGGTTAACACATCATAATGTTTGAGGACTTTGTCATGCATTTCACGCAGGTATTGGTGAACCAACAAGTTATTGGACCAATGCTCCCACCCCGCAACCCCTTGATCGAAGATCGTCGCATCGGGGTAATCGGAAGGTTTACCAATCATGTTGATGACATCCATACGAAAACCACCCAATCCTTTTTTCAGCCAGAAATGCATCATGTCGTAGACGGCTTCACGCACTTCTGGATTCGCCCAATTGAGATCAGGCTGCTTGTTGCTGAACAGATGCAGGTAATACTGCCCGGTGTTCTCATCAAGCGTCCAAGCCTTAGGTTTGAAAAAAGACTCCCAGTTGTTTGGCTCACTGCCATCAGGCTTAGGATCTTTCCAAATATACCAGTCCCGTTTAGGGCTATCTTTGCTGCTGCGTGATTCAATAAACCACGGGTGTTCGTCAGAGGTATGGTTGACCACCAAATCCATCACAATCTTGATACCGCGCTTATCCGCTTCAGCGATCAGCCTATCCATATCGGCCATGGTGCCAAATACAGGGGCAATTTTCTGATAATCGGAGATGTCATAGCCGTTGTCATCCATCGGCGATTGATACACAGGACTCAACCAAATGACATTGGCACCCAGCTCCGCGATGTAGTCGAGTTTGTCGATGATGCCAGGAATATCACCGATCCCATCGCCATTCGCATCATTGAAGCTTCGCGGGTAAATTTGGTAGACAACCGAATTGTGCCACCAGCGCTTATCGAGTTGCTGCGTACTCATGATCGTTGCTCCTTAAACGGGTTATACAGGCCTAACTGGTACGTCGAATCATTAACTCGGTATCGAGTACCATGGTTTGATATGGGATGTGCCCCATCGCCATCTGGGCGGCAAGCTGCCCTTTATGCATAATCGGCTGCCTGACCGTGGTTAATCCGGCTGACTCTGCAGCAGGAATATCATCAAATCCGACAATACGAATCTCTTCTGGAACGATTAAACCGAGCTCTTGGGTTACCTCAAGGGCTGCGAGAGCAATCTTGTCACTCATACACAACAGCACTTGGGGACGCTGCGGTGAGGTCAACGTGCCTCGCAACATGGTTTTTAGAACCGGTTTCTCAAGCTCATGGATTTGCCATACATTGTCCACATCCAGCGTCGCCCCCTTGTCGTGAATCGCCCGTTTGTAGCCTTCAAAGCGGCACCTCGACACCGATTCTTCCTCTGTATACAGGTTGTCTAGATTGGCCAGTGCCAGTGCATTGGTCGATTCCAAGCGCAAACCGAGGATCAAGATATGGTCATCAGGGCTGTGAATTGCGTGGCTTGCGATGTCGTAACAGGCTTGTTCGTTATCAACGTTAATCGAGGGAATGTCTGGCCAACAAAAATCGACCGTCACTAAAGGTTTGCGCTGACGCGTAATCAAGTTCATGACGTTGGCGTCCATCGGTTTGCCGTACACAATAAAGCTGTCTGGAATCGTCTCGACTTGAGTGTTCTGATAGTTCTCGGTATTGGACGGCAGCATCAACATGTTGACGTGCTCTTGGTCAAGCAATTGAGAAATCCCCGCAAGAAACTCCGTCGCTACAGGATCGGTAAAGTTGAACGCAAGGTTGTCAGCCAATAACAGCCCAATCACCCCCGTTTTGCCAGTTCGAAGGCTGCGCGCAGTGATGCTTGGTCCGCTGTAACCGAGGTTTTCACACTCAAAGAGAATCTTCTCTCGCAGCGATTTAGAGAGCTGGTTTGGTCGGTTAAAGGCATTCGACACCGTCGCGGTGGAAACCCCGAGATACTCAGCTACGGTTTTAAGTGTCGGCTTTTTATTTTGCATGATAGGGCTAAGTCCAAACGTCTTGTTCTGTAGGCAAAGGTAGCCTCAATTTTTTAAAGTCTAAAACGATTAAGTAAAAACCAGTACTCGAAGGAGAGAAGCAAACTGATCAACTTTGAACCCGATCAACTTTTGTTCAAAATAACAGCAGTAAATATGATCAAAAGCACAACATAAGGCTAAAAAACAAGCAATCTCTGGAGGTAGTTCTATTTTGATTAGTGATAACTTAATCGATTAAGAGATAACCACCATAAACGGTCATCTCAACAAAGTTCGGTTTGATAACAAGAAACGTTAATTAGGTATCTGAACACGGAGTCTAACCAATGAAAACCACTCTACTTGCTAGTTCGATTGCTGTCGCGGTGCTGTCCCTCCCTACCATCGCTGCTGATTTAAAATACACTCCCGGCGAGGACGCTCGCTTCAATTGGCAAAGCTACGAGGCTTTGAAGAGTCAAGATCTGAAAGGTCAAACCATCACCATCTTTGGTCCTTGGCTTACCCAAGATAAAGAGTTAGTTGAAAGCGTGATTGCTTACTTTGAAGCCGCGACAGGCGCCACAGTGAACTACTCTGGTTCAGACTCGTTTGAGCAACAAATCGCCATCGATGTTCAAGCAGGCAGTGCGCCGAATATTGCGATTTTCCCTCAGCCAGGTTTGGCTGCCGATCTCGCTTCTAAAGGCTTCTTGACCCCCCTAGAGCCAAAGACAGCAACATGGATCAATGATAACTATGCCGCCGGTTCTTCATGGGTCGATTTGGGGACCTTTGCCGGTAAAGATGGCAAAGACGCGCTGTATGGATTTTTCTACAAGGTCGATTTGAAATCGCTGGTTTGGTACGTCCCTGAAAACTTTGAAGATGCGGGCTACGAAGTCCCTGAAACCATGGAAGAGTTAAAAGCGTTGACCGAGCAAATCGTCAAAGATGGCGAAACTCCATGGTGTGTTGGTTTAGGCTCGGGCGGTGCGACAGGCTGGCCGGCAACAGACTGGGTAGAAGATATGATGCTGCGCACTCAATCGCCAGCGGACTACGACAAATGGGTCACCAACGAGCTCAAGTTTAACGATGCCAAAGTGGTCAACGCGATCGAAGAATTCGGTTGGTTTGTACGCAACGATGCCTATGTTGATGGCGGCGCTCGCGCAGTTGCTGCAACCGACTTCCGCGATTCACCGAAAGGTTTGTTCACCTCTCCGGTCAAATGTTATATGCATCGCCAAGCCTCCTTTATTCCGAGCTTCTTCCCTGAAGGCACTCAGCTAGGTGCAGACGTTGATTTCTTCTACTTCCCAGCCTACGAATCGAAACCGTTAGGTAAGCCAGTACTCGGCGCTGGTACCATGTGGAGCATCACTAAAGATTCACCTGCGGCGCGCGCCTTTATGGAATTCTTACAATCCCCAATCGCCCATGAAATTTGGATGGCGCAATCAGGCTTCTTAACGCCGCATAAAGGAGCAAACGTGGCTGCCTATGGCAATGAAACGTTGAGAAAACAGGGTGAGATATTGCTGCAAGCGACAACCTTCCGCTTCGATGGCTCCGATCTGATGCCGGGCAAAATTGGCGCAGGCGCCTTCTGGACAGGCATGGTGGACTACAGTGGTGGTAAACCTGCCCAAGACGTTGCCAACGACGTCCAAACCACTTGGGATGCGTTGAAGTAACTCCCACGTCGAAAGCCGATAGGCACTGCTCTATCGGCTTTCTGTTGCCTCGAGAACGAATTCGACAGCGATAGGTGAAATAGCAATGGAACAGCTTTACTCCTCACTCTTTATCATGGCGTTAGGCGTTGCCAGTTGCGTGGTCTACTTTTTGGGCACCAACTGGTTGCTGAGTGTGATCTTTCCAACCAAAAACGTCTCCAATCAAACCATGGCTCGCAACTTGCGACGTGCCGCATCCATTCGTCCTTGGTTGTTTCTTGGCCCTGCCTTGAGCTTTCTTGGTTTGTATCTGGTGTATCCAGTATTTGAGTCGATTGTGCTGTCTCTGCACGACAGAAACGGCGACCAATTTGTTGGCCTCGCCAATTATCTATGGCTCTTTAACGACCCTGAATTTCGCGAATCGCTTTTCAACAACTTACTTTGGTTGCTGGTTGTCCCCGCGGCGTCGACGTTTTTCGGTCTGGTTATCGCCGCTCTGACAGACAAAGTCAGCTGGGGCAATATCGCCAAAAGTCTGATTTTTATGCCGATGGCAATCTCGTTTATCGGTGCATCCATCATTTGGAAATTTGTCTACGACTATCGCGCTCCTGGATCAGAGCAAATCGGTATTCTCAATGCCGTAGTTGAAGCGTTTGGCGGCACCGCGCAAGCATGGATCACGATCCCATTTTGGAACAACTTCTTCTTGATGGTGATCTTAATTTGGATCCAAACCGGTTTTGCGATGGTGATCCTCTCCGCTGCGCTGCGCGGTATCCCAGAAGAGACGGTAGAAGCCGCTGTTCTTGATGGCGCGAGTGGGGTGCAAATCTTCTTCAAGATCCTCATTCCACAGATTTGGGGCACCATCGCCGTGGTGTGGACCACCATCACCATTTTGGTACTGAAAGTTTTCGATATTGTTTTGGCAATGACCAACGGTCAATGGAGCACCCAAGTTCTCGCGAACATGATGTTTGACTGGATGTTCCGAGGCGGCGGTGATTTCGGACGCGGAGCTGCCATTGCGGTAATCATTATGGTTGCCGTTGTCCCTGTGATGGTTTGGAACATGCGCCAAGCGAGCGCGCAAATGGAGGATCGCTAATGTCAGATTCAACGTCTGCGAGTAACGCAACATTCAGCATGAGCAAACTAAGGCGCTCACCGCTGACGCTTTTGGTCCACTTTTCGGTATTTGTGATTGTGGTGCTGTGGACCTTACCCACGGCGGGTCTTTTTATTTCGTCGTTTCGCGACAAAGACCAATTGGCGATTTCCGGTTGGTGGACATCTCTCACCAGTTCGCAGCAAAACTTGGTAGAGCGTACCGAGGCGCCTGACAAGCAAGTAAAACAAGGGGATCGATATGTTCTTCAAGGCCAACTGCTGGTAGATGGCAAGCCGAGTACCATCAGCGCATTTGGGTTTTCGTCGCGTGAGCCTACCCGTTACCAACCAGGCGAAGTGGCGCAAATGCGAAATGACGGCACACTCACGGTTACAGAAAACGGCCAATATCAGATGACCTCACCCGAGCCGTTTACTGGCTCGCGAGGCAAGCGAATTTTCTTTACCGCTGTTGTGCCTCCCAAATTCGGCTTGGATAACTATCAAGAAGTGCTGACCGCAGAAGGGATTGGCCGCTCATTTATCAACTCCCTAACCGTCACCATACCCGCCACAATCATTCCGATATTGATTGCGGCTTACGCGGCCTACGCACTCTCTTGGATGAAAATGCCCGGGCGAAACCTGTTGATTGCGTTAGTGGTCGGCTTACTCGTGGTGCCTTTGCAAATGTCATTGATTCCACTGTTAAGACTCTACAACGATATCGGCGCCTTTTTTGGCGTGGGGGCAAAAACCTATCTCGGGATTTGGCTCGCCCACACTGGCTTTGGCTTGCCCTTGGCTATCTATCTGCTGCGCAATTACATCTCCAGCTTGCCACGAGAGATCATTGAATCTGCGAAAGTAGATGGGGCCACCGACTTTGAAATCTTTATGCGCATTGTGCTGCCACTCTCTTTTCCTGCCCTCGCCTCATTTGGCATTTTCCAATTCTTGTGGGTTTGGAACGATCTGCTGGTGGCCACTGTATTTCTTGGTACCGGCGAAGAACACATGGTGTTAACCGCACGATTGCGTGAGCTGCTTGGTTCTAGAGGCGGCAACTGGGAAATCCTTACCGCATCGGCCTTTGTCTCTATTGCGGTGCCGTTAGCGGTCTTTTTTACCCTACAACGCTACTTAGTTCGTGGACTTCTTTCTGGCTCAGTCAAATAAGCCGTTTGCAAATGATGAGAATAATGAAATGACAGGATTAGCTTTAACCAACGTAA
Organism: Vibrio sp. MarTm2; assembly: GCF_027587055.1. NCBI lineage: Bacteria > Pseudomonadati > Pseudomonadota > Gammaproteobacteria > Vibrionales > Vibrionaceae > Vibrio > Vibrio sp. MarTm2. Next base: position 256,175 of record NZ_JAPPTK010000003.1, on the reverse strand, counting down.
CCAAATCATACGGTGACACGCAAGTTCTGCACGGCATCGACCTCGATATTCGCCAGGGTGAATTTGTTGTGTTTGTCGGCCCTTCTGGCTGTGGAAAATCGACACTATTGCGCATGATCGCGGGGCTAGAGGAAATCACTTCTGGCGACCTCTTTATTGAACAAGCCCGCGTCAACGATTTGCCCGCCGCTATGCGCGGTATTGCGATGGTGTTTCAAACCTATGCCCTCTACCCGCACATGACGGTGTATGACAATATGGCGTTTGCGATGCGCATCGCCAAAGAATCAAAAGAAGCCATTCATGAGCGAGTGATGGAAGCTGCCAGAATGCTGCAACTTGAACCTTACCTCGACAGGCTACCCAAAGCCCTGTCTGGTGGTCAGCGCCAGCGTGTGGCGATCGGACGCGCCATCGTGCGCCAACCCAAGGTGTTCCTGTTTGATGAGCCACTCTCCAACCTAGATGCGGCGCTGCGTGTGCAAACCCGTATTGAAATTGCTAACCTGAAAGAACAGCTTGAGCAAACCACCATGATCTATGTAACCCATGATCAGGTCGAGGCAATGACGCTTGCCGATCGCATCGTGGTGCTCTCGGCGGGGAAAATCGAACAAGTCGGTACGCCGCTTGAGCTCTACACGAATCCAGCCAATGTATTTGTTGCTCAGTTCATTGGCTCTCCAGCCATGAACCTAAGTGCTGCAACGCTGATTGAAGCGGGCGATAAATGTAAAGTGAGCGCCGAAAGTGGCCTGCACATCGATATTCCCATTGCCGCCAACCCTGATCTAAAAGGAAGCCAGCTTCAATTGGGCGTCCGTCCAGAAGATTTCCTCGTCGCAAACCAAGAGGAAGCGCTCATCTCCGGAACCGTGCTGTTTGTAGAGTCATTGGGCGAAGTCACTTTGCTCCATATCAACGCCGAAGGGCATGAGGAAGCCATAGTAGCGAAGTTACCCGGGATCTTAGATTTCCATCGCGGGGAACAAATCCATCTAAAAGCGGATGTCGAGAAGATCCACCTCTTCAACCAAGATGGTCTCTCTCTTAAACACTTGTGATAGTGGATTCTGGCTTCTGCTCTCTCGCGAACTCGATACAGGAACGTTCTATCATGCAAAATAAGGTTCAGTTGATCGCTTACGTTGACCGCTTAAGTGGCGCCGATTTACCCGCATTGAATACACTGCTCACCACTGAGTTGAGCGGCCTTTTTTCCGCCGTTCATCTGCTACCGTTTTTTTATCCTATCGACGGCAGCGATGCAGGATTTGATCCGATAGACCATCAATTGGTTGACTCACGCTTAGGCAACTGGGCGGATGTCAAAGCGCTCAGTGAACACTGTGACATCATGGCAGACCTTATCGTCAACCATGCGTCGGCTCAGTCTCCGCAGTTTATCGATGTGCTTAACTATGGCGAGGAATCCGCCTATTGGTCTCTGTTTCTCAAAGAGCAAGACATCTTCCCTAGCGGCATCACTGATAGCCAAGCAGAGGCCATTTATCGTCCCCGCCCCAACCGCTGTTTTAGCGCCAAAACGCTCAAATCGGGTCAGCAAGTTAACTTTTGGACCACCTTTACCGACAACCAAATTGACATCAATGTGGAACACCCCGAGGGCAAAGCGTATCTCGAGCAAGTGTTGCAACTGTTCGCTGACAATGGGGTGAAAATTATCCGCTTAGACGCCGCTGGCTACGCGATCAAACGCGCAAATAGCAGCTGCTTTATGCTCGATGAGACGTTTGATTTCATTGATGCTCTATCTCAGCGGGCCAATCAACTGGGCATGGAAACCATCGCCGAGATTCATAGCCACTATCAAACGCAGATTGATGTCGCGAAACGGGTTCATCGAGTCTATGACTTTGCCCTCCCGCCGCTGGTATTGCATGCTCTGTCCGCTAACGATGTCGATCCGCTGATTCATTGGCTGGGCATTGCGCCGCGCAACTGCCTTACCGTGTTGGATACACATGATGGAATTGGCATTATTGATGCGGGTCCCGAAGGCGACAAATCAGGGCTACTGACGCCATCTCAAATTGATAGTCTGGTTGAAACCATCCATACCAATAGTGGCGATCAAAGTCGTTTGGCGACGGGCGCAGCAGCGAACAACCTCGACTTGTATCAAGTCAATTGCAGCTATTACGACGCACTGGGAAGAAATGACTTTCACTACCTTATCGCGCGAGCTATTCAGTTCTTCAGCCCGGGCGTCCCCCAAGTCTATTACGCGGGTTTGTTTGCCATGGAGAACGACGTCGAACTGCTAAAGAAAACCCAAGTCGGCCGTGACATCAACCGCCCCTATTTAACGTCGCAAGAAGTCCATTCACGACAGCAAAATCCCGTGGTCAAAGGGCTAATGGAACTCATCAGGCTGCGCAATCGTCACCCCGCTTTCGATGGTGAATTTGAAGTTTCAGGAGGGGGCACATCATTGACGATAACTTGGAGCAAGCAAGATTGCCAAATAGCTTTGGCAGTAGATTTGGCGTCACAAGAGGCGTCGATAACGAGCAGCATGGGCGATAAAGAAGAAGCGCTCGACATACACCAACTGGCCAACCATGTGGCAGATTGACCAAATCGAACAGGTAAGATGCCCCTTCGGTCATCCTTGCCGAACGTCAGACAGGTCACGCAGATGTGCTTGCTAGCGACCACCCGCTAAATCGACAAAAGAGCCGGTCACATACGATGCCTCTTCGCTGAGAAGCCACGCAATGGCATTAGCGACTTCTTCAGGCGTTCCACCACGCTTGAGAGGAAGATTGGGACCAAGGCGGTCAACTCTTCCCGGCTCGCCTCCGTCAGCGTGCATATCGGTATAGATACAGCCTGGGCGCACACCATTCACGCGGATATTCTGCCCAGCCAGCTCCAACGACAGCCCTGTGGTCATCGAATCCATCGCCCCTTTTGATGCCGCGTAATCGACGTATTCAAAAGGGGCGCCAAGTCGAGAGGCTGCCGACGAGACATTCACAATCGCCCCATGCTCGATAGCGTGATCGAACTGATTGATAAAGGTTTTGCAGCAGACAAAGCAGCCAATCACATTGGTGTCGAGCACTTGCTTAAATCGCTTAACGTCGATGTTGCGCAGTTCAGATTGAGTAAAGAGAATCCCGGCATTGTTAACCAAATGCGTCACGCCGCCGTAACGCTGACGAGTTGCGACAAACATAGCTTGAACTTGATTCTCGTCACTCACATCCGCTTGATAGGCAAACGCCTCGCCGCCTTGCTCCACAATCTTGTCGACAACCGAGTGCGCTTGTTGCTGATTAGAATGGTAGTTAACACACACCTTGTAGTTTTGCTTGGCGAGCAGCACGCAAGTCGCCGCTCCAATTCCTCGTCCACCACCGGTCACAATCACGACTTTACTCATCTTCTATCCTTAAGAGCTCAACAGACTTTACACTGTAAACCTAACCGATCTTGGCTCTGTTTTTAACCCCTTCCAACAAAGCATCAACGAATAAAGTCAATGCTTTAGGTTGATAGCGCCGCTGCTTGTAAACAAGGTACGCTTGTCTGTCGCTGCGATGATACTGAGGCAGAACACGGGTCAAATTCATCTCTTCTGTGACATGACGAAAGGGCAATGACGCAATACCGAGTCCTTTTTCCACCGCCGCGCAAACCGAAATAATGTCATTAACGATCAACCTAGGATGAATCTTTAACATTTCCACTAAGGTATCGTCTTGATAGACAGGAATATCCACAATGTGATCAACGCTAATCCAATCAAGCTGAGGAAGCTGTTCCAAGGTCGTTAAGGGCTGACCAATGCTCTGCAAATACTCTGGGCTAGCAAAAAAGGCGTGTTTTGCCGTAAAGAGCGGCCGAGCGATCATCTCATCAAGCCCCGTTACGTCGAACGTCATCAACAGATCTCGATCCGACTGCGGAACCGCTTGCTCTTGGCTAAGGACTAAATCGAGTGTGACTTTGGGGTAGTCGGTTAAAAACTGCTCGACCACCTCAGCGATAAATCCGCGATAAAAATTGTGGGGCAAGGCTAACTTAATTGACCCCGACACCTCTTCGGTGTCTAAGACGAGTTGGTCAAAACTGGATTCAATGGACTCCATACCGCTGCGCAGCCACTCAAACGTTTGCTGACCATTTTGAGTGGCGACAAGCTCCCGTCCTTGCTTTTCAAGAAGGCGAGTATTGAGACGTGACTCTAGCGCAGATAAACGACGCGACATAGTCGAAACAGGAAGTTGCAGCTTTCTTGACGCAGCAAGCAATGAGCCCTCTTCAACAACACAGCAAAATAGGTAAAGGTCATCAATATTTCCAAATATGGAATTCGTGTTTATAAATGTGCTTATTTTTCTCAATAATGACTAGTTATATCCTTATTCCTCTCTTCACGACAAGCGAATAAAGGACAAACTATGAATCGAAAACAGTTTTGGCTCTCTGCCCTACTCTCCTCTTTTACCATGGCCGCGATCATGTCTGGCCTACTGTCGGGCTATAAGTTGGGGTTTGGCGACCAATGGCCCGCGATATGGATGCAAAGCTTCGCCCTGGCGTGGCCCTGCGCATTACTGCTTAACTTGACGGTCTTACCTCAGGTTCGCAAACTTGCGACTTGGCTTGCGACAGCGACCTTCACCTCGCAGGCATAAAAAAACCGAGCACTCTGGCTCGGTTTTTTAATCTCGCTGCAATTACAGCTCAGCGTTGTGGTAAACCTGCTGAACATCATCACAGTCATCAAGAAGATCTAGGAATTTCTGGAACTTCTCTGCGTCTTCACCCGCGACTGGCGTGTGCGTTTGAGGAACAAACGTGATTTCCTCAACATCTAGCGTCAAGTCAGGGAATGCACCGTTTAGAGCCGTCTTCGTTTTGAAGAACTCGGTATGCGGAGCAAATACCGTGATTACGCCATCTTCAAGCTCTACGTCTGTTACGTCAACGTCTTCCATCATCAGGGTTTCTAGGATGATTTCATCGTCATCGCCCTTGAACTGGAATACCGCTTGGTGATCGAACATGTGAGAAACAGAACCTTCAACACCGATCTTCGCACCCGTTTTCACGAAACACTGACGTACGTCTTGGAATGTGCGGTTGCCGTTGTCTGTCAGACAGTCAACGATCACGCTAGTGCCACCAGGGCCAAAACCTTCGTAACGTGCTGGTGCGTAGTCTTCGCCGCCACCGCCGTTCGCTTTGTCGATTGCTTTATCGATAACGTGTGCTGGAACTTGGTCTTTTTTAGCTTTTGCGATCAGGTGTTTTAGCGACAAGTTCATGTCTGGATCTGAGCCACCGTTTTTCGCGCACATGTAAATTTCTTTACCGTATTTGGAATAAACTTTAATTTTTGCGCCAGCTGTTTTCGCCATAGAGGCTTTGCGCACTTCAAAACTTCTTCCCATCGGGATGTTCTCTCTAATTCAATTTAACGCGAAGGATTTTAGCAAAAAGCGAGAGCTTTTCAATTTCTCACTTTGCAGAGGAAATGGCCCGCATTAGGCGACACCCATTACTCGCTTATATTTGGCTACGGATTCTAAAAAGAACGTTCGTTCATTGTCATCTCGAATTTTGTCGGCTTCCTGATCGATTTCATCAGGTACAGCTTTCGCTTCACGAAGCTTCCAAACTAAAAACGACGCTTGCTTATCAAGCTCAACCTTATTTTTCTCTTCGGCAGGAAGGTTAGAAAGGTTAATCGACATAAAAAACGCTCTGTATCCGTAAAAATATGGAGTGGGAATATACCACACCAACGCCCAATGTTGAGCAACAATCGTAGGTTGTAAGCGGATCAGATCAAAAAAACAGCGCAAAAATAAAGGGTGGCTTGATGTGCCACCCTTAGGTATTTGAGATTAGACAAGACAACTAGTGCAACAAGCCCAGTTCCTTTGCTTCATCAATTGATAAGCCACTTTCACGAATCTCTCTGAGCGCTTCAATACGACGACGTGCTTCTGCACATTTGACCGATGTTACCGGCTTCTGTGACTCGACTTCTTCCGTGAAGTCCCACTTATCTGCAATCTTAGTCATTTCATCATGGTCAATAGAATTAATGGACATATAAACCTCCGAACAAACCATGCTAGGGACAGCTAATCTGTAGCAAAACAACGCGCCCCTTGTTAAGAATTTTAGCTCCAGAATGTGATTCTGCTAATAGTTCGAAAAGTCTTATCTATTTTTCTATAAATAGGCTTTGCACGGCCCATTATCTCGAAGTACATTTAAAAGATTACCCCCAATGAAAGTAAGCTGATCTGGCTCTCACTTTTCTTCTCCCCTTATTGGCTCGAAACACCCGCAACGCGCCGCTTTGCGCACTCTTTAAACAACGCTTTTTCGACTCACTTCACCCTTTTTGCCATGAGTTCTTTTCACTCACGAACTAAGGGTTAATGATAATCATTATCTTTTACTTTTTTTGGTAGGTAGATTTATGAGTCAATCGGTTCTCGAGCATGCATTTCATGCCGACCCCATTATTCAAATACGCGAATTGTGCGTCGATTACATTACCGATCACGGTGATTTCCAAGCCGTGAAGTCGGTGAGCTTTGATATCGGAAAAGGCGAAATCTTTGGCCTTGCGGGAGAGTCAGGCTGTGGAAAGAGCACCATCGCTTTCGCCATCAATCGTCTCCATAAGCCGCCTGCGTTTATCTCTGGAGGTCAAATCCATTTCCAAGGGAGAGACTTATTGCGCCTTCCAGATGAGGAAATTAATGCCATTCGCTGGAGTGAAATTGCGATGGTATTCCAAAGTGCCATGAACTCGCTTAACCCAGTATTGCCAATCAAAGAGCAGTTCGCCGATGTGCTTCGTCACCACCAAGGTGTCAGCGAGGAAGTCGCCCAAGACCGCGCTGAAAAGCTACTCGATCTGGTCAACATTCCACGTGAGCGTCTCAGCGAATACCCTCACCAATTCAGTGGCGGTATGCGTCAACGCTTGGTGATTGCGATTGCGTTATCACTCAATCCTAAATTGATCATTATGGATGAACCCACCACAGCACTAGACGTGGTCGTTCAACGAGAGATCTTGCAGCAAATCTACCAACTTCGTGAAGAGTTTGGCTTCTCGGTTCTGTTTATCACTCACGACCTCGCACTAATGAGTCAGCTTTGCGATCGCATCGCCATCATGCGCCACGGCGAAATCGTCGAAGTCGCCGCCTCAAAACAGATACGCAATGCACCACAACACCCTTACACACAAAAACTTTGGGCTTCGTTCCCGAACATCCATGAAGGTAAACACAATCAAGAAGGAGCGACAGCATGAGCGAGCCCATTATTAGACTGAACAACGTCGTTAAAGAGTTCACCATTGGTGGCGGTTTCGCTTCTGAAGAGCGTTTCAAAGCCCTGCAAGGCGTGAGCTTCGATATCTACAAAGGGCGTACTCTCGCGCTTGTGGGGGAATCAGGTTGCGGTAAAAGTACCTGCGCGCGCTTAATGACAAAGGTCTACCCTGCGACCTCGGGTGAAATCTTGTTTAACGGCAAAAACATCGACGATATTGAAGGGCGCAAAGAGCTGCTTGAATACCGCAGCAAAGTCCAAATGGTGTTCCAAGACCCATTTGGCTCGCTCAATCCAACACACACCATTGAGCACCACCTGACCCGCCCGTTAAAGATTCATAACCAAGTCGCAGACAAAAAAGAGATTCCCGCGAAGCTGCAAGAACTGATTGAATTAGTGGAACTAGCGCCGGATACACTTAAGAAATTTCCCCATGAGCTGAGTGGTGGTCAAAGGCAAAGGGTTAATCTAGCAAGAGCCTTAGCGGTAGGCGCAGAGGTGATCTTAGCCGATGAACCGACATCAATGCTCGACGTATCGATTCGTCTGGGCGTACTCAACCTAATGCAGCGAATGAAGAAAGAGTTCGGTATTGGTTTTCTATACATTACCCACGATCTCGCCACTGCGCATTACATCGCCGAAGAGACCGCGGTAATGTACAAAGGCCAAATTGTAGAGTGGGGAGATACTCAAGCGCTGTTAACCAATCCACAGCATCCTTACACTCAATTGCTGATTTCTGCCGTTCCAGACCCGGATCTTCCATTTGGCAAATTGGTGCAGAGTGAACCAAACTATTCACTGGATGCCGACAAAATTCGTGCAGAGAGTGCCATTGTGCAAGAAGAGTACAAACAAGTCGGTCCAAACCATTTTGTAAAACAATGGGTTAAAGCAGCATGATGACATTAGACGCGTGGGTCGAACAGATGGGTGTGTGGTATCAAACTCGAAAGCATGATCAAGAGCAAACCCTAGAATCATTGATCCAATCGGTTCCAGATACCGTTTGGGGTCCAAGGATCACCGATCTTCAGAGCAAGGCTATCGCTTGCTGGTTAGATGGGTGCCTGCGTGTCTATCAACACAATCATTATGAAAAGCCAGACAAAGCCTATCAATATTTGCAGTTAGCCTACAGCCGACTGCAAAATGTGGCCTCGAATCCACTCAGTGAGCTGGAGCTTAAAGACTGGTGCATGAAACGGTTGCAACACTTGGCAGTATTAACGCTCGAGTTCTGCAATCAGCAAGAGCAAACCTATTGGCAAGCCGAGTCGGATCAGTTGATCGAATCCCATGTTCACTTTATGGCAGCACAATCGTGGAATGAACCACGGAACTATGATCAAGGACAACGCGCCCTCCATTAATCTTCGCCCCCTGTTACTCACCCAATCTTCGGATCAATGATCAAGCAATCCCTTGATCATTGATCCGACAATCACGACTTTTCGGCCACTCTTTCATCTCAAACCTGAATTTTGGACAAAAAAAAAGCGAGTTCAGAGAACTCGCAAAAATATTCAGAATGAATGTAACAATATGAGCCAATCTATCAGGGATAATCTAATCCCTCATTCATCAGAAAGGACAAAAGGTTGTCTATTCGGGATAAATCTTATCCAACTCCCTGATTCGCTTTGTCAGTTGACTGTCAGGAGAATGTAGTAGCTTTGTTCAAAGGTTTATCGAATGTAACAAACGATAAACAGGTGGCACAAAAAAGCCAGCGTGCGACGCTGGCTTCTCTCTTGAAGGTAAAAATTAGACCGCGACTTCATCAAGGGCTCTGAAGACCGTCTCATCGAGGTGCCCTTCAAATACTTGTTTGCACACTTTCCTGCGCACGGCGAGACCAGCAATAAGACGTTCAATGGATAAATGCTTGTTCTCACTTTGGCCGTTATACAACTCGACCATTTTGCTCAAGGTTTCGTACGGAATCGCCTGCTCACCGACACGAAGGTAATCGAGCTTGTCTATGAGCTCCAGACACTCTTCTTGAATTGAGGTGTGTGAATGCCCTGTCATAGCGGCAAGAGCCGTTATAGAGCGTTCTAGGGCCTCTGGTGAGGTGTATTTAGATAGAGTAATGGTAATCTCATCAGCATTGATCTCAACCAGGTGCTTGCGCTGTTTGACTCGTCGGCCAAGTTTTCCTTTCGGCGAGCGTTCTTTACGCTGAATGGGTTCGAACTCACCATCAATGATTTGAGACATCTCTTCAAGCTGCTTTTTAGTCACCATTTCATTGCGCAATGGGTTTGGCAACGTTGGCGCCATATTTCGCTTGCCAGCGTTGGTTGTTCTGGCGCGCGAATAACGAAGCACCTCTTCAGCGTCACATTTAATGTCAAACTGGTAATCTTTGATCTTCCCTTTCTCTTCTACCGCCGAGATCGTCAAGTGATACCCCCAGAGGTTGACGACAAAAAGATCCTCGCTCCCTTTTCCATCCGATAAACGTTTAAGCTCGCGGATCAGATCCATCGAAAAACGGCGCCATTCTATGTTTCGAGCCAACTTCTGATTCAACTCACTCAGCAACATTTCATCAGTATGACGACGTACCATGCGACTACGGAAGTAACTGTAGAGCTGGAATACCAAGGTATGCTGTTTCAAGATCTCAGGTGGGAACAGGAAGAAGTAATCACGCGTCAGCAGCTCTTCGTAGAACGAAGGTTCCCAAACAAGGATATACAGGTTCGGTTTAATGCGAATTTCGCCGTCAGCGTTCTCTGTTGGCGCTTCTTCTGAAGCTGTGATGGTTCTGGCTAGAAAACGGAAACGGTCGCTCTTGAAGCCTTCTGGCATGTTCTCGCTCAACCAGCGGCCAGTCAGCTCATGCAACTGAAAGTCTGTAAATTCAATGCGATCAATACTATCTCGAATTGAATCACGTGCAGGTCCACTGTCTTTTTTGCCGCGCAAGGAAAGAATATCGGTGATATACAGCGGTGTTTTATTCGGAACTTGAGTGCCATCCAGCTGATACTGGTGTTGGTGATGCTCGTGGTATTGAACTGTCAGAGTAAACAAGGCGAATAGGGTCATCAGATCATCAACGGTCATGATGTTCTTTGATGAACGCGTTTCGATCACAGCACGTGTACCTGAGATTGAAACCATACTTTTCTGGTACTGCTTACGCGTCCGTGGTGGTGCTAACGCTTGATCAATGATCCCCGCCCAGTTGGTAGGAGAAACGACAAATTGATCCGCTTCGTCTTTCATTGCTGGTGGCGTATTGAGCCCATGCTCGTTTAACAAGCGCTTGTTCACTTGCGTTTGCGCGAGAGCTTTAGAGCGTTTTTGTTTCTCATTTTGTTTTACCGATTCAGTCACTAGGCTGGTGGCACCAAGCGCTGATATCAATTGGCTCGGATTGATAAAACGGTGCAACATGGTTTTGCCCGCCAATCCTTCTTCAAAGCGAACAGGCACTTGTTGAAACAGTCCAATATTAACTGCTGCACGTAAACGCTGTTGAATCGCAGCGCGAGTGACTTGTCCGTCGGTTGCCTCGATCAATTCGGTGGTCGAGACCAAACCGTCTTTGCTGCTAAAGCCTCGCAGAGAAATCAAATTCAGAAGTTCTACGATACTTTTCGTCACCCCTTTGAAATGCTGATATTGCTCTATCCAGTTAACTGCTGTTTCTGATACCTCGAATAGATGTCCATCTTTGTGGCTTCTAGGGAGTTTGATCAGTATCTTTTCTTCTGAACTCATTTTTAGATCCGTGTCACACTAGCCGTAATATCGCTATAGTTCCAGAAGAATAAAGAAAAAAAGATCATAAATAAAGAAAAAACTTATTGTTTTTAAATAACTGATCTTTCTGATTATATTGATCTTAATTGGTAATATGATCTATTGATCTGGGCGATAAGTGCCTTGTAACTATCTGTTTTTAAAGGAATAAAAAAAACAGCCACTGAAAGCATGATCATGATAATCCCGAAACCATGATCACTATGAACGAGAAAGCATGATCAGAATGATTAAGAACGATGATCATCATCATCATGAAAACATGATCATTGTATGTCTTGAAGCATGATCATCATCGTTTCACATATTATCCACAGATCAGCACGGTGATAAAAGCTAGGATCTTGAATTCGCACTAATAGAGCTGACAAAAATAGTCGAAACGATGATCAAGAGAGAACCATTTTTAATCGATTTCCAGATATTTTCATCATGTTATTCAATTGAAATGACACCACTCCAATGTTATCCACAACAGCTGATTTCTCGTAAAACTGGCGAAAGCATGATCAAGTTTGGTGAAGATAAGTGCCTGTTTGATGGACCTGTCATCGAACTGTCTTTAAATTGTCGTCGATTTGTCTTTAACCCCCACTGTATATGCATTTGCCCGTAATTTATCTGGAAATTTTCATGCTTCCGGAAAGATATCATACTTGATCATTGTTCCGATCTTTTTGCCGATAAGATCACTTACCGATGATTCTGAGTATCTGACGATTTTTCCTTGATCATTGTTCCTTAAGTGGCGTATTTCCCCGTAAGCATGATCATGATGAGTTCCTTGATCATCGTTTCGAAAGATTTGTTGCAATTACGAATCCCTAGTTGGCTCGCCAGATTTAGAACTCCTTCCCTATTTCCGCTCTTAACCATTCAGTTCTAGAGATTTTGTTATCGAGTTTTAAATTGAAATGACACCATCCGTAAAATACGCTGCAAAGTTAATCGTTCCGAGGTTTGTTCCTTAATCGATAGCCTTTTATTTTTACAATGTAAATTTGTGATGCTGTAACATTTTAAATCTAATTTACTTTTCGGGTTATTCCAAAGCTTTAGAAATCGGATTTTTGTGTGCTTTTTACCCTTTGTCACTAAAATGACAAAATGTTTTCTATTTAATGTGATTTTTATCCATAAGTGTATGTTCACCTTTTTATTGTTAATTTAATTAAATGCTGTACAATCGTGGGTAAGTCATTTATTACGGAATTTGGCAATGAAGAGAGATAACACAATAGAAAATCTCAATCGCCTCGCGGAGCAAACCGCTCAGGTTCAAGCAGACCGCATTGAGATTGTTTTGGAAGAGCGCAGTGATGACCATTTTCCACCAATGTCAAAAGCATTGATGGAAACCCGCTCAGGTCTGACTCGTCGTAAATTGGATGATGCCATCAGTAAGCTTGAAGAGTCGGGTCATCAGTTCACTAAGAACAACGCCAATCACTATTCTATTTCTCTTCAAGAAGCGCATATGCTTATGGACGCGGCTGGCGTACCTAAGTTTCATGAGCGTAAGAAAAATGGTGACAATAAGCCTTGGATTATCAACGTACAAAACCAAAAGGGTGGTACGGGGAAATCGATGACGGCTGTTCATCTTGCTGCGTGTATGGCACTAAACTTAGATAAGCGCTACCGTATCTGTCTGATTGACTTGGACCCACAAGGTTCACTTCGTCTGTTCTTAAACCCGCAAATTAGCCTCACTGATCACGAAAACATCTATTCTGCTGTCGATGTTATGCTCGACAACGTGCCTGAAGGTGTGGAAATCGATAACGAATTTCTGCACAAGAATGTGTTGCTACCTACTCAGTATCCAAACTTAAAAACCGTATCAGCGTTCCCTGAAGACGCGATGTTCAATGCTGAAGCGTGGCAAAGCCTGTCACAGAATCAGTCGTTGGACATTGTTAAGCTGCTTAAAGAAAAACTTATCGATCAAATTGCCGATGATTTTGATGTCATTATGATTGATACCGGTCCACACGTTGACCCGTTAGTTTGGAACGCAATGTACGCATCAAATGCGCTGCTCATCCCTTGTGCGGCGAAGCGTCTTGACTGGGCGTCGACGGTTAACTTCTTCCAACATCTGCCGACGGTGTACGAAATGTTCCCAGAAGATTGGCAGGGATTAGAGTTTGTCCGCTTGATGCCAACCATGTTTGAAGATGACAACAAGAAGCAGGTCGCAGTATTGACGGAAATGAACTACCTGTTGGGGGATCAAGTGATGATGGCGACCATTCCAAGAAGCCGCGCATTTGAAACTTGTGCAGATACGTACAGCACCGTTTTCGATCTTACAACAGGCGATTTTGAAGGTGGCAAGAAAACACTGGCGACAGCGCAAGACGCTGTTCAAAAGAGTGCGCTTGAGCTTGAACGTGTCCTTCACAGTCATTGGTCATCACTGAATCAGGGGTAATAGAGCATGGCAATAAAAACTTCAGATCTTAACGCGCGTCTTTTTGGTAAAGCAAACAAGCGTCATGTTACGACTCCACAGCAAGCCCAACAAGCGGCTAAAGAGCAGGCTCAGGTGATTGAGTTGGCGGTTGCTGGTGAACAAACTGTACAATTTGAGTTGGTTCGTATTCCTGCTGAACAGGTTAAAGAGCAGACCGTTGTCTTTGCTGAAAACGCACGTGAACAGTCATTTTTAAACGAACATGCGCTGTCTGACGTACTGGTGACTTTGCGTGAACGTGGGCAGCAATACCCAGCTGTGGGTCGCAAGCGCGAAGATGGGCGTATCGAAGTACTCGATGGTAGCCGTCGTCGCATGTCATGTATTTTGGCTGGCAAAGAGTTCTTGGTTTACGTTGGTGACAACATTAGCAGTGAACACGCTAAGTTCCTGTCTGATGTGGCCAATGCGCACAAGCCGCTTTCATTGTTTGAAAAGGGCAAAGAGATGCTCGCGAAGCTAGAAAGTGGTGAAGCAGAAGATCAGAAAGCGTTAGCTAAAATGTTCCAATGCAGTGAGGCACTTGTCAGTGGTGCGTTGAAGGCTGCCGATTTACCTTTGGAACTTCTTCAGGCTTACCCAAATGTCGCGGACTTAGGTCGTCCTACAATTGTGAAGCTGCATAAACAATTTAATGGGCTAGACGAAGACAAACGTAATCAGTTGCTTGCCAAGTGTGGCTCTGAAGGTGGTTTTGTTTGGCAGCGCAGTCAAGCACACGGGGTGACTCGTATCACTAAAGATGTGACGGAAACCATCGAAGCGTGGATTGAAGAGCTGGCGCCAAAGAAAGCGGCAGTATCGGCTAAGAAAGAGCTGGTCAAAGGGCGCGCAAGCTACACGCGTAAGGGCCAGAATCTGGCGCTTAACTTAAAGAAAGTGGATGACGCCGTGATGCAAGACATCCTCGATTATGTAGCGGACAAGCTTAAATAGTCCAAAACAACTCACAGTGAAAAGCCGCCTCGTGCGGCTTTTTTTATGCAATAATGCGGCCTGTTGTTTCGACCAAACGAGAGACCTCATGAACGCGACGCACCATTTTCTATCTACTTTGACCGATATTGCCAGTCAAAATTTCCATCGTTACGGCGTAGTACTGAATGGCCAGCACGAATGGCAAGTCAGCATCGCTGAATCGGTGACTAAATCGCTGCAATCAGAAAAAGTGTTTCAGTTGGGAGGGGAGGTGCTTGCTTATGCTGACCTCAGCGTTGGTTACAACAAGGGACAACAGTTGCTTGGCCAGGAGTGTGGCTTGTTGATCTGTGACTTGCGCAGCGAGTTCGACGCCAACAGTTTTAGTGCGGCATTGGGGTGTTTGCGCGGTGGCGGTCTACTTTTGGTTTTTCCTCCCGAGCACAATCAATCCTCTCTAGATGGACAATGGCTACAACATTCTTTGGCGAACTTGTATCAACTGCATCAAAATCAGATCCCCAATCTCTCTGCATTACCTTCACGCCATGCCTCTTCTGTAGAGCTTTATCAGCAGCAAAGTAGAGCGGTAGAGAAAATTCGTAAGGTGGTTGA
Organism: Vibrio sp. MarTm2; assembly: GCF_027587055.1. Classification (NCBI taxonomy): domain Bacteria; kingdom Pseudomonadati; phylum Pseudomonadota; class Gammaproteobacteria; order Vibrionales; family Vibrionaceae; genus Vibrio; species Vibrio sp. MarTm2. The sequence goes on along the minus strand of NZ_JAPPTK010000003.1, from coordinate 241,036 downwards.
AGGGCATCGTAAACGTCCTTTAGTCATGGTTGCTGACCGAGGTCGCGGAAAGAGTAGTGCGCTTGGAATCGCTGCGGCGCAATTAATCCAAACACGTGCTATGCATATTTTGGTTTGTGCGCCAACGTTGGCGACGGTACAGCCGATATTCCAGCACGCAGAGCGTCTGCTCGACAGCGCGCAAGTTCAAAAAGGCCGTTTGATGTTGGGCGATTCAGTGATCGAGTTTATCGCGCCGGATGATTTGCTAAAACGAAAACCCAATTGTGATTGTCTGTTTGTGGATGAAGCGTCGGCGATTCCCATTCCTATGCTGCAGCAGATGGTGGCGCACTACCATCGCGCAGTATTTTCAACCACAGTGCATGGCTATGAGGGCTGTGGTCGCGGCTTCACGGTTAAGTTTCAGACGTGGCTACAGGCGTGTCGACCTGGGACGCAAACTTATGCACTCTCACAACCGATTCGTTGGAATGAATCTGATCCTTTGGAAGGTTGGCTTTTTGAGACCTTCTTACTGGATGCTGAGCTCGAAAATGTCGGGTGTGAATCGCATCGAACACAATTGACGCGATTGGATAAACAGACGTTACTGGATAGCCCTCATCTGTTGCGCTCATGCTTCGCACTTTTAGTGAACGCTCATTATCAGACTTCACCGAATGATCTCTTGCTGCTTCTTAATGACGACGCCATGTCCTTGTATGCGACATTCGAGAGCGATGTTTGTGTAGGATGTCTGTTAGTGGTTGAGGAGGGCGGTTTAGACGCGGCAACCGTTTCAGATATTCAGCAAGGACGCCGTCGACCCAAGGGGCAGTTAGTGGCGTCAAGTTTAGCGTCGCAGTTGGGTATCGCAGAAGCGGCAATACAATCGAGCTTACGCATCATGAGAATTGCGGTTCACCCTGAGTTACAGGGGAAGGGCATAGGTCAAGAGATGGTTGCGCAGCTTCAAGGACAAACGAGCGCAGACTTTTACTCAACCAGTTTTGGGGCGACGTCTGAGCTGGTCCATTTTTGGCGACACAGCGGCTTTTCCCCTGTGAAGTTGGGAAGCTGTCGCGACCATGCCAGCGGCACACATTCATTGCTGATGGTGAGTGGATGTGCTTCTTGGATTCCTGCCGCTCGCGATTACTATCGCTTGTTTATTCAGTTTTCTTTGTCGAATTTGTTTCAGCATCTTGAAAGCGACTTAGTCCGTAGTTTGGTCGATGAAAGTGATGCTTCCGTTGATGTAACAGGTTTTGATGCCTTGATTCAGGGCTACTTAGCCGGAGGTGCTCAATATGACAGTATTGCTCCTGTGCTTGATGCGTTGTGGAAGCGTTCTCCTCAAGTTATCCAATCCATGAGTGATCTTTTGGTTGCGAAAATAGTACAGCAACAAGATTGGAGTGAGTGTGCTCGTCTCGCTCAGTGTGCGGGTCGTAAACACGTTGAAGCCTTGTTTAAGCAGCAACTTGATGTTTGGATTAACCAATACCGAGCCTGTTAATTTACACTGTAAAACACTCCCGATCGGCAAGTTATCTTGCGATGAAATACCAGTTTACAGTGTAAATGACGTTCTATTTACACTGTAAATCGATTTGATGCGAACCGGTATTGGTATTGCCCCACCAAAAAACCGCCTTTTTTGTAAGGGACTAGTGTTTCTAACTAACCCTTTAATTTCTCGAAGATAATTCGTTCAAACGATAAACGGCTTGTATGTTTCTGGTGCTTTTTTATTAGTACCGTCATTTGCGAATTACTCAGTTCTTCCTACACTCATTTTTAGGCAACAAGATTTATATTGGCTAGAAATAATAAAAAGTGAAGGTTAATACATGGACTGTGCTTTACCTGAATCGCTTGATATCTCAACCGTGCTGGATTCCACTTCGAGTTACAGAGAGTGGCTATCTGAAAACACCGAAATCGTCGTTGATGCTTCGCAAGTATCCCGTGTCGATGCGGCTGGTGTTCAAGCACTTTGCTCCCTATTCATTTCTGCCAACAATCATCAAATTGACATTCAGCTAAAACATCCTTCTCAGATACTGCTTGAAGCGCTTGGTACCTTAGGACTAAGTGAGCAGATCAAATGGAATGAAGATTGTGGAGAGAGCAAGCATGACGAAAATTCTAGCTGTGGATGATTCAGTTTCAATCCGCCAAATGGTGAGTCACACCCTCAAAGATGCGGGGTATCAGGTCGAAACCGCGAACGATGGCCAAGATGCGCTGAGTAAAGTGATGAGCACAAAGTTTGATGTGGTGATTTCAGACGTCAACATGCCAAACATGGGGGGCTTTGAATTAGTAAAAGCGCTGCGTGCAAAACCGCAATACAAGTTTATCCCTATTTTAATGCTCACCACTGAAACCAGCACCGATAAAAAAATGCAAGGCAAGTCAGCCGGTGCAACGGGGTGGTTGGTTAAACCCTTCAACCCTGAAACATTACTCAAAACTCTAAAACGTGTGATTTAAGTTGGCACGCTGAGAGACAAAACAGAATCATCGAACTAATAAAGCGAGCAGCAGGCATTGCGACTTGAACTGCGAGCGATAGAAATCGTCTTTGGTAGGGAAACAATATGGCTTTAGACATGGAACAGCTACGCAAAATGTTTTGCGAAGAGTGTCGAGAGAATCTGGAAGTGTTAGAAGACGTGCTTCTAAACCTTGATCTTCAACACGTCGAAGCTGAGTCTATCAATACCATTTTTCGCGCTGCACATTCGATAAAAGGCGGTGCGGCGACATTTAACCTGCTTAATATCAGTGAATTTACTCACTCGGTTGAAGCGTATCTTGACCTTGTCCGCACGGGAGAGCGCGAGCTCAGTGCAAGCTCGGTCGATGTGCTTCTCAAAAGCGGTGACTGCATTCAAAGTATGTTAGAGCAACATGAGTCAGGCACAGAGACCGATGACAACTTGCTTGATGATGTGCGCGCTCAACTGGACTCGCTGTTAGGTGAAAACTCACACCCAGATTTCACTGAGCCAACCGATGACAACTCCGCAAAAAAAGACGCCATAAACGGGGATTGGCGAGTCACCTTTAAACCTCACCCAGAGATATTCTTCAGTGGTAATGACCCTTTACGTATTGTGCGCGAGCTAAAAGAGCTGAATGACCAATGCGAAATCATCGCAAACCTTGAAAGCATCCCAAGCATTGATGACCTTGAAGCTGAGCTTTGTTATCTGAGTTGGACTGCTACGCTACCTGCTTCTGTCGATGAGCTATTGATTCGAGAAATCTTTGAATGGGTAGAAGATGAGTGTGACTTGATCGTAGAGAGAACCAATGAAGAGCCGAGTTGTGAGTCGGATGGTGATATCGCCCCAGCGTCCGGTGCGCAGGAGGTGAGCACGCGTAATGAGGCTGAACAAGAACTAGCGCCTCAACCGGTAGTTAAAGCGGCAAAGGGTGAAGTCAGTGTCAGTTCGATTCGTGTCGACATCGACAAAGTTGACAGTCTCATCAACTTGGTGGGGGAACTGGTCATCACCCAATCGATGCTGACCGAAATTGGCAATGACTTTTCCATTGATAAGTTAGAGAAGTTGAAAGCTGGCCTCGATCAGCTGCTGCAAAACAGCAAAGACCTACAAGAAAACGTCCTAAACATCCGCATGTTACCGATGAGTTTTGCGTTCAGTCGCTTTCCTAGGCTGGTTCGAGATTTATCCAGTCGTCTTGAGAAACAGGTCAACTTATCGATTAAAGGGGAACAAACTGAACTCGATAAGACCGTACTTGAACGCATTGTCGACCCCTTGGTTCACCTGGTTAGGAATGGAATCGATCATGGGATTGAGCAGCCTGCGTTGAGGCTTGAAAAAGGCAAGCCTGAAATGGGGGTAATTGAACTGAATGCTTACCACCAAGGCGGTTCCATTGTCATCGAAATTTCGGATGACGGTGCGGGATTGAACTGCGACAAGTTGTGGAATAAGGCGATCGAAAAAGGTGTACTCGATTCCGATGTGCGTCGAGAAGAATTTTCTGACAAGCAAATAATGAATTTGATTTTTGCCCCTGGATTTTCCACCGCGGATGAAGTGTCGGACATCTCTGGACGAGGCGTTGGCATGGATGTGGTTCGACGCAACATTGAAGAGTTAGGTGGCCACATTGAGGTGGAATCACGTTTGGACGAAGGCAGCTGTTTCACCATCAGCTTGCCGCTCACGCTCGCGATTTTAGACGGTCAATTAGTGAAAGTTGGCGGAGAGGTGTATGTCATCCCGTTGCTGACCATTATTGAGTCTATCCAAATCGATCCGAGCTGCATCAAGCTGGCGTCTGGTGGCATAGAGTTGTATCGACTGCGTGAAGAAAACATACCGATTTTACGTTTGCAAGAAGAGCTGCAAATGGGAGAAAGCGGGGCACTCGATAAACGCATTCTCTGCTTTGTGGAGGCGGCTGGTAATCGTGTGGGTTTGCTGCTTGATGAGTTGCTCGACCAGCAGCAGGTGGTGATTAAGAGTTTAGAGTCTAACTACAGCAAAGTGAGTGGTATTTCTGGGGCGACCATTCTTGGAGACGGATCGGTCTCTTTGATACTCGATATTCAAGGGCTGATCACCAGCTTCTTGAACCGAGCCTCAGAAGGGGCACACAAAGGGATTGCGGCGTAGGAGGCAAGATGAATCAAACAGAAGCGCTGCTGAGCAACGAGCTTTCTCAAGCGTCGAAAAAGTCTATGACTGCCCATGCTGAAACTTGGCTCTGCGAAGTAAACGAAGAGGTCAGTGAAAGCGCGGACTTTCTCAGTTTTCAACTTGCTGCGGAACTCTATGGCGTGAACATCAACGATGTGGAAGAGATTCGAGTGTGGGAAAAGCCGACCCCTATACCGCGTGCACCTCAGTTTGTATTAGGGGTGATCAACTTGCGCGGAATGATTGTCCCGGTCGTAGACCTGAGACTTCGATTTAACCTTGGACAAGCAGATTACTTGCCGACCACCGTCGTGATTGTATTGCGCAGCTCAAACGGACAGGAACAACGTTTGATGGGATTGGTGGTTGATGCCGTGAGCGATGTGATAAGCCAAGGAAACAATGCGCTGTATCCGGCGGTTGGAGATTCGTTAGTCACCCCCTACTTACAAGGTTTACTCAACGTAGATGAACAGGTGATGTCGCTGCTTGATACCAATGAGTTGCTGAGTATTGAGCGAATCTTAAGGGAGAACGCATGAGTTTGACGCAAGAGTTTTTGAGCTTTGTCCTCGATGGCGATGAATACGGTGTCCCTATCTTAGATGTTCGAGAAGTACGCGGTTGGAGCCCTGTACGAGAGATTCCCAATTCCCCTTCCTATATGAAGGGCGTTTTAGAAATTCGCGGCGAGTACGTGCCGATAGTCGACTTGAGGCTACGGTTTGGTTTGCAAGCGGCAACATTAGGTCCGACAACGGTGGTGATCGTGCTGAATGACGCACAACACCATCCACTTGGTATTATTGTCGATGGTGTCTCTGAAGTGTATCCGCTGAAGGATGAGCAGATCAAACCGGCACCGCACGTCGCTCCTGAAGTTGACCACAGTTACGTCAGGGGGATCGCGTCGGTCGATTCTGGGCATTTAATTTTAATACATTTGGACGCTCTGTTTGATGCAGCAGAGCTCGTTGAACCCCATCATGAAGTACACAGTGGGGCATGACTTCAACCCGTTTTATCAGCGTGTTGTAACACTGGTCAAAGCAATCATTGAGAGGTAACTCATGGCATTTTGGAACAGGAAATCCGAGGTAGATACAGCGTTTAAAGCGCCGACACAAGATACCTTAACTCAAGATTTTGAGGTTGAGGAGCAAGGAATATCAAAAGAGCAGTTGCTGTGTGCGTTAAATGCTGCCCAAACGGCGTTGATGATGATAGACCGGGATTTCAATATCACCTACATCAATAAAAAATCGATTGAGTTGCTTAAAGTGCATGAGGCTTTGTTTCGTTCGGTGTGGCCCAACTTCCAAGCGACTGAAGAATTTTTGCTCGGTTACTGTATTGATGCCTTCCACGTTAACCCTAGCCACCAGCGACAACTGTTATCGAATCCTTCAAACCTGCCATACACCACCAACATCAAAGTGAAAGATGTCCAAATTGAGCTCAATGTCGGTGCCATCATAGATGCGCACGGCCAGTACGTGGGGAACACGCTCGAGTGGAAAGATGTGACCGAAGAGTTGGCGAAAGAGCGTGAGATTGGTCGATTGGTTTCTGCGGTGGAAGGGATGACCACCAACCTAATGATGGCGGATAAAGATGGCATCATTACTTACCTTAACCCGTCGCTAAAAGCGCTGTTGAGCAGCCGAGAACGGGATCTGCAAAGTGTGTTGCCAGGGTTTGATGCCAGTAATCTTGTCGGAAAAAATATTGATGTTTTTCATAAAAATCCTAGCCATCAGAGAAACATTATTGCCAATCCTGATCGCTTGCCATTCTCTTCCAATATTGCGGTAGGCTCACTTGAGTTCAATCTCACCTGTATCGCGATGCGTGACGGACAAGGAAACTTTATTGGCCCTGCGCTGCAATGGGTCGACATTACAGAGCAGCAAGATGGGCAACGACAAGTCGAAGCTCTGATCCAAAAAGCGATTGATGGCGAGCTGAGTGAGCGCATTGATACCAGCGTGTACAGCGGCTTTATGAAAGAGTTGAGTGATGGAATCAATAACTTGCTCGACACCATGGTTGCGCCGCTTGGTCAATGTATCGATGTTATGAGCCAAGTGGCGGATGGGGATCTCAATAGCACCATGTCTGACGACAACAAAGGTGAATTTGGACGACTGTCTGACGCGGTAAACACCTCCATCATCAACTTACGCAACATGGTCGAGAAAATTACCCACTCATCGGCCCGTGTAGCGACCGCCTCCACCGAGATTGCGGAAGGCAACAACGATCTCAGTCAGCGCGTCGAAGCGCAAGCGTCTAACTTGGAAGAGACCGCGGCGAGCATGGAGCAGATGACAGCCACAGTAAGGCTCAATGCAGACAACGCCAAAGGTGCCAACGATCTCGCCGATGACGCGAGCAAAAAAGCCAGCAAAGGCGGCGAAGTGGTAGGTCAGGTGGTCTCTGCCATGGCGGAAATAAACTCTGCGAGCAAGAAAATCGCCGACATTATTGGCGTGATTGATGAAATCGCTTTCCAAACCAACCTTCTAGCGCTGAACGCTGCGGTGGAAGCCGCCAGAGCAGGCGAGCAAGGTCGCGGCTTTGCCGTTGTTGCAGGGGAAGTACGTAACCTTGCCCAACGCAGTGCCGCTGCGGCCAAAGAAATTAAGGGGCTGATCAAAGACAGCGTCGAGAAGGTGGATGAAGGCTCTCGATTAGTGGATGAGTCAGGTGAAACGCTCAGTGAGATCGTTGATGCGGTTGCGAAGGTGAGCGAGTTGATCGCGCAAATCGCCTCGTCAAGCCAAGAGCAATCAACCGGCATTGATGAGATCAACCGTGCGGTGGCGACCATGGATGAAATGACGCAACAAAATGCCTCCCTTGTCGAACAGACATCTGCGGCAAGCCAATCGCTTAAAGATGAAGGTAAGCAACTCCTCAACTTGATGAACTTTTTTGCCACAGACAGTAACGTGACCACATTTGAAAGCCGGACTAAAGAGTCTGGGCGCAAAGGCAACGTCAGGGAAATAAGAACGCCAAAGGTCGCTAACTCACGCTTAAAGCTAGAAGAGGACGGAGATGAATGGGAAGAGTTCTAGTTCAAACTGAGTCAAGGATGCCCGACAAACCAGAATTTGAGCTTACTGATCAAGATTTTAAGTTCATTCAATGGTTTATGCACAAACATGCGGGCATTTACTTCTCAGACAGAAAGAGAACCTTGGTCTACGGTCGTATTAGCCGCCAGCTGCGACGATTACGGCTAAAGCGTTTTGCCGAGTACAGAACTCTGATTGAGCAAGATAGTGAAGAGCGCATCTGTTTCATTAACTGCTTAACCACGAACAAAACCCAGTTTTTCCGTGAATACCACCATTTTGATTTTATGGAGAAAGTATTGCTCTCAGAGTGGGCACAGCAAGGTAAGCGGAACATTCGAATCTGGTCTGCGGGGTGTTCAACCGGTGAAGAGCCTTACAGTTTCATTGCGTCACTCCACACGGCCAATGCGCTAGAGCAGTTTGACTCGATAGAGATAACGGCAACGGATCTGGACACCCGTGTCCTCGAGGTTGCCGAGCAAGGTATTTACGATGAAGAGGCGTTAAAAGCGATTCCGATTAAGTACCTCAAGCCCTGCTTTGTAAAAGGGATTGGTCGCCATAATGGCAAAATTAAAGTGCGTCTAGGGCTGCAAAAAATGATTCAATTTCAAAGGCTGAACTTGCTGGAAAATTGGTCTTTTGAGCAGCGATTTGACGTGATTTCTTGCCGAAATGTGATGATCTACTTCGATAAGGAAACACAGGAGGAGCTGATTACACGGTTTCATCAACAGTTGAGCCCCAACGGCGTGCTGTTTATTGGTCACTCAGAAAGTATGCCTGCCGACTTTGACGGCTTCCATCATCTTGGCCACACCATTTACGTAAAAAAATAAGGGACAAGGATGATAGGTATGCGAGAGGAGAAAACCCAAACGCCCACTGCACATTTTAATCGCTTCTACCATCCACAGAGAGAGAAGCACATCGTTAAGGTGACGCCCGGTGGTGTCTATTGTACCCAGCGCACTGATGAGTTAATCGCAACGGGGCTTGGGTCATGTATCGCTGCGTGTGTTTGGGACGAGACGGCCAACGTCGGAGGAATGAACCATTTCCTACTGCCGTTTGACAACTATAGTCAGATCAAAAGTTGGAAGCCGGATTCATTGGTTTCTACCGCCTCTCGTTATGGTATTCACGCCATGGAGATGTTACTGAACGCATTAATTGAACGAGGGGCAGAGCGAGACAATTTACAGTTTAAGCTGTTTGGTGGCGCTCAGATGCTTGGCAGACATTCGATGATAGGGGCGAAAAACGTCGCCTTTATTCTCAATTATGTCGAGCAAGAGCAACTTAAGGTTATCGCACAAGATCTTGGCGGGCTAGAGCCAAGAAAAGTGATGTTTGACCCTATTAGTGGTAAGGCGTGGCTAAAACGCATTCCATTTACTGAAGTCCACCGGTTACAACATCAAGAAGAAAAATACGCACATCAGTTGGATAGAGAAAGTCATCGCAAGCATGACGATGACGTGGAGTTATTTTAATGAAAAAGATCAAAGTACTAGTGGTTGATGACTCGCCCGTATTTCGCGCACTACTGGCAGAGTTGATCAACGCCGATCCCGATCTTGAGGTGATCGCCATGGCTGCCGATCCTTATGAAGCGCGAGAGATGATCAAACGTCACAACCCAGATGTACTGACTTTAGATATTGAAATGCCCAAAATGAATGGTGTCCAGTTTCTGAAAAATCTCATGCGTTTGCGTCCTATGCCTGTAGTGATGATTTCGACCTTAACCCAGCATGGCGCACAAGCCACCTTAGCGGCACTGGAATATGGAGCGGTCGACTATTTCCCCAAACCCTCGGTTGATAGCACGGCAGAAATGGTCAATTACAAGCGTGAAATCAACGAGAAAATTAAGGTCGCCGCTGGGGCGAACGTTGCTCAGGAAACCCACCTTGAGCATGGCGCACAGGTGGCTAAAGTGTCTGCGCCAAGCCGCACAAGCATTGAGTTGATTGCTATCGGTGCCTCAACAGGAGGAACAGAAGCGGTCAAGCAGGTGCTGTCATCACTGCCCGCGGGGCTGCCTCCTGTCATCATTACTCAGCACATCAGTGCGATGTTTTCCGGCTCCTTCGCCCAGCGACTGGATGAGAACTGCGCTCTTAACGTTAAGGAGCTCGCGGCTAATCGCGCTCCATTGGTCAATGGCTGTGCCTATGTTGCTCCGGGTGACAAGCACTTGGTTGTCGTACGAAGAGGCACACACCTGTACTGCCAGCTTGATGATCGCCCTGCGGTGAATCGTCATAAACCCTCGGTGGATGTGATGTTTGACACGGTTGCAGAGACCGTAGGCAAACAGTCAATTGGGGTGATATTAACGGGCATGGGGCAAGATGGCGCAAGAGGCATGCTGGGGATGAGAAACGCAGGCGCGCGAACCATCGCTCAAGACCAAGCCACTTCTGTGGTGTGGGGAATGCCTCGAGTAGCGGTTGAACTCGAGGCTGCGGAATCGGTGGTGCCACTGGGTAAAGTGTCTGAGCAAATTTGCCACTACTTATCGAGTGATAACCATTAGCAAGGAGAGCGTTATGAAAACATCACTATTGTCGATTAAGCCTCGATACTTCCTTGCCGTCACGACGCAAGTACTATTGCTGACGTTTGCTGTGACACAAGCCTCCACCTTGCTGGTTGTCTCGGCCATGATCGCCGTCGCCGCGATTCCGTGGTTTGTATTTCCACGAGGAACGGTCCCTGTGGAACTGGATGTGAAGCCGCCTGTAAGCACTGAGACTTGCAAGCAGAAAACGGCCGACATGGCACCCTTACTTTCATTGCTTGCCTCTCAGCTTCACGAGCCTCTCAATCATCAAAAAGGGGTGATTGATGAATCCGTTGAAACACTTAACGAAAGTTACTTTGAACTGCAAAAACTGGCGCAAGAGCAAAACCAAATCACCGCTGAGCTGGTAGAGAATTTATTGGGCCAGTCAGGGAGCGAGCATGACATCAGTCAGGTACTGCCGAAAACCGAATCCATCATCCGAAACTTCGTCGATACGTTGGTGCAAGTTTCTGAAAAGAGTATTTCCGCGGTGCACAGTATTCACGATATGTCCGAGAAGCTCGATGCGGTGTTTAAGCTATTAGAGCAAGTTCGCGGCTTGTCAGAGCAAACCAACCTTCTGGCGCTTAATGCAGCAATTGAGGCTGCGCGCGCTGGAGATGCTGGGCGAGGGTTTGCCGTTGTGGCTCAGGAAGTGCGTAACTTGTCCCACAAAGCGGAAGAGCTCAACAACCAGATTGAACAAGAGATCAACATCGCGCAGCGTACGGTCAAAGAGGCGAACCAAACCGTGGGAGAAATGGCCTCGATTGATATGACTGAAGCGATAGAGTCAAAAGACAAAGTGGACGAAATGCTCAGAGGCGTGCAACAGGTCAACGTCTCAATCGAGCATGAAATACAAAAAATCAGTGACAGCGGTGAGCGGTTACATGTTCAGGTGGATAACGGCGTACGAGCATTGCAGTTCGCTGATATCGTTGTGCAGCAAGGGGATTATGCCAAACAGACCGTCGACTATTTGCTGGCGTTTTCTCAACTGTGTGATGAGTGGAATCAGCAACGCATCGACGCGGAGCAGTTTATCCAATCCACTCAAGAGCTGTATTCGCAAGTGCAACATCGAGATGCCCCCGCGGCCTCTCAGTCTAGTATCGAAGAGGGAGAGGTCGAGCTCTTCTAACGCTGTTTATGCTTTGTACTCCAATGGAGGAACCCTATATGTCAGTAGAAGCTCAGGTAGACTCAGGCTCAAGGCACGTCACCATTTTAATTGAAGGGGCGTTTGGCTTTAACTTAGTGCAAGATTTTCGTCGCTGCTACACCGACCGGCGAGATTACCGTTTTACCATCGACTTACGCAAAGTGGATTACATCGATAGTGCTGGGCTTGGAATGCTGCTCAATATGCACAGTTATTTAGAGCAAGATGACGGCATGATCCGTATCACCAACACCTTGCCTCAAGTGCGTAAAATTTTGATCATTTCTCGCTTCGATAAGAAGTTCTCAATTGAGTAAACTCAAGGAGAAGCTATGCATGTCATGATTGTTGATGACCATGCAACAAACCGCGAGCTGTGTCGGTTTATGCTCGGTCATATCGCAGAAAAGACGACTCTGTTTGAAAACGGACAGGGTGTTGTGAGTGCAATGGAACAGATGGACACCTTGCCGGATATTATCCTCCTTGACGTGATGATGCCGATAAAAGATGGATTCACCACGGCGAAAGAGATTCGCAACGCATTCCCGAACATTCACATTCCGATTATCTTTCTTACCGTGCTTGATGATCACGCGTCGTTCGAAAATTGCCTGCATTATGGGGATGATTTTATTCTTAAACCTGTCGAGCGCAGTGTTTTGCTGGCAAAAGTACAGGCGCACTATCGCATTGTCCGAATGCATAATGAGGTCACGGAGCAGCGTGATGAGCTGCGTCATTTCCATGAGCAGGTTCGTTACGACTACGCCATTGCAGAGAGCATTTTCTCCAATCTGATGGAAGAGATGAGCTCTCAGGTCAACAATATTTATGGGATTAACTACATTTCCACTCCTTCAACGGTGTTTAATGGCGACTTGATTGTTGTCGCCCACCGTCCTCATGGTGGGGTCTACGTAATGATTGCAGACGCAACAGGCCATGGGCTGCCTGCGGCTATTTCAGCTATTCCTGCAACTCGCGCGTTCTTCTCTATGGCGGCGAAAGGAATGTCGCTTGGAGAAATTGTCAGCGAAATTAATGATGCCCTAGTTCGCTTCTTGCCGATGGGCATGATGCTCGCCGCCAGTGTCTTTGAAATTCGGGCCAACGGGTTTGAAGTCTCTTGGTGGGGAGGCGGCTTGCCGGATGGGTATGTGATTAACTCAGATGGTTCAATCGATCGTCGACTGGTTTCAAGACATATGCCGCTTGGCGTGCTCAAGCCAAGAGAGTTTGAAACCGATCTTGTCCATATGAAGCTTGAGCCAGACCAGCAGATTATTTGCTATACCGATGGGGTGATTGAAGCGTGCAACCGAGAAGGAGAGCAATTTGGCCTTGAGCGCCTAGAAAAAGCGCTTGCTAGCCCACGCCCAGTGATTCCTGTTTTATATGATTCTGTACGTCAATTTGCCCACAAAAAAGTCGATGATGACTTGTCGATATTGGCTATGAAGTTCCCCATCTCCAGTACGCAAGAGCCAGACTTAAAAAGCGTTAAACTCAACATCAACAAAGTACCGATACACTCAACGCTTGATTTCCCTGCTCCGGTGTTAAGAAGTGTGAATGTGATGACCGAAGTCAGGCAGTATCTCAGCGGTATCTTGTACATGGGAGCGCATCTCGATTTGGTTTGCTCGGTGCTTTCTGAACTGTTTGCCAATGCGATTGAACATGGTTTACTCAAATTAGATTCGTCGATCAAAGAGCAACCGGATGGCTTCTTCTTGTTTTATCAGATGCGTGAAGAACGTTTAAAAACCCTTGATGATGAGGCTTGGCTGAAGCTGCGTCTCACTTATGAGCCAAATGAAGCCCAGTTGATGATGGTGCTCGAACACAATGGCGAGGGGTTCGAATATAAACTGCCGCAACAAGGCGATGGGCCGCCGCGCAGTTATGGTCGCGGTATCATGCTGGCCAAAGCGCTTTGTTCATCACTAGACTATTCCTGTAATGGACGCTGTGTGACGGCCGTTTACTCGTTGAAAGAGGAGCATCATTTTCCCACGTAGCGGAGTTCAGATTTACAGTGTAAAAAATTTATTAAAGTGACCTACGCTCTAATTTGTCACACTTGTGATACAGCTAGGCGAGCAAATTGCATACACTCAAGTGAGGACGTAAAACGGGCTGATTGTACATGTGGGATAAATTTGTTGCCTTGTCAGAAGATCACCGAGCTGTCGTCGCGACCTTGTCGCCTAGCATTTCGGTGGATGGAAATTTTGATACGCGAGGGTTAGAGGAAGCATTAGCTGCGATAGGAGCGAGTGAGTTTTTTGTGATTGATGAATCGGTTACCCGCTTTATTAATCTAGCCAAAGAGAGCGCGGGGGAAGCCTACTCAGGGGTGACCATCGCCGAAGTCAAGGACGCCACCGTCGAGGTTGTGCTTTCAGAACACGATATGCTGGCGAGCATGGTGGTCACCGGAGCGTACAAAGGTGAGCCTCTTAAAGGGCCACAAATCGTCCACGCGCTCGCACAAGCCCATGTGACTAAGGGCATCAATAAACTGGCGCTTAAAAAAGTGCTCATCATGAGCCATCAACTCAAACCTGGTGAAACCTACACACAGCCGGTCGCCAAAGGCAAAAATCCGGTACAAGGCCAAGACGCCAAATTCATCCCTCTGGTTAAAGATCCCACCAAACAAGTCTTAGCACCGAAAGAAGATCAGCAAGATGGCAAAGTCGATATGCTCAATTTGGGCGAGACGATTACGGTGTCTGAAAATGATCCTTTGATGAAACGCATTCCTGCAACCAAAGGGGAGCCAGGTCTTACTGTGCAAGGCAAAGTGATTCCTCCTAAACCCGGCAATGACAGTGTTCTTAAAGAGGGCAAAGGTTCTGCAATCTCGCCACAAAACCCAAACGTATTGATTGCTACCGTATCAGGTATGCCGATGATCAAAGAGAAAGGCGTTGAGGTTGAAGACGCACTCTGTTTACAGACCATTGGTGTGGCGACGGGCCATGTCAAGTTCAAAGGCAACGTCGTTGTTCTGGGCGACATTGAGTCCGACATGGTGGTACGGGCAACGGGCACGCTAACCGTCGGTGGTTTTATTGAATCGGCCGATGTGCAAGTTCAAGGCGATATTCAAGTCGCAAAAGGCATCATTGGTCACAATGTGTCTGAAGGTGAAAAGCGCAGTTGTATTGTTAAATCTGGTGGCACGATCAGCGCCAATTATGCTCAGTTCTGTGAACTTCAAGCGGGCGAAGACATTCACCTCAACGTCCACTGTATGAACAGCGAAGTGCGTTGTGGTAAAGATTTGGTTGTGGTCGACGCTTCTGAAAAGCATGGCACATTGAGTGGCGGTCACGCGAAAATTGGTGGCAAAGTTGTTTGTGTCGAGCTTGGTGTTGAGGGAGATACCGCCACTTATGTTGAGGCATTTGCTCGCTTCCAGATGTTTAAAGATCGCCAAGCGAAGCTGAAAGAGCAATACACTCAAGCACAAGAAGGCACCATGAGTGTCATTCGAAAAGAGCTAGAGTTTAAAAAGATCCCGAAATCACAACGTACGCCAGAGCAAGAACAAGAACTAGAAACCTTTAAGCAAGAAGCGAACGCTCACTTAGAAAAAGTCAAACACGCGCGAGACAACAATGAGCAGGAGCTCGAAGTGGCTTTGGAAGAGAATGTCATTGAGGTGAAAAGCAAGGTGTTCTCTCATGTGACGGTTCAATTCGGGGAAGAGAAGATCATCACCAAGCGCTCTCATGGTCCGAGTATTTTCTCTTTTAACCAGTACGAGATTAAATGTCGTTCAATGCTGGATGAAGAGGCATTCGAAGAGGTTTAAGCGCAGTTAATCATCACACCTGTCACCCTATCTTGATTCGTTGAGGTAGGGTGATTTTTTATTTAGGCTAACGGCGCTGACAGGTTGTGCAGCCGCGACACGCAGACCGTGTATGCTTGTCGAGTTGGCTGCGCTGAATTTTGCAGTAGGCGTTTTTTAAAGCGCGTCGGGCAGAAAACCAATCGTCAGGTTTTTCTATGATTAGATAGCCGTTAAAGCGTTTGATCAGCTCCACACGATGTTTGTCGATAAAACGGCTATCGAAGCCGATTTCAAAGTAGTCGAGTGCTTGTTCAATCGAGGTGAAACTGGCAATTTTCTGCTGGATGTCGACTTGGCTCATACACCGACATCTCTTTGCATAAAGACGAATTGTTCATTGTGTGAAACGCGCTTAAAGCCTAACCGTTGATACAAGCTACCGACGCGATTGCCTTGCAGGTAACAGAGCTTGATTGGCAGGCGTAACTGATCCGCTTGGGTTATCACTTGATTCAGGACTTGGCTGCCAATGCCTTTGCCATGCCACTCTGGCAACAGAAAAAAGCGTCCAAAATAGAGATGATCGCTGTGGTGCTCAAGGAGATAACTGCCGACAGGTCGACCTTCTCGCTCGATGATCGTCGGTTTAGCTTGATGCCACTCTTGCTGGTGGAGCGCTCTTTGAATCTGTTCATCCCAGCCAAACACGGCTTTGATAGCATCATATTCTGCGGCTTTTTTGAGCTCGAATAAGAACTCATAATCTTGCGCATTCGCAGGGCGGGTCGCGTAGTCGAGCGGCATGTTAAGCGCCTTGTGAGCTAAGCAGTTTATCGATGGCGCTTTTGCTGGTTTTGCCTATCTTTTGCATCAAAGCAAAACTGGGCTCTGAAATACCGCGAGACTGTAAATCGTTGACCATCAGTATCCACAGTTTCGCTGTCATTTCGGCATCCGCTAACGCTCGGTGAAAAACGCCGTCATTGTCTATCTGCTTAAAACGGACAAGATCGCCTAGTTTGTGGCTTGGCGCATCTTGGTTAAGGCGACGAGACACCAGCAAAGAGCAAGCGAACTCCCCCGAGTAAGCGGCGTTCACTCGTTCCAGCTCATCATCAAGGAAGCGTTTGTCAAATGAGGCGTTGTGGGCAACGAGGTTTTCACCTGCGATGAATTGAGCAAATTGAGCCATCACTTCATCGCAGTTTGGCGCATCGCGTAGCATGATATTGGTAATGCCTGTGTATCCTTCAATAAAGGAGCTAACGCGAAAGCCAGGATTCATCAACTGTTGGAAGGTGTCGACGACTTCACCATTGACCAACTTCACGGCGCCAATTTCTATCGCGCGGTCGCCCATGTTGGGTGACAAACCCGTGGTTTCAAAGTCGAGAACAACGACAGAGTTCGCAAGAGACATACTTCTTCCTAAGCCTAGTGATTTGGTTGTGAATTATAGGTTTGCAGTGCCAGAGGGTAAAGGAGTTATTCCGCCCGCCCAGCCAAGGAAACGCGAGTGATTAACCCACGTTTATCGACTGTTTGACAATGTTGAACTGCTCACATTGATTGAACCGCGCAAATGCCTGTAACTCTTTTTCCAGCGCAGGCATAAAGTCATCAGTATTGGTTAATCCAGGCTCAAGGCTCAGATGCAAAACGTTGAGCGTAGCGCTTTTCTTGTCCACTTTGCAGTCGGCCCTCGCAACGAGTTTGCCATCCCACAAAATCGGTAGAGAGAAATAACCAAATTGGCGCTTGGCCTCTGGCACATAGCACTCAATTAGGTAATCAAAGTTGAAAATGGCGCTGGCGCGTTTACGTTGGATGAGCAAATTATCGAACGGTGACAGGATTCGTGCCTGTTTTCGGTTCAAGCGTTTGCCAAGCAAATTCAACGATTTTACACAGGCGTAGTAAGGCTGATGATTAACCATGATGGGTTCAATCTCGCCCATTTCCACCAACTCTCCAATGGCTTGGGTCACGCTCGTTTTTACATCCTTGAGTTGATACACCATCTCTTGAATCGTGCCAAAACCGTGCGCTTTTAAGTAACTGAGTACCAAAAATCGACCATGTTCTTGCGGGGTTGGCATAGAGGTGTCGATATTCTGGGGCAAGACTCGCTGTGTGAGATCGTAGACTTTATGAAAGCCGCGCCGCTTGGCAATCATTAAGTCACCTTGCATGTAGAGGTTTTCTAACGCTTGCTTGGTTGGCTTGGTGTGCCATCCATCGGTTTTATGTGCTTTGGACTCAAAGTCTTTTGCCATTAATGGCCCTTCTGCTTCAATTCTTGCCAACACATTCTTCATGAGATCTCGATCTTTACAGTACCAGTGGCGCTGCTGACCAGACTTGATCGCGACTTTTCGCGGCAAACTGTAGCGGTAGTTGCTCATCGGCAAATACGCAGCGGCATGAGACCAATACTCGAAGACTTGGCGATCGGCGACCAGTTGATCAAGGTGTTTGGGTTGATAGCCGGGGTTTCGACTCCATAAGGTGTGATGGTGGGCTCGCTGGACAACAGAAATGGTATCGATCTGGATATAACCCAGTTGTTCAAAGGTGTTTAGAGTTTTGGCGTAGCCGCTGCCTTTTACCCCCGCTGTCGGTAATCCTTGCGACAGCAATGCCAGTTTTTGCGCTTGCGCTAGGGTGAGTGATTGCATTGAAATTGAGCGTTCCTTGCACGTGTATGCGTCTATATTTCGGCTCTGTATGGTTGCATGCTGTTATTGGGCCAGCAAGCGGCTGCTGTATGTTCTCCTCACAATAATTCACCTCACTAATAAGAAAATTATCTTTTATTGAAATTTTTGCCGAGAAGATCCGCTCTCTATTTCTGCGATGAGCAAATTATCCTCAGTCGCATAATGGGTATTGCTGCTCAGAGGTGGGCACTTAGTAGCTGAAATAGGGGCAAAAGCATGATCGATTTTGCGGCGACGATGGAAGCGTGGTTGTTTCAGGACAATCTCTCATTATCGATGCTTTTTGTTGGCGTTGTTTTGTTGTCGTACCTGCTAGAAGACTTGGCGATCATCACCGCTGCGACCCTGTCGGTTGAGCATATTATGCCGCCAAGTATGGCCCTAGCAGCAATCTTTGTCGGTATCAGCTCTGGTGATATGGGCTTGTACCTGTTAGGTAAGCTGGCGAAAAAAGTGGCATGGTTTCGCTATCGTCTACTGCGCTATCACAGGGCGAGAAAACTGCGTCGAACTTTGCATCAGCAAGCATTTAAGACGCTGTTTATCGTTCGCTTTGTTCCGGGGCTTAGAACCGTGGGCTTTACACTAAGTGGCTTTTTAGATGTGCCGAAAGTGACGTTTTTGCTTGCGGTGATCACGGCGACAGGGCTGTGGACATTGCTGGTGTTTGGCTCTTTTTTCCAGCTGGGGAATGCCGCTTGGTTGCAAGAGAGCCAAGGGGCATGGCTGCTGATTCCCGCAGGGCTGTGCCTGATGTTGCTCATCAATAAACTGATTACTAGAACCTTCTTAAGGGATGCGTATGACACAGCACGCTAACATAGAGATGATTCCTTCAGGACGAGTCAATACCGGAATGCCGGTTTTGCATCAACCTAAGCGGGTTATTTCGCCATTCGAGTTTTTACCGACCTGGTTTTTTTATACGCCTGTCGTCATTCAAAGTGCGGCGTTGAGTTTGGCGCATCGTGATTGGGCGTTGCCGCTGATTGCCAATCCCGCGATTAAGTTAAGTGGCATGGTGGGTGAGTCCAAGCATGACATCTTCGCCTCTGCAGGAGAGCAGACTAAGCGCTGGATTTTGCCGTTTGTTACGTTAACCAAAACCCCATTGCCTTGTGCCAAATTGGTCGAAGAGGCGAAGCATCAACTCGCAGGCTTAGGGCTTGGTTATCCCTTGGTGGCAAAACCGGATTTGGGCTGTCGTGGCGTGGGCGTAAAGCTGATTCGCAATGATAAGCAGCTGTACGATTACATTGAAACCTTCCCTCAAAATGGGCGTTTTTTATTGCAGCAAAAGTCTTCTCATCAAGCGGAAGCAGGCGTGTTTTATGTCAGGCAGCCGGGAGAAACCCGCGGAAAAATTATTTCCATCACGCTGAAGTATTCACCCTATGTGGTCGGAGATGGTAAGTCGACACTCAAACAGTTAATAGAGCGGTGCCCTCGAGCTGGAAAACTTCAGCACCTCTACCTTCCTCGTCATTCTCACCAATTAGAGCAAGTGATTGAAAATAAGGACGAGTTTCAATTGGCATTTGCAGGCAGTCATTCACGGGGTGCGATCTTTCGCGACGGCAACCGATTTATCACCGAGCAGTTAGAGCGCAAACTCGATCTCGTACTCGGCGATTTTGACGGGTTTCACTACGGTCGCTTGGACATTAAGTTCCGAGATATCCATGCGCTCATGCAAGGGGAGCATTTCGATATCCTTGAAATTAATGGCGCGAGCAGTGAAGCGGCACATATTTGGGACAGCGACACGCCGCTTAGCCACATTTTTGCCACCTTGCTCAAACAGTATCGATTGCTGTACCAAATTGGCTCAAAACACAAGAAACAAGGCATTGGTTCTCCGTCATTGGGTGCGCTTCTTAGCGCATGGCGAGAGGAAAAACTACTGACTCAGCAATACCCCATGACGGATTAATTTGTTTAGGAAGCGCAATAATGAAAAACACCCAAGTTGACACGCTATCGCTTAACCAAACTCACGCTTCGCAAGCGGTGGTCGGTTGTATTGAAACATTGAACCAAGGTTACGAGTTTCTCGAAACTCTAAGTGCCGACGACTATGTCTACCTTGCTCAGCCACATGTAAGCAGCTCAATTGGCGAGCACTTTCGTCATTGGCTTGATCTGTTTCATGCCATTCGCCTTGAACCACGACGGATTGACTACAATGTTCGCCGGCGCGGTCATCAGGTAGAGCGAGACATCAATGTCGCCAAACAGGAGATCAGCGAACTGATCGAGTGGCTGTTTGAGCTACCGACTGGAGAGCTTCATCAAGGCGTTGCCGTTGAGACCGAGGTGCTGCTATCACAAACGCAAGTGGAGGAAGTCTCTTCTACCTTGGTGCGTGAGCTTACGTTTGCTGCGCTACATGCAACGCACCACTTCGCGATGGCTAAAGTGGTCGCCTCGATTCGCGGTGTGACCTCTGATTGCCGTTTTGGGGTTGCCCCTGCCACGGCGACGTATCAAAGAGCGCAATAGCCTATGTGTACATTATCTTGGGTCTACCATGGAAATCCCCATTATGAGGTTTACTTCAATCGCGATGAGCAGCGCGCGAGGTTGCCCGCGATTGAGCCGCAAAATCTCATCATTGATGGCGTGAACTGCGTTATGCCAATCGATCCAGTCGGCGGGGGCAGTTGGATCGCGACCAATGAGCATGGTGTGACCATTTGTTTACTGAACTTCTACCAAGGTGATACCCCAAAAGGAGAGCTAGTCAGTCGAGGCATGATCATTAAGCGGCTCGCGAGCAGTGGTTCTAGCCAAATGGTAGAGCGTCGACTGCTAGAGATGGATCTGTCGTGTTTTGCCCCCTTTACTTTGGTGCCTTTTGATACGCGTCGCAGCGCAAACGAGAGCGTTGTCTGGACTTGGAATGGTTCAACACTGGTGCGCAGTCATGCAACGGCACCGATTGTCTCTGCGGCGATGCATTTTGAACAGGCAAGAGACTTTAGAGTGACGCTGTTTGATGCACTGACAGGCAGTATTGAGCGCGATAAGTTGGGCTGTCAGTTCCATCACACGCATGATGATGCCGCGCCTCACTTATCCCCTTTGATGAAACGAGATGATGCACGGACGGTGAGCTTTACGTCTGTCGTTGTCTCGCCTAATCAACAGACCATGATTTATCGATCGTTTGACGATGACCACAAGATTGATTTTCAGTCTTCTTTGCAGTGCCGCAACTATGATGCTATTCAACAAGGAGTTTTCAAATGAAAAAACTATTTGCCCTACTGACGATGTTGGTCAGTTTCTCTACTGTCGCTGCTGATGAAATCTACACCGGCTTTTTTAGTAATAAAGCGCTTGATGGCTACGATACGGTGGCCTACTTCACGCAAGGCAAACCTGTGAAAGGGAATAGCCAGTGGCAAACCGAATACAAAGGCGCCGATTGGTATTTTTCTTCACAAGAACACCTCGACAAGTTTAAAGCGAATCCCAACGCTTATGCTCCCCAATATGGCGGTTATTGCGCTTGGGCGATCTCAGAGAAAAATGATTTTGCGGCCGCCGATCCAAAAGAGTGGGCGATTGTCGACGGCAAGCTTTACCTCAACTACAACGCAGCAGTGAAGAGCTGGTGGGATGATGACCGCGCAGGTCATATTTTGGCGGCTGATAAGAACTGGCCAGCGCTGATTAAGTAGCGGTGTTGCATCTATTTCTGAGGAATGGTTAAGGAGCTTATGATGATCACCAGTCCGTTTCGATTACCACGTAAAACCCCTTTTGGTATCGGAGAGTCGATAGTTGAATGGGCAACCGGTTTATCTACCCTTGATCGTTTATATCGACAAGAATCTCTGCCTGAAGACAGCTTTGAGTTCATGCAAGAGACGCTCTCGCGAATTGGTACTCAGTATCAAGTCGATCATGGGAGCTTAGAGAGTGTGCCCACAGAAGGCTCGGTGTTAATTGTTGCCAATCACCCTTTTGGTGGCATTGAAGGGGTGATCCTTGCCTCGTTGATTTCTCGGGTGCGCAAAGATGTGAAAGTGCTCGCCAATGAGCTTCTTAAACGCATCCCTGAGCTCGATGAGCTGTTTATTGGGGTGAATGTCTTTGGTGGAGAGCAGGCAAGGCGGACCAATCGTCTTGCCATCAAAGAAGCCAATCAACATTTAAAGCAAGGTGGAGTGTTGATTCTCTTCCCTGCTGGCGAAGTTTCCGCTTGGCAAGCGAGCGAAAACAAAATCACGGACAAAGCGTGGAGTCAGTCGGTGGCGAAGTTTGTGAAACATGCCGAAGCCACGACGGTTCCGATCTTTATTAACGGCATGAACAGTCCACTGTTTTACCAAGCGGGAAGGATTCATCCACTGCTCAGGACGGCGTTATTGGGTCGTGAGCTCCTCAACAAATCCGGTCAAACCATCTCTGTATCAGTGGGAAATCCAATCCCATACAATGAAGTGAAAGATTTCGACAGTGATGATGACATCACGCAGTACTTTCGTCTCAATACTTATTTGATGGGCAGCCAAAAGCGCCATCAAGTCACGCAACAGCCGTTGAACGGTGCCTATTCGAATAGTCTCGAAGCGCCGATCATCGCCCCCATTGCGCCCGAGTTACTTGAACAAGAGCTGGAGCGTATGACCGATTTTAAACTGCTCGAACAAGGCGAGTTTTCGGTTTACTGCGCGCCCAGTGATGTGATGCCAAACATGATGCGAGAAATTGGTCGCGTCCGTGAGGAGAGCTTTCGTGAAGTGGGAGAGGGTAGCGGTTTAAGCTGCGATCTTGACCGTTTCGATGCTCATTATCATCAGCTGTTTGTCTGGCATAACACCCATCGTGATTTGGTTGGTGCCTATCGTTTAGGCCTGGTCGATGAGCTTATGGCGCAGGGTGGAATCGACGCGCTCTATTCTACCAGTCTATTTAAGTATGATGAGGCCTTTATTGACACCTTGGGCCAGTCTATTGAGCTTGGTCGCTCGGTTGTGGCGAAGCGTTACCAGCGCAATATGCATTCGCTGTTGTTGCTCTGGAAGGGAATTGCCGGCTTTGTACAGCGCAACCCGAAGTACACCCATCTATTTGGTCCAGTTAGCATCAGTAACGACTACAGCCCAGTGGCTCGGCAGCTGATTGCGTCGGTGATGACGGTGCATTATTACGATGATGAAAAAGCCAAACTGGTGTCACCCACCACGCCACTTGAGAAAAGCGGTCAAGAGTTTTGGCGACCGGATATGCTCAGTTCTTTGTCCAAGTTGCCGCTGCTGTCCAAAGTGCTTAGTCGCTTAGAGCAAGGGATGGGCTTGCCTGTTTTGCTACGACAATACCTCGGCATGAACGGAAAGTTGGTCTGTTTTAACGTTGATCCTGCGTTTAACTTCGCGCTAGATGGATTGATCGTCGTGGATCTCACCTCTGTATCTGCGCGAACGCTGGGTAAATACATGGGCCGTGAAGAAGCGCAGCGCTATTTAGATTCTCACCTCTAACTATTTCATTTAACGCCTGATGAAGCCGTTGGTTTCAGCGGCTTCACGGCGCTTTTACATAGATTGATTTCGAATCAGTCAGAAGGTTTCGAGCTAGTCGTATCGGTCGGGCTTGCGATACTCTTCGATTAGATTACAAGGATTGTTATGCCGACCTCACTGACTCTACCCATTGCACTTATTGCATTTGCTGCCAACTCATTTTTTTGTCGTTTTGCTTTAGCGGAAGGCTCGATTGACCCTGGCTCATTTACCTTTATTCGACTTGTGTCAGGGGCGCTCACTCTGTCGATCATCTTATTGTTTCGACGTCAGTTGGAATCCTCTTTTTTTAAAAGCCGTTTGAGCTGGTGGTCGGGAATGGCGTTGTTTGGCTATGCGGTGAGTTTTTCTTTCGCCTACACCCAACTCAGCACAGGGACAGGGGCGCTGATCTTGTTTGGTATGGTTCAGCTCACTCTCGTCGCATTCCATGTTTGGTCAGGTAACCGCCTTAAATCGGCAGAGTGGTTTGGTATTGCGATTGCGATATCGGGCTTTGTGATCTTGATGCTGCCATCAGCGCAAGCGCCAAGTCTAGGCTCTGCTGTATTGATGATGATTTCTGGCGGGTTTTGGGCGGTATTTACCTTACTCGGCAGAAAAAGCGGTGTGGCTTCTGTCGCGATTACTCACGGATTTGTCCTGGCTAGCGTATTGGCTTTAGCGGTAAGCCCATGGTTGATGAGTATCCATAGTATTACATTCCAAGGAGCAACTTGGGCGCTTTTATCCGGTATTTTTGCTTCGGGGTTTGGTTATGTACTTTGGTATCAGGTGATGAAGCACATCTCCGTCTTACAAGCCTCTGTGGCTCAACTGGCGGTCCCTGTGATTGCGTTTGCCGCCGGCAGTATTGGGTTAGGAGAGCCAATCACCCTAACCGCCGTGGTTTCATCACTGCTGGTATTGGGGGGGATTGGGGTGATATTTGTGGTGAAGGGGCGATAAATGCAATGAGCCCATTATGGCTTTGGTGGAGAGCATTTGTGCTCCGAGTCAACGACAATCAATACTCCACAGCCAATAACACCGCCCACGTCGTCAGTTGCGCTGGTCGTATCTGGGTCTGGGATACCTCTTGGCTCGCTACGCTTTCCAGAAGTACAGCCCAGCAACAAAAGGGAAATGACCAAGGTACTTAGTAAGAATTTGCTCATGAGTTACGGCTCTTTCTGCGTTCGTCTTTTCGTGAATCTTCTAGCCAATCCGTTGATTGAAATATAGAGGATAGCTCGTTGTTCAGTTCGTTACCTTCTGCTTATGCAAAAACTAATTGAGCTGTACTAGCATCCGTCGGTCACTATTTGCAGTTGGAACGCCCCAGAGACCGCATCTTTGTAACGTATGTAACAGTCTGAGTACCAAACGTCGTCTCTTGTATAGCCGATAAACGCTTCGCGACCTTGATTGTTGTTTCCTCTGTTGGTGACGTACAGACGTTCGTCATCAACACTGAAAGCGCGAATTACGTTATCACTATGGGCCGTTGGGTAGCCTCGACAAACGTAAATATCATCGATATAGGCAAAACAATCTGTTTCAATTTTGCGTAATATAGACTTGGTGTTTGTATCCGCAAGAACATTATATGCATTCGCTTTTATTTGGCTCAGTGCACTAATCTTCGATTGGCTATTAAACGAAAGAAAATTTGGTAGTCCAATCACTGTAACGATGGATAAAATAATTATGACCACTATTAATTCAGTGAGTGAAAACCCTTTCATCGCTAATCCTTAAATTTGCATTACTTGCTAACGTTGCGTTGTCAACAGGGTGAATATAAATAAAGATTGCGAAAAAGGCTGCGGTCACGCGTAGAATAATATTCATACTTTTTTCCCTAAATAACATTGCGATAAAATTAAATACTTTGCTATTTATACATTGAGCTGAGAATTTCAAACCCTCGTGGACTCAATAGATCATGCAGGGTTTTCACTTTTAAATCTTTCTTTTGAACGACCTTGTTCTTTTTTGATTTACACATCAGGCACTTGTTTTTATCCGAAGAACTATAAAATTTCCTTGGAGATATTTTTACAGAGTGCCCGTTGTTGCATATCAAGGTTATTTTTACGTCGTAACCAATGAACCTTGAGACGGTGGGTATACTCCACCCTTTTTCATTCACCGCTTTCTCAAGTCTCTTTCTAGCGTCAATTTTTCTACTATTCATGGTAAACCGTCATTTAAATGGCGAACGGATTTTAACCTATGTTTTGGGATAATCTAGAGGGCCTTACATTACTTACAAAGCCATAGAGTCTGGGCATCAATGGTTTATTTGGGGGCTGTGTATGAAAGAAGCGTTAAGTGAATAAATGTGATCTCTGACCATATCAGACTTTCAGCGAATTATTTGCTTTCCAAGTGTGTGATGCATTGGTAGTTTTATGGCCAAATTGGTCTCTGTTTAACCTTACGATTGCTTACGTTAGTTATCTTGTTTCCTCTCACTTATTTCAAATCAGACCATTTGTTTTTTTGGTGGTGAAAGATATGGTTAAATGGTAATTCTAGCGGTGTAACTAAAAACTTAAATAAAAGCAAGGAGAGCAATAAAACTGTGTGTTGCTTGATAACAAGTTTACCACCCAAATATAATATTTTTTTCTTTATATATGATTGTTTTTGAGTTGATAATGGTAATTCATGTAAATGACTCTTGCCTTCTCCTTTAAAGTAAGATTTGTAATTAATTGTCAGAGTTTTGATTAAAATAAACGCAAAATTAAGATATGTAAGCGTTTGCTGATTATGTTTTTTTATTTGATAACCTAATTTCAGTTATCAAACGAATAACTAATTTTAAGAATCAAAGCAGTGGATTATATATTATGAAAAAGACTCTATTAGCAATCGCTATTCTTGCTAGCGGTACAGCATCAGCAGCAATTAATGTTCACACATCTGAAAACGTTTCTGTGGACGTTTCTGGTGCGGTTGAAGTACAAGCTTTCCAAAGCCGTTTTAATGTAAAAGAGGATGAGGCGTACAACGAAGATGTAAAAGGTCGTCTAGATGACGGTGATCTACAAATCGACATCACTGCGCCAATCAACGATGACCTTAAAGGTATCGCATCTACAGGTTGGAAATACGAAAGCAACGCAGTAGAAAACGACCTGCTGTTCGTTGGTCTACAATCTGCATCTTTCGGTACCTTGACTGCGGGTCGTCAAGCAACCATCGTTGATGGTTCTGGTATCTCTAACGATATCGAATTTGGTCTAGGTCTTTACGATTCAAACGGTGACAAGCAATCTGTATTTGGCGTGACATCTGCAGACGAAGTACTGAAGTACAAGTTCGAAAAAGACGGTTACTGGGTAGGTGTTTCTTACGCTCAAGAAAATGACGCATCAGTTAAACAAAAGAACTCTGCATACGATCTTGGTGCGGGTGCAACATTTGCTGACCTAACAGTCGCGGCGTACTACCAAAATGTATCTGCTAAAGATAAAGCCGGTAAAGGTTCTCAGAAAGCTTACCAACTAGACGCATCTTACAAGTTGGATGCACTTACTCTTGGTGCCTCTTACGCTGATTCTGACCTAAAAATCGGTTCAACTAAAGGTAGCCTAGATGTCGCTAAACTGACTGCAGCGTACACGATTGAGAAAACGACTTTCGCGCTAGGTGCAGATCAAGGCCACGTTAAAGTAGACGGTCAAAAAGTTAAGCTAAACAACTACTACGCGAACGTAACATACAAGTTTACAGACAACGTAAAAGCGTACTCAGAAGTGGGTTACCTAAACTCAGACAAGCTTGAAAAAGCACTTAAAGCTGACGGCGCTAAACTAAAACTAGGCTACGTTGTTGGTCTAGAAGTTAAATTCTAATCATCCACTGCCAAGGATTTAGAATCATCGGGCGTGTTCTCCTTTTCTTCGCCCGATAAAACTTAGCCATCTAAATTGCAATTAATGGATTAAGTTTATAGCCCCAATGCATCGCGTTGGGGCTTTTTTGATTGTTAGTTTTTGATGACTACTTTCTCAATTTTAATGGTGTCTAATGGCACGTCATCATGGCCTTTTTTAGTGCCAGTCATCGCTTTACCAATGTTGTTCACCACCTCCATACCTGCGGTCACTTTACCAAAGACGGCGTAACCCCAACCGTTATTAGTTTTCGCGGTATGATCTAAGAAATTGTTGTCATCAAGGTTGATAAAGAATTGAGCCGTTGCTGAATGCGGAGCATCGGTTCGAGCGAAGGCAATGGTACCTGTTAGGTTTTTTAGGCCTCGGTTTGCTTCGTTCGCAATCGGTGCGTGTGTCTCTTTCTCTGTCATATCTTCCGTGTGGCCGCCACCTTGGATCATAAAGCCATCGATAACTCGGTGGAAAATGGTTCCTTCGTAGAAACCTTCTTGGCAGTAGCGGAGAAAGTTCTTTGAGCTCACTGGCGCTTTTTCCATGTTGAGTTCAATTTCGATGTCGCCATAGGTGGTCGATAAGATAATCATAGTGATGAATACTCGATAGGTTTAATTTGGCCAGAGTATAGCAGTCGGTGTGGTGGAATTGCAGCGCGTTTGTAGCAAAGGCTTAGCCTGTGTTATTTGAGCTAAGCCTTAAGTGAGTTAGTCTCCTAGTGGTTGTCGGTCTAACCCGCCGCGGTAGGAGTCAAGGGCCAGCTTTAAGCGGCGCAGTTTATCGCGTGAGCGGCGTTTATGGTTGACCGCCAGTGCCATGGAAAGCACATCGACAAGCGCTAGCATGGCATAGCGCGATGCAGACGGTTTATAGATAAAGTCTGTCTCTTGGTGCTCGATAGGTAGCGTTAAATCCGCGATACTATCTAGCGGTGTCGATTTCGGGGTAATCGCAATGACTTTTACTCCGTACTCTTTAGCAAGTTCAGCGGTTTCGACAATCGCTGGGGTATAGCCTGTTGCAGAGAGCATCACAATCACGTCATTGCTGTCGGCGGTAGAGGCAATCATGCGCGACATAAGCCCATCGTTGTAGGCGACAACCGCGTAACCTAAGCGAAAAAGACGGTGCTGCATCTCTTGAGAGGCAATGGTCGAGCCGCCACCCATACCAATTGAAATGACTTGTCTTGCGCCATGTAGCCACTCGACGGCGGTATCAATGTCTTGTTCGTTGATCAGGTTACGGTTGATGTCTAACGACTGCTTAATGGATTCGTAAATGCCCTGATAACCAGTTTGATCGGGCGGCTCAAGAATAAAGCGTTGACCGACGGTGAGCGTTTGAGCCAGCTTAATCTTCATATCACGAACGTTCTTGCAACCAACGGCTTTCGCAAAACGCGTAATCGTCGCTTCACTTACTTCGGCACTTTCTGCCAACTCAGTAATGCTTGCGTTGGCCGCACTTTCAATATCGTCC
The DNA here is from genome assembly GCF_027587055.1 of Vibrio sp. MarTm2. Classification (NCBI taxonomy): domain Bacteria; kingdom Pseudomonadati; phylum Pseudomonadota; class Gammaproteobacteria; order Vibrionales; family Vibrionaceae; genus Vibrio; species Vibrio sp. MarTm2. The sequence continues at coordinate 212,106 of NZ_JAPPTK010000003.1, read as the reverse complement.
ATGATCAGTTTGGCGACTTTCTTTTCAGCGTCACGCAGGGCACTGAATCGCTCGGTAATGCGCGAGATAATATCGACTTCTAAACTCAAGGTATTGTCCTACTATTTTTTGTTGGAGGCGGCGCGCCATACCAGACACTTGAGCCTCCAAAATTTGCTATTCAGTATACTTAAAAATCCATGTCTAGAAACGAGTCTCTACCCAATGGGTGACATGGTAATCATCGTCACAAATTGCTATCGAGCGCCACTTATCAAGGGTTAAACATGGGTGAGAGGTTGAAAAAGCGACGATGTCACCGACATTCAGATCTGAGCTAGGATCGATTTCAATAAAAGCGTGCTGATCCATGACCGCGGTAGTGGTGGCGCTGCCTACTTCAACCTGTCGACCATGGCGGTATGCGCGTTCCGGGATCGGCAGGCCCGCGTCAAACGCGACGTCACGTTTGCCTAATCCTGCTACCAATCGGTTTGGCTCCGGTCTGGAAATGATGTGCGCCCATACTTCGAGTGACGATTGCAAGTCGCCACCGAGATCGCAGGCTGCGCCTTGGTTTTTCTCTGCGCGCGCCATCACCTTGTTTTGCGCTTCTAGGTAGATGCCAGTGTCATGAATAGCGTAGCAACCAGGGCGAATGATCGCGTCTACATCGTCTAAATTGGCCAAGCATTCCGAGACCACGTCATACCATGCTGATCCTGCTCCTGTAACGATTGGTTGAGTGTTGATGAGCTGTTCTTGTTTCAATGTGCGAGCTAACGACAGGCTGCGAGTCAGGAAGTCACGCACTAATTGCTCGGCGTTGTCACCATGAATCACCCCTTCATACACTTCAATGCCGCGCAGACAAAGTGGCGAATATTGTTGGATTAACTGAGCCAGCTCCATCACTTGCGATTCGGTTCGACAACCACAGCGACCGCCCTCGACCCCAAACTCTATGAGTAGATTCAGGTGAACTCGGCGCGTGGCAAAGAAGTGACCTAAGGCTTGGATATTAAGGGCTGAATCAACACACACATACATCTCGACATCTTGGCGTTCAATTAAGTTTGCCATGATCGCCATATTGGCTTTACCCACCACCTGATTGGCGATGATGATATGTTTCGCCCCTGCTAATGCGGCAATTTCTGCTTGAGCGGGCGTCGCAACGGTGATCCCCCAAGCGCCATGCTCTAGCTGCTGGCGGAAAAAATCCGGCGTCATGGTGGTTTTCCCGTGCGGGCAAAGTTTAACCTTGTGGTGCTGGGCAAAGCGCTGCATCCAATCTAGGTTGTTGTTTAGTTTTGAGTGCTGAATGACCGCCGCTGGCAGGCTCACTTCTTCATTGATTAAGCTGAACTTTTCTTGACTAGAGGTTGAATAAGGTTGGCTTTTTTCGCCACAGCTCGGTGGTGTGATGGGCTCGATTTGGTAGTTAATATCACAGTTTGGATTAAAGTCTTTCATCGCAAGCTCACTTCTAACATGTTTTAAGTTGTTGATTTATATTGTTTGTTGTTTTTAATATTAATTGTAATGTTAGAAACTATCAAACATTATGGGCGCTTTTGTGTGTTTTATCACTGATTTAAGTAAGGAGATTATTAGTATAGGAAGCCTATAAACGACGGACGAAAAGGTGAGCCATGGTGTTCGATACCATTATCAAAAGTGTAGAGGTCTTTGACGGTACCGGCGCTAAGCCATTTATGGCGGATGTTGCGATTTGCGGCACACGAATTGAAAAACTTGAACGTATTGGGCAACTAGAATCTGCACAAGCGAAACAGGTGATTGATGGTCAAGGTTTGGCGATTGCTCCTGGTTTTATCGATGTGCATACCCACGATGACACCAACGTTATTCGTTACCCAGAGTGCTTACCAAAGATAAGCCAAGGGGTAACCACGGTGATTGTGGGTAACTGTGGCATCAGTGCTAGCCCTGTCGTACTGCCTGGCGATCCACCAGACCCAATGAACCTATTGGGAAAGCAAGAAGATTTTAAATACCCAACGTTTGCCCGCTATGCCAAAGCGGTAGAGCAAGCGCAGCCTGCCGTCAACGTCGCTGCATTGGTCGGCCATACCGCGCTACGCAATAACGTGATGGACGATCTGCAACGCACGGCGACGGAAGAAGAAATTACCCAAATGCGAGCAACCCTCGATCAAGCGATGGAAGAAGGCGCATTGGGGCTGAGCTCTGGCTTAGCGTACGCGAGTGCCAAGCAAGCAACAGCCAATGAGGTTATGCGTCTAGCTCAAGTGTTGGGTGATCACGGTGGTATCTACACCACTCACATGCGCACAGAATTTGAAGAAATACTCGCGGCAATGGAAGAAGCGTTCGAGACGGGGAAATTTGCTAAAGTCCCTGTGGTGATTTCTCACCTTAAGTGTGCGGGTGCAGGTAACTGGGGCAGAACCGTTGAAGTGCTTAACTTGATGGACAAGGTCTCTAAGCACCAAGACGTGTCGTGTGATTGTTACCCATACTCTGCGAGCTCATCAACGCTTGACCTTAAACAAGTGACAGACGACTTCGATATTTTTATCACTTGGTCGGAGTCTCACCCGCAACACGCAGGCAAGATGCTTAAGCAGATCGCAGACGAAATGGAGCTCCCATTAATGGAGGCGGCGAAAGCGTTGCAACCAGCAGGCGCGGTTTATCACTGCATGGATGAAAACGATGTGAAGCGGGTACTTAAGTACAAGTTGACCATGGTGGGCTCAGATGGGCTTCCGAATGATCCACATCCTCATCCGCGTTTGTGGGGAACATTCCCAAAAGTGCTTGGCCATTACAGCCGTGATGAGAAGCTTTTCCCACTCGCAGAAGCGATTCACAAAATGACGGGTATGTCAGCCAAGCGCTACAACTTGCATGGCCGAGGCGAAATTCGCGTCGGGGCCTATGCTGACTTAGTTTTATTTAATCCAAACACGATTAAAGATACCGCCACATTCGAGAACCCAGTTTCCGTGGCACGAGGTATTGAATGTGTATTTGTAAATGGTGAGTTGTCTTATTTTGAGGGCAGCGTGACTAATAAACGAAGTGGTGTATTTATTTATAGAAAATAAATGACCAAATAAATAATCGAACATTAATTAAATTATTTTATATTTTACTGGAGAATATTATGTCTATTAAACGTTACGGTGTTGAAGGTGGCACAGGTACGGGTGGTCAGCATCTTCCGTTTGCTCGTGCAACTGAAGCGGGGGGATTCCTTTATGTATCGGGTCAGACACCAATGACAGATGGTGAAGTGGTTGAAGGCGGCATTGTTGACCAATCTCGCCTAGCCATTCAAAACTGTGTCGACATCATGACAGAAGCCGGCTACACGCTTGAGGATGTGGTGCATGTAAAAGTGGTACTAACAGACTCTCGCTACTTCCAGTCGTTCAACAAAGTGTTTAAAGAGTTCTTTGGTGAGCATCCACCAGCGCGCATTTGCATGGTGTGTGACTTAGTTGTGGATGTGAAGGTCGAAGTGGACGTAACCTGCTATCGAGAAGATCGCCGATAACCTCACAAAGATAGAATCTATAGCGCCGGGTTTATGTTTATCCCTGTTAATATTTTCTCGGCGCTCTTACCCTACAAAATAAATTAAAAGCAACAGCACATATAAATAGTGATCTTAATTCAAATAAATAATAGGGCTATTTGTATCTAGGAATAAAAAGTAACTGCTCGTTGTAAATAATTAAATATGGATTTTAATTAAGAGGTGTTCGATGAATAGTACACTGTTTCTCACTGGTTTTGGCGTATATGTCTTATTTTTAATCTGGCTTGGCTGGTTTGTTTCTCGTAACCAAAAGTCAGGAGAAGATTTCCTACTGGGTGGTCGTGGTCTGCCACTGTTTCTTGTTTTAGGTACGACAGTTGCAACCATGGTTGGCACGGGCTCTAGTATGGGCGCGGTTGGCTTTGGTTACGCAAATGGCTGGGCCGGAGCGCTTTATGGTATTGGCGGTGCTATAGGTATCTTGCTACTTGCTCTCTGGTTTGCCCCAGTCCGTAAACTCAACTTCATGACCATGAGTGAAGAACTCGCTTACTACGTAGGTGCAAACCGCATCGTTAAGAACGTAGTTGGTCTGCTTATCTTTATCGCGTCAATCGGCTGGCTCGGTGCGCATATTCTTGGTGGTGGGATGTACCTCGCTTGGATTGCGGACATCGAACTTAGCACGGCGAAAATGATCATTGCAGCGGCATTTACCATTTACGTTGTTATCGGTGGCTACACGGCTGTTGTGTGGACCGATACAATTCAAGCTATCATTCTCTTTGTTGGCTTCATTCTAATGGCGGTACTGTCAGTGCAGCACATTGGTGGCTTAGATAACTTATACGCCGCGATGGATCCCGCAGCGACAAGCTTCCTAGCGATTGAAAAACTCGGTCTTCTGCCTGCAATTTCTCTTGCGGTTGTGATTGGTGTCGGTGTACTTGCAACACCATCATTTCGTCAGCGTATCTACTCGGGTAAGGATGTTTCTACGATTCGCCGCTCGTTTGTTGGCTCAGGCATTCTGTACCTTTTCTTCTCTATTGTTCCCGCCATCATTGGTATGGCCGCACATGCCATTGACCCAACACTAACTAACCCGAACTTCTCGTTCCCGTACATTGCGGCAACCGTCTTGCCTGTGGGTGTTGGCTTAATTGTTCTTATCGCGGGCCTTTCGGCAACCATGTCGAGCGCAAGCTCAGATGCGATTGCGGGTGTCTCTATCTTATTGCGTGACGTGTATGTGATGTTCACAGGTCGAGTGCCAAACAAAGAGTCGATGCTGAACTACTCTCGTCTTGCTCTTGTGGTTGTGATTGGCTGTGCTTTGTTGTTCGCTCTTACCTCAAACGACATCATTAGCTACATCACTAAAATGATTTCAACGGTTATGTCAGGCATGTTTGTCTGCGGTATGCTGGGTCGCTTCTGGAAACGCTACAACTGGCAAGGTGCGCTGGCGACACTGGCAGGTGCGTCTATCGCGTCAATTGCCGTCATGATGAGCACAGACCTAACCGCATTCTGGGGCAACCCCGTTATTCCTTCATGCCTGTTTGCATTAACTGCGGGTATTGTGGTGAGCTTAGTGACACCAGCGAACCAAGTAAGCCCAGAAATGGCACGGGCAATTCTTGATGATGAGCGAGCGTTGATGGAAATGGAACTGTCCGACAAAGGCCAACTAGACGAAGACGTTTCACTGCAAAATCGTCAAGCAGTGAAGAGCGCTTCTTAAACATCCATCATACTAAATTGGGTGGTTCAGCAATGGGCCACCACACTAAATAGGTGAGCCCAAATGACACATCCAATTCATATCGCGTTCTTCGGTGAATGTATGATTGAACTTAGCGGCCTTCCTCTTAAAAAGGGTTTTGGTGGCGATACACTAAACACCGCACTTTACCTTTCTCGTCTGACTCAGCGTACCCCTATTTCAGTGAGTTACGCCACTGGGCTAGGTAAAGATGCGCTATCACAGCAGCTCATCGAAGCTTGGCAGCAAGAGGGGATTAATACCTCGTTGGTGGAGCAATACAGCGACAAACTACCTGGGCTTTACATGGTGGAAACGGACGCTCAAGGTGAGCGCAGCTTTATGTACTGGCGAGACAGCGCCGCGGTTAAAAGTTACTTCCTTAGTGCAGAGCTTAGCAAGCTTGAACAGGCGATGAAGCAACGCCGCGTCGATGCGGTTTATTTAAGTGGCATTAGCTTGGCAATTCTTTCTGATGTGTGCAAAAAGCGGCTTATTGATGCATTAAGTGATTTTTCACAAGCGGGTGGACAGGTGATGTTTGATAATAACTTCCGCCCTCAATTGTGGACAAGCGAACAAGCCAAATACTGGTATGGTCAGCTTCTTCCGTTAGTTGATATTGCTCTCATTACTGAAGACGATGATCAGTTGGTGTGGGGAGCAGACGAAAGCGTCGAGCAACGAAGCAATCGCTTAGGCTGCAAAGAAACGGTGATCAAACGCGGCTGCGAGCCATGCAAAGTGATTTGGCAGCAAGGTGGCGAAACACATCATGCTTATGTCAGCGCAGAGCAGGTCGCCAATGTGGTTGATACTTGTGCGGCGGGCGATTCGTTTGCCGCAGGCTATTTAGCGGCAAGGCTTAATGGACAATGTGCCGAAGCTGCGGCGGCGTTAGGCCATCAGCTAGCGTCAACTGTGATTCAATTTTCAGGTGCGATCATCCCGAAATCGGAAATGTCCCACCTCACTCTTTCTTAACAATTTCTGGGTAATAAAAATGAACAACGAAATGATCAACAAACTAAAACAATTCAAAGTTATCCCTGTTATTCAAATCAACAAAGTGGAGCATGCGGTACCTTTGGCAAAAGTCTTAGTGGAAAACGGCTTGCCAGTGGCGGAGGTGACCTTTCGCACAGAAGCTGCGGCTGAGGCAATTAAAGCCATGAGTGAAGCCTACCCAGAAATGTGTGTAGGTGCTGGTACGGTATTAAACGCGCAGCAGGTTGATGAAGCCAAAGCCGCAGGTTCTGAGTTTGTGGTTGCTCCCGGATTGAATCCAAACACGGTCCGTTACTGCCAAGAAGTGGGTATGCCAATAGTTCCGGGCGTAAATAACCCAAGCCAAGTTGAGCAAGCGTTAGAGCTTGGGCTTAACTTCCTAAAATTCTTCCCAGCGGAAGCGTCTGGTGGGGTCGCTATGGTGAAATCCCTGCTTGCACCGTATGTGGATGTGAGCTTGATGCCAACAGGCGGCATCGGTAAAGGCAACGTCAATGATTACCTAGCGATTGATCGAGTCGTGTGCTGCGGTGGCACGTGGATGGTGGCGCCAAGCTTGATTGAAAACGAGCAGTGGGATGAGATCGCAAAGTTAGTCCGCGAAGCGGTCGAGCATGTGGCGTAGCTCAAAACAACAGCCTTTAATACAGGACGAAGACAATGAAAAAAGCGACGTTAGCTCTAATCGTTTCGGGCTTAATGACAGGACCTGCAGCAATGGCAATGGCACCCAATACCGACTTAAACCTTATGCCTTACCCACAAGAAGTGGAGCTGGGCTCGGGCTCTGTAAGCATCGACAAAACGTTTAGCATTTTCATCAAAGGTTACGACTCTGAGCGCGTTCAGTTTAACGCTAAGCGCACCATGGAACGTTTATATCGTCAGACTGGCCTGCCAATGCTCTACTGGCAGGCGGAGTCTGAAAAAGACGCCACTTTAGTGATCGACATTCGCAAAGGGCCAAAAGATGAGGTACAAAACATTGATAGCGATGAGTCTTATCAACTTGAGGTAGAAGATGGTCAAATTCGCATCTCATCTGAACGTCCGTATGGTGCATTCCACGGCCTTGAAACCTTCCTCCAGCTTGTGACCACTGATGCGAACGGCTATTCGGTACCAGTGGTGTCAATTGACGATGAACCACGCTTTAAATGGCGCGGTGTTTCTTACGATACCTCTCGTCACTTCATTGAGCTCGACGTGATTCTGCGCCAGTTGGATGCCATGGCATCGGCAAAAATGAACGTGTTCCATTGGCACATTTGGGACGATCAAGGCATCCGAATTCAGCTAGATAATTACACCAAGCTTTGGTCTGAAACCGCTGACGGTGATTACTACACCAAAGATGAAATCCGCTATGTCGTAAACTACGCACGCAACCTTGGTATTCGTGTCATTCCAGAAATTTCACTGCCAGGTCACGCATCAGCAGTTGCACACGCTTACCCTGAACTGATGTCTGGCATGGGCGAACAATCTTATCCGCAGCAACGTGGTTGGGGGGTGTTTGAGCCATTAATGGATCCGACAAATCCAGAGCTTTACACCATGCTTGCGAGCGTGTTTGATGAGGTGGTCGAGCTGTTCCCTGATGAATATTTCCACATTGGCGGTGATGAGCCAAATTACAAGCAGTGGAAAGAGAACCCGAAGATCCAGCAGTTTATTGCTGACAACGATTTAGATGGTGAACGCGGCTTGCAATCTTACCTCAACACTAAGGTTGAAAAGATGCTCGAAGAGCGTGGTAAGAAGATGTCGGGTTGGGATGAAATATGGCACAAAGACTTACCCAAATCGATCGTTATCCAAAGCTGGCGTGGGCATGACAGCATCGGTCGTGCAGCGAAAGAAGGCTACCAAGGCGTACTGTCTACCGGTTACTACCTAGACCAACCGCAGCCAACCAGCTACCACTACCGCAATGACCCAATGCCAAAAGGCATCACGGTGGATGACACGCTACGCAGCGGTGAAAAGTTCGAAACGTACGACTGGGTGAAGCCACGTAACAAGGGCGGCCCACGTAAAGGTGATCTCACCATTATCGAAGCAAAAGATGGCTCTTTCCGCGCATTTACCGACTATAACGGCAAATCTCGTGAAGAGGTGCATATTCTAGAATACGTACCTGGGGTTAAATTCCGTGGTCACTTCGATAACTTCATGTCATACACAGAATTCAACTATCAATTTGCAGGTGGCAAACTGAAAGAGGGCAGCTACCAGATCATTGGTAATGTTCGCTGGCCAGCAACGGGTGAATTGGTCGCAAGCAGCGCAACCACAGGCAGTGTCATTCCAGAGCCAAATGGCGGCTACCCAGCAGAGCTAAAAGGCGATGAAAAGGACCTAATCTTAGGTGGTGAAATTACCATTTGGGGTGAGAACCTAGATTCCATGACCATCGAGCAGCGTCTATGGCCGCGCAGCTATGCGATTGCTGAGCGCTTATGGTCAAGCCAAGAGCTCACGGACGAGCGCAGCATGTACCAGCGCATGAGCGTAATGGACACTTGGTCTGAAATCTCTTTAGGTCTGCGTCACCACGCGGATGCGACGATTATGCTGAAACGTCTGGCCAATGGTGCTGATGTGACGCCGCTACAAACGTTGGCCAAGTACATCGAGCCTGCTCAGTACTACGCGCGTCACTGGGAAAAATGGATTTCAACGCCAAACAAAGGCGATCTCTACAACCAGTATGAACGTCTAAACCGCTTTGCGGATGCCTTGCCGGTAGAGAGCTTAGCTGTGTATGAGATGAACGATCTTGTTGAAGCGTTCGCAAATGGCGACAAAGCGGCACTAGACAAACTTGCGATGCATTACCAAGTTGTGTCGTTGGCGGCACAGCAAGCGAAACCCATCTTTGCCAACAACATAGCCTCGGTTGAGACTGTGAAAGTGACAGATGCGACGGTTAAAGTTGCGGAATTGGCAAACACCTTGGTTGAGATTGCCAAGCAAGGGAAGACGATTCGTCAGGCGGATGCAGCCGAATATCAAGGTGTGATTAATGATAACGCCATCATCCTTGATGAAACGATTGTCGCCATCGTTAAACCAACAGAGCGTTTGCTTCACATTTTAACCAAGTAGTCGTGAAACCATTTGCCGCTAGCCTGCGCTGGCGGCATTGTGCTGGATAACATTCTTATTGGAATCATGATGATGCAAGCAAGTAACCACTTACTTTTTTATGTAGGAACCTATACCGACTCACCCAGTGAAAGCCAAGGGATCGGAATGGTCAGCCTAAACCAAAACAGCGGTGAACTGATCCGTTTAGAGGACGTTTATCCGTTGCGAAATCCCTCTTATCTAACCCAAACTAAGTACGCCCTGTATAGCTTTTCCGAAGTGGCTCAAGAAGATGGAGCCCAGCTCGTATGTCTGCAAGATAAAGCCGCCTATTCAGTGCCGATTGAAGGTGATTACCCATGTCATGTGGATGTGTCAGCCGATGGGCAGTATCTCGCGGTGGCAAATTATGGTTCAGGCAATGTGAGTATTTACTCTCTCGATAGCCAAGGTATCGCGACCACTTTAGTGGCTAACTTGTTTGAAGATGGGCAAGGCTCCAATAAAGACCGCCAGCTTTCACCTCACGCGCATCAAGCCGTGTTTCTAAAGCATCAACCCACACTGGCGACCGTCGATTTAGGCAGCGATGCGGTCCGTTTTTATACCATTGAGCAAGGTGAGTTTTCACTCGCTCAGACGGTCGCGTTTCCGCCGGGATCAGGGCCACGTCATTTGGTGTTCAATCACGCTGAAGATACGGCGTATGTCGTGTGTGAGCTAAGTGAAACCTTGGTGGTATTAACGCAGAAAGAAAGTGGTTGGCAGATTGAACAACAATTACCGCTATTGCCCGATAGTGAGGTTGGGCAAGCTGCGTCAGCAATAAAACTCTCTGCTGATGAGCGCTTTGTTTATGTCTCTTGTCGTCACCAACATCAGATTAGATGCTTTGATGTCTCTGGTGAAAAAGCTCAATGGCTATTTGGCTCAGAGTGTGGTGGAGCATTCCCGCGTGACTTTACTCTTTCATCATGTGGAGAGTGGGTGGTGGTGGCCAATCAGCACTCCAATAACCTAGTCAGTTACCAACGAAACCCAAATGACGGCACATTAACGTCAACCGGCTATGAGTGCCAAATCGATAGCCCTGTCTGTTTAGTCGAACAACCTAAATAACGTCTGTTTAGGCTGACGGCTCTGTCAGCCTAACAATATTAGGGAGTTCAGCGTGAAATGCCCCTTCGGCACCCATAAAGCCAAAGGTATAAGGTGTCACTTTTAACCCTTTTCTTGCCCGTATATCTTGGCTTTCTCGAAGTAAGTTAAACATCCAGTCTTCTAGCTTTTTGTTGATCTCTTGGAACTCTTGGTGAGTTAGCTCTGCTTTTAAGCTAATTAAAAACGCTTGGTCATCGTCGACGGGAATGTTGATCACCCGCTTTTGTAATCCTGAAAGCACCTTCGCGCTGAAAAACTCAGGGTATTTAGCGCCTTGCTCAAAAGCGGTGTGGCCGGGAGCTATTAGTTTACATTGATTGAGAGACCCAAGAGAGACTAAGCCTGCTTGCTCTAACTTTCGTAAGTAAAGGTGAATGGAAGCGGCATCGAGTTGATAACGCTCGGCAATATCATCGACAGTCTTGTTCTCTGCCAGTTCACTCCAAAAGGTAAACAGCGCTGGGCAAGCGTAAAAAGCAGCATCTTGCTCTGGCGTAAATAGAGGAATGGCATGTAAGTTTTTTTCCGCTTGTTCAAGCAGCTTAGAAAGAGGAAATTCAAGCCACTGACTGATAGCGATCAAGCGCTGTATCGACATGGGTTGAGCATTGTTCAGTAGCCTTTTGACACTGACTTCCGAGATGTCTAATTCAGCGGCTAAATCTTGATACGACGCGCCTCGACTCTTTAGTTTCTGCTTCACCAAATTACATACTTCTTGAGCGAGCTGCTGATCCATATTGGCTCCTAATCTGCCATTCGATACCTTGGGTATCATATTAGTGATCTTTTGGTGTTTTGATTGAGATTAAAGGTCGTTATGAGATTCTTTTCTCACTATTTCGCTCAGGGAAGTGCCATGTCTCAACAGCAATTGATTCGATGCTATGCCACCCAGCAAGCATTTCACTGGTTTATCACTGGGATGCTCATCCCGGTTTTAATTTTGATATTTCAATCTCGTGAGCTGAGTTTGACTGACATCGGTTTGGTGATGGCGGTATGGATTGGCACCACCACCTTGTTGGAGATTCCCCTAGGCAGTGCCGCAGACCGATTTGGCCGACGTAAAACCTATTTGCTTTCTTTGTTGCTGAGTATGTTGGGGGGCTTGGCCTTATTGTTTGCATCAACAATGACCTCGGTGCTCGCCAGCGCGATATTGCTTGGAGCAGCTCGGGCAGTTTATTCCGGTACGTTAGATGCTTGGTTTTATGATGCTTATCAGCTCTCACCCGGGCCGCTTTCTTATCATGATGCGCTGGCGAGAATAAACCTTATGGTCACAGTTGGGTTGGCGCTAGGTTCGTTGGTCGGGGGCGGGTTGCCTGATGTTGCCTTGCATCATCATCAGTGGTTTGAGTCAAAATATGACCTTAATCTGCTCCTCATTGTTGCGGCAACAGGTGTCCTTTTCATGGTGACCTTAACGCTTATTCCGAGCGAAGCACCTCCCTTGACTCAACAGAAACCCTCGCAGCAAAATTCGCTACTTTCTACCTGCGTGCAGGCGCTGAACGAGGCATTTCGTCACGATGTATTAAAGCGAGTGATGCAAACGACCTTGGTGTTTGGCGTGGTATTAAGTAGCGTCGAAAACCTTTGGCAGCCATATCTAGCCAATATTATGGGCGATGATACGGCCAGCACCTTGATTTATGGGGTTATCTCGGCACTCTACTTTTTAATGGCGGCAGCGGCTTCTTGGTGCTCCGTCAAGGTGTTACGTTGGCTTTGTGGCTCCCATCGAATGTTGCTTTTTGCCAGCCGCTTATCTGCTGGTGTGGTGTTGCTGTTGGTGGCGACAACAACGCAAGTTGCGAGCTTTTCTCTTGCTTATCTGGTGTTTTTCTTCCTTTTTACCTTGGGTGAAAACTCGCAAATGGTACTCGTCAATGACAATACTAAGGCCGAGTTTCGTTCGACTATGCTCTCGATCAGTTCCTTTGTTGTCACCAGCGGTGGAATGATCGCGTCGTTAGGGTTTGGCTATTTATCGGATCACTTTGGCATTTCAGCCAGTTGGAGTGTTGCGGCGTTGCTGCTGGTGGTATCGTCTTTTGGCTTTATACGAATTCCAGCACAAATGTCTCGAACTAACGGCGTGGTGGAATCGGGTCGATAGGTTTGATTCACGGCTTTATCATTGAAACGTCATAAACTTTTTACAATTATCTGTTTGAGTTATAGGCGAAAAGTTTTGCTGTGTTGTATGCCATTCGATGCGTAACCATGTCAAAACCAGAACAATAAAACATAATTCGTTTCCTCAAGGAGAAACAACAGATGAAACAGATCCTAACCAGTGGTATTGCGCTTTTGCTTGGTATGAGCTCAATGGCTATGGCGGCGAATGAACCTGCACAAGTAGGTCCGCGTCCTTTGTACTTGGTCAGTGACATGGAAGATGGTCCTCTGAAATCAAAATTAGAAAGTTGCAGTACAGGTCCTTTTTATCGCAGCGATTTTTCGATTGGTCACCGCGGCGCGGCAATGCAGTTTCCAGAGCATACTAAAGAGTCTTACCTTGCGGCGATTGCAATGGGAGCGGGGGTTCTGGAGTGTGATGTGACCTTTACCAAAGACAAACAATTGGTTTGTCGCCACTCGCAAAGTGATCTGCACACAACAACGGATGTGCTCGCGCACCCTGAATTGGCGAAGAAGTGTTCTGTTCCGTTCAAACCTGCCAATCCAGAAACTGGCGAAGATGCCCAAGTAGAGTGTCGTACGTCAGACTTTACCCTCGCGGAGTTCAAGACTCTCAAGGGTAAAATGGATGGCGCGAACCCGAAAGCCACCACGATTGAAGAGTACATGAATGGCACTCCAGGCTGGCGCACCGACTTGTATTCGCAAACGGGTACATTGATGACGCATGCGGAAAGCGCGGCGCTGTTTAAAAAGCATGGTGTAAAAGTCACACCTGAGCTGAAATCAGCGGCGGTAGAAATGCCATATCAAGGCTTTAGCCAGCAAGATTATGCTCAAAAGTTGATTGATGAACTCAAAGCAGCCGGCTTCTCTGCGAAAGAGGCTTACGTGCAGTCATTCAATCTTGATGACGTGAAGTACTGGATTAACAACGAGCCTGAGTTTGGTCAGCAAGCGGTCTATCTTGATGATCGCGTCTATAACCTAAAAGACTTCACGGCGACGCTGGACAACATGAAAGCGCTCTCTGATCAAGGCGTTAACATTATTGCGCCTCCTCTTTATGCGCTGATTGATTTAGATGAGAAAAACAGCATTGTTGCCTCTGAGTATGCCAAGCTGGCAAAACAAGCGGATTTGGACATCATCGCGTGGACGCTAGAGCGTTCAGGGCCACTTGCGCAAGGTGGTGGTTGGTACTATCAAAGCGTTACCGAGCAGATCAACCAAGATGGCGACATGATGAAAGTGTTGGATGTGTTGGCGAAAGATGTCGGCGTACTGGGCGTGTTCAGTGACTGGCCTTCAACAGTCACTTACTACGCCAACTGTATGGACATCTAACCGCGGCCATAGATGAGAAAAGCCCGAACCATGTGTTCGGGCTTTTTGGTTTAGAGCTGAGATGAACCAATTTGTTGGTTTAGTTTGTCAGCCTTACTTAAAGGTATTTTTCTATCGGCAGCAATTGTAGGAAGTAAGATTGGAATCGAGGCCATTTTCCCGTGTCTGGCTCACGACTTAGGCGTCGCTCTCCCGATTGCCAATACACATCACCTTCTTGCAAGTGCAACGACCAGCTGTGCGTTTCATCCATCGCATCACTAATCGTCTCTGCCAATTCTTTGGCAACCGTGGGGCTGTCGATGACTAGGATCGATTCACTGTTCAAGTAAGTTGAGCGAAGATTGAAATTAAACGAACCAATCACTGAAACCTGCTTGTCGAAGACAGCCGATTTTGAATGAAGACCGTAGCTCGCCTCTGGTGCACACTTGCGGTTATCTTTGGTTGAAGTGAAACAAAGCGAGCTATCAGGTTGGAGCTCAAACAGCTGCACGCCATGTTCCAACATATCTTCACGTCGGCCGGCATAAGCGGAATGGTTGGTGACCAGATCGTTCGATGCCATCGAGTTGGTTAACGCCTTAACATCAACGCCACGCTCGCTGAGTGTTTGCCAATTGTCCAGTTGGCGATCGTCAAACACCAAATAAGCTGACTCAAGAAGCACCTCCTCATGGGATTGTTCGGCAAGTTGGCTTAGATATTTTGCTGTCCTTTTGGGCTCGGTGGTGTTGTTTTCATCACTTGGTACAGGTCTGTCGGCAATGTAATGGGCTTGTACTGTGGTCATAGAGCCAGTGAGCTGGGTTAACAACTGCTTCGCTGCCATCGGCTCTGTTGGTAGCGGAGGGTACGCGAGATATTCAGGAACGGTCACCAGTTTGAGTACTGAAAGGCTGATGTCTTGATCTTCACCAAGTAAATCAACTGGGTAAGACCAACGACTATCCCAATATTGGTCGAAGCTTGCTTGAATCTCTTCAACCACGTCACCTATCACCAATGCGTCTCGATCGCGAAAGTTAATTTCATCGGATAAATCGAAGTACTCGTCGCCAATATTGCGACCGCCGACCACAGAGAACGCGCCATCAACGGTGAAGGATTTGTTGTGCATACGGCGGTTTAAGCGTGAAAAGTCTCCCAATACATTGAGCCATTTCGCCACACCGCGGCGGGTTGGGATTGGGTTGAAAACGCGTATTTCAACGTTGGGATGGGCGTTGAGTTCGATTAAAAGCGACTCGCGCTCATTGAGGTTAATGTCATCGAACATGACACGCACGTTCACGCCACGCTCGGCGGCAGCCAATAAACGGCTGGCAAGATATGCGCCTGAAACATCGGAGTTCCAGATATAGTATTGAATGTCTATGGTGCGCTCTGCCGTTTCAACTAACGCCAATCGCTGAGCAAGGGCATCCCACCCTGATTCCTGCAACAAAACCGCGCTCGAAACCTCGGGCCGATCTTTCCAATACTGGTCATTGAGCCTTGATAACTGGGTGTCGGATGGTAATGGGGCCGTGGAAGGAGTGTGGACGATGTCATCGGGAAGCGTGCCACAGCCAGCTAAAAGGCTGACAATAAAAAGTTGAGAAGCTAAGCGCCTAAGCTTAATCATGAATGCGCGTCCTTGGGGATAGTTAGAGCAATCGCGTGAGTCTTGACTCCAGTATAACAAAAACCGAATGGGGTTAGGTTTGGCGCTTTTGAGGAAAATGAATGGCTATGCAATCAGGTTATTATTTTGCTAGGCAATAATATGTGCTTCATTGATTAAAATCACATCAGCGGTCAAGTAAATCCAGTACTATCGGCGCAAAATAATAGTCATTATCAAATGAAAGCAATGAGTCCCATGAAGCAATCTGCACTCGATTTACAAACCATAGTCGAAGCTCTGTCGAAAGTAGAAAGAGCAAACAATGTCGATTTATGTCCGTTGAAAACGTCTATTTCCAACATGCCAGTGGATACACTAAAGACCTTTGGTCGTATTGGTCATCAAGATTCCATTGACGCACGTTACAAGATTTTGAGCGAAGGCTTTCCTAATCTGAGCCACCAAGTCAACTACCTGCTTGAAGCCTCTGTGCTTCTTTAACGCTTCAGTCGCAGTGACTTATATGAATTCCTTGTATTACTAATAAAATTGTCATTTACAAACTAAACTTAAGTTGTGCTTAAGTAGTTTGGAGGTAAGCATGGATGTTCTGATTCAATTCGATGAGAAGGGGATGTACCAAAACAACCCTTGGGATATACCGGTGCCTTATCAGAAAGGGGAAGTACACTTAGTGAGCCCGCTCTCTGCTATGGTATTGATAGATCAAGCTCAGGCGCATCTCTACCTCAATGATGAAGACCGACGCATGACACTGTTAGAAAAGTAACGTGCGATTTACTTAATTGCAGGCGAGCGAGAAGCGGGGCATTAACCAGTGAGGTGTCGCCCTGCTTTTTTATGCCGCTCAACCGTGAATAACGAGACTCTGTTAAAAGGGTTACTTTGGTAAAGTGTCTACAAAGGTATCGTCATCATCTGGCTGCGGGGATGGGTGTTGCTTTTGCCAGTCAGGGTTGTTATGTATCGCTTCAATCAGCTCTCTATCAAGCCGCGCAAAATACAAATCTTCCTCTGCCTTGCCACGCAGTCTGAGTTTTTCCGTAAAGTCCATATTAGCCTCCTGCGGAATCTTTCACTCCCACACTAAGTATAGTGGGTCGTGGTCAATTGCTCACACCAAGGGTAAGCAATGCTTCTTCATTATGGCTCCGGTGGTGTCAACCTAGGTTTACTTTGTTGTGAATGATTATCATTTTTGTGAATAATTCTGTTATCATCGCTGCAATAGTGGCAGATGTATCAATAGTTGAGTGGTGTCTGAGGAAAAAGTGTCAATGGTATCTGACAAGACAAAATCGGCGACTTTCAATCGGATCAGCAAGGTGTTGGGGTTTATTCATCGTCATCTTGATACGCCACTTTCACTTGACGAGATCGCCGCACAAAGCTGCTGGTCAAGATGGCAATTGCAGCGCGTGTTTCAAGCTGAAACGGGTTTAACGGTAGCTAACTACGTTAGGCAGTTAAAGCTAAGTTTGGCGGCAGAACTGCTTCTTGATACCGATCAGCGAGTGATTGATATTGCATTAGCGGCTGGGTTCAACTCTGAGATCGCGTTCAGTCGAGCCTTCAAGCAATTTTTCGCGTGTAGTCCGCGCGTTTATCGTAGGGCGGGGCAACGCACTGGGCTCAAAAAGCCAATTGAAATTTCTGAGGTGCAAATCAACGGTGAGCGTGCGCAGTCGTTTGTTGAGGTTCGCGTAGAAACCAAGCCAGCCTTCATTCTTAAAGGCATGCGTGGTGAGATAACAGGGCTGTTTTCTCTTGCTCCGAATTTTGCTGATGTTGTACCAAAGCTTTGGCAGCGCCTCGATGCTGAAGCTAACAGCACGTCACTCTCTTTTGGTCACTGCCTCGGTGTGGTTGATGTGACCAAAGCGGCGTTCGATGGCAGTAACCTCTTCTATTGGGCGGGTATTGAATTGCGCTCAGATATCGCCATGCCTGCATTGCCTAGTGTGGTCTCTGAGCAGCTAGCAATCCTCAATGTACCAAAACAAACCTACGCTGCCGTTAAGCACAAAGGGCCCATTGATCGCCTGCCTCAAACGCTTGAATGGTTCATTTTGCATTGGCTTCCGACGTCTGGATATCGTGGTGTTGATGGCTATGAACTGGAGGTGTATCCAGACGACTATCAAGCGGACGCTGCGCACGCCGAAATGGAGTATTGGGTGCCTATCGTCCGGGTCTAACAGACCAAATAGCCAGCTTCTTTTTCCCATGTTGCACCAAATTGTTAACTTTCTTTTTTGTTGAACAATAAAATGCAAATGATATTTATTCTCAAGAAAAAGAAACGCATGGGTATTAAGGACATCATGGACAACTCGACGACATTTCCGCGCTCAACCTTAGCGCTTGCATTGCTTGCGACCTTCTCGCTTCCCACTATCGCATCCGATCACCACAGCTCCGAATCGACTCAATTGGAAGAGGTGACGGTGCTGGGCAAGGCCTATCGCAATACAGCAACCAAAACCGCACTCGAGCCAGAGGAAACGCCGCAAGGTATTACGGTGATTGAGGGTGAGTTGTTGGAGCAACGCGCCGTTCAATCGGTATCGCAAGCGCTTCGTTATGCGCCGGGTGTCGTGACAGAGCAGAAAGGCGCTGCGGTCACCATGTATGACAACTTCTCTATTCGAGGTTTCGATACCAACAACGTTAACTATTACGATGGTTTGGTGCTGCCTTTCCTCGTAGGTTGGAACTTGCAGCCACAGATTGATCCTATTGCGATTCAACAAATCGAAGTGTTCAAGGGGCCAACGTCTGTCCTGTATGGCTCAATGCCTCCGGGCGGGATGGTGAACATTATCGCCAAGAGCCCTCAACAAAAACAGCAGACATCGGTGGGCTTAGCGACGGGCTCAAGAAACCTAATGGAAGTCTCTATCGATACAACGGGACAAATCGCTCAGAGTGACTTTTCGTATCGTTTGATTGCTTTGGCACGTAAACAAGATAGCCAAGTGGATGGCGCACAAGAGGAGCGATATGTCATAGCGCCCTCTTTAGATTGGCAGGCGAGCGATCGTACGCTTATCAACGTTAACCTCTATTATCAGAAAGATCCTGCAATGGGGATCAACTCATCGGCACCACTTGAAGTGATCAAGAACCAATCGCCATCGACGTCGCTGGGGGATGAAGACTGGAGTAAGTTTGAACGTGATGTGTTGATGATCGGTTACAAAATCAACCACGAGTTCAATGATACGTGGTCGCTACTGCAAAATGCGCGTTATATGGATGCGTCGCTGTACCAAGAAAATACCTATCACAGAGGAACCAGCTTCAATCCCGTGACAGGTAGCCTGGCGAGAAACATCTACACGACCGATGAAAGCTCGAAAAGCTTTGTGATTGATAACCAAGTCTCCGGCCAAATGACCGCGGGCGATTGGCAGCACAACTTGCTGCTTGGCGCGGACTACCAAAATCTCACAGGGGATTCGCTATATAAAGAGTATACGGCGAATGCTGAGTTCTATGGCTTTAATGCTTACAACCCCGACAATAGCCTACTTGATCGCAGCAAAATCAACGAAGTTTATCGAGAGTCTCACGACATTAACTACAAACAACTGGGTTTTTATCTCCAAGACCAAGTCAGAACAGGGCGCTTAGTGCTATTGGCGGGTGGTCGCTATGATTTGTTTACCTCAAGTGATGACAAAGTCAGTACCAGTCCGACTTATGACGGTAAAGATAGCTCTGATCACAAGCAGTTCTCCTACCGTGTTGGCGCTTTGTATGAACTCGACAATGGCATTTCCCCATTCTTGAGTTACGCAACCAGTTTTGAACCGGCGGCAGGCACGGATGTCAACGGTCAGTCGTTTAAACCTCAAATTGGTGAGCAGGTCGAAATCGGCATGAAGTATATGTCTGCGGATATGTCCCAATCACTGACCGCTTCATACTTCCATATCACCAAGAATGATACGATTGTCGCGGACCCCTCTGACCCTAGCTATCGCGCGAAAATTCAAGTGGGTGAAGTGACCTCGCAAGGTGTTGAGCTAGAAGGCCAGATGTTCCTGACAGACAACTGGGATGTTCAAGCTTCTTATGCTTACATTGATATGGAAATCAAGAAAGCGTACGACCCGAACTTAGAAGGCACGACGCCTATCTATGTGCCAAAACACAGTGCGATGGCTTGGACCAATTACTACGTCTACAGCGGCGCATTTGAGGGAGCACGCATTGGCGCTGGCGCCCGCTATGTGGGAGAAATGGAGATGGACGCGTCCAATACACAAGGCAAGGTGCCTGCTTACACTGTGGTGGACATGTCTCTAGGCTACGAGCTAGGTGGTGTCAGTGAAATGCTGTCAGGCGCGCAAGCGAACCTTGTCGTCAACAACCTTTTTGACCAAGAGTATTACTCGTGTTACGACAAAACCAACTGCTGGTTTGGTGCCGAGCAGTCAATCGAGCTCAACGTCAACTACGAGTTCTAACATCTAATACCTCAAAGCAATGGGCAGCTCATCAAGGGCTGCCCATCTGATCGAAGCCGCTATTTTAAGTTTGGCTCATGGAGAAAGTGGCACAGATACGTTAAATTATAATGAATCGCCAAACACTAAGCGCTCCATGAAAAAGTACCAAGAACTTGTTCAAGATATAATCAGTAAGATTTGCCAAAATATTATTGATGTAAAATTACCCTCAGAAAGAGAATTAGCTGAAAAGTACGATATTTCCCGTTTCTCAGTGAGAAAGGCCATGTCTAAACTTGAAGCAATTGGTATGGTTAAATATAAAGCAGGCTCGGGATATTATGTAAATACGTCGAGTGTCGATTCGCCATTAATATATAACTCAGTAACTGAGAATAAATTTGGTGAGATTTCTTATAAGAAAATAAAATTGAATAAGAGATTACCGACCACACATGAAATGCAAGTATTCTCGATTGAAGAAGATGACTATATTTGGAATGTAAAACGCTTAAGGTTAATTCAAGGCAAAGTAACCCAGATAGAAGAGGCGAGATTACCGGTTAAATTATTCCCAGTGGTGAATGATACTATTATCGAAAGCTCTCTTCAGAAGCATGCACTTTCATTAGGGTTGGAAATCGATAGCTACCTCACCACTTACCAAGCGATCAGTGTTTCCAAGGATGACGCCGACTTGTTGGGATGTAAGCGTTCGAGTTCAGCAATGAACATCACCAATCGTGGCTTTCTCACTTCTGGTGAAGTGTTTGTCGTCAGTGACATTATTGATATCAACTACCAGTGTACCTACCACACCAAGTTTAATCCTGAGAGTTTAAATTACCGAGATCAAAACGACCGCGATTAGCGGTCGTTTTTCTATTTAGATTGAGTGGGCCGAGCGTTATGGCGTATGAATAGTGCCATCAGGCAGTCGGCTCTGAGTCCACTCATGTGGGCGGTAAGTAACAGGGAAATCTTGTGCAGCCTCTTGGTTCATTTCAACCCCGATTCCCGGCAGCTCTGACGCATATAAATAACCATTGATAGGCTCGGCAGCATTAGGGAATACCGCTTGGGTATTAGCATTATATTTAACGTGCTCTTGAATCGCAGCGTTATGTAAATGCACGTTTAAGTGAGTATTCACTGCTGCGCCAATCGGCGTCATATCTGGCGGGCAGTGCCACGCAATGCGAACGCCAAAGCTCTGGCATAGGTGCCCAAGTTTCAACGCCGGAGTAATACCGCCTATCTGAGAGACGTGGCATCGAATGAAGTCGATACGGCGATTAATGATCAGCTGTTTCCACTCTTCAGGGTTGTTAAATAGCTCCCCTAATGCTAGCGATATACTGGTTTGACTGCGAAGATTATCCAACCACTCAGTTTGGTTTGGCGGCAAAATATCTTCAATAAAATATGGCGTGTATTGTTCTACTCGTTTGGCAAATTGAATCGCTTGATTTGGGAACAGGCGTTCGTGGACATCGTGAAGAATGTGGAATTGATTGCCATACTTTTCACGCAAGCATTTGAACATCTCAACCGTGTTTTCCATATATTGGTCTTGGTCGTAGTAAGACCCTTCGTTTGGGTTATTTGCCGTGTGGATATTCTCTGGTACACCACCATAAAAACCTAACTGACAGCGAATATGTTTGTAGCCTTGTGCTAGGTATTTTTCGACCTGCTCATACAGCCCTTCCATTGTATCGCTTGTTGCATGGGTATAGACCTGAATCGCATCACGAGCTTTACCACCAAATAATTGATGCAGCGGCATGTTGGCTAATTTCGCTTTAATATCCCACAACGCCATATCAACACCTGAAATAGCATTATTGATCACCGGTCCATTACGCCAATAAGCGTTAACCATCATCATTTGCCATAGGTCTTCAATATTA
This sequence comes from Vibrio sp. MarTm2, assembly GCF_027587055.1. Lineage (NCBI taxonomy): Bacteria > Pseudomonadati > Pseudomonadota > Gammaproteobacteria > Vibrionales > Vibrionaceae > Vibrio > Vibrio sp. MarTm2. The sequence goes on along the minus strand of NZ_JAPPTK010000003.1, from coordinate 190,064 downwards.
TTGGCGTCTTTGCCAATTAATAACGGTTTGAGATATTCATCAACCATGGTTTTTACCGCCAATGGTCGTTGCTGGAACGTCGCACAACCAAATCCTTTCATCCCTGACTCCGTTTCTACAATAACGGTGATCAGGTTGTGTCGGTCAGGTTTGGTAATCACACACTCTATATTTGAAATGATATTTTTATTCACTTTAAAACTAGCTCGGTCAACAGGATTTATTTTATATAAGCGTGAAAAAATGCAGATTTCAAGCGGTAAATTATACTGAAAATTAACTGGTTCGTTCCTGTTTCGAATTAGGAGAAAAAAACGAACCAGTTGCTAAAAAACGGCCAAAATTAATTTTTTAGCTGTTTTAATGTGAGTTTTATCACTGTTTTGTCGATTGGATAAAAACGCTCAATCGCTAAGATTACCGCAGTAAATGAGCAGACAAGCACATAGGAATGTATGATGCAATTGACAGAAACTAACATGACTATTGGCGATAATGCGCCAGGGAAAGCAGACAGCTTTAGCATGAAATTACAAGAATTGGTTGCTGCCCTTGGCGGTAACGAAAACATCGCAAACATTACTCACTGTATGACTCGACTGCGTTTTAAGTTGGTCGATGAGTCAAAAGCGAATAAAGAAAAACTCGAAGCCATTCAAGGCGTGAAAGGTGTGGTTCTCGCACAAGGTCAAACTCAGGTGATCATCGGCGTTGAAGTCGAGAAATGGTACCTAGCGCTATCCAGTGCAAGTGCAGCGCCAGAAGACGCAGAGATTGAACAAGAGAAAGGTAAACTGTTCCAAAACGCAATGCGCGTCGTCGCGGGCATCTTTGGTCCAGTCGTTCCAGCCATTGCCGGTGCCGGTATGTTGATGGGCCTATTATCAGGGCTTATTGCAACCAACGTGATTTCAGAATCTTCCGATACCGTGTTCTTCTACCGCTCTATCTCTGTGGCTGTGTTCTTCTTTTTGCCTATGCTGGTTTCGTTCTCAGCAGCCAAAGTGTTCAAAGTGAATGAGTACATTGCACTGGCGGTGGCTGCGGCAATGATGTCTCCAAAGCTAGTAGAAAAAGCCGCCTTACTGTCTGATGCAGGCAGCAAAGCCGAGCTGAACGTGTTTGGAGTGGTGCCGGTTGAGCTAATGAACTACGGCGGTGCGATTGTACCAGCGATCCTTGCGGTCTGGGTGCTATCTAAGATCACTCCGATGGTGGATAAGCTGGTTCCAAGTTCTGCTAAACCTGTCTTTACGCCACTGTTAGCGTTTACTGTTACATCAACTGTTGTGCTTTCACTGGTTGCGCCTGCTGGCATGTGGGTGAGTAATGGTGCTGGCTGGGTGGTTAGCTCACTACTTGAAATCTCACCTACGTTGACAGGTTTTGTGTTCGGCTTAACTCGCCCAATTACGATTGTGTTTGGTATTCACCACAGTATGACGCCAATCAGCCTCAACAACTTTGCGCTTTACGGAAAAGACCTGCTAATGCCAATCATGTGTCTGGGTAACCTAGCAATTGCAGGTGCGACGATGGCGATTTGGTACAAGCAGCGTAACAGTGTGTCTAAAGAGCAGTCGTCTATGACAGTAGGTTCAGGCGTGACAGCGATTTTAGGTATTACTGAGCCAGCATTGTTCGGTACGCTGACTAAATACACCAAAGCATTGTTCATGGCGAGCTTAGCAACCGGGATTATGGGCGCTATCTCAGTCACTATCGATACGCACCTAACAAGCTACATTTTATCGTCAGTATTCAGTCTGCCAGCGTACTTAGCGAGCGGTACACAGAACTTTGTTCAAGCGGTAATGGGCGTGATTGGCGTGTTTACTCTGTCATTCGTCCTGACCATGATGTTTGTTCGCTTAGACAACAAATAATCCTTCAATAAAACATCAGGTCTGCTCAGCTTAGGTTGGCAGGCCTGACTTGCTTAAAGAAACAGTGCGATGAAGACAATTGCCATCATTGGGGAATGCATGATTGAACTGAACGGAAAACCGTTTGGGGAGATGCAGCAGACGTTCGGTGGAGACACCTTAAACGCCGCTATTTATCTATGCCGAAGTCAGCGAAAATCAGCCCCTGAGTTGTCGGTGAAGTATGTCACGGCCATGGGCAGAGAGCCTCTTAGCCAAGAAATGACGGCACGCTGGAAGAAAGAGGGTATTGATACCAGCTTGGTTCTGACCGATACCAAGCGCTCACCTGGGTTGTATTTGATTCAGCTTGACGAGCAAGGTGAAAGGACCTTTCTGTATTGGCGAAGCGAGTCTGCGGCTAAGTATCTTGTTCAGCACCCTGAATTTGCACAGGTGACATCTGCTTTGAAAAGCGCAGACATGGTGTTTGTCAGCGGCATCAGCTTAGCGATCTTACCTGAGCAAGACAGAGAACAGATGCTAGCGTTATTGGCAGAGTTAAGAGCGTCGGGCGTTGAAATCGCTTTCGATAGCAACTATCGACCGGCACTTTGGCCTGATGACAACCATCAAACCATCCAGTCTGCCTATCGCCTTATGTATCAAACTACTGACTTAGCGTTAGTGACATTTGATGATGAACAAGCCATTTGGGGAGATGAAACCCCTTGGCAAACATGCGAACGGCTTACTGCTCTTGGGGCAAAGACGGTCATCGTCAAACTTGGTGCTAACGGGTGTTTAGTCTCGGAATCGGGCGTTAATGAGCCCTATAATGTATCAACAACGGTAGTTGATCATGTGGTCGATACAACGTCTGCTGGCGATTCATTTAATGGCGGCTTTTTAGCTACTTACCTTGAAACCGGCGATATTAAACAAGCTTGCCATAATGGTAATGTGCTGGCTGGTGAAGTGATTCAGCATAAGGGCGCCATCATCTCAAAGGCGCATACAGACGCTGCAAAGAATAAATTCAAATAGGAACAAAACAATGCCTAACTTAAACGAGCAGCTACAAGCGCTGAAAGTTATCCCTGTTATTGCGATTGATAATGCACAAGACATTATTCCACTGGGTAAAGTGTTGGCGGAAAACGGCCTGCCAGCAGCAGAAATTACCTTTCGCTCAGAAGCGGCAGTAGAAGCGATTCGTCTGCTACGTGAAGCGCAACCTGACATGCTGATCGGCGCAGGTACGGTGCTAAATAAAGAGCAGGCGATCGCAGCGAAAGAAGCGGGCGCAACTTTTATTGTGTCACCGGGCTTTAACCCAAATACGGTTAAAGCGTGCCAAGAGATTGGTATTGATATCGTGCCGGGCGTAAACAACCCAAGCACCATTGAAGCGGCATTAGAAATGGGCCTAACCACGCTCAAGTTCTTCCCTGCGGAAGCCTCAGGTGGCGTAAACATGGTTAAGGCACTGCTGGCGCCATACACCGAAGTGAGCTTAATGCCAACGGGCGGAATCAATCCTGCCAACATCAAAGACTACTTAGCGGTACCACGAGTGCTGGCGTGCGGTGGCACATGGATGGTTGATAAGAAGCTGATTGAAGATGGCCAATGGGATGAGCTGGCTAAGCTCACTCGCGAAGCGGTTGCCCTCGTTTCTGAGTAATTAAGTTACCTCCACTGCTCCTTCAAGCGCCTCCATTCTGAATCAGATGGAGGCGTTTTTGTTTTAGAAATCCGTTCATTTGAGAGTCCAACTCGTAACCAATATTGACGGACCGCGAGTTGGCAAAATTGAAATCCCCAACTTTTGTGCCTTTACTTTATCCCATAACAACAAGCCCAATAATAATGGATAACGTGATGAGCAAACCTGTCGTAGTAGCAAACAAACCAATCAAAGTCGAACTCACTGCCGGAGAAGAAAATTACTTCTGTACTTGTGGCCGTTCTAGCAATCAACCTTACTGTGATGGCTCTCATGCGGGGACAGGTTTTAAACCCAAAGCCTTCATCGCAGAAGAAAGTGGCGATGCCTATCTATGTCGCTGTAAACACACTCAGAATCCACCATTTTGTGATGGTGCCCATAAACAGTTTACTGACACCGATGTTGGCAAAGAGGGGCCAGGGGTTCAAATCCAAACCATTGATGTTGCTCCGGCTGCGAATGCAACCAAAGAAGAACCAACGGTGGAGTTTATCCATCAGTTGGCCCGAGAAGGCTTATCTAAAATGGGCCATCACGGGCCGATGACGTCTATGGGCGTACCAAGGCATTTGCTGCCGCACTGGGATGATATTCAAGTGATGGTGGCGCAAATGGCGACCAAGCCACTGATGGAAGACGTGCCCGTTTCAACTGAACTGATTATTGGGCCACAAGCGAAAAAGCCTCTTAAACTCACTATCCCATTGTTTGTCTCTGACATGAGTTTTGGGGCGCTGTCTGAAGAAGCGAAAGTCTCTTTAGCCAAAGGAGCGGAACTGGCTGGAACGGGTATTTGTTCTGGCGAAGGGGGCATGTTGCCAGAAGAACAAGCGGCAAACTCACGCTATTTCTATGAGCTTGCCAGTGCTGGGTTTGGCTTTGATGAGTCCAAACTTAAAAACGTTCAGGCGTTCCATTTTAAAGGTGGTCAGGGCGCCAAAACCGGTACTGGTGGCCACCTGCCGGGTGCTAAAAATATTGGTAAGATTGCCGAGGTGCGAGGCATTAAAGCGGGCACATCGGCTATCTCTCCGCCGACATTTAAAGATTTACATTCCGTTGAAGATTTCAAGAATTTCGCCAATCGGGTACGAGAAGTCACAGGCGGCATTCCGATTGGTTTTAAGCTCAGTGCCAACCATATTGAAGAAGATATTCAGTTTGCGCTGGATGCCAGTGCCGATTACATCATTCTTGATGGTCGAGGCGGCGGTACGGGCGCTGCGCCAGAAATGTTTCGTGACCACATCAGCGTGCCGACCATTCCGGCACTCGCCAGAGCAAGAGCGTATTTGGATAAGGTAGGTGCAACCGGCCGAGTCACACTCATCATCACTGGCGGACTTCGAGTTCCAATGGATTTTGTCAAAGCGATGGCGTTGGGTGCTGATGGTGTGGCGATTTCCAATAGTGCGATGCAGTCGATTGGTTGCGTGGCGGCAAGAATGTGTAACACCAATAATTGTCCAGCAGGGATTGCGACGCAAAAAGCGGACTTAAGACAGCGACTTAACGTTGATAAAGCTTCGACGCAACTAAAGAACTTCTTTGAAGCGTCCACCGAGTTAATGACCGTGATGGCAAGAGCATGTGGCCACAACGATTTGAGTCTGTTTAACCCGCATGACCTTGCTACTTGGAACCGTGAAATGGCGCACTTGTCAGGGATTCGCTATGCAGGGTTGTCAGATGTAACTCAGCCTTAAAAGAATCAGAGTTGGGTTGGAGTTTTTATTGCTGAATTGGGCATCGGTAAGCTATTGAGCCAAAAAGGATATAGTGAAAACTCCGCCTATCTGGGGCTGGTGTTACTAATAAAACTGTAAATTGCCGACTAGAATTAACGGGTGCTTGGTACGTTTTTGGTGGAGGTAAGCATGAATTTTTTTGTCCAGTTTGATGAAGAAGGTATGTACCAGAATAACCCTTGGGATATACCGGTTCCTTACACAAAAGGTGAGGTACGTGCGCTGAACCCTCTGTTAGCCATGGATCTTATCGAAAGAAACCAAGCTCATCTCCACCACAACAATCAAGATCTTCAAGCTGAACAAGGCAGCATGAAGTAGCCGCTTTACCGATGTCGTAATTGGAAATACCTGTTGTCATAATGGCAACAGGTCAAATCTAGGTCGTTGACATATTATCTTCGCAAACGATAACAGTGTGCGAGGACAACATGTCACGGTTTCTTTTATGCAGCTTTGCCTTTGTGCTGCTCTACCCAACAGCGATAGATCTTTATTTGGTCGCGTTGCCTCAGATCGCCAAAGATTTAGCGGCCAGTGAATCGCAACTTCATATCGCATTTTCAATTTATCTAGCGGGCATGGCGACTACCATGGTGTTCGTTGGCCGAGTCGCTGATCGTTTGGGTCGAAAGCCCGTTGCCATTGCTGGTGCGGTTATCTTTTCTATTGCGTCGATGCTTGCTGGATCGGCCGAAACGAGTGACAGCTTCTTAGTGATGCGATTTTTCCAAGGAGTCGGGGCGTCATGTTGTTACGTAGTGGCCTTTGCCATTTTACGTGACACTTTAGATGACCAAAAGCGAGCTAAAGTGCTGTCGATGCTGAACGGCATTACCTGCATGATCCCTGTGTTGGCGCCGGTGATTGGTCATCTGATCATGCTTAAGTTCCCTTGGCCAGTGCTGTTCACTGCAATGGCCGCAATGGGACTGGCGGTAGGCTTTATTGCTACTTTTATTTTGAAAGAAACCTTACCGACTCAAAGCGTTGATCAGGACACTCATCAAGCGCATGCCCAAGAATCACTGTTCAATCGTTTCTTTATTTCACGAGTGTTGTTTACCTCACTGGGTGTCACCGCGATTCTTTCTTATGTGAACACGTCACCCATGATTGTGATGGAGACACTGAACTACACCCGTGGTGAATATTCTACTGCGATGGCTCTACTTGCCATGGTGGGTATGTCGACCTCGTTCTCGGCACCAATTTTATTGCGCTACTTTAAACAAAATACTCTGATGATGGCTTCGCAGATCATTACGCTAATGTCGGCTATCGCTATTCTCGCGGCTCACTTGAATGGCGATAGTTCGACTCTCTATATGGTTGGTTTTGTTCTGGTCAGTATGGGCTTTTCAATGGGGTTTGGTGTCGCAATGAGTCAGGCATTAAGTTTGTTCTCACGTAAAGCAGGGCTTGCAAGCTCAATGCTGGGGATTGCTCAAGTGTCATGCTCGGCGTTCTATATCTGGTTGATGGCACTACTCGGTTTTTCTGCGGTGATGATGCTGTTTATTGCGTTAGCGATGGGTAGCGTTATCGGGCTCTCTCTAATAGTATTAGTTCCAAATCAGCACATTAGTGAATGCCATGAAGAAATCTCTTGCCCGTCTTGATCTTAACTTGCTTCTCACTTTGCAGCTGATACTTCAAGAGCAGAGTGTCACCAAAGCGGCGAAGATCCTCAACGTTACGCCATCTACTGTGAGTAAGTCTCTAGCCAAGCTCAGAGATTGGTTTGATGATCCATTGTTTGTTAATACGCCTCAAGGTTTAAAGCCTACTACCTTGGCCAGCAGTATGGAGGAGAGCTTGTCCGATTGGCTGCAAATTGGTAGCCAAATTGTCTCTCGTCGTGGGGACGAAGCTCCCAGCGGTGTACGTTTTAACTTGGGCGTCGAATCGCCGTTGTCATTGATCATGGTGGATGAGCTGACTTCTCGAATTCACAGGACGTACCCGGACTCCAAAGTAAAGTTTCATAATTGGGATTACGATTCGATTGACGCTATTGTTCGCGGCGATGTCGACATTGGCTTTACAGGTCGAGAGAGTCATCCGAGGTCAAAAGAGTCGTTAGAACTTCTGCCCTATTTTATTAACTTCGACGTACTGTTTACCGATTTACCCTTGGTTTACGTACGCGATGATCACCCTGTGCTGAAGCAGGAATGGAACTTAGAGACATTTCTTAGCTATCCGCACATCAACGTGGTTTGGGAAAAAAGTGAAAGCTGGGCGTTGGATGAAATATTGATTGAACAAGGCCGGACACGCAACGTGAATTTGACGATGGCCAGTTTCGAACAAGCCTTGTTTGTTGCTGAAAAACCAGGGCATGAGATGTTCACGACGGCGCCGAGATACTGTCAACGTTATTGTGAGCAGTTGCATCCTCGCTTGGTAGCGTTGCCGATTCCGGTTGATGATGACCAACAAGAGAAACTCAAGATTCCCTTCACCATGATTTGGCACAAACGGAACAATCAGAATCCTAAGATAAAATGGCTAAGGGAAACGCTCAAAAGCTTATATGGTAAGCCTCAGTAGGCGCCTAATATTCGGGTTTACAATGTAAATCGTCCCAGTACTATGCTGGGGCGAATCAATCTGGTTTGTCGACTATTTAAAACACACGTCTGCCCAGCGGGCTAATCCAGCCGTGACGGAGCCAAAGTAGTTGCCGCTAACGACATCAATGCTCGGCAGGGTTTCTTGCACCGCACCGCGTAAGATGGGGGAGCGTGCTGAACCGCCAGTCATGAAGATCGCATCGGGTTTCACGCCGCCTTGCTCTACCGCCTCTTTGACCAACTCTGCCATTTTCTGTTTTGGCGTCTCGATCGCTTCGATCATGTCCTCAAAGCGAATATCCACCTCGAGCTGCTCAGACAGCAGTTGAATCACACCGTGATAGTGGGCGTGATCGGAAAGCGCAATTTTGGCTTCTTCCGCTTGGCGCACAAGGCGGTAGCCAAGTGTCTCATGGAATACTTCCAGTAGACGGGCGAGTTTTTCTGGCTCTTGTGCTTCTTTCTTCAGCTGCTTTAACGTCGCTAAGTTTGAACGAGAGTAAAAATCCGCTTGGGCATCGACACTGTTAATCGCAATCGGATTCCAAAACTGGATGGTTGGCATAACGATGTTTGCGGTGGTTTTACTGCCAAGACCAAATGGCGTCATCAGTTGTTTAAAGGCGAGGGCGATATCGAGATCGTTGCCCCCAACACGCTGGCCACTGTGCGCTAACAAGCTTTGCGTTCTGTCTGCTTTACCACGCCAGCTTGGTCCCATTTCGATCAGTGAGCAGTCTGTGGTACCGCCGCCAATATCCACCACCAGTACAGTTTTGTTGTCGTTTAACGAGGCTTCGTACTCAAGGCCAGCCGCGACAGGCTCAAATTGAAACTCGACATGTTTGAAGCCTGCGCGTGTAGCTGCCTTAAGCAGGATGCTTTCGGCTTGTCGGTTTGCGGCTTCGCTGTCGCGGCCATGGAAGTTTACAGGTCGCCCTATCACGGTTTCGGTGATGGTTTGCTGCGCATCCGCTTCGGCGTTGCGTTTGATGTTATCCATCATGGCGCAAACGAGATCCTCAAAGAAGCTGACCTGAACATCGCGCAGTCCAGAAGCCCCTAAGAACGACTTTGGCGACTTAACGTAATAGCTTTCGCTGGGATCTTGTAGGTAATGATCCAATGCAGCTTGGCCAAACGCGACCTCTTCGGCAATAAACTCGATGCCTTCTTCGCGATTGATGTTGATCGCGCGTCGAAGTACCTGCTCGCCCACTTTGTCGATGGGTTTAATTTCACGGTGCTTAAACAGATACTCAGCCACGGCTTCGCGGCTCGGCGCGGATAGGGTAGAAGGAATGTAAACGCTGTCGCCTTCTAGTTTGAGCAGCTTTGGCTCCCCTTGCTCCATTTTTGCAACTGAGCAATTTGCTGTCCCGTAGTCAAAGCCAATAAACATTCGAACCTCCTACCAATGAAAAAAGGTCGGCAATGCTACCTTAATGCGAAAATGAATGCCACTGGTGATTTGTTAAGCATGTCTATTGCGAACAACTTATAGTAGTCTAAGTGAATATGTGAATTTCTAATTTATTGATTGTATTGAACTAATAACCATAGTTTCACAAGAGGTGGTATGGATACCGAAAACGTCATGCTGGCATACAACCAGTACGAAAGGCAGCAATTTAATGCCCTAGGTGGAGAGAAGATAGATACACCGGAGCTGGTCCGTTTTGTCTCTCCCGAGCGATATGGCAGCTACATCGCTTATTTTTGTTTGACGGCAGAGAACGCGCAAGCGGTGATCGAGCGTGAAAAAGCGTTTTTTCAGCGGCAAGGAAAATGCTTTGAGTGGAAAACCTACCAGACTGATAAGCCCGATGATATTGCACAAAGACTGCTTAATAGTGGTTTCGAAAAAGCCGAGCAAGAATCGTTTATGGTGCTTGATCTGAGCACCATCACCGTAAAACCCGTTGATGAATCGCTGCTGACCGAAGTGCACGATGAGCAAGGCATACGCGATGCGATTCGTGTCCAAGAGCAAGTCTGGGGTGGCAATTTCGATTGGCAGTTCCAACATCTACTCAGCTTGAAGCAACAAACGCCCGACGCGATTTCCATTTATGTAGTCTACCACCAAGGTCAACCTGTCACTTCTGCATGGCTAACCTTTAATGGAGAAAGCCCATTCGCGGGAATCTGGGGTGGGAGCACCATTGAATCTGAACGTGGCAAAGGGTTTTACTCGCTTTTGCTCAACAAACGCATTGCTGAGGCCAAATCACGTGGCAAACAATACCTCACCATTGATGCGTCAGATATGAGTAAACCGATTGTCGAAAAATATGGGTTCCAATTTGTGACGAGCACAACTGGCTACGAGTTTAATGTGGGGTAGTGGGTATGGAAGTGATTGAAGCCAATGTCGAACTGGAAGCGGCGCTCCTTGATTATGCGATCGAATGTTGTGATTCCGGCATTGAGATGTACCAACGGGCAATCGCTGATCCAAAAGGGTATTTAGCCAGTCTTGTCGCGCGAAAAAGTGCAGATTGCGCCGAACTTCCAGAGGGTTGGCTCCCTAGCACCACTTATTATTGTGTTGAACATGGTCGAGTATTGGGAGCCATTCGTGTACGCGCCGGTACGAATGACTGGGTCGAAAATGTTATTGGCCATATCGGCTATGAAACACGGCCATCCGAACGTGGGAAAGGGGTAGCAAAATTTCTGCTCGCTTGGGTGGTAAAAAATGCAATTGAAAGCCGAGCCATCGTGACCTGTAACGTGGCGAATCTTGCTTCTCGCCGCGTGATTGAATCTTGTGGTGGAGAGTTCTTGGGTGAGTTTGATGGTGGCAGTGAAGGACACGTGCGTCGTTATGCGTTTTATCGAAACTGAGACAGTATGCATTGATGGTGAAAGAGGCGATCTTGGTCTCAGATACGTGCCATTTTAGATGTTAGGGTAGTACACATAGTAACCAGTTTATTCGGCAGAAATCAGCATTTTGCTATCACAACGAAAGGGGTAACTATGTTAGGTGAAGATCATTCATTACTCAGTGAGTTTCCAGAATTTAAGGAGACAATCCTTGCTCTAGCGAAAACAGACGATGTGTTTTTAACCGACATGAAAGCGTATGACGGGCTAGATAAGGAGATAAGAACGTTAGAGTTGAGAGACTCTCCGATCAGCGATGAAGACATGCATCAAATGAAACACGATAGGGCGATGCAAAAAGATAATCTTCACCAGCGTATTCTTAAAGCTCATCAGTAGCGACATGATTGAAGAAAAAAGAGCGATTCGTCGCTCTTTTTTTGTGGTTGCTAGCTACACGCGAACATTCAATCGAGGTGTAGCCCAGTTCACTGTTTTCCGGTTTGCGCTCGTGCTAGCATCAAGCCTTGATTTCGACTTAAGGTACAAACATGTCATCAGATCGTTACGGAACCAGCGCAAGTTACAAGCGCCAAGAAGCGGGTTACAGAGAGAAAGCGCTAAAGCTCTACCCTTGGGTATGCGGAAGCTGTGCACGAGAATTTGTTTACTCAAATCTGCGCGAGCTCACCGTTCATCATAAAGATCATGACCACACCAACAATCCAGAAGATGGCAGCAATTGGGAGCTACTGTGTCTTTACTGTCACGATCATGAGCACAGTAAATACCTAGAACATGAACGCTATGGCAGTGAAGTAAAGCCGGGTGAAGATGACCACCAGGGAGCGACGTACAATCCATTTGCGGATTTAGCCAACATGCTCAAAAAGTGATGATTGAGCAACCAACGTCAGTCTTGTGAGGTTGGTGCTCAACATTGTCGCTATAGAAGACTCAAACAAGCCTTTTCGACTTCCTTCCGTATTAGCGTTTTGCCAACCCTTTGCTGTGCAAGTACGGCAGAATATGAGGGCGAGACTCGCCCGCTAATTTTCCTGTGACTTCCTGTGACCAAGTACTTTGCTTCTGATTGCTAGAGCGATTCGCATAGTAGTCTTGCATCGTTTGGTCATAGGTTTTAATCGCCTCTAAATCGAGCGCTTGATATTGGTTTTCGTGCAAAATAACTTCGCTTGGTAGTCGCGGCTTTACCTCTGGTTTTTGGTCAGGGTGTCCTAAGCACATACCAAACAGAATCGCGGTATTGCTTGGTAAACCGAGCAGTTCATCCACATGCGCTGCATTGTTTCTTAGACCGCCAATATACACCCCGCCCAGTCCCATCGATTCTGCGGCCAGTAAGCAGTTTTGCGCCATAATGCCTGAATCCACCGCACCGATAAGCGTCAACTCGGTGAAATCTACCTGCACATCCGGTCTGATGGCCGAATGGCGTTGATAATCAATACAAAACACCAAGAACTCTGCCGCGCTTTCAACATACGCTTGGTTACCCGCGTATTGTGCCAGTAGCTTGCGTTTTTCTTTGTCGGTAACGCGGATGATTGACACAACCTGCAATAAGCTCGAAGAAGAGGCAGCTAAGCCCGCTTGAATGATGGTTTGTAACTGCTCACTTTCAATTGGATCTTGAGTGAACTTTCGAATGGAGCAATGGCTGAGAATGGTTTCAATGGTACTGTTCATGATGGCATGACGTCCTTGTTTTTGTTATTCGATAGGGTTACGAATTCACCATAACGGTATTTGCCAAACGCGTAAATCGAAAACCAATTTCAATCGTAATTTGCTGTTCGTTTTGGGGAGAAGTTTGCTGAGTGAATTGCGAAGTAAGGCGATTTCAAAGGCTCCTAAAAAGAGCCTTTGTTGTTTATTACGGTGTTTTATTTACGCTTGTTGCTTGAAGAATTGCGGAAGGTACTGCTTGTTCTCTTCTAGAATCTCGTCAACAAGTTGCTTTGCAGTTTGAACGTTAACCACTGTGCGATTTAGAGTGAGGGCATTGACCAAATCTTGTCTACTGCCTTCAAACCATGCGTCAACAACAAGCTTTTCGAAGCCTAGTTGGGTCTCAATCATCGCCTTTTGGAAGGTTGGGATTTTGCCTACAGAGTAAGGCTCTACACCGTGACTCATTACTGCTGCAGGTACTTCTACCATTGCATCTTCTTGTAGGTTGCTAATGACGCCGTTGTTCTGAACGATAACAAGATACTTCTCTCCCTTGTTGAACAATGCGGAAGCAGCAACGCGAACCATATAGATACCATGAACATCAGCATGTAAATTTTCGTAGGCAGTCGTACCACTGTCTACAATGCGCTGGCACATATCGAACACCGTCTTTTCACGGCCATTTATAACTTGTCTTGCCCTTGTGTTATTGATGTCTTCTTTTGCCACCATTTGCTCAGGATATAGGTAGTACTGAAGGTAAGTACTTGGCAAGAACTGAGGATTGTCTTCCAGCATCATCTTCATGTTCTTGAATGTTGTCTGCCAAGATTGGTCGTGAGCGATATCTACCGCACTGGCTTGTAGGCCTTTTTCTAGAATAATATCTTTAATTCTTTGAGTAAGATCTTCGCCTTCGCGGTTGTACACCTTTCTAAACCAGCCGTAGTGATTGAGTCCATAGTAGTCAGGAACCAAATCCCAAAGCTCACAATCGAGCATCTTGGCGTAGCTTTCCATGATCACACACGGCATGTCACAGATGTTTAAAATTTTCTTGTCGTTGGGAAGCGCTTGATTTAATGCTTCAGCGACGATAGCTGCAGGATTCGTGTAATTAAGAATCCAAGCATCGTGACTGTATTTTCGAATGTCATCAACTAGGTCGATCATATCGCCAATAGAGCGAAGACCATAAGCCATGCCTCCAGCTCCGCATGTTTCTTGGCCTACGCAGCCATGCGATAAAGCAATTTGTTCATCGCGCTCACGCATTTCTAGACCACCAGTTCGGATCTGAATGAAGAATATATCTGTGTCTACAAACGCTTCTTCGCGGTTAGTTGTGTAAATAAACTCCTCTACTTCTGGATACTTTTCTTTTAGAAGGATCGCGGTAGCTTCAGCGTTGAGTCTCTGTCTTTCGCCGTCGATATCGTAAAAACGAACCGATTTCAGCGGAAGATTCTCTTTTTCTGCAATCAAGCTCATCATCATACCTAGAGTATAAGTAGAGCCACCACCGATAATAGTTAGGTTTTGTCGTTTCATTTTGGAACCTTTTCTGGTTGCTATGTATATCATATGTACATACTATGTATACATATGGTGTACATGTCAACGAAAAAAAGTAATTAATGTCTATTTAATGTATGCTCTATGTATACAAACTAATATCGAGATACTATGAAACCTGTTTATTTAAAGATTGTTGATGATTTGGTAGGCAAAATTACGTCAGGAACTTATAAAGAAGGTGACATGCTGCCACCAGAAAATTCACTGCTTGAAACGTATGGGGTCAGTCGTATGACTGTGAGAAAGGCCCTTACGTTATTGGTGGAGCAAGATTTGCTTTACCGAGTAAAAGGACGGGGAACGTTTGTCAAAAAACACAAATCCGCAGTCCATGATGCTTTTTACCTCAGTGGTTTTTATGCTGAAGTTAAAGCTCAACGTAAAGAGCCTACGACTGAAATTATTACATTTGAGGTGCAAGAGCCCGATGCACTGGTCGCATCCAAGTTAGAGATTGATGAACATGATAAGGTTTACCATATCGAACGATTAAGATTGATTGATGGTGAGCCTGAAATGCTGGAACGCACATATCTACCTCTATCGTTGTTTTCTGATTTAACCGTAGATGCAATGCGCGGTTCAAAATATGAGTACATTGAAGCAAAGGGTTTGAAAATTGCGCAAAGCAAGCAAACAGTCATGCCTGAAATTGCAGACAAAAAAGTAAACAAGCTGCTAGGTGTGGAAGATGAGTCTCCACTGTTGAAGGTACTTTCTGTTGGTGAGTTCGATAATGGAACGGTTTTTGAGTATAGCGTTAACTACTTCAGACTGAACCAATACAGTTTCGAGTTCATCGCGAAGCGTCCGAATTAATACTAATCCAGATCCTAATAACCATATAAAGACTCAACCATGAATACCGCTTTGCTGGGAATGTTTATTCCAACTTTCTTTTTTGTTTCGATTACGCCGGGGATGTGCATGACGTTGGCGCTGACACTTGGCATGAGTGTGGGCTACAAACGCACGTTATGGATGATGGCCGGAGAGCTTGTTGGCGTAGGGCTGGTGGCGGTGGCTGCAGTACTCGGAATCGCCGCAGTGATGCTCAACTACCCTTGGCTGTTTGTCGCATTGAAGTTGATTGGCGGAGGATACCTGTTCTACTTGGGTGTTCAAATGTGGCGCTCGCGCGGCAAACTGGCGATTAACGTTGAACAACAAGACTCGGCGCCGCAAAGCGATTGGGACTTGGTCGTACAAGGGTTTGTTACTGCGATCGCCAACCCAAAAGGATGGGCATTTATGATCTCGCTGTTGCCGCCTTTTATCGACCAAAATGCGGCTCTTACGCCCCAGTTGATAGTCTTGGTGTCGATCATTTTGCTGTTTGAATTTATCTGCATGACACTTTACGCCACAGGCGGCAAAGGCTTAAAGCGTCTTCTTGGTCAATCTCAGAACGTGCGTTTAATGAACCGGATTGCTGGCACATTAATGATGGGCGTCGGTGTCTGGCTACTCGCCAGTTAAGCCATCAATCGAATCCAAGTGTTGGACAATAAAATCGATAAATGCGCGAATGTGAGGTTTCGGGTAGTGAGATGGCTTGTACAGCGCGTAGATTTCATCGCTGCGTTTCTCTCCATAAGAAACCTGCCATTGGGGCAAAATATTAATCAAGGTTCCCTGCTTTAGGTAGGGAGCGACCATCCAATCTGACAGCAGCAACACGCCGCTACCATGCAGTGCGCCTTGCAATATGGGCGAGCCACCTCTTGAGCTAAAATTGCCCGTGACTTGAACTTTGTGTCTCTCGTTTTCTCGGCTGAAATACCAATGACACTTTTGCCGCTGCTGGCTAATCAATAAACAATTGTGTCCACTCAGATCGTTTGGCTCGGTGATGGCTAGGTTCGCTTTTAGGTACTGAGGTGATGCGACTAATACGGTGCGGTTAGTGAGGAGTTTTCGTGCCTTTAACCGACTGTCTTTCGGCGTACCAATGCGAATGGCTAAATCGATGTTGTCACTATTTAAGTCGACCACATGGTTATCGAGTTCAAGCTCGATTTGAACTTTTGGATATTGGGCAAGAAACATTGGAATCAAAGGTGCTAGGAAGACATTACCAAAGCTCTCAAATGCTGAAATACGCAGTAATCCTTGGGGCTGGCTAGGTGATTGCTTCATTTGATTGACTAATGCATCCGCTTCTTCCACCAGAGATAAGGCTTGATGATGAAAGTAACGCCCTTCATCAGTTAGAACCAGTTGGCGGGTGCTGCGTTTAAACAGAGTCGTTTGCAGCTTTGCCTCTAGGTTGTCTATGTTTCGTGCCACCGAAGAAGGCGCCATGCTCAGTGCATTCGCCGCTTGAGAAAAGCTCCCCGATTCGACCACCTGATTGAACACTCTAATCAACTCAAACATGTCATGCCTCACCTTTGCGTTTTATGCAAAATTAAACTGCGCTTGGTTGGTATTCTGCAGATATTTGGATTGATGCACAATGAATTTGACTTCACAGAAATGAAAAGGAATGAAGATGAATTCACGAATTAATATTGCCAGTGTTGAACCTAAAGCGCTCAAAGCCATGTTGGAAGTGGAAGGCTACTTGGAGGGCGCGGAGTTACCTGCGTCATTAAAGAAACTGATTAAAGTTCGCGCATCGATGATCAATCAATGTGCCTACTGTATTGAGATGCATGTGGCAGAGGCGGACAACGTTGGCGTGTCTACGCAGAAATTATTCGCGTTAGCCGCATGGAGAGAATCCCCATTGTTTAACCCGCAAGAGCGCGCGGTGCTCGCCTTAACCGATGAAATGACGCAGATCGCGCAACACGGCGTTTCTGAGCAAGTGTATGACGCAGCTCTGTCTGAATTGGGAGAACCGCTTCTTGCTCAGGCGATGATGCAAGTCATCATGATCAACGCGTGGAATCGATTTGCAGTGGCGACCCAAATGACGCATGGCTAACCATAGCCGATCAATACTCTTTCCTATCCTCTCAGCCTAGCGTTCAAACGTTAGGCTTTTTGTGTCTTTCTTTTTCAGGCTACGGAGTTTTTGATTTTGTTATGATATAACATAACCTCAATTGGAAAGGAGAGCGCTGTGCGGAACGAGGAACTCATTGAAAGAGTAAAAGCCGAATGCAAGCAGCAAGGAAAGCAACTGACTGCCAAACGTCAGCTCGTTTTACATGCTTTATTGAAAGCCGATCAAGCGATGTCTGCTTATGAAATTGTTGATTATTGCCAACAAGAAATGGGGCATTCGATTCAAGCCATGTCGGTGTATCGGATTCTGGAGTTTCTAGAGGATCTGAAACTTGTGCATAAGATACAGGCTTCCAATAAGTTTATTGTTTGCGCGCATATTGAGTGCGAGCATGAACATGGCACACCCCAATTTTTCATCTGCTCAAAGTGCAACAAAATCAGCGAACAGATGGTCGATCCTTCTTTGATGTCTGGGTTGCAAAACCATGCTCGTCAACAAGGATTTACCGTGATCCAGCCCCAAATTGAAATCAACTGCGTGTGTGACGAGTGTTTGAAGTCTTCGTAGCCTTTCTCTCCTCTTTTCCGACCACGAACTCTAAACCTCAAGGAGAGCCGAATAGATCATGACATCGACATTGATTAAAAATGCCCGAATAGTAAATGAAGGAAGTGTACAACAAGCCGATCTTCGTATTGTGGATCAACGTATCGCAAAAATAGATGCGCATATTGAAGCTCAGGCAGGTGATACCATTGTAGACGCTGACGGCGCCTATTTATTGCCCGGAATGATTGATGATCAAGTTCACTTTAGAGAGCCTGGCTTAACCCATAAAGGCACCATTGCATCCGAATCTCGTGCGGCGGTTGCAGGTGGAATCACAAGCTTCATGGAAATGCCTAACGTTGCACCTGCTACGACGACGATTGAAGCGTTGGAAGACAAATTCGCCTTGGCAGCTGAAGCGGCTTATGCCAATTATTCGTTTTACTTAGGAGCGACAGAAGATAACTTAGCCGAAATTAAACGCCTCAATCCCAAATTGCACTGTGGTGTGAAAGTCTTTATGGGAGCATCCACTGGAAACCTTTTGGTTGAGTCACCAAAAGCGTTGGAAGATATTTTTCGTGAGTCGCCAGTGCTGATTGTGACTCACTGTGAAAGTGGCCCAGTTATCGCAAAAAATAGAGTGCGACGATTAATGGACAACGCGCCTCTTACCATTCATGACCATCCTATTCTCCGCGATGACGAAGCGTGTTACGCCTCTTCGTCGTACGCGGTTAGCTTAGCGAAAAAGTATTCAAGCCAACTTCATGTACTTCACATTACCACCGAAAAAGAGCTGGCTTTATTTGAAGCTGGCCCTGTTGAGGGGAAAAGTATTACCGCAGAAGCTTGTGTTCATCATTTGTGGTTTAGTGCCGATGACTACGCAGAGCGTGGCAATCGAATTAAGTGCAACCCAGCCATCAAGTACAACAGTGACCGAGCGGCACTTTTGAACGCGCTATCGACCGGACAAATTGATATTATCGCGACGGATCATGCGCCTCACACACTGGAAGAAAAACAGGTGGAGTACGATCAGGCGCCTGCTGGGTTACCTTTAGTTCAGCATGCGCTGCTGACTTTGTTGGATCATGTTCATCATGGCCGTATGACCATGGAACAAGTGGTTGAGAAAACCGCGCACAATCCAGCTATTCGCTATGCGATTCAAGATCGTGGTTTTATCCGCGAAGGGTACTATGCCGATCTCGTTCTGGTTGACCGTTCGACGACGACCGACGTTAGTGATGACAACGCCCTTTATCACTGTCAGTGGTCACCCTTTGCTGGTCATCAGTTTCACGCTGCCATTAAGCAAACATGGGTCAATGGGCACTTAATGTTTGTGGATGGAAACATCAACCAAGCGCCGGGTGCTGCAATGCGACTGAGTTTTAACCGATAGAGCGCGCCATCAATTAAATAGCCCGAGTCGTTGCTCGGGCTGTCTACACATAGGCACTATTTGACGACGATGGTTTTTTTCTCTGCTAATGCCATCGCAACATGAGATGAAGCGTAAGCACTTTCATTGATGAAGTGAGGGTAGATATCATGGTCTTTTTCCCAACAGATGTCATAACCAGAGAGTGTCGTCAGTAGTGGTTCGCCCGGTTTGACAACGTTGAAGTCTCTGCCACAAATGGTTGGGTGGACCAGAGCACTTCTCAGCCCGTCTTGCCCAAGTGGTATTGTCACCTCTTCAGTATAGAAATAGGCGTCGTAATTGCTGAGGCTATCTAGCTGCCCTAGATTGTATTTTTCTAGGTAATCCAATACAAAACTCAGCATCTTTTTCATGTTTTCCAGTACATCAGATTTTAAAGCGCCATGAGCCTGGGCTCCTACCTCGATCATGATCCCATACTTACCTGCCGTGCAAAGGTAGGGTTGATCCTGCCAGGTTTTCCTATCCTCAAACAGTATGTTTGCCTCCGGCATTCGCTGCTTAATGTAAGCCCCCATGTGTGTGTAAAATGGGTCTTGTGAGAGCAAAATGAGCGTTGCTCCCATATTGCTGGTGGTATTGTGAAGATCAATGACCAGTTGGTTGGCGTTTGTATCTAGGTTTGCTATCCATTGCTGAGCGACACCGTGTTCGTGTAAATCAAGTGGCATGCTCTGAGCGCGATCGGAAAAGCATCGATTGAGGTCGGTATCGACATAGCGAACATTCCGTTTTACCGCTTCAGGGTTAGCGATGATGCTTGATGACGAAAAGGTGGTTCGATTTGCATCGAACAAACGTTCATTGATGAGCTTCTGTAGATATATCCCTGAGAGTTCGTTGCCGTGTGTTCCGGCTACGAGTAAAACTTGATTCAATTGTGCCATGCCTTGCTGTTCCTTTGGATTTGTTCACTTACCTAACGCGTAAGCTGATCTACTTCTAAAGTTATGTTATAACATAACAAATGTTACATGCTTGGCCACCAGAAATGAAACACTTTAAAATTCTCGCCTCTGCTGTCGCGATTGCTGCGCTCTCCGTTGCGTTTTTAATTCCTACAGACGACCCCGAGCCTCTATCGTCACCGACAGAAATACAAATAACGCAAGCCCCAGCAACGGTGCCCACAGCCAATAGTGGAGAAGTTCGTGCGCACTATTTTGTTAAAGTCGGAGATACGCTCAGTGATATTTTTTCTGCTTGGGATATTCCCTACACCACGTTGCTAGAAGTGCTATCAGCCGATTCCGCCCATTTGCAACTCGATACCATTCAACCGGGAGATCACTTGGAATTCGTGTTTAAGGGAGAGCAGCGACAGCTAGACTCTTTGACTTATCATGTGAGTATGGTTGAGCATGCTACTTACTCTAGGGATAAAGCGAACCCAGAAACGTTTCAATATAAACTAGACGAGGAACCTAGCGAGTGGCGTGAGGTGCTTTATAGTGGAACCATTGATGGCAGTTTCTCTTTATCGGCGCATAGGATGGGGTTATCGGCCAGTCAAATCGCCAACATCACACGCGTGTTACGAGATAAGGTAAATTTTGCTCGATCGTTGAGAGCTGGTGATCGCTTCGATGTGCTTGTGAATCGTCAATATCTTGGTGATCACCCAACAGGAAATAGTGAAATTCAAGCGATTTCGTTTAACCTGTCGGGCAAAGAGGTCTCTGCATTTCTTGCTAAAGATGGACGCTTTTACGATCGAGATGGAAACAGCTTGGAACGAGCGTTTAATCGCTTTCCGGTTGATTCGCAATATCGTCGAATTACTTCGCCATTTAACCCGAAACGAAAGCACCCGGTGACAGGTCGAGTGACGCCACATAACGGAACGGACTTCGCCACGCCAGTTGGTGCCCCTATCTACTCTACCGGTGACGGCAAGGTTGTCGGAGTGCGAAATCACCCTTACGCGGGGAAGTATTTAGTCATTAAGCACAACAGCGTGTACACCACGCGTTACCTACATTTAAGCAAGTTCTTGGTTAAGAAAGGTCAAAGGGTAAAGCGCGGGCAAAAAATCGCCTTGTCTGGCGCGACGGGGCGACTAACTGGGCCACACTTGCACTTCGAGGTATTGGTGCGAAACCGAGCCGTGGATCCGATGAAAGCGGATTTACCTTTGGCGACATCCATATCACCGAACGATAAACCCGAATTTATCGCCCGTATTCACTTTTTTGATCAAAAAGTAGGGAATCAACATTCTGAAGTTAGCCAGCCATTACAAGGGGGATGATCTGCTGGTTTTATCGCTCAATTTCGCCCTGAAGTTGAGCGAGAAATCCTTTCATATAATCAGTACGTTTTTTCGCCTCTTGTTTTGCTGCCGGTGTGTTCATCATGGCTTCAAGTTTAAACAGCTTGTTATAGAAGTGGTCCACCGTGTAGCGTTTGTCATCCAACTCGCGCTGGTGACAAAATGGATCATCAACGTGATAAAGGCTAGAGCCAAAGCTAGCACTCACTTGCAAACATCGGGCAATTCCGACTGCGCCCAACGCATCCAATCGGTCTGCATCTTGAACGATCTGGGCTTCTAGCGTGGTTGGCGCAATATTAGCGCTATAACTGTGGGCGCAAATGGCGTGGTGAATCTCCGCTAGACATTGTTCCGGATAGCCAATGCTGTTCAAAAATTCCGTTGCTTTGTCGGCTGCCATAAGAGAGCTTTTAGCGCGATCAGGGTGATTCTTAGGGAAGGTAAAACAGTCATGCAAATAGGCGGCAGGAAGGACAATGTCAATTTTTGCGCCTTCCTGCTCACACAGTGCGCGTGCGGTTTTGACGACTCTAGCGACATGGCTAAGGTCATGTGCAGGGTCTTGGACCATCTCTTGGCTAATAAATGTCAAAAGCTGAGGTTCGAAGTGTTCGATTGTCGCCATCTTATTGTTCCATAAACGATTATGCAGAGATGGTATCACGACAACTTGTGGCAAGCTGTGTACAAGGTCCTAAAGTGGTGGCGAAGAGGATGGGCAAGTGGTCAGTAATCGAAGTTCGCCTCTTTAGCTCACCAAGGCTTTACTCTATAATTGCCGCGCTTTTATTTGGGTTACCCCTATTACCTTGGACAAATTATGATTTCAAAAAACCAACTTAAATTACTTCGAGCTCTTGGCCAAAAGAAACAGCGCAAAGCGCATGGTCTGTTTTTGGTGCAAGGTGAAAAGAACGTACTTGAGTTGGCTAATAGCTCGCTAACCGTTAAGCAGATTTTTGCTACGCAAGAGTTTCTCGCACAGAACCACAGCGAACTGAGCGGCTTTGAGTGCATCGAAGCGTCGCTTGATGATTTAACTAAAGCGAGCACACTGGTTAGCAACAATGCCGCGATTGCGGTGGTTGAAATTCCAAGTGTCGAAACACCAAAAGCACAGGGCTTAATGATTGCCTTAGATGGCGTGTCTGATCCAGGTAATCTAGGTACCATCATTCGAGTTGCTGATTGGTATGGCATTAAACACATTGTAGCGAGCACCGATTGTGCTGACCCATACAGCCCAAAAACCATCAGTGCGACAATGGGCAGCTTTGGCCGTGTGACAGTAAGCCAGCTTGACTTGCCAAGTTACCTAGAGCAATCCAACCTCCCTGTTTACGGCGCATTCTTAGAAGGCGAAAGCGTTCACAAAACCGCATTTGCTGCCGAGGGGATCTTGCTAATGGGCAGCGAATCGCACGGTATTCGCGAGCAAGCGGCTAAGTTTGTGACCGATAAGATCACGATTCCAGCCTTCGGCGGTGCAGAGTCACTAAATGTCGCGATGGCTACAGGCATTATTTTGGATAACTTGCGTCGCCAGCACAGTTAAGCCAAATCAAGATGTTAAAAAAGCGCAGTGATGACCAGTCACTGCGCTTTTTTTGTGCCTGCGGAAGTTCAATACGTCTTAGCTTGCCTTAATAACGATTTCTTGCCGTGTGAGAACCTTATACAGAATGCCACTCAAGCTACTTTTTAGATGTGGAAATTCTTACACAAATTGTTGCATGGCACTGTGGTGCACCGCGCTCTAGTCAGAAAAGATTAGATCGGTTTAGTGAATCTGATGATAGTTACGCGGCCTACTCAAAAATACACTTCTACTGTTTATTTATACAGCTATCATGTGTATGCTTCGAATGCAATAAAGGGAGATGTACATAATGGCAATAAAATACGAAGAGAAAGTTCCTAGCCCATCAGAGTTCTGCGAAATGCGAGTGAAGGCAGGTCTGTCTCCAAAATCGTTAAAGGCTGCCACTATTGCTTTGCCAAATAGCTTGTACGCTATCTCGGTTCGAGATGGTGACACGCTAGTTGCGATGGGGCGAGTAGTTGGAGACGGTGGATGTAACTTTGAAGTTGTGGATGTTGCAGTCGCTCCGGAGTATCAAGGCCAAGGGTCAGGTCGGAATGTTATGGAGCATATAGATAACTATTTATCGTCGGCAGCGCTTGAAGGCTCTTATGTTTCAATGATCGCAGATGAGCCAGTGTTTTACGAAAAACTAGGGTACAAGCTTGTTTCTCCATCCAGCCAAGGAATGACGAAGAAGTTTAAGCCACACGCATAACACACTGTTTAAGAATGATTCGCAACGCGTGGCTCTTTCAGTCTATCGTTGGGTTTCATGTTTATAAGGCAAGCGATAGCTTTGCTCACACCTTAATGCTGCGTTACATGTTTTCATCAATTCAGGAGTAATTTTATGTCTTACGCTCAGACTAGCTGTCTATGTGGTTCTGTAAAAATCACAGCAGAAAACATCAACCCTAACTTTACAGTTTGTCATTGTCAGTCATGTCGGACTTGGGGTGGGGCTCCATTTTTCGCAGTTAAATGTGGGACACAAGTGAAAATAGAGGGCGAAAACAAAGTTAAAATGTACAAGTCATCCTCTTGGGCTTCTCGTGGTTTCTGTGCAGAGTGCGGTACTCATTTGTTTTACAAGTTCAAAGAAACTGGTGAATACAATATGCCTGTAGGCTTATTTCCAAACTTGGAAGGTTTGAAAATGGACATGCAGTACTTTAGCGACATGCGTCCAAGTTACTACTGCTTTTCCAACGAAACTAAGGAAATGACGACAGCAGAAATCATGGCTTACTTTGCGGACAAGGTTTAACCAAACATATAACAAAGCGTTGCGTATAAGGAGAAGTTAAGTGGTAGAAAGGATGACTTACGAGGGGTTACCTCAAATCGCAGGGCCGTATGTTCATGCAGCAAAGCACAACAAAACACTTTATGTATCTGGGCTCACAGCTTATGGAACAGGTGCTCAAGCGTCTGGTTTGATAGAGCAGACGGAAGAGATTCTCGGACAACTCTCTGAAATCCTTAAGGTAGAAAAACGCTCAAAAAGTGACTTAGTCAAACTCACCATTTTCGTTCGCGACATGTCGATGCTAGGCAGTATTCGAGAGCTTCTATTTGATTTCTATGACGGTCACTTGCCCGCATGTTCTCTGGTAGAAGTGTCCAAACTGATTCATTCTGATTTGCAGATAGAAATCGAGGCCACCGTCGGCCTTTGAGTGCGTATACGATGAAGCGTTCAAGGGGGACGTTGAACGCTTGGTGTTGTTAGTTCAAATCTTGGCTGCTGTGTTTGTTTCGGCACAGCCAGAATTGGTGTTGTTGCGTTAATGCCCCCAAATCCCGCTTTAGGTTTTAGAGGAACGCATCTCTTGAATTTGCTTGAAGATATCTTCGGCTTCTGCGGTTAACTGAGAATACGTTCGTATGTCACCTCGCCTTTGAGCATGCATGGCTTGTTCAAGAAGCATGGAGTGGCGTTTTTTGAGTTTTTTGGCTGGGTTACTTTTAAAAAAAGAAAACATAACGGGCTCCGCTAATGATCGACGCTTTTGTTACGTAGAGCGAGTTATAAAGTTCATTCGAAGGCCACTTTCTAAACTCAACGACCAATATAAGTTGACTTGCAACGCTCGGTAAATGTGTTTTCACTCTGGTACAGTATTTGTAGTGGTTTGCTAAAATATGATGGTTACGTTGCAAGTCACTCTATCGGGTGTCTACACGCAATGGGAAAAGATGAAAAGGAGTTCGATAAATGGTGACTTGTTACCTCAGATATATCATTGATCCGTTGAAGGTTAATGAGTTTGAAGAGTACGCAAAAATGTGGATCCCACTCGTAGGGAAATTCGGTGGGCAACATCATGGTTACTTCTTACCTTCGGAAGGTGCGAATAATGTAGCCTTAGCTTTGTTTTCGTTTCCAAGCCTCGCAGCTTATGAGTCATATCGTAACGATTCATTTAAAGATAAAGAGTGTATTGCGGCTTTTCAATTTGCCGAAGACACGAATTGTATCCTTAGTTACGAACGTAGTTTTTTCAGACCAGTTCTCGACTAACTAAGCACACAACAAACAATTCAATCCGATTCATGACGCTTGGTATTCTCAGTGCGAATCGGCCGTGGTGTTTACGAAAAATGCCAGCAACCTTTTGGAGCGGTCGCTTAAACTGTCATTTCACTTAGCTTTTTTTCAATGGAGTGAATGGCTAATTGCACAGACTTTGGCATTGGGCCAGTGTAAGGGTGAACCGCATAAACGCTATTTTTCGCTAGATCATAATCTGGTTGATAGCGTTCAATGTTGGGATTCTTCAGCGCAATAAACTCTGGGATCAACCCTATCCCCAAGCCTTGTTCCACCATTAAAGCCACTTGATTAATGCTGTTCGCTTGATGGTGGGAAGAAAACTCCCAAGTGAGTAGCTCTTGAGTGACACAATGAGTGACATTGTGTTTGATGATACTCCCTTGCCACTGATTGGCTATATAGCGGCTCTCGATAGGTGTTGTTTGATTTGAATTCGCTTGGCACAGCCAGTCTTTGAACTCGCCAATTTTTTTCTGTTTGTAGTTACTGTCTGGTGAGCTACCGACTCGAATTGCCAAATCAATATCATTTTTCATCAGCGAGAGTTTATGGTCATCGGCGATGAGTTTGAGTGATACTTTTGGGAACGGCTTAAAGGCTTCAGATAGGGCAGGGATGAGCAAATGTTCCATCAAAGCATTGGGTGCGGTGATGGTGAGAGTGCCAGATGGCTCAGACGAAAAACGTCGGACGTCGTCCCATGCTAGAGACACAATATCGTTCATAGATACGCAGTGCGCATAGAACTTTTCCCCCGCAGGAGTGAGCGATTGTTGCCGCGTGGTTCGTTTGAGCAATACAAGCTCTAGACTGCTTTCCAGTTGCTTTAGATGAGTGCTTAAAACCGACTTAGACAATTCCAGTTTTTCTGCGGCCTTGGTGATAGAGCCTGCCTCTACGATCGTTTTAAAGATCAGCATCTGTTTATGTTTGTTCATATTGTTCGTTTTTCTTGAACTATGTTTTCTAATTATATTGTTTTTCAGGTTAATTAATACGCCTATATTGAGTTCATTCGAAAGATGACCCGATGGTTTCCAACTTATGACATACAAGTGAAGCGGTGAATTGGGTTTGACCAAACAGCAGAGAAGGTAAGGAAAATGAACGATTCAGTATTAGAAGCATGCCAAGCGGGTATTGAAGCTTGGAAAGTCGCCTTTAACAGCCAAAGTGCAAAAGGTTGTGCCGAGCAATACGCCGAAGGCACAACGATGGTGGCAAAACCATTTGGTATGTTTGAAGGCCGCGAACAAATTCAAGCATTTTGGCAAAACATTATCGATCAGGGCTTTTCAGAGGTTTCTTACCAAGAAACCACTTGGGAGAAAGTCGACGAGAAAAGCTACATTTTGGCTTCGAAATGGACGATGAATAAAGCGTTCGGTGTTGTCCATAAAGAAGTTTGGACGATGCAAGACGATGGCAAAGCACGCCTAACTTACGATGAATTCGAAGTACTGGGTGAAAGGTAGTCGCTAAACAGTGCAAGAACGAAAAGAGGGCTGACAATCACTGTCAGCCCTCTTTGTGTTTCTCGTTGTGTGCAGAATGGTGCTCGTTACTTCTCAAGCATGCCTAACTTATCAGGCACGCCATTCCATTTTTCTGCTTCATCCATCGCTGGTTTGACTTCGGTTTGGACAGGCCAAAGCTCTGCTAACTCTGCATTGAGTTCTACGTAGATTTTTTGGTCATCTGGCACTTCATCTTCTTGGAAGATCGCGTGGGCGTCACACTCATCAACACAAAGACCGCAATCAATACACTCGATTGGATTAATGACCATAAAGTTTGGCCCTTCATGGAATGCATCTGCCGGACATACAGCGACACAGTCAGTGTATTTACATTGGATACAGTTATCGGTTACGACAAACGCCATGATGGGTCTCTTATCTTTAGTCAAAATTAAGGAATGGGATAATACTCATCCCCTGCCAAAATTCAATATGTTTGATTTAGTATGACAGACAAATCAATTTCTCGTAAAATGCGCGCCATTGTGAGCTGACCGCCTCTCAAGCGGTTTTGGCTAAGACACCTATCTATACGAGACATCTACATGATACGTTTAAACGAAATCAAACTTCCTCTTGATCATGAGGAAGAGGCGCTGACTGCTGCCATCACCAAGAAACTTGGTATCTCTGAAGACCAAGTCATCTCTTACAATGTTTTTCGTCGTGGTTACGATGCTCGTAAGAAAGCCAATATTCTCCTTATCTACACGCTAGACGTGATCGTTGAAAACGAAGCTGCATTGTTAGAGCAGTTCGTGAGCGACCCGCACGTGAAAGAAACGCCAGACATGGAGTACAAGTTCGTCGCGAAAGCGCCTGAAAATCTGACAGAGCGTCCAGTGGTTATTGGCTTTGGTCCATGTGGTTTGTTTGCTGCGCTGATTCTTGCCCAAGCTGGCTTTAAACCTATCGTGGTTGAGCGTGGTAAAGAGGTGCGCGAGCGTACGAAAGATACCTTCGGCTTCTGGCGTAAGCGCACACTGAACACGGAATCAAACGTTCAGTTTGGTGAAGGTGGTGCAGGTACGTTCTCTGACGGTAAACTTTACAGCCAAGTCAAAGATCCAAACTTCTACGGTCGCAAAGTGATCACTGAGTTTGTTGAAGCAGGCGCACCAGAAGAAATTCTCTACGTAAGTAAGCCGCACATCGGTACGTTCAAACTGGTCACGATGATCGAGAAAATGCGCGCGAAAATCATCGAACTGGGTGGTGAAATCCGCTTTAGCACTCGCGTCGATGATATCCATATGGATGGCGATCAAATCACAGGTCTAACGCTGTCTAACGGCGAAGAGATCAAATCTCGTTACGTGGTACTTGCAGTTGGCCACAGTGCGCGTGATACGTTTAAAATGCTCCACGATCGCGGCGTGTACATGGAAGCAAAACCTTTCTCTGTTGGCTTCCGTATTGAACACAAACAAGCGATGATCGACGAAGCGCGTTTCGGACCAAATGCGGGTAACCCAATCTTGGGCGCGGCAGACTACAAATTGGTTCACCACTGTAAGAACGGTCGCACGGTATACAGCTTCTGTATGTGCCCAGGTGGTACGGTAGTGGCGGCAACGTCTGAAGAAAACCGTGTGGTAACAAACGGCATGAGCCAATACTCTCGCTCAGAGCGTAACGCCAACGCGGCTATCGTGGTTGGCATCGACCCAGAGCGTGACTACCCAGAGCATCCACTCGCAGGTATCGAGTTGCAGCGTAAACTTGAGTCAGGTGCCTACGTACTGGGCGGCGAAACGTACGATGCGCCAGCGCAGAAAGTGGGTGACTTCCTGAAAGGTCGCGATCCAAGTGAGTTAGGTGATGTGCAACCGTCTTTCACGCCGGGTATCCACCTAACGGACATCTCGAAAGCGCTACCGGATTTCGCAATCGAAGCGATTCGTGAAGCGATTCCTGCGTTCGATAAAAAGATCAAAGGCTTCGCCAGCGCCGATGCTCTGTTAACCGGTGTTGAAACTCGTACGTCTTCTCCTGTGTGCATAAAGCGTGGCAAAGACTACCAGAGTGTTAACCTGAAAGGTTTCTACCCTGCAGGTGAAGGTGCAGGTTACGCTGGTGGTATTTTGTCTGCGGGTATCGATGGCATTAAGGTGGCGGAAGCGCTATCTAAAGCTATGGTCGAAGACGCGGCGAACGCATAATCGTATTGAGACTATTAAAAAGGCCCACTAGCGAAAGCTGGTGGGCCTTTTTTTATGCATACTGAGTTTTATACCTTCAACATGAAGTGTTCGCTACCTCTGATAGTGGTATCACTATTAATTACTCGGTGATTCATACTTAGTGTTGTAAGTAGGCGTTAAGCATCCACATCAGTTTTTCTTGCTCACGGATGTAGTCACCCATCAATGCAGCGGTACCTTCATCCTCAGCATCCCCCGCGTTTTGCAGGATCTCACGCTGTTTTAGAAGTAAAACGCGAAAGCCTTGCACCAGACCTTGTACGCACTCCTCACCAGACGTCGCGTTTTGATGCTCTTTAATTTCACTGACTTCCAAGTAACTGCTAAAGGCATGTGCAGGAGTGTGTCCTAACGTCAGAATACGCTCTGCAAGTTCATCAATTTTTGTTTGTAGATCCGTGTAGATCTCTTCAAATTTCACATGGAGTTCGAAGAATTGTTGACCTTTAATGTTCCAGTGGTAGCCACGTGAATTCATGTACAACACTTGGTAATGCGCGAGTAGCTGATTGAGCTGCTGAGCTAGCTGTGCGGATTGTTCATGATCTAGACCAATTAAGCTTACCTGTTTGTTCATCATTTTGCTCCTCGGAGATGGTATCAATCTGCAGTAACGAGCCAATAGTTCAAGGTGATTGATACAAAGTTTAAAAAGTGTTTTGCAGTATTTGCTGCTGATGGAGACATACTACGATTCATCTTTGGAGAAGAAAATTTGGTTTTATCTATGACTTAAATAGTTAAATCCAATGAGAGAACGGGCAAGTGTCGCATTATTATCAAACAAAAAGCTTCATCGCAGTACTTTCTATTCAAAGCTCCAAGAGAATCCAACCCCGTAGCTTCCATAAGCATCACTATGATAGTAAGTCTTCATATTGCTATCGCCCAAATCATACTCCGTCACGTAACAATCTGTGCTGCCATGGCCTGCTGACATGTCACTGCCACTGAATGGCCGGCTGGTGGAACCGTAGCAGTCGTGTCCAGCAAACCCTTGTTGACCGGGTAGGCTAGATGGACTGTCGAGCTTACTCATCGAGTCGATCAGGTAATTATTGGCCTCGATGCTTTTTAACAACGCATCATCTGCCATTGCAGAGCAAGAGAACAAAATCATTAAGGTGCTCAAGGCGGAGTGTTTTAGTGACATAGGGACCTCAAATAATCAATGGTTGAGCTAAATTTGATTTATAAGGTAAATGTTGGTGCCGATTAAATCAATAAAAAATTATCGTAAAACGATAAGTTTTTATTGTTTATTTATGGTTTGGCCACTAATATACAGGTGAATTATTTGTTATGAGGCTGACTATGTCGCACCAATCCATTAGTACTTTTAGCCGTAAGTTGCTTATTTTGTTTTGGTTTTCTTTCTTTTTCGTCGCTGCACTGGATACCACTTTATGGTTTAGCGCCACCATGTTTAACGCGCAATGGTTCACCGCAGGCTTCCCTGTCGAGGTGGAGTTACCCTTGTCGGTCACTCGCTCATTGGTCGGGTATATCCCGAGTATGTTCTCTGCATTTTTGACAATGGCGATGCTGTGGCAGTTGATTGTGTTGTTCAGACTCTACGAGCAAGGCCAGATTTTTGAGCAGAAAAATGCGTGCTGTTACAAGAAACTGAGTTACTTATTGATCGCAACTCCTTTTATTGGTGCGTTGAGTGACCTACTGCTTAGCCTCGCTTTATCGTACAATGGCGAGTCTTGGTACTTTTCGGTACAAGTCGATGACGTGGACATCACAATGATGGTAATCGGTTTTATTGTCCGTGTTATCGCGGTGGTAATGGAAAGAGCAGCAGAACTTCAAGAAGAAAGTGAGCTGACGATTTAACGGAACAAATATGGCGATTGTAATCAATCTTGACGTAATGTTAGCCAAACGGAAAATGCGCTCAAATGAGTTAGCAAAACGGGTGGGCATTACCGAGCAAAACTTGTCGATACTGAAAAACGGGCGTGCGAAAGCGGTAAAGCTGGCGACGCTGGAAGCTATCTGCAAGCATCTCGATTGCCAACCCGGGGATATTTTGGAATATGTGCCAAACAGTGAAGAGATAGAATCTCTCTAATTGGTGATGATTCCATTGATAACACAAGGCCAGAGTCAGACTCTGGCCTTGTGTTTTTTGGGCTATACCATTTGGTGTTAAAGCTGCTCCATAATCTGCGAGATCTCGTGTTGCCACTGTTTCTGCATCGCTGGTTTTTGATGCTTGGGTTTTCGCCCTAGATCCGTTTCCAGCAAGGTTTCCAGCTCTAACAGCCTTTCCAGCATTTGCTCTTCGGATTGCTCATCAGACGCGGTGTTTGTTTCCATCGACATTAGTTCATTGTAATGATGCGATATGGCAGATTTGGGAGCAGCATCAGTCACGCGTTGATACACCTCTTCTGCGCTTAAATACTCCGTCAGTAAGCCATTTTCAATAAACCAGAATCGATTACAGCTTTGCTCTATTAGGCTTCGGTCGTGACTCACCAATAAGGCGGCACCTTCGAAGTTTTGCAGAGTTTCAATCAGCTCTTCTTTGCCTTCCATATCCAAATGGTTGGTCGGTTCATCTAAAAACAACATGTGATAGCGAGCGAGGGTTAAGCCCACAAACAGCAGCCTTGCTCGCTCTCCACCACTTAGACTGACAACTTTCTGTTCGTGTCTTGTGTACTCGAATCCTGCACCAATTAGCGAACGTTTTGCCTGTTCACTGCTGATGCTGGCAAACGACTGCAACGCATCCGTGATGGAGTGAGCATCGTCGAGTTGCCTTAGAGATTGATCGTAGTAACCCAAGCGACAACGATCGTGGAAAGTCACACTCTCATGTCGGTTGCCTAGGTCGGTTTGGATGGCTTCATACTGACGATAAAGCAGGTTTAATAAAGTCGATTTACCGCAACCATTACTGCCGAGAACGGCAATTCGGTCGCCACTTTTCACGCGCATTTCTGCCATATCAAACAAGTGATAATCACTGTTTGGTGGCGTAACCGAGAAAGGCAAAACCTCTAACAGTCGATTTGCTGGCATCGACTCACCTTGAAGTTGTAGCGCCCACGGTGTGCCTTCTGTCA
Source organism: Vibrio sp. MarTm2 (assembly GCF_027587055.1). NCBI lineage: Bacteria > Pseudomonadati > Pseudomonadota > Gammaproteobacteria > Vibrionales > Vibrionaceae > Vibrio > Vibrio sp. MarTm2. The sequence continues at coordinate 157,847 of NZ_JAPPTK010000003.1, read as the reverse complement.
GTTCGGTTTGTTCTTCCTCTAAACGTTCTTTGCGCGCAAACATGGTCTTGGCTTTTCGAGCAAGATCTTCGTTGTCGTAGACTTTGCCCCAAGTGGCTAAACGCTTGGCGCTTTTTTCGATTCGGTCGATCTCTTTCTGCTCGCTGGCATGGCGAAGTTGATCTGTTTCATCTTTCTCTTTCAATGCTTGTCTTGCTTGAGAACAAGGCAGAGATAAATGATGCAAAGAGCGATCTCGCATGACCCAAGTGGTGTTGGTGACGCGATCGAGTAAGGTTTGATCGTGAGATACCAATACGAATGAGCCTTTCCAGTTTGATAGGAATTGCTCTAACCAAAGGAGCGATGGCAAGTCCAAGTGGTTACTCGGTTCATCCAGAAGCAGTAAGTCAGGTTGATGGATAATCGCACGTGCAAGCAGCAGTCGCATTTGCTGACCTCCGCTACAATTCTCAACCGGCATGTGTCGTTCTTTGTTTGAAAATCCGAGTTCATCCAATAAGAGCTCGGCGCGCCAAACCTCATCATCGGATAAGGATTCCGCTAACGCGTCCAATACGGAATGTGTACTTAAAGACTTAGGTAAATGCTGCTCAACATAACGCATCAAACATGAACTGGCTTTGGCAACCGTGCCTTGGCTTGGTTCAAATTGACCGCTAAGCAGTTTGAGTAGGGAGCTTTTACCACAGCCGTTATGACCGATAAGACCAATTTTGTCGCCACGATGAATCGTAAACGTTAGATCTTTGAAGATTGGTGTTGCTGTGTGAGAAAGGGTTAATGATTGTGCAGTTAAAAAAGTACTCATAGTGTTCTCAAGAATTTTGGGCGTAAGACGCCGTTGTCATAGCTGACAATAATTCTTCGAGCTTGAGGGAAAGTACTCGGGTGACGTGTTTTCGTCGAAAGGTAATTATTCGCTCAAGTCGAGATTATCGCAGCGCGAAATCTGAAACTCTTGAGCGGTCCTTCATGCCATAAAAACGTGGGTTGATTGAACACCACAAAGACATAAATTCCTCCTTAATTTCGTTGTAAGCGTTGCCACTTTTGGTTGATAGATGCACTAGATTCTAACCCTAAAAGTGGCAATGTACAGATAGCTTGATGAAAAAATGATGAGAGGATCACCAAGGTATCACGTGCTTTTAGCGATATAAGCTGAACTTCTTGGTCAATTCTCGAAGAGTTTCAGTCTCGCCGAACAAACAAATGCCCAAATATTCTAGCTCTGCTTCTGATGTGTTTTTGGTGGTTTGCTGTTGTACTTCAGAGCCGCCTTCTACCATGGTGTGAGTAAAATCAGAGAATGGGATACTTTTGTCGAGTGCTTCTTGGCGAAGTTTTCTGATTTTGTTGGAGTTATCCGCTCTCAAGACGATAAATGGATAGTGAGAGATATTGGGATGAACATTGCCGTCGAGATCGTGATAATCGGTATAGACTGCGTCGCCATCAGAAAGTTGATCCGCAAGGCTTACGCTCAAGTGTCCTAATACGTTTACGGCGCGTCCCACTTCAACTTTTTTACTGATTACAGCAACAAATCGTTTTTGGTTTTCGTCGGGAAGTTGATTCATGGAGGACCTCGTTTTTCTATTGATCTGACGATTGTTTAACTGTCTCCATTGTATTTCCTCGCACGCGCAATTTTGTTTCTAACATTGCTGTCGAAAAGCCAAGTTTGCAATAAACGAATGATTTAATCGTTTTTCATGCAATAAGATTTCCCGAGTTTTCTAATAGACAAGGCACCAACGGACTGTCGGTGCCTTAGGTCGATGATGAACCAAGTTCTATTGTTTGTTTAGCTCAGCCGCTGTATCAACAAAGATGCCTTGGATGTCTTTCGCTTCACGCTCTGTTTGACCACCGTGTTTTAGGAACGCGTCGATGATCGCTGCGGTTTTTTGCTCTTTTGCGCGCTCTAAGAAGTAACGCAACTCTAGCTCTGCACCTGCGTCTTCATCTTTGATAGAGGTTGCGATGATCTCTTTGTACATTACGATGTCACGCACTTCTAGTTGGCTAATCACGCCCAATGTTGCCGCCAAGAATCCATCCAACTCTGCTTTAGGAACAAACTGAGTAATGATGTTTAACTGCTCTGCTTGTTGTGCCGTAAAGTCGTTACCAAGTAGCAGTGCTTGAAGTGCTTTGTTTTTGCCCATGCGACGAGCGAACTGCACCGCACCTTGACCACCCGTTGGGATGTTGACGTGAATCTCTGGCTGAGCAAATGCTGCGTTTTCAGTGCCGTAAGCCAAGTCACACGCCATCACAAACTCATTACCGCCGCCACGAGCTACACCATCAACCACAGCAACCGATACTTGTTTCATCGCTTTGATGTTGGCAATCATGTGGTTGAATTCAATTGATGCTGCCTGACCGCCTTGTGTGCCGTTGATAACGTTCAAATCTAAATGCGCCAAGAAGAAAGACTCATGAAGAGATTTGAATACCACTACTTTCGTATCGCGGTCATCTTTAAGTGATAGGACAAATTCGTTGATTTCATTAATCAAATCGATAGTCAGTACGTTCACTGGTGGGTTGTTGATTTCAACAGTAGCGATGCCATTTTGTTGTGTGATTGATAAAGTTTTCATAGCTGTTTCCTCAGCGTTAGTAAGATCAGCAGACCTCGGTCACGCGAATTTATTGGTTTGGTATTGAGGAGGTTTGTCTCTCTCCCGTTGTGTGCAGCTACTATAGATTTGTTATAAGATGAGAAAAATAAGCTAAATGGCATATAATTGGTGCCATAAAAGCAACAATGGTTTTTTTTAGGTAAGACGTTATGGATTTCTCTAGTCGTTTATTGCTGCTACTTGAAGTGGTCGAGCTTGGTTCGTTCACTAAGGTATCAGAACAGAAGAATGTGGATCGTTCGGTGATCTCAAAGCAGATCAGCCGTTTGGAAGAGGAGTTGGGCGTTCGATTACTCAACCGAACCACGCGCTCCTTATCATTGACGGCTGCTGGGAATGAAATGGTTAATCAAGCCAAATCCCTTCGGTCACTTCTCAGTGATACTCACCGTTTGGCGCAGAATTATCATGAAGAGCCTCGTGGTGTCTTGCGTATTACCAGCTCGACCATGTTCGGGCGTCAATATGTTCAAGATGCGATTTCGGTGTTCCAACAACAATACCCAGATGTGGAGTTTGAACTGCGCTTAGAAGATCGCATGGTGGATATGGTGCAAGAGGGCTTTGATATTGGCTTCCGCATCGGACGACCTAAAAACTCAAGCTTGATTACCCGTAAGATTGCGCGAAGTCGCCTGTTGATTGTTGCTGCCCCTGCGTTTTTAGAAAAGCATGGTGCGGTAGACAGTCTTGAGAAATTGGAATCTTTACCTGCGACCATCTACGCAGCCCCAGGTTTGTTATTCGATAAATTCGGCTATCAAGATGAGCAAGGTAAGCAACAGCATTTTCAGCTTAATGTCGCTTATAAAGTGAATGATGTGGAAATGTTGGCGAGAAGCGCAGCAGGAGGAAATACGCTTGCCGTGGTGACTGCACAAATGGTTCAAGACGAAATCAAACAAGGCAAGTTGGTGCCGATCATGACGCACTTGAATATTGATGATTTCGGCACCTTCTATGCCGTGTATCCGCACCGAGATGCACCAATCAAAACCAAGTTATTTATCGACACACTCAAATCCATTGTGGGAGAAGAGACGCCCATTTGGGAAAAGAACATCCCAAACTTCGACAAGATGTACGGGCGAGGGAAGTAGAGAACACTAGTAGTACTTATTCTCGGTAAACTCAATCCACTCATCAAACACTTGTTCCAGCGGTTTATCGGTCACTTTAGAGATGTCACCATTGGTTTGAATAAGGGTGATTAACCCATCCGAACCATAACTTTGCTGGATAAACTCACCAATGCTATAACCGATACGGTACACGGCTCCTTGGCTATCCCAACCGTTACCTTCTTTAAGAATTTTTGCGTATTGCCTAAATTCCTCTTTTGTTGATGGTTTACGCCAGCCATATTCTTTTTCGGCTTCATAGCAAGCGATCGCTTCCCAGAGCCATCTTGGATTGTTGATAATATTAGGGTTTATTGCAGTCGTTACTAGATGCACATATTCATGGTATGCGGTGTCCATTGTACTTTGGGAACCTGTATCGCGGAGCAATATTTCATTCTCGCTTATATAGCCCGTAGACCAAGGGTAGCTCTGACCTAAAAGGTGTTTTTGATAGGCTAAATATTGGTTTCGGTCTTTCCAGATCCTTACCGTAATCACTGGCATTTCTTTTACTTTAAAATCAGTAATTAGCTGAGGAGTTTTACTCGTAAGTCGATGATTAATATGTTCGACAATGGAATCATCTACGCCAGAATAAAGCACATACTTAAACTGGCCTTTATCAATGAAAGACTCTTTTGTTGCAGCGTTAGAGAAAAATGAAAGCAGAGCCAAAAGAACGACAATACATCTCATAATCACCCTTCCTTAAGAATTTATAAAACCCTATTGGTAGATGACGTGAGGCACATTTACCAGCAAGAAATCTGAATATGCGACGCTCTTCTAGTTAACACACAAACAGTATGGCTTAGCATGCGGAATACTAGCCAAGTATCCGTTCGACCTGCTCAATAACATAAGCCTCTTCTAGCGCTTTACCCAACATCAACTGATGGTTCAGCAGCCCTAGTATTAGGGTATAAAGCGATTCTTTGTGTTGCGCTGAGACGTAGTTTTCTAGCATCGTTATGTACTTTTGATTCGCAAGTAACATGCATGGATCGGTAGCAATGTTTTCTTGCCCAATCACATCAATGTAATCAGAGACGAGCTTCATTTCTTGGAAGAAACGCGGAGCCATTTGCTGGAAGATCAATACGAAGTTTTCGATTTGTTGCCCTGTATTCGCTTCACTTGAGTTTGGCCTATCTGCTAGCACTTCTGCATCAAAGTTGACGATGGCCTCCGTTGCGGCTTTGAACAGCTCATCCTTACTTTTGTAATAGTGATAAACCGCACTTTTGCTCATGCCCAACTGTACGCAAAGTTGTCTCATACCAATATTTTTGTAACCGAACTCAAGGAACACTTCGGTTGCTTTTAAGGCAATTTCCCTACGTCTGCTTTCATGATCGACGATCTTCGGCATGGTTTTCTTCTCAGCTTTTGTTACCGCAATGCCTCGCAGTATAACACAAGATCCTTTATTTAGACCGAGTGGACAAAAAAGATCTTTACCTAGCTCTTAAACCGTACTAATTTAAAAAGACCAAATGGTCGAAATAAGGGTTGGCATGAAAACGCTTCCTAGGATTTTAATTGCAGGCTCTACTGGATATTTAGGTTCGCATATTGTTGAGCTATTGACGTCTGAGCAGGTCGAGTTTAAAGCGTTGGCGAGAAACAAAACCAAACTCCTTGCGATGGGCTTACAAGAGTCGCAGGTAGTAGAAGCTCAGGTGACTCACCCCGATGAGATAAAAGGGATTTGCGAGGGGGTGAAGGTTGTTATCTCTTGCTTGGGCATTACTCGCCAACAAGACGGATTAGGCTATTTGGATGTCGACTACCAAGCAAATTTGAACTTGCTTGAAGAAGCAGAGCGAGCAGGTGTCGGTAAATTCATCTACATCTCTGCGTTTAATGCTCAGAAATATCCTCAAGTTCGTTTGCTAGAGGCGAAAGAACGCTTTGCGAATCGGCTTTTACAGTCAACAAAATTAACCCCTTGTGTGATTCGCCCGAATGGCTTTTTCTCTGATATTACCGAGGTGTACAACATGGCGAAATCAGGTCGAGTATTTACTTTTGGCGATGGTGACAACTTGCTTAATCCCATTCACGGAAAAGACTTGGCGAGATTTTGTGTAGAAGCGATTGAACGAAATGACACAGAATTAGATGTCGGTGGCCCAGATATTTTGTCTGTTAATGATATTGCTCGTCTCGCGTTCAAATCTCAAAATAAAGCGGAGAAAAATACGCACCTACCGGACTTTCTGCGCAGAGTCGGGTTGTCGTTAGTGAGTCACTTGACGGAGAAATGGGGCGGTCCTGCCGAGTTTTTCTTGACGATGTTGGCGCGCGATAGCATCGCTCCAACCTATGGCGTTCACACGCTTGATGATTACTTCAATTCGCTTTCTAGCTGTAAGTAAGTTTGAGTGGGGAATCGTTAGGGTAAACTAAAAAGGCACTGCAGAAACGCAGTGCCTTTAGGCTCTCTAGCTAGTTAAATCGCTTTCACCCCCATATTAAACAGGGTAAAGCTGTACATATCGGCATAAAGGTCGATCACTTTGCTGGTCGGGGTGCCCGCACCATGGCCAGCGTCGGTTTCGATTCGAATCAACCTAGGTTGCTGACCAAACTGCTTGGATTGCAATTCTGCGGCAAACTTATAAGAGTGGGCTGGTACGACGCGGTCATCGTGATCACCGGTGGTAATCATTGTTGCAGGGTATTCAACCCCCGCTTTCACGTTGTGCACAGGCGAGTAGTTTTTCAAATACTCGAACATTTCTTTGTTTTGATCGGCGGTGCCGTAGTCATACGCCCAGCCAGCACCTGCGGTAAACGTATGGTAGCGAAGCATATCGAGTACCCCCACCGCTGGTAGAGCCACTTTGAACAGCTCTGGACGCTGCGTCATTGCGGCGCCAACGAGGAGTCCGCCATTGGAACCACCGTGAATGGCGAGTTTGTCTGACGAAGTGTATTTTTCATCAATCAGGTACTCTGCTGCGGCAATGAAATCATCAAATACGTTTTGCTTCTGTAGCTGTGTGCCCGCATTGTGCCACGCTTTACCATACTCGCCGCCACCGCGAAGGTTGGCTACCGCGTAGATACCGCCAAGCTCTAACCACGCTGCGCGGCTTGGGCTAAAGCCAGGGGTTAAGCTGACGTTAAAGCCGCCGTAGCCATACAGAATGGTTGGCGCTGTGCCATTGAGTTTGATGCCTTTCTTGTAGGTCAAAATCATCGGTACTTTGGTGCCATCTTTCGAGGTATAGAAGACTTGCTTAGACTCAAACAGATCGGAGTCGAATGGCGCCGCTGACTCATGATAAACGCTGCTATCGCCCGTTTTGATGTTCAGCTTGTAGGTTGTGCCCGGCATCTTGTAGTTGGTAAAGGTGTAGTAAAGCTCGCTTTCGTGCTCTTTAGCGCCAAAGCCATGAGCGCTACCGATGTCAGGTAGAGCAATATCGCGAATGAATTTGCCATCCATGTCGTATTGTTTGACTTGTGAAGTCGCATCTACCATGTATTGCGCAAACAAATTGCCGCCTGCGGTGGAGACGTTGAGCACGTGCTTGGTTTCTGCGATCACGTCTTGCCACTGCTCAGGTTGTGGATTGGCAAGGTTGAACTTCGCAACACGCATATTTGGTGCGGCGAGGTTGGTCTCGACGTATAGGGTGTCACCTTGCGAGTCGATGATCCAAGTGTCTGAATCGGTATGGTCCAACACGGTAACGAGCTTGCTGTTTGGCTTGGTTAAGTCTTTCACGTAGAGTTTGTTGCCCGACGTCGATTCCATCGCACCAATCACCAAGTAGCGACCATCTTCTGTGGTGTATCCTGCCACGTAGCGATGTTTCTCTTGCTCTGTACCACCGAATACAAGCGTATCTTCACTTTGCTTGGTGCCCAGTTTGTGGAAGTAGAGCTTGTGTTGATCGGTTTTTGCCGATAGCTCACTGCCTTCTGGTTTGTCGTAACTTGAGTAGTAAAAACCTTCGTTGTTGAGCCAGCTAATGCCGCTGAACTTGACATCAACCAAGGTCTCGCCAATCTGTTGTTTGGTTTCTGTGTCGAGCACAATCACTTTGCGCCAGTCACTGCCGCCCTCAGATATGCTGTACGCGAACAGAGAGCCGTCTTTAGAAAAACTTGTTCCACCCAGCGAGGTTGTGCCTTCTTCGCTAAACGTATTTGGGTCAAGGAAGACTTCAGGCTCGCCGTCGCCAAGCTGGCGATACAGAACATCTTGATTCTGAAGACCATCATTTTTGTAGAAGTAGGTGTATTTCCCTTCTTTGAAAGGGCTGCCCACTTTTTCGTAATCCATCAACTGGGTAAGGCGTTTCTCGATTTGGTCGCGAAACGGAATTTGGCCGAGATAGTCGTTGGTGACTTTGTTCTGAGCTTCAACCCAGCCCGCGGTCTCTGCGCTGCGGTCGTCTTCCAACCAACGGTAAGGATCTTTGACGGGAGTGCCAAAGTATTCGTCCACCACGTCCACTGTTTTGGTGTTCGGATATTGTATTGTCATCTGCTGTACCTGTTGTTGTTCGGTTTGATTGGCAAGTGCGGTTGGTATGCTTCCGCCGAGTAAGACGTAGGTCGCCAGAGCTAAGGCCTTTAAATGCATAGCCTTTCCTTTTGCTGATGGATTTTATAAATAGGAATGAGACTCTACTACATTTCACTGCTCAGAGGCGAATTGTATGGTGAAGTTCTCTGGACTCTGTGAAAAAAGCCGAAAAAACAACGAGAACATTGACCGATTAGGTATCTAAATGTATCGACCTCCTGTTTTACAAAGAATTGAGTAAGCAACGCAATGAGTAGGTGCTTACTCGCTTACATCATACGTCTTATTTGGCTTGCTGCATTTCCACCAAACCGCCCGCGTTGTGAAGGTTGGTAAAGCCTTGTGATTGAAGATAACGGAAGGCTTGACCAGAGCGATTACCACTGCGGCAATACAGTACAATCTGGGTATCTTTGTCGATGTTGGCAAAGTGTTTGTCCAGCTCTGACAGCGGGTAGTTCTTGGCGTTGTCTAAGTGACCAGCGGCAAATTCTTGAGGCGTGCGTACATCGACAACTACTGCGCCTTGTTCAATCCACTCCCAACCGATATCAGCCCGCTCTGATGCGAATACAGGCGAGGTGAGAAGTGCTGCCGAAATGAAGAATACGATTAGCCACTTTTTCATGATTCATTTCCTTGTTGATGCGCTGAATAAAGGATAACGATTTGGCGCGCCGTTGCTGGGATAAGATTCACATTGCTTTGTCGTAATGGAGATACTTGATGCATAAATCGTGAAAGGCTTGAGCTTGGGGCGATATAGTGCGGTCACTCAAAGTGAAAATACCAATCTGTCTTTCTAACGGTGGGTCGATCAAGGGTATCCAAACCAAGCGGGTTTCATTGGTTGGAAAGGCAAGTTTAGGCAAAGTGGTCACGCCAATCCCAAGCTCTAAGACCGAAAACAGTGAGGTAATGTTTTCGACTGAATATAGGGCTTGCTCACTGAGCGCTCTGGCAGGAGTAGGGTCTAGTAGCGTACAAGTGCCATTGCGAATAAATGGCTGCTCAAGCAATGTTTGCCATTCAACCCCCTCGGGCTGCTGGGCGATAGGATTATCTTTAAGGCAAACCACACCAATGGGATCTGAGAGAAGCGAGGTGAAGTTTATTCCACCTTCATCGAGGTGGGATGGATTACCAAGCGCCAAATCTACTTCACCGGAAAGCAGCCTTTCTTCAACTCCCGCGGCGTTATCATCAATAAGGCTCACTTCTACATTAGGGTATTGCTCACTGAATGCGCCCAGTACACTAGGGATAAGTTTGGCCGCCACCGAAGGCACGCTCGCAATTCTTACACGCCCTTGTTGCCCAGCGGCGGCAGCTCTTAGATCGTTGTCGAGTGCATTATAGATATTGAGAAACTGGATGATTTTCGGCAGGCATATTTCGCCAAATGGGGTCAGCTTTGCTTTGTTACCGGCTTCAAATAGTGGTTGCCCGAGGATCTTTTCCAGCTCTTTGATTGATGTTGATAAGGCTGCCTGAGAGCGATTCGCTCGGTGTGACGCGGCTCGAAAACCGCCTTCTTCTACCACCATCACAAAATGCATTAATTGTTGAAGCTTGATACTCATCTGACCACCGTTTCAATCCCTTTATTTCTCTGATGTCATTCAGAGTGATAAAAAAAACTTATCGAATGTAAAAAATTTACCGTTAGATTTATCAAGTGTCAATGTGCATGATTTAACCATCTTGAAACAAAGTTGTTACAAAGGTTGAAAGGCACGTGAATACTCCAACAAAAAAACACCCAGTGAAAACTGCTCTATTTGCCTCTAAAGCGCCGCTTGAATGGGCAGTTGTCAGTAATGGCACTTTGTACACGGCGCAAATCCCAATTGATGATACAGGCGCTGTTGTTGAAGGCGGAATTGAAGCGCAAACACGCCAAACCTTTAACAATCTAGTACACACCTTGGAGTGTGCGGGTGAGTCTCTGGACTCAGTGCTGCAAGTGCTGATTTATGTCACCGACCGCGAATATCTAAAAACGGTTAATGAAGTGTATGCCGAGTACTTTGAAGCGCCATACCCAAACCGCGCCGCTATGGTCGTCGCGGGTCTAGCGCGTGAGGAGATGTTGGTCGAGTTTGTAGTTTATGCCTCAGCAAGCCAGCCAGAGTAATAACAACTAACGATAAGAATCGAAGCTGATTGATGTTGTCAGTCAGAACAGAACAAGGAAAGAGCAATGACTTTTATAAATAACGTTCAAGCAGAAAAGGCCCTATACATTGGCGGTGAGTGGCAAGCGGGTGTCGATACCATCGCTAACATCAACCCATCGGATATCAGCGAAAATCTGGGCAATTTTGCTCAAGCAAGCCAATCTCAGGTAGAGCAAGCGATTCAAGCGGCTAAGCAAGCACAGCCAGAGTGGGAAAAGACCCCAATCGAGCGTAAGCAAGCGGTGCTGCAAGCGATTGGTGATGAGCTGATTGCCCGCTGTGATGAGCTTGGTACGCTACTATCGCGTGAAGAAGGTAAGCCTTTTGCTGAAGGTCGCGGTGAGATCTATCGCGCAGGTCAGTTCTTTCAATACTTTGCAGCAGAAGTGCTACGTCAAATTGGTGATAACGCAGCGTCTGTCCGTCCAGGAGTCTCCGTTGAAGTGACTCGCGAAGCTGTTGGCGTTATCGCCATTATCTCCCCTTGGAATTTCCCGACAGCCACCGCTGCTTGGAAGATTGCACCAGCGCTAGCGTTTGGTAACAGCGTCGTGTGGAAACCAGCCAACTTAACCCCAGCAAGTGCGGTTGCATTAACTGAAATCATTCACCGCCAAGGCCTGCCTGCAGGTACATTCAACCTTGTCCTGGGTAGCGGCTCTCAAGTGGGTAACACTCTAATCAATTCCAAGCAGGTTAATGGCGTGAGCTTTACGGGCTCTGTGGATACCGGTCGTAAAGTGGCGGCAGCAACAGCGCCAAACTTTGTTCGTTGCCAACTCGAAATGGGCAGTAAGAACGCGCTAGTGGTTGCCGATGATGCAGATATCCAAATTGCGGTTGAAGCGACCATTGCTGGTTCGTTTTCTGGTGCAGGTCAAAAATGTACTGCTTCTTCTCGTTTAGTGGTTATGGATGGCATTCACGATGCCTACGTTGAAGCACTGATCAAACGTATGAGCGAGCTAAAAGTGGGCCATGCCCTTGAAGAGGGTATCTTCATGGGGCCTGTGGTTGACGGTAATCAGCTAGATGCCAACTTTGCATGGATTGAGAAAGCTCGTCAAAGCGGCGCCGAACTGGCATTTGGTGGTGAGCGTTTGAACCTTGAACATGACGGTTACTACATGTCGCCAACCCTGTTCCTGAATACGCAAAATAGCTGGGAAGTGAACCAAGAAGAAGTGTTTGCGCCAATGGCGAGCGTGATTCGAGTCGCTGATCTCGATGAAGCGATTAGCGTGGTTAATGATACTCGCTTTGGCCTAACGGGCGGCATTATCACCCAAAGCCTACGCAACAGTGCCATCTTCAAACAGCAAGCTCAGACGGGCTGTGTGATGGTCAACCTACCAACCGCAGGGACGGATTACCACGTTCCATTTGGTGGACGTAAAGAATCTAGCTTTGGTCCACGTGAGCAAGGTCAGTACGCGAAAGAGTTCTATACCGTGGTGAAAACTGCTTACCAACGTCCTTACTAACAGGATGAGGGAGCAGAGCCGTTCTGCTCCCGACTCGATAAGAAGCGATGAAAAGGACAGGGAAAGATTAAGGAGTGGTTATGTATCAAGAACGGATTGTGATCGATGGACTGCAGTACTGCAATTGGGATCGTGAGTATTTTCAAACCTTGAAAGCGAGTGGGATCACTGCGGTTCACGCAACGATTGTCTATCACGAAAACGCGCGTGAAACACTGACTCGATTTGCGGAGTGGAACTTACGCTTTGAGCAAAACGCCGATCTAATCATGCCAATCTATTCGATGGCGGATGTCGAGACAGCCAAAGCGCAGGGCAAAGTGGGTGTCTTCTTTGGCGCGCAAAACTGCTCTCCGATTGATGATGAAATTGGCCTAATCGAAGTAATGCGCCGCCAAGGTTTACTGATCATGCAGCTGACTTACAACAACCAGAGCTTACTTGCGACGGGCTGTTACGAGCAAAACGACTCAGGTGTGACTCGGTTTGGTAAGCAAGCGATCGAAGAGATGAACCGTGTTGGCATGATCATCGATATGTCCCACAGCGCCGAGCGTTCAACACTTGAAGCGATTGATCTCTCTTCTCGCCCTATCTGTATCAGTCATGCCAACCCTACGTTTGCTCATGATGCGCTACGTAATAAATCCAATACGGTCATTCAGGCGCTTACCCAGCGCGGTGGTTTGATTGGCTTTAGCTTGTACCCATTCCATCTACCGAATGGTAGCCAGTGTAGCCTTGAGGATTTTTGCCAAATGGTGGCGAAAACCGCAGACCTATTTGGGGTTGAACATCTGGGTATTGGTAGTGACCTATGCCTTAACCAACCACAACAAGTGTTGGAATGGATGCGCAATGGCCGCTGGTCGAAAGCGATGGATTACGGTGAAGGTTCAGCAAGCAATTCTGGCTGGCCAGACGCTTTGCCATGGTTCAGTGGCAGCAAGGGGATGGAAAATATCTACAACGGATTAATTCGTCATGGGTTCAGTGAACCTGAGGCGGGACAAATACTGGGTGGAAATTGGTTTAACTTCCTACAAGAAGGTCTTGAGCCCATTTCATAACAGTGCATTAAGCCAAAACAATGCATTACGTAACGCCCTAAACATGGAAAAGCCTGCTTATAAAAAAACTACAAGGTAGGTGTTAATTCAATTTTGCTGCGAGTTGTCGGCTGCTGCAAAACAGTTCTGGAGTCAGAGTATGTCTGATCTAACCAATAGCATGAAAGAGACCACGATGAACGTGTCGTCGGGTCAATCGAAAGCAACACAACAATCATCCAACACTAGTGTTGAAAATTCACCGGATAAATTGGGGTTAAGTAATCCTGCACTTTGGTATAGCGGTGGCTTTATCGCGCTATTTGTTGCCTTAGCGCTCTACGATGGCGAGTTACTCTCTTCTGTCGTGAATGCCGGTTTTGGTTGGTCGGTGGAGGTCTTTGGGCCTTACTGGCAAATCCTACTTCTTCTCACTTTTCTTATTGGTCTGGGTTTAGCGGCAGGGCGAACAGGCAAAGTGATTTTAGGTGGCACAACTCAGCCTGAAATGGACAGCTTCCGTTGGATGGCAATTATCTTCTGTACGCTACTGGCCGGTGGCGGGGTGTTCTGGGCGGCGGCAGAGCCAATTGCTCACTACGTTAGCCCACCACCTCTGTATGGCGCGCAAGACAACCCGCAACAAGGGGCGGTCAACGCACTATCACAATCCTTTATGCACTGGGGCTTCCTTGCTTGGGCGATTGTCGGCAGCTTAACGTCGATTGTTGTGATGCATCTACATTATGACAAAGGCTTACCACTGAAACCGCGTATTCTGCTTTATCCAGTATTGGGTGAAAGAGCGCTCAAAGGCCATACCGGCGCACTGATTGATGCGTGTTGTATTATCGCGGTTGCGGCGGGCACCATTGGCCCAATTGGTTTCTTAGGCTTGCAGGTTAGCTACGCGTTAAACGTTTTGTTTGATATTCCTGATGGTTTTACCACTCAGCTGATCATCATTCTATTTGCGATTGCTCTTTACACTCTTTCTGCGCTGAGTGGCTTAAACCGTGGCATGCAGATGCTCAGTCGCTACAACGTGATCCTAGCGATTGCTCTGATGATTTATATCCTGCTATTTGGTCCAACTGACTTTATCTTCAATGGCTACATTCAAGGTGTCGGCAGCATGTTAGATAACTTCATCCCAATGGCGACTTACCGCGGTGATGAAGGTTGGTTGAGCTGGTGGACTGTATTTTTCTGGGGCTGGTTCTTAGGCTATGGACCAATGATGGCTATCTTTATTGCCCGTATCTCTCGTGGTCGCAGCATTCGCCAAATCATCTCTACCATTAGTATTGTTGCGCCGTTAACCACCTGTTTCTGGTTCACGATTGTTGGTGGCTCTGGTCTTGCGTTTGAAATTGCTGAACCGGGCAGTGTGAGTAAAGCCTTTGAAGGGTTTAATTTGCCAGGTGCATTACTGGCGGTTACTCAGCAGTTGCCTCTGCCGATGCTGGTTTCGATTTTATTCTTGATTCTCACCACGATTTTCATTGTGACCACAGGTGACTCGATGACCTACACCATCAGTGTGGTGGTCAGTGGTGAAACCGAGCCGAATGCAATTGTTCGTACCTTCTGGGGTGTGGCAATGGGTATTACAGCGTTAATCCTTATCTCTTTAGGTTCTGGTGGCATCTCAGCCCTGCAATCTTTCATTGTGATAACTGCCGTTCCGGTGTCGCTGATTTTGCTGCCGTCGCTTTGGAACGCTCCGCAAATCGCAATCAAGATGGCTAAAGAGCAAGGTTTATAAACAAATCCAATAACGATGAGCTTGTGTAGGACATTCCCCTATACCTGCACAAGCTCCAATTATTCTTACTATAAAAAATAGGTGGTGAGCAAAATGGATGCACATCGTTCTAATTACACTGAAACCCAGCTGCGCAATGCCGCTCTCGTCATGGCTCCTGACAGGCTAGGTGCAATGCACCAAAACCGAATCAGCTTTGTGCGCAGTTTGATTCGTAAAATGGCTCAGCAAGAGTGGCAAGTCACTAAGCATGACTGGCAACTGTGTCCACGCGGTTTTGGCCACGTGATCTACAAACTGGCGACACCAAATCACGTTTATCATTTAGTGGTATTTTGCGATGAGATCGCCGACGAAGAGCGCAATGATCGCGTTATTGCTGAAAAATGGGATGTGACGTTTGCCTTAGTTAAAGGTGATGTTGACGTTACGCTACTCGAACAGTTAAGAGCGAATGTGCCGCTACAAGAAGCCGGTCGTAACCCAAATAATGTGTTGGTTTTAGCTCGTGCCAATAAGAGTGTTCGCGTGTTTGAGCATATTGTCAGAGCGTTGGCGAAAGGTGAGCAACCTCAGCCTAAAGAGCTGGCTGAAGTGGGCTATATCCTGCGTACTACCGCGGTTTACGGAAACGGTAAATTTGGCATTGCTGATTTTAAGTTGCTAGAAGATAACCCGGACTTCAACCAGTCATTTAGTGCTCAAATGTGCGCAGTCTATATACTGCGTGAGTTCAGCCTAGACTGGGTGCATTACTTAGCTGAGCAGCAAGGTGGTGATAAAGCGATTGTGTTGCACAAAGGCTTGCAGCGTTACCTCGGTGTAGGCAATGCGACAGGTTTAGGTATGGCTCCTTATCTTATTAATCATCCATGCATTGTCGATCAGTGGATGACATCAAGAGAGCGCGCCGTGGCTGAAGTGCTAGCCATGCCTTGTGATATGCAGTTTGAGCAACCTCTGAGTGCGTTGTTGGTCAAAGCCATGCATCACTTAGAGCAGGTTACTACCATCAATGAACATCAAGATCATCTAAATCAACAAGCGCTTATCGATATTGAGCGTTTGATTGAGCGCTTGCCGCAAGTCATGACTTGTGAGCCAAACTGGAACGCATTTCTCAAGCAAGCAGATACCATGAGTTTGGAAGCCCAAGAAATCCTGACTTCATGCTTGCTTGAGCTTTATCCGACGCTGGTGGATAAGTATGAAAATCAAATGAACACCAGTGAAACGCTTGCGATCCCTAGTGGCAAGAAGGTTGAAGAGCTAGTTAGCTTGATGAAGCAAAAATATCAGTGGGCGATAGAGGCCGATTACTCGCTAAGTGAGAACAACTACTGGTTCTGGTATCGCTCACAAGATAAAGAAGAGCCAAGACTCGGTGTACGCGGTGAGGAAATCGGTGAAGAGCGAGAGCTACCATTAGATATTGGCCGACAAGCGAATCGTCTCTACTTGGCACTGACTCAATGCCCACAAGAGATGAGTGTGGCGGAGTTCTTACTCCAGCACCCTCAATATCGTGCGATTACGCGTCGTGTTTGGACGCTAGGTTGCAGAGAAATGGGTGACATCCAAATGAATGTGTTGCGCCAAGATGCGCTGCCTATGCATCTGCTTCGCTGTAAACTGGCGGTGTTTGGTGCAACCAAGTTTGATCCTAGATCTGACCGTTGGGTGCGAGTAACTTTCTTTCAAGGCGCGCCGTTACTCGAAGAGATTAACGACCCTAACTACTGCGATACGTGGATTTTCCCAATTATGCCTAGTGGACAAGAAGTGGCCCAAAGCGATAATCAGACAATCAATGGAGGGGTTGCATCATGATCGTGTCTCACAATGAACTGGTTGCAGCGGTCAACAAAGCCTTTTTGGGTATGCGTCGCCATTGTGGTGAAGCGGATGTGATAGCTAATATGGTTGCTGATCTCCAGATGGTTGGGCTCAATGGTGTTAGGCATTTTAACAATGCCAGCCAGTTTCTTAGCCTAGATTCAGACTGTGCGGTTTCGATTCAGAATCACAAGCCGGGTCGTTTTGAGGTCGACTTTCATGGCGGTAGTGTTGCTTGTCATCTTCCAGCTGTGTTGGATTTTGCCTTAGAGAATATGGTCGAATCCAAAGCGGTCACTATCACGCTTAAGCAGTGCCATAACCGCTGGTTAGCATACAGTGAGCTGGTGCGATTGGCGGCGAAAGGCATAGCTTGCCGGGCGCAGTGGGTGAATGGAACTAGTCCGAAGCGCGCCTTATACATACTTAACCGTGGCTGTGTGGCGCCAGAGGTTTTCTTCTCTGATCAATTAGCAAGCGATCACAGCGATTTCCATTCCATGACTATCGAGCTTGCGACACAAGATTTTGATGTTGCCGAGAGCTCGGAAGGCTATGCGATTCACATTGATAGTGCAGAGCTAAGCCGCGCACAACAGAGCTCTTGGCAAGAGGGGATTTTTGTTGAGGACAGTGAGTGGGAAATGCTTAAGCAAACAGCAACTGTGTTCCTAGTTGAAAACAGCGCTCGCTCAATCCAAGGAGCGGGTGAGCTGGTTTAGCTGCACTTAATGGTTTGAAGAGGCTGCCTTGTGCAGCCTCTTTTTTGTGGCTTGGAAACAAAAAGTGCATTCTAAAGCAATAACATACCAGCATTTGCAGACTATAGTCAGTAGAGAACTCTGACTATAGGTGGTGTTATGCAGCAACAGATAGCGATTCAAGATCAGATCCCTAATAACCATTGTTATGGCTGCGGAACTTTGAACGAGCAGGGCTTGCAAATCAAAAGTTATTGGCAATCTGACAGCGAAGCAAACTGCAGTTTTACTCCCTCTCATCATCATTGTGCTGGCCCCACCCACTTTCTAAACGGTGGGGTCATTTCCACCATTATTGACTGTCATTGTGTTTGTATGGCGATCGCGAAAGGTTACGAGTTCCAGGGGCAAAAGGTGGGCGTTGGTGACCCAGTTTGGTATGCGACAGGCAGCCTTGAGGTTTCTTTCTTAAAACCCGTTTCTATTCATCATCCCGTTCAACTTATGGCTCGAGTTTTAAAGGCCTCAGAGAAGAAGATCACTATAGAATGCGAACTCTACTCGCAATCGCAAGTCTGTTGCCGCGCTAATGTGGTGGCGGTAAGAGTTCCGAATTCGTGGTTTGAGTCTTCTTTATTTACTAAGTAATTAGATTTGAACCATTATTTGGTGCGGTTTGCCACACAATTTCATTCAACTCAAATGGATATAGCGACAATTTTGTTTTTAAGGTGACGCTCATTAGACCGTCAGTTATATTAGCTGTATCGAAAATGAGAGCGACGTGAACTGCAGTGCTTAACAACGGATTTGAAAAGTGGCTTGGGATAAGCCGCACGGATGAAAGCTACCGAGAGAGCTTATTTGTCTTCTCAGCTTTGACGGTATTGTCTGCCATATTGGGATTGCTTGCTCTATACAATATCTTCTATATCCCTAGCCTTCTGTTGGCGGCGATTGAGATAACGGGTTTGGGATTGTGCTTGATGGCTTATTTCTGGTTGTGGCGCAATCGAAGTGTCAAAATTGCCGCAACCATTATGGTCTCGGTCATGACATCGGTGAGTTTGTTATTTATTGTCAGCTCAGGGCACAACGAGTTTGCGCTGGCCTTTGCTTTTTTAACACCGGTTGTTGCCGTGTTTGTATTGGGTTACAAAATAGGGTCCGCATACAGCTTGGTCAACTTTGCGGTTGTCGCATACATTTGCTTAATTGATATGCATAACTGGCCACCAATTCCTTTTGACACGATCAGTTTTATTCATCTGAGCATCGTGTACTTGTTTCTATTCTCGATAGCCTATTTTTATGACTCTGGCCGACGAAAAACCATGGCTTTGCTTCGGGAATCGAATCGACAATTGCAAATTCTGTCGCACACCGACATGTTAACGCAGCTGTTTAATCGTCGCCATATGGAGGCTTTGCTCCTTGAGCCGAAAAAGGTGCGTTGGGTAGCCATCATCGACGTGGACGATTTTAAGCGCATCAATGATGATTATGGCCATGACGTTGGCGATCAAGTTTTAGTCCAAACTGCCCGTATTTTAGAGCAGCAGATCGACTCCGTAGGTCAAGTCGGTCGATGGGGTGGTGAAGAGTTTTTGATCGCATTTGAAGTGGAGGATTGCGCGCTGGTTGAGCGTTACGTGCGGGCAATTCATGCTGCGGTAGAGGGCAATGATTTTGGTTTAGGGCACCCAGTAACGATCAGTTGTGGATTAGCACTCCATCAGGATACGAGTCAAACAGCAACGTTTCGTCGTGCTGATGAAGCGCTCTATCAAGCCAAAACGTCAGGCAAAAACTGTTATCGTTTTGCGGAATAGGTTTACATTTCGCCGAACATATGGGGTGAAATCACAACACATGACTGACCCGATCAAGCCAATCGGGTATGTGGTTGCGATACCAAGTGATGTATTTTTCTTTATCGGAGTTGTCGCGGCTGACTAGAATGTTTACGCCAGTCAGATGTGGAGCGGCGGTTTGATAAAGGTTGATTTCCACTTCAGAAGCGCCACGTTTTCGGATGCACTCGACGCCGTCAATCATCTCAATAGAGACTCTGGCTGCACCCATTCGAGATAAATCTTGATTGCTCATAGGTATCCTTATTGTCGCGCTGGATATCGCTCTCTGTCATATTGAGTGATAAGCGAATATAACAGATTTTTTTAACGTAAGCGGGTGCTAATTTTTCAATAGGTACGATTGCGATTGAAGGGGGGGGCTTGCACATGAATATTGTTATGGTCGGCATTCGCGGTACAATTGCGAACTCAACACGACGGGCAATAAACCATGCTATTTAACAACAATATCGACGATATGCTGCGCTATTTGGAGCGTTTCTGCAAGGAAACGCAGATGATTGAAGTGGACAGTGTCTCGGATGAACAACTCAATTTAGCGCTTGATTTTCTAACGCTCTCCCATAAGCTCCGGTGTGATATTTACGCGACCAGTAACCGCAGTTGTTCACACTTTGTTGGTGTCGGCGTGTTTGCTCTCTCACAAGAACGCGCACCGCAAGGCAATTTGTTCCTCAAGGTTGAGAGTAATAACCTCTACCTTGCTTTTGAACTTGAAGACTGTAACGACGAGACGCTCTTAACGCCGTTGCGAGTGATTGATGCCTTGATGTACCTGGCCGAAAGTCAGGGAGAGGCTCTGCTTCCTGAAGACTACGTCAAGTAGCGACCTTTCCATGATTGCCGTTCTCTAGCTTGAGCGGTTTTCGCTCTTAAAATTAGGCTAGCTGTTGTGAGTCTCTCGATAAGTTTTTGGTAGATGCTCAGCTAAAAAGTCCATCAGTACACGAATTTTCTTATTGTGTTGAACGTCTCGGTGACACGCTAGGTATAAGGGGAGTTTGGGGATGTCGATGCCAACCTTGATCTCTTGCAAGCCGAACGCTTCACACAAGTGTTTATGCGAGACCACAATACCGCCGTGATTTCGGGCTAATTCAAGGTGCATTGGCATAAAATCGGTGCGAAAGAGAAATTGTTCATTGCGGATTTGCCAACCCAACTCTTGCCCACCTTTCTCAAATTGTCGATCTCGGTCGTAGCCGATAATTCGGTGTTGAAACAGCGCTGGAGCGGTATCTGGCGCGCCATTGACACGCAAATAGTCGCTGCTTGCGAAAAAGCCTAAAGGGATGTCAAACAGACGTCGACAGATTAAATCTTGCTGTGTGGGTGGAAACATTCTAATCGCCACGTCCGCATCACGCTTATCCAGACTGCTGACTTGATTACTGACTTCCACTTCGAGTGACACTTCTGGGTAGGAATCCATGAAAAGAGGCAAAATCTTAGGCAGATAATGCAGCGCAATCAGTTCGTTTGCCGCCAGTCGAATTCGACCATTGAGTGATGTTGCTTGCCCTGCCGCAAGACGCGCTAAACGCTCTGCGCTCGCCTGCATGTTACGGCATTCTTCCAATAAGCTTTCGCCAAATCCAGTCAGTGTTAGGCCTTGCGTGCTGCGATCGAATAGGGGTTGTCCAAGGCGCTTTTCCATAAGCTGCAATTGCCTGCTCAAGGTGGGCTGAGAGACGTCTAACCAGACTGCAGCTTGGCTAAGACTGCCGTGTTCGGCGATCGCCAGAAAGTAGTGCCACCATTGCCAATTGCTATTCATTTTTGCATATCCACTAGTAGTTAATACGGCTTCATTATTCTCAGGTGAATCTTAGAATAGTGTTATCGACTGGAGGGAACAAGATGAAAACTGCACTGATTTTAGGAATATCTGGTAATTTTGGCGCGCAGATGGCGATGGCCTTGCATGAGGAAAACTGGCAAATACGAGCGTTAGTCCGAGATAAATCGAAAGCGCCAAATTGGGTCTCGTCAGAGAATGTTTGGGTGGGTGATGCCAGTGATGAGAAGGCTGTTGAGCAAGCGGCGGCTGGCGTTGATTTGATTGTTTACGGCGTTAATCCCACTTATGACCGTTGGCCACAAGATGCGCTTAGGCTGCTAGAACCATCGGTTCGTGTTGCGGAAAAGCGCAGTCTGCGCTTGCTGTTTCCTGGCAACGTATACAATTTCGCCCCCAGTTCTGAGCCAATCACAGAGGATGCCTCGATGTCTCCTGTTACTGAGAAAGGCGTTATCCGCGTGAACATGGAGCAAAGGCTTCGTTTAGCGAGTCAGCAAGGAGCAAGTATTACCATTGTGCGGGCTGGGGATTACATCGGGCCAAAGACACAGCTCGGCTGGCTCGATGCCATCTTAAAGCAAAAACAGGATAGCGCTACGATGCAGTTTCCTCATGATGAGCAGCACGTGCATTTCTGGTGTTATCTTCCTGACTTTTGCGCAAATACTGCGAAGCTGATGTTGCTCCCACAATCGCGTTTTGAAGTCTGGCATGACGAAGGATTAACACTGAGTCAAGAGGATTGGCAGCAGGCTTTTCTCGCCAATGGTCAGTTGCTCAAAACAACGCGCTTTTCTTGGTGGTTGCTAAAAGCCATTGGCCTGTTTAAGCCGGTAATTGGCGAAGTGGTTAAGATGCGATATTTGTGGCAACAACCGGTTATTCTGAGTGGCAAAAAGATGAGAAAGGCGCTTGGTGAGAATTTCCAGTCTACACCGCTTTCCGAGATATTACTTACGCTACAAACGGGGTAATAGGCACAAACTGTATTCACTTACCACGTCATAAGTAGGCTTTCACAGCGTAATCAAAAAGCCCACGGAAAAGCGCCAGCGTTTCCGTGGGAGGAAAGGGGAGAAAGGCAGTGGGAGCCGAATTACAACTTATCTGCCGAGACCGTTTTAATGGTCGGCCAGTTGTTGTCGGCATCTTGAATGAAGCCTTGGGTATCTTCTAACCAGCGTTTCTGGACGCTTTTATCAAGATTTAAATAGAGTTTTCCATCTTCCACTTTCCACGCTTGTGGGTCTGTTTCAAACTTCTTACCCATTGCTACGCCAAATGCACAGTAGCCACCGTATTGCGGTGCATACGCTTGTGGATCGGCTTTAAACTGATCTCGGTTTTCACTACTCGCGAAATGGTAAATGGCATTTTTGTATGTCGCGGTAAATTGTGGTTTACCCTGAACAGCGCCTTCTTCGGTGAAGTAAGCGACAGGGTCATAGCCTTTAATGGCAAGATCGTTCGCGTCTACGCTCATGTCGATGTCTGCCGCCATCAGTGAAAAGCTAGTGCCAAGCAACGCTGTCATCAGCGTCAATTTTTTTCCGGTCGATTTGGTGTGAGACATAACAAGCTCCTTGTCTGTATGAGTTATCTCTGATGAATAAATTAGCCGACCTCTCCGGTCTGTAGAGGGACTAAAAACCGAAAAACTGCGCGAATCGTCCGGAGGTTACATGGATTTGCTTTCTCAGTTGATGGAACACTTTTCAATACGCACAGGCGTGTTTCATTCGGGGCGTCTGTGCGGCATCTCCTCATTTAAAGATCGCAGTATTAATCAGGGCCATTTGCATGTATTGAACGCGGGTCACTTAAAACTGGTTAACGGCGAGGGGAAAGCCCAGCTCTTTACCCAGCCTTGTGTCATTTATCTGCCGAATAGTGCCCCCCACACGATTGAAGCGGCTGGAGAAGGTGTAGAGTTGGTCTGCGCCAATGTGGAGTATCGAGCGGGGAAAATGAACCCCTTGTTGTCTGCGTTACCGGAGTTGATCGTTATTCCCTTTGAGTCTGCGCCGAGTTTAACGTCGGTTGTCAATATGCTGTTTACAGAGTCAGACAGCGCGAGCGTAGGTCAGCAGTTTTTAATGGATACATTGAGCGATACACTGATGGCGCTGATCTTCCGCTATCTTATTGAGGCACAAAAAATAGAACGAGGGCTGTTTTCCGCATTGGCGCATCCGCGTCTAGAGCCGGTCGTGAGTGCAGTGCATCAGCTTCCTGCTCGTCATTTTCAAATTGCAGAGATGGCTGCATTAGCCGCGATGTCTCGCAGTCAGTTTACGGAGACATTTAAACAAGCGGTTGGAGAGACGCCAGGGGAGTACGTTCAGAAATGGCGAATCTCGGTGGCTCAGTCCTTGCTGCTACAAAGTAAGCCTCTCAACTGGGTGGCCGATGAAGTGGGGTACAGTAGCTACTCGGGTTTTGCGCGAGCGTTTCAGCAGGTTTGTGGTGTGTCGCCCAGACAATGGTTACAAGACAGAGCGGGCTAGTGTGCTTGCTTTTTGGGATGGGGGCTTTCTGCTATATTTGGCGAGTTGCGCTGTGCTTTATTCCATTTCGGCTCGCAGGGTTATGTTACTGCTAAAGTTTGATCAATGGAAAACTACGCCATTTAAACGTTTACTTTGAGTGAGTGGCATGAAAAAGGTGGACTTTGCGAAAGCGTTGTTCCATCCTGCCGCTCCTAATTCATTCAACCTAATCAATGAGACGAAGTGCCTGCTGAACATTTAATCAGCCTCCCGTATCTCATTAAGTAGTAAGGAGTTCAACTTGAACCTATTTGTAAGAGATCTTACCGTTATCGATTCTTCATACATCTGTGAAACCAGAGGGGTCGTAGGAGATAGTTGGATTTTAGACGTCACCATGTCTGGTGAACTTAATGAGATGAGTATGGTGCTGGATTTTGGTCGCGTTAAAAAGCAGATCAAGCATCTGGTGGACGAATTTGTCGATCACCGTCTGCTTGTGCCGATGCAAAGCACAGCCATTGTGTACCAACCAAGCAAAGCGGGCTATGCAACGCTCGATGTACTGCGCGGAGAGAAAAGCCTTCACCTTCATTGCCCAAATGAAGCCTACTGCTTGATTGACTCTGACAAGATTACAATCGAGAGCATTACCAAGCATGTGTATGAGATCCTTCGTGACAACCTACCAAGCAACGTGACTGGTATCGAGATTACTCTACGCCATGAGAATATCGACGGGGCGTTTTATCACTATACCCATGGTCTGAAAAAGCACGATGGTAACTGCCAGCGTATTGCCCACGGTCACCGCTCGCCAGTAGAAATTTTGGTGGATGGTCAACGTGACAGTGAGCGAGAAGCGGCGTTTGCCCAGCGTTGGGAAGACATCTATTTAGGTTCAGAAGAGGACGTAGTGACGCTGGATGCGCTGAATCTAAGTGATAACGCCAGCGCCATTACTGATGAGAGTCATTATGGTTTTCGCTATACCGCGCCTCAAGGCGAGTTTGAGTTAGCCATTGCGAAGAGCGAAACCGAGATTCTGCCGACAGATACAACCGTTGAACTGCTTGCAGGCTATATCGCTGATCAGGTAAAACCGACTTTAGACGCCGGGCAATCTTTGCAAATCATCGCTTATGAAGGTGTTGGTAAAGGTGCAATGGCTTTTCGTTAAGTTCTATTGATTGATACAAAAAATACTGAAAAGGGTAAGTGATTCGTCACTTACCCTTTTTTAATCAAGATAGTCAGGCGTGTTGAGATAGGTACCGCACTTGGTACATTTGTAATCACCACTTGCTGCTCCTTCCATTAACGCACTGGCGATAGCGTAAAACAAGCCGGACAAAAAGCCTCGGGTCGCGGTTTCATTGGCAGGTTGCTCTTGACTAAACGCATGGTATTTATGCTGAGTGACTGTCTTACAGTTGCAGCAAAAAGCGCCCATATCATCTGGGCCATAAGAGTACTTCAAAGTCTTTTTTCCAAGAGCTAACTAGCGAAGGGAATATAAGGTGACATGTTTCTCTGCCACATCATTGTTAGGTAAGGTTGTCATTGATGGTCTTCTTACCACACTTTTCGCAGATGCTATGCCGTGAGAAGTCATCCATTGTCGCTTCAAATGCGCCCACTGCAGAGCTCTTAATAAAGCCGCTGAAAAAGTCTTTGATTTTATTTGCTTTGGGCTCATCTCGGACGAGTACCACAACGTGATTGGTGCTCATATCACAGTGCGAGCAATATTGCGTTTCATTATTTGTCAGCATTCGGCATCCAACTTTATTACCTTGATTTATACGTAAGCTAGCAAATAATTGCTGAGCTTATATTAAGTAAGGTCACAGCTACGAGGAAACTTGTTGTGGCTTTCTATCAATATTAGATGGCCATATGCTGCGCCAAAAAGTCATACACTAAACGGACTCTTTTACTGGTGTGCAGTTCGCGGTGACTCACCAGCCACGCATCGATTTCAAAAGGGTTGAAGTGTTCTTTAAACGCGATGCGTAAATCTGGATGGGCGCGAGCAATGTGCTCGGGTAAGAGGATGAGCGTTCGCGTATGTAGAGCCAACTGCCATTGAACCAATTGATTGTTGCACACTAGAGTAAATGGATTGTGTTTGAGTTGCCAGTTCGAGTGTTTGAGGTGTTGAGTTAGATGGTCAGTGTAATCAAAGCCGATGATCTGGACGTTAGCGACCTCGTTCGGTGACTTACCTTCAAAGCTGTTGACCACTTCTTTGCGCCCATAAAGGTACACGGTCTCCCGGCCGATTTTTTTGGCAATCAGATCAAGGTCGGTGGGCCTTTGATAGCGCAGGGCGATATCCGCTTCTCGACGTTTCAAATCACTGACTTGATTGGAGACGATCAATTCGATATCGATGTTTGGCGCTAACTCGTTGAGTTGACTCACTAACGGCGGAAAGCGAAAAAAAGCATCGAGCTCGGTAAGAGAAATGCTCACTTTGCCTGCGATGCTTTCATCTTGGCCAAGGGCCGTCAGTAACAGTTGGTTGGCGGACTCGGCCATGTGACTCACATGCTGATAGAGTTTTTGGCCACTGTCGGTAAGTACCAGTTTCTTGCCTACTCGCTCGAACAGCGTGAGTTTTAGCTCGTGCTCAAAGGCCGCAATTTGGCGCCCAAGCGTTGGCTGACTCATATTGAGCGCTCGTCCAGCTGCTGAGAATGACCCTTCCTCGGCAACCACAAGAAAGGCGCGAGCATGATTCCAATCAAACTGAATGTGTTTCCAATCCATGATTCGTTTCTAATCCATTCAATAATGAATGATTGTTATACACTATTGATGGATTTCCAAACAATTTTGAATTGTTACACTGGCTGCTCATCCAATAAGTGAAGGAAATGGCGATGAAAGTGGTGGTTTTAGGCGCAACGGGCGCAACGGGACGTTTGGTTGTCGCACAGTTATTGGACTCTGGGTGTCAAGTGACTGCGTTGGTGAGAAACTTAAGTGTGTTAGAGGCGCATGCACATCTTCAACAGGTTGAGGAAACTGCTTTATCAATGGAGAGTGAACAGCTTGAGTCCTTGCTTGCCGACAGTGATGCGCTTGTCTGTTGTTTAGGTCATAACCTGACGTTGCAAGGCGTGTATGGCGCACCCCGAATGCTTGTTCGAGACAGCTTGCAGAGAGTGGCGTCTTTACTCTCAGTCAAGAGAGAGCAACCGCTTAAGATCGCATTGATGAGCTCGACGGGCGTTCGCAATGCTTTGTTAAAAGAGTCTATTCCACCGCTAGAACGATCGATGAATGTCTTGCTGCGTTGGCTGCTCCCTCCTCATCGCGACAATGAGCGTGCAGCGAAGTTTCTACAACGTCAAGGAAGTGGCCATCACGCTCTCCAATGGGTGATGGTGCGCCCAGACACGTTAATTGATAGGGGCGAGGTTAGCGAATACTCATGGCACTCTAGCCCAACACGGAGTGCATTGTTTAACGCAGGGGATACGAGTCGAATTAATGTTGCTCACGCGCTATGCCAGTTGGTGTTGGACGACTCACTGTGGCAACAGTGGCAGTCTAAAACGCCAGTCATCTATAACATCGAGTGATACACCATTTTCGTTGCTCAATGTTCGGACGATTGTCATTAAGGGGTGCAAGTAAATATTTGAAAATTAGGCAATCGTTTTAGGTAGTGGGTTTTCCTTGTCTATACTTGTTAGAGCGTCTTTTCGGTCACTAACTCAAGGAAGAACATACACATGATTCATCGGCTGATTACATTATTAGCGTTGGTGGTGAGCCTCAACGCATACAGTATACCCACCCCACAAGGTGAGCCCATTTTGTGGGTCAACGGCAATCTGAGCCAACTCAATACAGTTGATGGCGTTGTGTTTGATGAGCAAATGCTGCAAGCGCTAGATATCCAAAGTATCACGACAAGCAATCATGTTGTCAGCCAAGTGGTGGAGTATCGTGGCCCAACGATCAAGAGTTTGCTCGATTATGTGGGTGCAAAAGGCACACATGTTCGTATTACTGCGTGGGATGATTATGTAGTGAGGATAGCCGTCAGCGATATTGAAAAATACGGCGTCCTACTGGCAACCCATGAAGCGGGAAACAAGATGACGCTGGATGATAAAGGCCCATTATTCGTCGTGTTTCCATTTAGTGAATACCCTGAATTGAGAAACGACTTCTATTACAGCTTATCGGCTTGGCAAGTGAAGGAAGTGTTTGTTGAATAGCACACGGGTAAGTCAACACCGACATGTTCGGCGAATTGTTATGGTTGCGATCGGGGCGCTGTGTTTTGCGCTCATTTTATTGATTGTGAATTTCTTTTCATCATTAATCGAAATCCGCAACATTTCTCCACAGCCTTACGTCACCATCGTGAATAACAATATGTCCGCCAAAAACAAGGTGCTGCTGTTAAAAGCAGAGTTGCAGCGTTTTGAACTGGCGCCATCGGTTCAATCGTTACGAAGTTTGCAGATAAAAGCGAGGATTTATAAATCCAGTATACTGCAAGATTTTAACTCTAGGCGCACATTTGATGTCCATGAGCGATATGGTGACGTTTCCATACTTAAAAAAATCACTTCCCAGCTAGAAGTGTCGACTGCGTTGATTCAACAGGTAACGCTAGACAACAGTCAGCCCCTTAACATTGCTTCTCAAAAAGTGGATGATATATATGTGATGCTCAACAGCTATCTCTCCGACTTCATCTCTCAAGTTCAAAAAGACCAGTTGCAGTTTAATCAGCACAAAGAAGATATCTACAAGGGACAGTTTTTCAATTTGGGTATTATTTTGCTGTGTACCATTGCGATGATATTGATTGTTTCATGGTTGTACTTTAGTCAGACCAAGCTTAGTCGAGACTTAACTGAGCGGACGTTAAAACTGGAAGAGGCAAGACAGCTTGCTGAACAAAGTGCGGTAGCGAAAGCGCGATTTTTAGCCAATATGTCCCATGAGATGCGTACCCCTCTGAATGCGATCATCGGGTTGAGCCAGAAAGAGCATTATCTCGCGAGTGAAGAACAAGTAAAAAACTATGCGTCGTTAATTAACCGTTCTGGTCAGCACTTATTGAAATTGATCAACAGTGTGTTGGATCTCAGTAAAATAGAGCAAGGAAATGTCACCTTGCACGAGGAGCGCTTCTACTGTAGCGAACTCATCGATTCCGCCAAGACTGTCTTTGTGGAGGCGGGTAAAGAGGATGTGGATGTGTTTTTTTCCCATCAATTAGCGGCTGACTATTTGCTTGTGGCCGATAAAACTAAGTTGCTGCAAGTGATCACAAACCTTGGCTACAACTCGTTGAAGTTTACCCATCATGGCCATGTTGAAGTCAATCTCACGCTGGATTCTCAATTACAAAGCTTGATTCTGACCGTCTCCGATACCGGTATAGGTATGAGCGAAGCGCAACTTGGACAGGTCTTTAATGAGTTTACCCAAGCGGACGATTCTATTTCTCGTCTTTACGGGGGAACCGGATTGGGTTTATCGATTAGCCAATCGTTAATTGAACTAATGGGAGGCAAAATCGACGTTGAGAGTGAGCTTGAGAAAGGGACAACCTTTACCGTCCGAGTTCCTGTGATGTTAATGGAGCAAAAGCCGAAAGTCCCCAACGCTGCTACAGGGCAAAAAGTGCGAGTTCAGGCTTCCAACGAATTTGCTGAGCGCCTTATCAAGCGTGAGTTAATCAATGCGGACTTATATGATGAGGACGCGGAGGTGACGCTCACTTATCTTTCAGGCAGAGAAGCGCTACCGAATGAGGCGCTGAATCAACATCATATTGTGTTGTGCAACGCGACAATGGCCCTTGACCAAGATGATGTGTTCAGAGTGAGCAAACCCTACGACTTTTTCTCTGTCGCGAATGCCATAGGTTCAATGGCTATGGGAGCAGAGCGAGTTCCCGACACCGATTCGCAGTCATTTCCCAACTCCTTGCGTGTGCTGGTGGTTGAGGATATGGAAATTAACCAGATCGTCGCGCAGAAGATGTTATCACTACTGAATGTGGACGCGACCATTGTCAATAATGGCCAAGAGTGTCTCGACTGTCTGCAAAACCAAGAATTTGATGTGATTTTCATGGACATTCAAATGCCCGTTATGGATGGGTTGGAAACGCTTAAGCAGATCACGCGCCATCAACTCGCGCCAAACTCAGCCATTATTGCACTCACCGCTAATACCTTTGATAGTGATGTGAACGCGTACTTGAGTGCAGGATTTGATGATGTGTTGGCGAAACCCTTTCAACTGGAGTGGATGCGTGAAATGCTCGAAAAATATGCATAAAAGCTGTTGAACCGCCGTTTATTGTGTGCTCTACTCTCGCCCCCAATTTTATTGTCTATACAAGGAGTTGCAGTGCGTAGAGTAAATGTGGTTGGCACCAGTGGAAGTGGTAAATCGACGTTTAGTGCCGAGCTTGCGAAAGTGCTGGGTTGTCAGCATATCGAAATGGATACTCTTTTCTGGCTACCGAATTGGCAAGAGTCTAGCGATGAGGTGTTTTTCTCAAATATTGAACGTGCGTTAGACTGCCCTAGTTGGGTATTGGATGGCAATTACAATCGTACTCGTGAGACCAAATGGAGAGATGTTGATACGGTGATCTGGATTGACTACTCCTTCGCTCGAACTTTGCTTCAAGCGGTAAAGCGGGCGATTCACCGAGTGTGGACAGGTCAAGAGCTTTGGCCAAATACGGGCAATAGAGAGACATTTCAAAAATCGTTTTGTAGCAAAGACTCCATTATTGCCTGGACAATAAGAACGTATCATTCAAACCGAGAGCGTTACTTAGACGACATGCGCAACCCTGACTATCAACACATCCACTTTATTCGGCTTGGTAGTCCGAAAGAGTGCCAAGCTTTTCTGTCGCAAATCGCACAGCCTTCTTGCCCCCAATAGCTGATCAAAAAAGCCCGCGACTGTGTCGCGGGCTTTGTCTTATAAAGCTCAAATTACACTGTAAATCGGTCAACCAATTCGTATAGCTCGTTAGCTCTTTGGTTGAGCTCTTGGCTGCCTGCACGGTTCTCGTTCGCCAGTTCGGCAGACTGTGCACTTTGGTCTGAAATTACCACAATACGCTGTGAAATCTCCTGACCCACTAAGCTTTGCTCTTCGGTTGCCGTTGCGATCAGGGAGTTCATGTCCATGATGGTGCCAATCGACTCTTGAATCTGAATCAATGCTCTAGCGGCAGCATTGGCTTCTTCAACAGTACTCGCGCCACGTTTCTGGCTTGATTCCATGGCTTTTACTGCATCGTCAGAAGCGGCTTTTAACTGCTCGATCATTTTATGGATCTCACCCGTACTGTCTTGAGTGCGGCTCGCGAGTTTACGGACTTCATCGGCAACGACAGCAAAGCCTCGGCCTTGCTCCCCTGCACGCGCTGCCTCGATTGCGGCGTTCAGTGCTAACAGGTTGGTTTGTTCGGCAATATCTTGAATAACCTCAAGAGAAGATGAAATGTTTTGTACATCGCCTTCTAAGCGAGAAATAACCCCACTAGCCTGCGAGACTTCCTCTGCTAGCGCTTCCACCGATTGAGCCGCAGAGTTAACAATATTTTGCGCGTCTTTGGCATTATCGTCGGCTTCTTTTGCTGAATCAGCTGCTTGGCTCGCGTTGTTTGAAATCTCGGTTGCTGTAGTGGTCATCTCTGTCATTGCTGTGGCAACTTGCTCTGTCTCTTCACGTTGACCTGTAGCAAGCTCATCCACTTTTGCTGCACGCTGAGACATGTTGGTTGTTTCTGACACGACTTGTTGGCCAACATCACTCACGCTACGAATGATGTTTTGAAGGCTAGCAACAAAGGCGTTGAAGTTTTTGCTGAGTTGGGCGAATTCAGGCGCCTTAAAATCTTCCATTCGTGCTGTCAGGTCTGCTTCACCACTTGCAAACGAACGGATCGAATCGTCAAACATTTCCAACGGTTTAAGGACCGTGCGGTTAACGGTCACAGCGAACATTGCAACACCAACTGCGATGACCAAACAAAAAATAGCAATAGCACTTAAGGTTGATGAAAGAGCACTGTGAGCCGTATCCTCCATTTCTTTTAAGATGACTTCTATATCGTCAGTGTAAAAACCTGTTCCGAGCATCAAGTCCCATTCGGGAATATAAATCGAATAACTGAGCTTAGGAAGGGAAACAGTTTCACCCTGCTTAGGAAAGTAGTAAGTGGTAAACTCACCGGTTTTCGCGTTGCGGATCAGGTCCTGAATGAGATAGTTCCCTTGTGTATCTTGGAGTGTCCAGTAGTTATTACCAATCCCCGGTGCTTTTTGTCCTTGCACCATTCGTGTTCCTTTCGAATCGTAGCCGAAAACATAGCCAGTTTTACCATACTCTAGCGTTTTCAATGTCTCATAGGCTTCCTCGAATGAAGCTCCTCTGTCGAGGTAAGGTTGAATCGCTGACTTTGCCATTTGCAGATAGTTTTTCAGCTCAGCCTTTTTCATGTTCATCATGTTTTGGCGAGTAATTTCGACCTGTTGGTCATTTAGCTCATTGGTTTTGATATAGGTAAAACTGAGCATGCCCGAAGCAATAACGAGCAGTGGCACAAGCGCTAAAATGTAGAGGCGGCTTTTGATTGTAAGACTCATACAAACATCCTGATTCCGTGATGCCTTAACACAGTAATTGTCGTTAAGTGTTGTTAAAGTAGTTGTTGTTCTAGGTTTAATTGTAGTCAATCTTAAGTTTATCATTCATAAGATTAGCTAATTTATCGGCAGTCATCTGTGATTCTTGATGATTAATTAGGCATCAGTTATTAGACATTAGTACTAGGTCAGCGGGAACATTGACCGCTGTCACATTTACTCTTTCCTGTCAGCCATTTAGAGACGGTATAGCGGTTATTTGCGAACTTGATGTATGCCCAGTCAGCCATGGGGCTGATAAGTGGCCAGCGTAAAGGTGCATAAAGCCATCCTTTGCCAACCAGTGACCAAGCTCGATAGGTCACATCAAGACCAAGTAATAAGTTGTGATTGTGGTCGTAGGCATGAAGAATTCTTGAAGCCTCAACAGGATCTACATGTGGGTAAGCAGCGAAGTCTGGGGAGTGGAGATCGACAATCGAGAGCAGGTCTTGTGTGTCGTGCTGTTTCAGTGCCTTCATTTCTTTGAGGCATAGTGGGCAAGTTCCGTCGTAGAAAATGGTCAGCTGTGTCATGGGGTTCCTCTTTTTTGCTTTTCTACGACGGCCACGGGTTTATTGATCAGTGCTGGTGGATTGAAGGTAGCGATGCCAGTTTTGACTGACCGACTGATATTGATAGATGCAAAAGTCTTTGCGCTCCGTTAGGTAATCTTTTTCGACTTCATCTAAAAGTTGTTTGTGCTTTTCTGGATCGCTGCCATACACCAGACACAAAGTAGAGAAGTAGCGCTGCAAGTCAAAACTGTGCTCGTCAATGTATTCGCCAAATTCGTAATAGTCGGGTTTATCTCCCGATTCAAAAGCAAACATGTCGGCAGCACTGATCGCGGCATCGTCCCCGTTGTCGACATAATCAATCATCAGCAGAGCGGCTAAGTTGTCTACTGCATCTTCTTCTTTTCCGAGAATGGGAATGTTTTGATCCGCGATGTAGGCGTGCCCAGCTTCGTGAATGAGGGTATGGAGTATGGTGTCGATTGCACCAAGCTCGGCAGACTTACCATACTTTTCATCGTATTTGTTCTTTTTGAAGTAGCTCCATGCTTCTTGATAGAAGGTGTAAGGCATTTGAACGACATGCTTTTGCGGATCATAGAGTGGACCATCATCACTGCCATACTCAATAACAAGCGGCTTGTTGAACGGCATCAAGCGTTCGGATAAGGCGACCATTGTGTCGTTGACACCGCTTTGCTGAATCTCTTTGAGTGCCTGTGCTTCTTTTGCATCAAGTGGCTCAAGGTAACGAATGGTGATATTGTCGCTGGCCACGACCGCCTGTGCGCTAAGCAATGCGCCAACAAGCAGCAGAGAACGAGAAAACATAAAAAATCCTTATTATTCTAATCAATCGATAGCCTTACTTTATACTGACATAAAAATGGGCTTTTCGCTTACTCTGTTACTCAACATAAATACGGCTGGTGAATTGAATGGTCCTCGGGCGATTAAGGCAAGTCGCTTAGATAATTGTTAGGGTGGTGGGGCAGCTTGTGCTACACTCGCCGCCCTTTTCTGTCACAGTGAGATATATACCATGAGCCTAAAGAAAGAACTGCAAAACCTTCATAACCGTCTAGACGCGTGTCAACGTAAGCTGGATGCAGCGAAAGGTCGTGGTGATCAGGAAATGATTTCTAAGTTTACTGATGAGATTGAAAAGCTGACCAAGAAAGCGAGCTCGGTTAAACACAAGCAGCAATATGATATGAACAAGGAGCGTAAGAGCTTGTTGGACATGCCATTTTCGCGCGAAATCACTAAAGCAGAGCAGGCAGATATGGGTAAACTTAAAAAGTCAGTAAAAGGGTTGGTTGTGGTTCACCCAATGACAAAATTAGGCAAAGAGCTTCACCTGAAAGTGATGACAGGTTACGCGCCTAAACCATTTTAATCAGATTCATTAAAAAAGCGCCTTCACGGCGCTTTTTGCTTATTGGATGTCCAGTTTATTCAGTAAGGATGGATAGCCCCAGCCGTTCTCGTTTATGACCACCTCTTCTCCCGTTAGGTACTGATACAGTGTTGGCGCCAGCGAACCATTCGCCTCACTCTCCAATGGCGTAACGTTTTTGCCAATGGGCTCGCCCCAAAAGCCGATAAATGCGTCTTTCTCTAAATAGCTTTCACCTGCATGTCGCCCGGGCACCTTAGTGTTGTAACCGACGCCTTCTGCTGGGAACAAGTTAATGGTGCCTGCTCTATCTTCTGCATATAACTGAGCCAGCTCGACGACAGAGTCTGGGCGCGGCGTGAAGCGAGTCAGTGACTTCCATTCTTCGGCGTTACACCAAGAGCTCGGATTACTCACCTCGGCTTGGTAGAGGCATTTGTCGACCAACTGACCAAATCGTGACAAGGCGGCATCTGTCGGCGCTGGTAGGTATGGGTTCAATATTTGGGTTTGCAATAAGCGGGGTTTGTCGTTGAGCCCACGATAGAAGAACCGGTCTCCTTTGCGGATGATTTCCTCATCAACGCGTTGACCCTCTCGAGTCGATACCAAACGAATGTGGCAAGACTGTTCGCTGCACTGAGACTCTCGCACCACGAGGTAGTCTAAACTTGCGGCCAAGTAATCCAGTGAGCGTTGAATAATATCAACGGTTTCACCTTGTGGTGCATTGACAGGCGACCACTGTGTCAACTCATGGTAGACGGGTTGTACATGCCAACCTTGCTGCGAGTTAAACATATCCATCATGAAATTACCGCCAGCCGTCGAGGCGACAACCACATCGATGTTCTTGTTACTTGGGTAGCTAAGCGCATTGGTGATCTTAGGACCTTCCCCTTCGTCCGATGAAATTTTACGGATGATTAGCGGGTAGCCGAGCTGTTTCTCTAGCGGTGGGAAAATGGCTTTTTCAGGGTTAAGCGCATGATAGACCGGAGCTAAACCATGATCGCCTGCCATGCCGAATAAGGTGTTTTGATACACCCCAGCTCGCTTATAGGCTTGCTCAACTGAGGTAATCCAGTAATCGAGTCTATTTAGCTCACCACTTGGCATGATGATTTCATCACTAAACGGGCCAACAAAATGGGCAAAATGATCCGGCCAAGGGTTATAGATTAAGGTGAAATCGGGCATCCCTTTGCCATCAAGTTTGGTGTAGTCTTCCAAATCCTGTTCAATTTTCCATTTGCGCGTTAAGCGGGTATAGAAGTCCCACACAGGGATGTCTTGATAGCCTTGGATGTTATCGATCAGGGATTGACGTTTTTTGGTTAACTCAACCTCAACCACAGAGCGTTCGTCCAGCTCTCTTAGGCAGCGTTTTTCGCCAAAGTCCCTTAACGCTTCGCCTGCTCCCAAGTTGACTAATCCATCATAGCTAGTGTGCGCGTTCCAATCGTACTGCGCGTTGCAGTTAAGAGTTTTAAGGTGCACAAGACGATCAAACATGGTTTGAACCTTGTTGACTTGCATTAGCCTGTCGAGTTGCAGTGCATCGTTGCCAAAAAAGTAGTAGGCGCGGTCTTGCTCTCGATCGACAAAATGGAAATTGGGAATACCAGTCCCTTCTTTTCCAGAGACTTTTGCGCCAGTTTTAATGATGGGCAGGTTGCGCACACTGATGGTCGGTGTTGAAGAGATGCCCACCTGAGCGATGGAATCCGAATGGTCTCGGTAAAGGCGTTTGAAGAACGGCAGGTAGTGCGGATCTTTGTAGGTTTGCTCAGATAAAATCTCTAAGAATCGAACACTTTGGACATGATCTGGCGTGGCTTGAGCAAAAGCAGGTTGCTTGGCGGTGAGTGTAAGATGCTGTTGATACGCGTGCTTAATGAAGGGCTTTTCAGGGTCGACTAAGCCTTCCATCAAACCTTGCTGTAACCCGTCGACGGTAATCTGAACGGCAAAGCGTCGATTCTGCTGCGATTCTAAGAAAGCAATCACCGACTCTGGGTTGTCATCAAAGTTGGTTTGCAGCCAGTCGTTCAGCTTATGCTGCCTTTCATCTTGAAACACAAACTGTCGATACGCTTTAAGCACATTGAGTCGCACAAAGTCGATCAAACTAATGGTAATCGCTTGAGCTTTGTTGTTGGTTTTGTCGACATACTGTGGCAGACCATCTTGAGCAATGGCCAAAATGGCATTCTTCATGTCGCCCTCATCCATGCCCTGACCAACTTGATTCAAGATACCGACGACAATGGGTTGAATTTTGGCAACCAGCGCTAAGTCTTCTGGTCGGTTGGATAAATAGGTATAGGTGTCTGGTAGGCGGTCGAGGTCTTGCCATTCGCCAACCTGAACCAACGCATCATAGACCGTCACCATTGACGCCATAAAGTGGCGATCGACTTTTAAGCCTTCTCGGTGTGCTTGGTCTTTGTGGTGCTCTTTTTCCGGCTGGGCGCTTTGCTCACTAAGCGTAAACAGTGAGTGCTCAAATCCGGTCAGTACCTCATCGTCGTAGACGGTTTTCAAATATTGCTTAAACGTATCTTCGTTGCCGATGCCGGTATAACGGTCATAAAACTGATAGAGAAAATAACCCAAAGGAATGGCGTAGTTTGGATTGGCAAGCTGAGCCATCACTTTGGCTTTGGTTTTGGCGTCAAGTGGCAGAGTGAGCAGGTAGGCTTCGAGGGTCAATCCGCCCACCGTAAACAGAGTCATGTCTCGGGCAAAGCGCGTCGAATAAGAGAGTGAGTCAGCGATCTGGTTTTTCAGTACCTCAGATGAGTTAAACAACCCACCGATTAGAGGGGTTTGACCCACTTCTGCATGACCTGTTGCCGGGAGAGCCAGTGCTGCACAAACAGCGAGATTGAGCTTATTAGAGCGAAACCAACCCATTGAATTTAATCCTATTACACCGTGACTAATGTGCATTTTGGCAGCTTTGATAGAGAGTGCAACATGAGGGGTGAATTTGGTGATATGCAGTGAAATGCCAATTAGCGGGAGTTGGTCGTTATTTTCAGTGAACGTTGTGAAAATTATTGTCAACGGATATCAAAGTTAAGATGTGCGCCGCAATTCATATTTGTTCTTGATGGGTTCTTGCTTCCCTTATCATGAAATTCGATATCGGTATTATTTCGACCTAGGTTGAGTTGCTATGTTTGCGACATATTCGCGCTTGTAATGTAACTGAATGATTATATTAAGTATTGGTTATATATCGCTGCGCTATAAGAATTAGTTCACTCAACGGAGAAATGATATGAACACACAACGTACCGTATTAGCGATGGCTGTGGCAATCGGCTTAACTGCTTGTGGCGGCGGAGGTGGAAGCTCGGATCCGGACCCGACCGCACCGGCAACGTCTTCTTTTACCGCAAGGGCGGCAGATGGTTATCTAGAGGGCGCGATAGCGTGTCTGGATCTGAATGCGAACAAAGCGTGTGACGATGATGAGCCCTCTACCGTGACCGATGAAAATGGTGAGTTCACTCTAACAAATCTGACGGCTCAGCAGCGCCAAAACGGCGTGGTTGTGATTGAAGTGGTGCCAGGTCAAACCATCGACCAAGACAACCCAGACACTCCTCTCACTAAAGCCTACACACTTACCGCGCCTCCGGGCTCAGAATTTGTTAGTCCGTTGACGACACTGGTTCAAAATGAAGTGGAAAAGGGCAAGAGTTTAGAAGATGCAAAAGCGGTCGTGAAAGGGCAACTTGGTAGCTTAGGTGGCAAAGTCGATCTAGAACAAGACTATGTTGCAGCAAAGGCTTCGAGCACTATGACTCAAGAGGAACGCGAAGCGTATATGTCTCTTCACAAGGTTGCACAAGTTGCGGCATCGGTGATGGCTAACGCGACCGACTCTCTGGATGCTTCAAAGGCCGGCATTGAAGACGACGAACTTAAGGAGCTGATCATCGAGCAAGTGATGCAGGTGGTTGATGACGTGTTGTCTCACATTGGGAATGCAGAAGATGACATCGACATTGACAAGATTCTCGGGGAACTCCCGTTAGAACTGGCTCAAGAAAACTTGAAAGACAAACTTGATGAGCTTGATGCGGTTAAAAATAGTGAAGATGTTGACCTGCTTAAGGTTCTAAAATCGGACGGTTTAGTTTGGTTTGACAGCTACGCAGAGGACTACGCTCCACCTGAGTTGGAGTTTGGCGCCATCCGCGTGAATAAAGAATCTGAAGTGGAAGAGCTTCAATTCTTCTACGACTACCAAACCGGTGGTTTCGAGCAACATCACCAAGAGCCGGGTTCTGATGATGGTCAAATGCTCCTAAGTGCAGAAGGTTGGGTTGCAGCGGATGATACGGTTGTTGAAGTGGTGAGTCGTGAAGATGGCAGCTTACTTGTCAAAACAGCGCTGCCTGAACTGGATCAGGAAATCTCCGCGGATCGTGTCAATATCAGCAATTTGAATGTGCGTGAAATCCTAGAAGATGCGGATGACTCTGAATATTGGCTTAACCACATCGATAGCGATCTCGTTTTCCCAGTCAATAGTGTGGCCTATAAAGTTGAATCAAGCATGATTGAAGAGGGGTACTATGGTTTCAACAAAGGAGATTGGTGTGAGAAGTCCGATCCGGATCGCTACCAAGCTCTAGGAAACATGTGTAACGGTATTAGTCTCGGCGGGGTGTGGTTGAAGACGCTTGCATCAACTATTGCGGTGAATGACTCTGACCGCAGTGGTACGCATGATACCGCCGACTTGATCCCATTGGCTGGAACGAGCCACGGTATTTTATACGCTCAGCTAACAAGTGTGGGTGATGTTATTTACTACGCTTACCAAGGGGATGGAGCCTTGGCCAAGCTTGCGGCGCAAGGAAGTTGGCAAGATATCGAACATAAAGGCCAGACCTTGCGTGAAGTTACGTTCCCTGAAGCATTTGAAGATGACCTAACTTGGAGCGATTTCAACAGAGAGGATAACAAGCTTTACCTCGCTGTTTATAACGATTTCGTACGCGTCACTTGGTATGTTGATGGTGATGAGGCAGAAGGGGATGAGTATCTATTTGGTTCAACTGCTGCTGAATTTATTGTCTCGAGTTACCAACCTTTCACTCTTCAAGCTTGTCTAGACTCATTGTCTGATGCCGACTATGAAAAACAAGTAGGCGATACTTGGGTTCAAAATGTAACGCGTAATATGTCTTGGGTGGGTCATACTCAGCATTGGACGTATCACTTAGAGCATATGGGAGATAACTTCTCTTGGCTTGCAGATTCCAATGTCACTGATTTACCTGCTCAGTATGCGTCTGGAGCGCTAACACAAACAAGAGTGAAAGGCTATGATGAAGCCGATAGCGTGGTGTTTGTGGAAGCGCAGTATGAAGACCAAGATCATTACTACGGTCAAATTGGTCGTGATGAAAGTGGCAGCAGCTGGGGTAATGTCAAAGTGGTTCTACCAACCCCTGTAGCGAAGTCTGAACTGCTGTTGGGCAAAACGGTTGAGCATGAAGATGCGGCTGTCGCGAGCTTGACTCAAGTGACTGATGCTGCGGAAGGTACCTTGATTGAGCAGCTTAAATCGGAATACTTTACCTATACTCAGCAGTTCTTAGGCAAACGCTCGATTGAAGTGGCGGCGGGTGAGTTTGATGTTTGTCATATGGTCAGTTACACCCATTGGGGAGCTGGCGCTGCTAGCCCTGTAACAGACAAGAACGTTGTTTGGCTAAACAATCGTGGTGTTGTGAAGCAAGAGCGTGATGACCCATCATGGGGGGCACAGTTAGACATTGAAGTGGCGAGTTTGCCAGAGATCGATGATTAACTTCTTCTTTTACGGGTGAGAAAAGCGCAGCGGTATCGCTGCGCTTTTTGTTTCTATTTGAGCTAATAGCCCATCAATTGAAGCAAGTTTTCAGCGGTTTTGATGGCTTCTTTGCGGTTAGCGATATTGAGCTTTTGGTACAAGTTACGAATGTGAGTCTTAATGGTTGTCCCTGCGACATCCAACTCTTGGGCGATTTGTTCATTGCTAAACCCTGAGTAAATCAGACCCAGCACTTGCCATTCTCGTTGGGTTAGCGGACTGGTACGAACAAGTTCAGGGATGTTTGGGTGATTGACTAACTTCTCGACGAACTCTTCATCGAAGTGTACCGAGCGGCTACGCTGAGTGGTGGAAATGTCCTTCAGCAGTTGCTGAGCTCTGTGACGTTCTAGATCCCCTAGTTCATTCTTGTTATTGAGTTTCTCCAGAATATGGCCAATCTTCGCGCCATCAACCAAGAAGTTGCCCAACATACCCGTCTGATTGGTCAGCGCCAACGCCTGCTTAAGTCGATCTCGGGCTTTCTCTTCGTCCTTGAGAGAAATAGCCAGAACCGCTTCCACAATCAAGTTGCGGTTGGTGTCGGTAAGTAATTCGTTATTGTTTGCTTGTTCTTGCAAGAAAGCTAAGGTTTGCTCCGCTTGCTCGAACTCTTCCAGTGCAATCTGCGCGCGGGCAATGTTACGCCATTGAAGTTGAGTAAAGTGGTTACACGCTTGCTCTGGCTTGACGGTGGTGTCTAACCATTGACGAATGGCCTCCAGATCGCCGCGCGCTTGCCAGAATAAAATCAATGACAGTGAGGCGTTCGCTGTCCAATCGACGTGGTAGGTTGACTGTTTCTGCAGATGCACAATTTGGTCGATGAACTTACCCGCTTTGTCGAGTTCCCCTCGGCCAATGGCAATACGCGCCAACATTGAGTAGCTATGTAAGTGCTTACTTGGGCTGTGATTCCCTAGGATATCAAGCCCTTTGTATGCGCACTCTTCCGCTTCATCCAAGCGGTTCCAGCACCAGAGGATTTGCGCTCGAACACGAAGTAAAAACTCATGCAGGGGAACTTGCTGCAACTGCTGCTCTTCGATCAGTTTGAAGGCATTGTCTTGCACTTCGTACGCGGCTTGAACGTAACCTTGAGCGATCAAGATTTCGCTTTGCTGCAGCATGGCCCACAAGGCCTGGTGGTAGACTTGGTATTGCCTTGCCAGCTTTTCGGTTTGTTGCATCATTGGCAGTGCACGGCTCAAGTGGCCTAATACGTGGTTAACTTCGCCCACAACAGAGGTAGCAACGATACGACTACGATAGACGGTACTATCGAGTTGGCTCAGTGACAATTCCGCTAGCTCGAGGGCTTTTTCAGGCTCATTCTGGTTGATTGCAACTTGGGCGCGTAGTGCGTTGAACTCGCCTTGCTCTTTGGTGCTTAAGACCACGTTAAAGGCTTTCATTTGCGCATCGGCTTTAGAGAGCAAATCGCCAACATCGTTGTATCTGTGTTGGCTTTGCGCTAACCAAGCCTGAAGCATGCACAGTTTCGGTTCGCTGTAGAGTTGCTCAGGGCTGAGCGTCTCAATCGCTTTCTCGACACTTTGCAGTTCGCCACCATTAAACATTTTCCACCCATATTGCAGCAAGATGTCGGCAATTAACTGGCTATTTTGTGCTTTTTGCGCATGGTAAAGCGCTTGATGAGGAGAAGAGAGCTTCAGCCACGCTTTCGCTGCGGTTTGGTGTAGTTCTGTTTCTTGCTGAGGAATACGCGCAGAGCGTTCGTGCGTTAAGAACTCCGCAAACAGATTGTGGAAGCGATACCAGTTTTGTTCGCCTTCCAGCGGATGAATGAACAGACCAAAGCGGTTTAACGATTCAATCATGCTCAGCGCATCATCACGCTGGGTGAGGGCAGACACCAACTCATCATTAAAGTGATCAAGGATGGAACACTGGAGTAGGAATAAGCGAGTTTCTGCATCCAGTAAATCAAACACCTCTTCGACAAGGTAATCCCATAGGTGAGCATGGTTAAATTGAGAAAATGATTCGGCGGACTGGGCTAAGGTTTTATGCTGATGCTGCGCTTGCAACGCGATAAGTTGCAATGCGGAAGGCCACCCCTCAACGTACGCTCGTAGGTTGTTTGCGGTTATGTCATCAATGCCATCAGCCACCCGCTGATTAAAGAATCTTGTGGTCTCTTCGGTATCAAACGCCAACAGTTCGTTGCCAATTTCAATCATCAAGTCACGAACGCGCAAGTTTGCGGTGCCCAATGGAGGTGCGGCGCGACTCGTGACGACAAGCGTTAGGTTGTCTGGCATGTGCTTAAGGAAGAAACGCATGGCTTCGTGGATTTCTTCATCACTGATCAGGTGATAATCATCGAGCACGAGGTAGCACTCTTGATGGAACACAGACATTTCAGAGAAGACTTCGCCAAACAGAGAATGAAGAGAGGAGAACTGACGCTTCTCGGCGAGTTTTTGCGCGTTAGGGCAAGCGTTGTTGGTTGCTTTGTTCAATGCTTGCAATAGGTAGTTCATAAAACGGAAAGAGTCGTTGTCACTTTCGTCTATGCTGTACCAACCGACGTTAACTTTGTCCGATAGCCATTGAGCCGCCATCGTGGTTTTTCCATACCCCGCCGGAGAGCGGAAAAGGACCAGTTTGTAGCAAGGGGCTTGTTGCAACAAATCTAAAACTCGCGGACGAACGATAGCATTATGTAATCGACCCGGTCGGGTTAACTTAGAAGGAATCCACATCTTCTTTTCCCTGCTCAATACCCCTAATTGTTGTTATTCACTCTGCTAGGGGGTGGTGAATAAATAGCCAATAGGCCTTGTTGACAGCGATGTTACTTGAGAACGAACCCCACAGTTATTGATCAACCACGAGATTTTTGTGTAATTCACACTTTGTTGTTATCTACGCCCCTAAATTGTGACAACTATCACCTTTGTGGCGGGTTGTGAGTGCGACCTCTATCCTTTGTTGCACCAAAAATGATGAAAACTGAGTAACAGATGAAAACTTAATGTGATCAAGTATACATATCCATCAATTGGTTGTTTTTCTGAACCAACAAGTTTCATAAACAGGATGTAGGGTTAATTCGTTGATGGTGTGATCTCAATCACCAGGGTCTGCGCTCAGGAATAGTGAACTGAGAGTCAGATCACTCTGCTTTGAGGTGTCCTCCCTCTACGCCCTGAGCCCTCCTCCTAATAAGCCGTTTTGGAGGAGGATGTTTTGCTAGCCGTGCCCATGCACGATATGCCTCAGATGAATTAGAACCAATAAGTGAGATTTCTCTAATGAAACCTACGCAACAGACAAGCTTTGATAAAGCGACTTTCCAACATGACGTGAAAATGCACCTTTCAGCAACGTATGCAAAGACGGAAGAGACAGCAACGTCACGTGAATGGTACCTAGCAATGGGTAAAGCGTTAGCAGAGATAACGACACTCGATCTGCTAAAAACGGAACAAGATCCTAAAATCCAAAACGCAAAAAGCGTTAACTACCTATCACTTGAATTCCTCATTGGCCGCTTGACAGGTAATAACCTCATCAGTATGGGCCTTTACGAGCAAATCACTGAAGCGATGGCTGAGCTAGGCCAAAACCTGACTGACCTACTTGAAGAAGAGCGTGACCCTTCGCTAGGTAACGGCGGTTTGGGTCGTCTTGCGGCGTGTTTCATGGATTCATGTGCGGCTCAAGAATTCCCAACTGTGGGCTACGGTCTGCACTACGAGTACGGTCTGTTTAAGCAATCTTTCGAAGAAGGCCGTCAAAAAGAAGCGCCAGACGCATGGCGTGGTGTTGAAGGCTACCCTTGGGAAGTGGCTCGTCCAGAACTGGCACAAGAGATTGGCTTCTACGGTCACGTTGACGTTGAATATGTGAATGGCAAAGAAGTCCGTAAATGGGTACCAGGCATGACGGTAAAAGCGATGCCTTGGGACTTGCCAATTGTGGGTTACGAATCAGACACGGTGTACCCACTGCGTCTTTGGGAATGTCAGGCGATTGCTCCATTCTCACTTGCGAGCTTTAACAACGGTGACTACTTTGAAGCGCAGCACTCACTTATCGATGCAGGCAACATCACCAAAGTTCTGTACCCGAACGACAACCACGAGAAAGGCAAAACTCTGCGTCTAATGCAGCAGTACTTCCACTCAGCAGCGTCAGTACGCGACA
Source organism: Vibrio sp. MarTm2 (assembly GCF_027587055.1). Lineage (NCBI taxonomy): Bacteria > Pseudomonadati > Pseudomonadota > Gammaproteobacteria > Vibrionales > Vibrionaceae > Vibrio > Vibrio sp. MarTm2. The sequence continues at coordinate 113,662 of NZ_JAPPTK010000003.1, read as the reverse complement.
TTCTACGTCGTCATGAAGCGGCAGGCTTTGCACTCGCGGATCTTCCAAAGCAAGAAACGATTCAGTTAAACGATACGCACCCAACGATCGCTATTCCTGAATTGATGCGCATCCTTATCGATGAGAAAGGTTTGTCTTGGGATAAAGCGTGGGAAATCAGCGCGAATACTTTTGCGTACACTAACCACACGCTACTACCAGAAGCATTAGAGACATGGCCTGAGTCGTTGATTCAGCGTCTACTTCCGCGTCATATGGAAATCATCTTTGAAATCAACCACCGCTTCCTACAAGAAGTTCGTAAGATGTGGCCTGGTGATGGTGAGAAGCAAGCGAAGCTTTCTATCATCCAAGAAGGTTTCAACCGCATGGTTCGCATGGCAAACCTATGTGTGATTGGCTCGTACAAAGTGAATGGCGTGGCAGCGCTGCACTCACAACTGGTTAAAAAGGACCTGTTCCCTGAGTTCAATGAGATCTTCCCAGGTAAACTGACAAACGTAACCAATGGTATTACACCACGTCGTTGGTTGAAGTTCTGTAACCCAGGTTTGTCTAACCTCATCTCAGAAAAAATCGGCACAGAATGGCCTGCAAAACTAGAGCTACTTGAAGGCATTGCTCAATACGCGACGGATGCGAAATTCCAAAAAGCATTTATGGCCGTTAAGAAGCAAAACAAACAGCGCTTGGCGGATTGGGTTCAAGAAAACATGGGCATCGAGCTTGATACTAACGCGATCTTCGACGTTCAAATTAAGCGTCTGCACGAGTACAAGCGTCAACACCTAGACTTGCTACACATCTTGTCGCTTTACCACCGCATCATCAATGATCCAAGCTTTGAATGTACGCCGCGCGTGTGTTTCTTCGCTGCGAAAGCTGCGCCGGGTTACCACCTAGCGAAAGAGATCATTTTTGCGGTCAACAAGGTTGCTGAGAAGATCAACAACGACCCACGTATTGGCAACAAGCTAAAAGTGGTCTTCATTCCTGACTACCGCGTGAGCATGGCAGAAATCATCATCCCAGCGGCAGATGTTTCTCAACAAATCTCGCTAGCGGGTAAAGAAGCATCAGGTACCGGTAACATGAAGATGGCGCTAAACGGTGCGCTAACGATTGGTACGATGGATGGTGCGAACGTAGAGATTCGTGAAGAAGTTGGCGATGAAAACATCTACATCTTCGGTCTAGACGTTGAGGGTGTACAAGCGCTGAAAGCACAAGGCTACAACCCTTACGACTACTACCACGCGGATCCACTGCTTAAAGCGTCGCTTGATTTGCTAACGGGTGATGAGTTCACTCCAGGTCAACCTGGCTTGCTACGAGCAACATTCGATAGCCTGCTTGATGGTGGCGACCCATACCTATGTTTGGCTGACTTCGCATCGTACGTTCAAGCGCACGAAGAGATGGGCAAACAATACCAAGACCAAGCAGGTTGGGCGAAGAAAGCCATTCTCAACACCGCCTTGGTTGGCAAGTTCACATCAGACCGCTCAATTCGAGACTATGTGAACAACATTTGGAAATTAGAGTCAGTAAAACGCTAATTTACTCATAAAGCCAAGACCTTCGGGTCTTGGCTCACTCTTTTAATCTATTAAATACCCTACATTTTGAAGGTATACGCAGTCCTTCGGAGAGAGCGATGAAAGAACAAAACGCATTAAAACAAGTCGCTGAAATGGCAAGAATTGCCGACAGCTACGTAAGCGCGTGGGGAGATGAAGCAAAAGTTGAGGACGAAACGATCCGTCACTTACTTGCGTCTTTAGGCTACGACGTAACCAATGATGAAACTCTTCTACAATCGGCAGAGAAAAAGCATAAGAAAGATGTGCTTGAACCAGTATTAGTAATTCGTGATGGCGAGCCTGTAGAGGTGGCATTGAACTTGGGTGCAAGTGCCCGAGAAAGCGAGTTTAGCTGGCAGCTGGCGACTGAGCAAGGAGAGGTACTTGAAGGCTATCTTCAGTCTCAGATCGTGCGTGATGAGCGCAAAGAGGGTGGCCCTTTAGTGTTTGCACTACCAAGTGATTTGCCTTGGGGTTACCACAAATTGACCGTGACACGTAAGCGTCGCAAGTCGCCATACGAGATGACACTGATCGTGACGCCAAAAGCGTGTTTCAAGCAAGCAGACATCGAAAATGGCAAAAAAATGTGGGGCCCAAGTGTCCAACTTTATACACTTCGCACTCAGCACAACTGGGGGATGGGTGACTTTGGCGACCTAAAACAACTGGTTGCGGATATCGCCTCTCGCGGTGGCGATTTTGTTGGCTTAAACCCAATTCACTCACTCTTTCCTGCCAACCCAGAAGGGGCGAGCCCATACAGCCCGTCTTCTCGTCGTTGGTTAAACATCCTATACATCGACGTGAGCTCAGTGCCTGAGTTTTCATTGAGCATTGAAGCGCAGCAAATGGTGGGCAGTGCGGAGTTCCAGCAACGCCTACAAAAAGCGCGTGACTCTCACTGGGTCAACTACACCGAAGTGTCAGAACTGAAAATGAGTGTGCTGCCACTGCTGTTCAATGAGTTTAAGAAACGTCACCTCGACAAAAACAGCGAGCGCGCTCAAGCATTCTTGGCCTTTGTTGAACAAGGTGGTGACAGCCTAGTCCACCAAGCGGCGTTCGATGCGCTGCACGCGACGTTACATGCTGAAGATAACAACGTTTGGGGGTGGCCTGTCTTCCCTGAAGAACTGCGTCAATTTGATAATGCCGCAGTGCAGAAGTTTATTACTCAGAACCAAGATAAAGTGCATCTTTACATGTACTTGCAGTGGGTTGCAGACTCTCAAATTAAAGAAGCGCAAGCGCTGGCAGAAGAGAAAGGCATGTCTGTGGGGCTGTATCGTGACCTAGCGGTTGGCGTGGCGGACTCTGGCGCGGAAACGTGGGCGGATAATGGCAACTTGATCCTTGATGCCAGCATCGGTGCGCCGCCAGATATCTTAGGTCCATTGGGTCAAAACTGGGGCTTACCACCACTTAACCCTCAAGTATTGAAAGCGACAAGCTACGATGCGTACATCCAGCTTCTGCGTGCCAACATGAAACACTGTGGTGCACTTCGCATTGACCACGTACTTGGCTTGCTGCGTCTATGGTGGATTCCAAAAGGTGAAAACGCGACCAAAGGCGCGTACATCTACTACCCAGTTGAAGACATGCTGGCAATCTTGGCGCTTGAATCGCACCGTCACCAATGTAGTGTGATTGGTGAAGATTTAGGAACCGTGCCGGATGAAATCGTTGAAATTCTTCGTGATGCGGGCGTTCACTCCTACAAGGTGTTCTTCTTCGAAACGTCGGAAGATGACGGTGGCTTTATCTCTCCGGCGCATTACGCTGAGCAATCTATGTCTGCGCTATGTACTCACGATATGCCGACATTGAGAGGTTTCTGGCACTGCGATGACCTTAAAATGGGTCAAGAGCTTGGCTTGTATCCAGACGAAAAACAGCTCCAAGGCTTGTTTGAAGGCCGCTTAGAATGTAAGCAAGGCATTCTAGATTCTGTAGCATGGCACGGTTATCTACCAGAAGGCGTGGGCCGTGACGCTCAGTACGTTCCGATGGATTCATATTTAGCCGAAGCGTTGCAGCTGCATGTGGCTGCGGGCGCTTCAACCTTGCTGAGTGTTCAGTTAGAAGATTGGTTGGAAATGGATCAACCTGTTAACATTCCAGGTACGGTCGACGAGTATCCAAACTGGCGTCGTAAGTTGTCGATGAACCTAGATGAAGTGTTTGCACAAGAAGGCGTGAACCGTATTGCTCACAAGCTGACAGAAGTTCGTGCTAAGGTAAGCAAATAGTCGCTGCTTTCACCTTTTACATAGAAAAATATCGACTTAGTCACTCTATGTAAAAGCGTAATTCAGTACACTTTCAGAACGCTATTTTAAGCCCGCAATCATATGGCGGGCTTTTTTATAAATTAGAACAATAATATCAACTTAGTCTATGTGATGGTTTCTTTTTGCTTGCTAATACCGTGCCCCAACGGTGAGGGATAGGGACAGAATTCACCCATTCACAGTGCCAAGTCGATACATGAAAGTTCGGTTAGGGAGAGATACATTTGAAAACGGCTATTCTGGACAAAAAAACGCAAGCGTATAACCAGCTTTCTCATGCAACGTTTGTTGACCCATTTTCATTCCTTGGTCCATACCTTGATGCTGACGACGGTGCGATCCGAGTATGGATGCCAGGTGCAGACTCGGTCTCGTTGTTGATTGATGGCGAAGACCCGATTGAATTGACGCGCGAAGATGCGTCAGGCTTTATTCTTGCGGACAAGCGTGACTTACATTTCACCCACTACCAACTTGCAGTGCAGTGGGGAGAGACAGAGCAAATCGTCGACGACCCTTATCAGTATCACAATATTTATGCGGAATACGATGACCTGCATACGCCAAAAGAGATGTATAAGCACATGGGCGCGCAGTTCATTACCCTTGAACGTGACGGTAAGCAGATCAGCGGTACGCGTTTCTTGGTTTATGCTCCTCATGCAAGCGCATGTAGCTTAGTTGGGGATTTTAACCAGTGGGATGGACGCCGCACACCAATGCAGCGCTTAGATTACGGTATTTGGGGTTTGTTTGTGCCTAACCTGCCGGAAGGTACCCAATATAAGTTCGAGTTGAAAGGACCCAATGGTGAGGGGCTACCGCACAAAGCCGATCCGTGGGGCGCTCACTCTGAGCAGTTCCCGTCGTTTGCGTCGTTAACTTATGACCACTCTCGCTACGCGTGGCAAGACGAAAAGTGGCAAACCCGCCCTGTCACAGAGAAACGCAAAGAAGCCCTTTCGTTTTATGAGTTGCATGTCGGTTCATGGAAAAGAGACGACAACGGCGATTTTCTCAATTATCGCGAGCTGGCCGATGAGTTGATTCCTTATTTGGTCGAGATGGGCTATACACATGTTGAGCTTATGCCAGTTTCGGAGCACCCGTTTTACGGATCTTGGGGCTACCAACCTGTGGGCTTGTTCGCCCCGACCAGCCGTTATGGTTCACCAGATGATTTTAAGTACTTTGTTGACCAGTGCCACCAAGCGGGATTGGGTGTTGTACTTGACTGGGTGCCAGCACACTTCCCGTCCGATGACCACGGCTTAGCGAATTTTGACGGCACGCCGTTGTTCCATGATCCAGACCCACGACGTGGTTGGCATCAAGATTGGAACTCATACATTTACGATTTAGGTCGTGAGCATGTTCGTCGTTTCCTTGTCTCCAACGCGCTCTATTGGTTCGAACAGTTCCATATTGACGGTATTCGCGTGGATGCCGTGGCTTCTATGTTGTACTTGGATTACTCGCGCAGTCATGACCAATGGATTCCCAATGTCGATGGCGGCAACGAGAATTACGATGCCATTGCGACCTTGAAGTGGATGAACGAAGAAGTTTATAAGTACTTCCCAAATGCGATGACGATTGCAGAAGAATCGACCGCTTTCCCTGGCGTTTCTGCCCCAACCTTTATGGGCGGACTTGGTTTTGGGTTCAAGTGGAACATGGGTTGGATGCACGACTCGCTGTCATACATGCAAGAAGATCCGGTTCACCGCAAGTATCACCACAACACGATTACCTTCCCACTGGTTTACGCACACAGCGAAAACTACGTGCTTTCACTCTCCCATGATGAAGTGGTGTACGGCAAAGGTTCCATTCACAATAAGATGCCGGGTGATGAGTGGCAGCAAACAGCAAACTTACGTGCCTACTTAGGGTACATGTACGCGCAGCCGGGCAAGAAGCTGAACTTTATGGGCGCGGAGATCGGCCAAACGGCAGAATGGAATCATGATGATCAACTGCAATGGTTCTTGCTTGAGTTTGAACGCCATCAAGGTGTTCAAGCACTGACTCGAGATCTCAATAAGCTTTATCGTCAAGAGAAAGCGATGCACGAGCTTGATTGCGAGCCATCAGGCTTTGAATGGCGCTTGCAAGATGCCGCTGATGCATCGATTCTGGCCCATGAGCGAATCAGTGAAAGCGGCGAACGCATTCTCGTGATCTCGAATTTTACTCCGGTACCACACGAATCATTCAGAGTAGGTGTACCAAATGCAGGGCGTTACGAGCTTCTGCTTAATACCGATTCTTCTGAGTATAGCGGAAGTGGTTTTGAGGTACTGGCAGCGGTCGAATCCGATGAAACTGAGAGTGAAGGTTTGGCTCAATCACTAACGCTTCGTCTACCACCGTTAGCGACCGTGTTTTACAAGTTAACTTAACCTTCTCTAGTAATGCACAATTGTTTAAAGGCCTGACAAAATGTCAGGCCTTTCTATATAAAGCGGGCAATATTCCACTGGATTGATATCAATATCACCAACTAGCCTTTGATCGTCATATCAGTTCACAGTCTTTGTCGAATTATTCGTCTATATTCCCCCTTGAATCTGCGTCTTACCCCACTTTTGTCTTATATTTGAGAAATTTTATGCCCCAGTTAAAGTTGGGTTGATATCACAGTTTTGATCTTTAGAATGGCAATAAAACAGCGTTCATTGGATCGCCTGTTTAGGGAGCTTTGTTATATCCGACATTTCGATCGGCAAGCGGACACGGATTGTTTTGTCTATTTAAGGTACAAACAATGAAAAAGCTATTATTGCTAGGGCTGTGTACGACACCGGTTCTGGCTTCGGAGTTACAGGTTTCCGTCGATCTTCTTGAAGGAACCTATGTCGGTGAATCTAAGTATTATTACGATACAGAGTACAGTGATTTACCGGGTTTCTATCATGAGAAGAACAGTGTTGAATGGGGAATTGGTTTAAAATACATTCACGATTTTGAAGATTGGGATGTGTTCGCTAAGTTCTCTATGGGCGATTCGGAACTGCGCCATTCGCACACATGGGAAACGGGCGCACGTTACCGTCTAAATGAGAGTCATTGGTTTAGTGCTTATTGGAAAGGGACCTTTGCCAAAGAAGAGTACCAAATTGAGGATCGTGTGATTGACCCAGAACACCAGAACTCTATCACTAATGGTGAGTGGGCAATGTGGGCGATTGGACGTTATCAGTACAACCTACAATCGCAGTTTGATTTACCTCTATACGTGGGTTTTGAGGCTGCAACGGACTTGAACGATCCAGCGCTGATGCAAGACACGTTAGCGGGTTTTGTCGGCGTTCGTTACGATCAATATTTTGCTGAAGTCAGAGCGGGTGAAGACTTGATTTTTGCGACGTTTGGCTTAAGTTTCGATATGTTCAAAGAGCAAAAATAGTCCTATTTAGCGGTTCACTTACGAAATGACAAAAAGCTTCCAAGATGGAAGCTTTTTTTGTGTCTTTATTGCTGGTTAACAGACGCTAGTGTCTTTCACCGCTATGATAACAGACCTAAACAAGGAGAATCAGATGGAACCGAGAATCAGCATCATCACATTGGGCGTGGAAGATTTAGAGCGTTCGTATCAGTTTTACCGCCAACTTGGCTTCCCTTCCTCGAGAACGCCAGAAGATGGCATCATTTTTTTCAAAACGGGTGGGGTCTGCCTTGCCTTATACCCACTCGCGGCACTCGCAGAAGATGTGTCTGCTGATAAGGCGGTTACTCGAAACGGTTTCAGTGGTGTGACTCTTGCGCATAACACGCGTTCGAGGGAGGAAGTCGATCAAATCCTTGCGCTTGCTGTTCAAGCGGGCGCAACCTTGGAAAAAGAGGCGCAAGATGTGTTTTGGGGTGGGTACAGTGGTTATTTCTCTGATCCAGATGGTTATCTGTGGGAGGTCGCGTACGGTGATTGCTGGGAGTTCAATGCCGATGGCTCATTGGTGATTGAGTAGGAGCGATACATGACATTACTCGCGATCCACCACGCAGCAATTATTTGCTCTGACTATCCGCTATCCAAGCAGTTTTACACACAAACTCTGAAACTGAGAGTGGTGGCAGAAAACTATCGAGTTGAGCGAGACTCCTACAAGCTGGATCTCGCGCTTCCAGATGGCAGCCAAATTGAGTTGTTTTCTTTTCCCAACCCACCAGTTCGCCCTTCACGACCCGAAGCGCAAGGGCTTAGGCACTTAGCCTTTACTGTAGAATCGGTGCAAGAGTACGCCGAGTATTTGCGTGAGGCTGGAGTGGAGGTAGAACCCATCAGAATTGATGAGTTTACGGGTAAGCCGTTTACTTTTTTTAATGACCCAGACGGCTTACCCTTGGAACTCTACCAAGCCTAGTCGAGCAGTTGCTCCTTGATGATCTTGAATACGCCTGCCTCTGCATTGCTCGGTGCAGAAAAGCGAGCCGTTTCTTTCACTACGGGGTGGGCGTTTTCCATGGCGTAGGAGTGATAACTGACTTTTAGCATCTCCAGATCATTGAGGTAATCACCAAAACTCATGGTTTGCTCATAAGTAAACCCAAGTGATTGCTGTAAATGCTCAATGGCAGCCCCTTTGGACGCCTTGGCATTCATCACATCAAGCCAAATCTTGGCGCTGACCACCACTTGGTGCGTCTTACCAAAGGCTTGATGAAACGCTGGATAAACCAGCTCTTCTGAGCCGCCAAAATGACAGATGGCCACCTTAATGAAGTCGTCTTCGACGCTAAGCAGATCGGTAACATACTCACAGCGATGGTAGTATTTGGCGAACTCTGCTATTGCCGCTGAGTCCTTTGTTTCGATATAAGCTGACTTTTTGCCGCACAATACGATATGAGCACCTTCAATGCTGCGAGCTAATTGGATGATGCTTTTTATCGAGGGTTTGTCGATTTCGCAGCTGTAGAGTTCTTGCCCTTGGTGCATGACTAAGGTGCCATTTTCAGCGACAAACAGCATCTTATCTTTTACTGGCGCAAAGGTGTCGATCAAACTGTAGTATTGGCGACCCGAAGCGGCAGCGAATAGGATCCCTTTGTTCTCAAGTTGTTGGTAAATATCGAAGAAATCAGGATTGAGTTGACTGTTTTCATCGAGCAGGGTGCCATCCATATCGGCGGCGACAAATTTAATATCGAGTTGTGACATAGTATAGAGAGTCAGAGGACACTGTTGATTGGACTTCAGACAGTAAGTTACCTGACTTTATGGAATGCTCAAATGATTTAGTTCAATCAAAGTAAAAATGCCTTATCGAAAGTGACAAGGCATGGCAAGGGGCTTTGATTCAGTTGGCACTATTTTCGTGTCATATCTATCTGTGTGTAATCCACCTGGTAACCAATATCGTCCAACACCGCTAGGGTGATTGGTCGTATATCATTACCGTTTGCCATCACTTCCTGAGTCATTGGTGGAACATGGTTCCCTCTAGGTTCATCCTCAGATTGAATGTCATCGTATAAGTGCCCATTGGTCGAGAAGGGTAAACACGTAAACTGGGTGTTGTAGAGTCGGTTGTAGGTGGCCAGTGCAACGCTGTTGTCTTTACAAAAGCCAGAGCCATTGATCTCATCGATGTGATCCACGATAAATGGGTCTGTGGTGGAGCCAATCCCCAAAATGTGGCCAATTTCATGCAAGATGGTGCCTTTGTAACTCGCGACCTCAAAACTGGGCTGATGGGTATTGGCGTGCATCCAAATAACGCCGTATGTTGGAATCTCTAGACCGTTGATCGGCACAGACTCCTCTACTAGAGCTAAACCATCAGATTCGATCGTATCTGTCACCACAACATCAATGTCTAATGTGTGATGCTCTCTTCCCTCAACGGACTTGACGACCTCAAGCCACTCTTTGGCCGCATCAACATATCGTTGTTTATCTAAACCTTGGAACTCATTGAACCGAAGGTTAATCGTGATCGATTCATTTTGAACCGAGATGGTGTCCGCGATAGCAGAAAATGAAATAAGACTGGCAAAGAAAATTGTTTTCATGATTAATATCTAATGGCTCCACCAACGTAATAGTTCATGTTGTCGTCAATGCCAGAGTCGTTCTTTTTTACCCCAGCCCTGACTTCGAAAACGCTGAAGTGATGTGATAACTCCAGTCCATAAATAGGGCTCCACTTATCGTTGCTAAACTTGTGGTAACCCGCAATCGGAGTGACAAAGAAGTTGTTTACCAGTGGGAAGGACGGTTTCACGTTCAACCCGTAAGAATATTCTGACTCATACTTGGTATACACCAACTCATAACCGAAACGATCACCGTTAGAGTTTGCAAACTGAAATCCATATTGAACAGATCCCTTTGAGCCGCTTAACAGGCTATCAACGCCTAAGTAAAGGTTAGTTTGTGCAGCGGCTGGCATTGACAGAAATAGGAGTAAAGCGAGTTTTTTCATTGTTACATCAACGGTTTCTAAAATTTCATCAATAATAAGAGCCGAATTCTCTAACCGCTTCTTTTACTTACAAATCTTACCCCTAGCTTGCAATTCTTACGCACTAATCGACTTTACTGAAGGTCATTCAGAGCAGAAATATAGTTTTAATCATGGGTAATAAATAATACGTAAATTACTACTTTTATCCTTTTTAAATTCTTATGTTGTATCTGAATATTATGTAATGGAGTGGGAGGAGGTGACGATAGCTCCCCTTTACGCAGATGAAATATTCATTGTTAACATTGAAGAAGATATTGTTTTGATGCCGTTTGATGATTAATTCAAAGATAGTGTTGCCGTTATAAACCGCAGCATTACCACCACCAAACATGGTGAGTTGGTTGAAAACATCGACACTTATCGTCTTTTCGTTTAGTTGATCGAAAGGCTACGGGACAGGTTTGAGGGTAATTACTTGTTTTATATTGGGTTAAAAACTAACGTTTGCGTTGATAAAAAAGCGAGCCCCCAGTTCTCCCCCGAATAACTGGATGGCTCGCGAAGCTAACTCGTGACGATTATTGAGTTAGAAGTTGGTGTTTTGGAATACACACCTTTATTTTTTTAATGTGATTATCACGCTCAAACAGGTGCTTGCTTATCGATTCGCTCAGCAGTAAGCCCTCGATGTTTTCAACCTTCCCATCTGTGAAGAAGCAGCTAATGGCGGCACGGTCTGATAACTCATAAACAAAAGGCACTTGGCAGTAGGTAAATGCCAACTGATTCTCATCAACTTTGTAGCTGCATCGCTCACCCAACACGTTCAAACAATCAAACTGAGTCGCTTGAGAGAGAAACTCTTGTGGCGATAGCAGTGTTGGGTTGATGCCAATTGTCCCATTTTCCACTTCAATCCCCAGTTCTGTGAATCGAGTGATGACCTCTTCTTTTACCTGACCAGTCATCCCCGGCTGCTGAGCGCCCGCTTGTTTTGGCGTATGGGAGTACGGATCGGTTGGGAAGGCGCCGTAGTTATCTGGCGATTTATTGAACCCAATACCGGCGCGAACTTGATAATAGTAGTGCGCTAATTGAGCGGTTTCTTTACTGCTAGGATCGAGATCGCGCGCGGCGAGATAGTTTTCCTGCACCGCCAGAAGCAGTTTTGACACCATATGCCAGTAGATACAGCCCAGACCTTCATAGCCAAACATGGTGCCAGAGCGCCCGGTAAAGGCTTTATGATTGAAGACTTGTTCGTAGAGGTTATGAACCGACTCTTTCGCTTCCACTGTCAGTGCTTTGTACTGATTGCTATCGATGCTGTTGAGTGCGGTAGCCAGGTACTCGGCATTTTCAAAAGCTGGGTTGAAGTGGACCGCGCCCGTTGCATCTTGATTCACAATGCGTTGGTCTCCCGCTTTGAGCATGGCAGACAGCAGCGGCGATTGGGCAATCTGGTCCGCAGTGATTTGGTTTTTCTCCATGAAGCTTGGCAGATCGCGATCTGGGTAGAGCATAAAGCTGCGTTGATCGTCGCGATACATTTCGCTGGCAAAGAGGTTATCCAGCAAATTGACGGCCTCCTTCGGTGAAAGCACGCCTGAGCTGAGCACCGCGACTTGACCTTCAAGCATCGGGTACAGCTCTTCAATGTTAAGAGTTTCGCCGCTGTAGGTGACGATGTTGTAGGCGTTGTACAAACCGTCTTGGCGTAAGTTGCTTTGAATGCTGGAGTCGAGCACATCAAGGCTGGTGGCCAGCATGTCGGAAATCGCGCTCACCTCGACTTGAGTCTTGCCCGAGAAACCTTTCATGCGGTAGACGCGGCTGCGGTAGAGTTCGAACGCTTTCTCTAGCTGGGTCAGAATGGCTTTGCGCGTTTGGCGAGTTACGGTTTCTTGGCGAATCTCCTTGCTCGCGTCTTGCAGCACTTTATGAATCGAAAGCATCCAATCGAACACTTCTTTCGACATGGAGATCGAATCCGGTGCCGATTCCAGCAGCGCTTGGGTAAAGGCGACGTAGCGACGCATGTAATAGAGCGTGACCATGGATAAGCCGTTACCCACGATGGCATTGTTGGCATCGTTCCATTCCGGACGTTGAGTGTTCAGCCAAATACCGCCATCAAGCACGAGGTTGCTGAGTTTTGACAGCAGCGGAACCAAGATCTTTTCCGTCAAGTTGACCATGTAAACTTCATCGCCACCTTCCACGAGCAAGCGACCATCGCTACCGAGCGCTTCGACACGTTGTTCAATCTCGTATTGCAGCTCTTGGTCAAATGAGACCGTGTCCTTCGGGTTAGCAAAGAGCTGCTCTACAGAACAGAGCTTGTAAGGGACGTTCGCGTAGCTGTAGATGTCGTTCGACAGTTGTTCAGTCAGCTGCGCACCCTGATACTTTTTCGCCAGCTCAAGGAACTTAAGTAGGTAGATGATCTGGTGATCACCCCAGTAGCCGATGTTGCTCCAAGGATCGTCAGGCTCAAGCAGTTCCCAGTCGATGCCATCTTTAGTAATGCGGTAAGGGTTGTAGCCATCAATGGTTGAGGCATTCACAAATTTAGCGATAAAGGATTGAATGAAACCAGGGTAGCTCAAAGCGATCGCTTCCCAGTTTTGGAAAATGTCACGCCAGTTGCCTTGATATGAAAGTAAGCGCTCACCATTTTCATCTTTGAGTTTGATTTCGTAGTGGTTCCAAGGACGACTCGGGTCACCGTGGCGACGACCAAACGTCAGCGGCAAGTACTCGTAACTGAGGCGGATAAGCTGTGGGTCTTGGCTGTTTTTCGCAGCAGAGATGAGCTCGGCGTGAGTAAAAGAGTCGGGCAGGTCGGCGAAAAAGGCGCTGTGTTTTGCGACTACTTTTTGGTTGGCGTTGCGCAGCGTCTTGAGTACATCTTGCTTATCTAAGTCATAGTTGTTTTCAATCACACCGCCACGCATGTTGTTAAACAATACGTTCGCATAGTGGTGAACGCTGGTGTTCTCTTCGTTGGTCAATTGCCAAGCGTCCGCGCCCGACATCAACTTAACTAAGTCATTTTGGTTGTCGGCGATGCTTTGCTCGACGTTTAATCGCAGATCCGCAGGTTTGTCTAACAGGCTAATCAGTTCGCTAACCGCTTGATGATTCTTGTCGATGTCAGCAACGATCAACCAGCCTTGTTTTTCACTTGGAGCAAGAGAAAGTGTTTTGTGGATCAGATAGCTGCCGCGTACGCCTTTTGTTAGTGGCTCACTGTGGATTGACTGGCCTTGGCGAAACGCGTTCACTTGTTCGCTGCTCAGTAACAGCTGGTGGTCTCCCTGATCAAGCGCAAACACGGTGGTCGCAAGGAGAGATTCGGCAGGCTCTGCGCGATCACTCAGCTTGGCGTACATGGTGTAAAGCGCTAGCGAGGACGCTTCAACTTGTTCGTTCCATTTGTAGGCATCGACCAAGGCGCTGCGAGTTTGCAATGCCTGCAAAGGCGCACCAGACGGCAGCAGGTTTTGTACTCCGTCGAGCACATCCATGTCACGAGTTTGGTCACTCAGGTTGGTGAACTCACACTGACGCACAAATCCGAAACGCTCACTTGAACTCCAGCGGTAGCTGAATTTCAATTGCAGAGAGTGGTTTATCTCTTCAAATACGATCTTGTCCCCGATGGTATTTTTGTAGAGATTACGCTCCGTTTGGTACAGGCCATTGTGGTGTGGGTTAAACGGTTCCCAGAGCATAACGCCGTTGTCTTGTTTGACTCGAACGATGGTTTTTGAGCCGGTGTTATCGGCACTCTCATGAATGTGATCGACCGAGCGGTAAGGGAACAAGGCATTTTCTGGGCGAATGCGACCTGCGGAAAGCGCCCCGGTTGATGAGATAAAAAGCCAGTGATCGCTGGCAGAAACCACACTGATAAAGAAGGGTTTCATCTGGTCAACGTTGCTGATTTTGTAAAATCGCTCACCGTCTAAGTCAACGAATTGACCGCCAACGGCTAAGTGAGATGGAGTAGCAAAAGTCATAATTTTTTCCTTGATACCTACATTTCGCTGATTTTGAGCAATAAGAACCGTAGCCAAGCTGTGAACCTCGGTTCTTTAAGCTTAGAGCGAAATGTCTGTTTAAATCTGTTTATCGTTATAGGTGATGGCAGCGCGCGTAATGGTCTGGCCCGACTTGGGTTGGCTCGGGCACGGACTGCGTACATTGCTCAGTCGCTTTTAGGCAGCGACTGGCAAACGGACAGCCGACACTGCTGGGTTTCCACAGTGGGATGTCGCCTTTTTTCGCCATTAGCTCGCGTTTTCCTGAGTTGCCCACTTCCGGTACCGCAGAAAGAAGTAACTGCGAGTATGGATGCTGTGGATTTTGCGTCACGCTGTCGCTGTTTCCCCATTCCACCATGTGCCCGACGTACATCACGGCGGTCTTTTCCGCGAAGTAACGCGCGGTAGCGATATCGTGGGTGATGTACATAAATGAAATGCCGTGTTTGTCTTTAAGATCTGACATCAAGTTCAAGATGCCGAGTCGAACCGACACATCGAGCATTGAAATTGGTTCATCGGCAAGGATGACCTCAGGATCGACCGCAATCGCGCGGGCAATCGCGACACGTTGGCGTTGACCACCACTTAGCTCATGTGGGTACTTTTCTGCCGTCTCTTTTACTGGTGACAGACCAACCAAGTCGAGTAACTCATACACCAGTTGTGGGATCGCTTCTTTGCTCGCACGATTGTGAATCATCAAAGGGCGAGCGATGTGATGATAGATGGTATGAACAGGGTTTAACGAGCCAAATGGGTCTTGGAAGATCATCTGCACTTGGCGTGCGTATTCAAGCTCACCATGCTCTTTGATGTACTCGTTGAGCTCTTGGCCTTTAAACTCAACATTACCGCCAGTTTTATCATAGATACGAGTTAAGACGCGTGCGCCAGTACTTTTTCCTGAGCCAGATTCACCAACAATGGCCAGTGCTTCGCCTTTACGCAGCTCAAACGATACGTCGTTTACGGCGCGCATAAGATTGCTTTTCACTGACTGACCGAGTGGAAAGTCTTTGACCAAGTTTTTCACCGAGAGAATGACCTCAGGATTGGTTGCGTTTTCCATGTTTTCTCTCCTGTTAAACAAGGTGGCAAGAGACTAAGTTGCCGTTGTTGACACGCGCCAATACAGGTTCTGCCTGCTTACACTGGGCAAAGCAGTCGTTGCATCGTTCTTGGAAGTTACAGCCTTGTGGAATTTGCAGTAAGTTCACTGGGTTACCCGGGATGCCGTACAAGCGCTCTTTTGGTCCGTGAATGGTTGGGAATGACGAAATCAGTCCTTTGGTATAAGGATGCTGAGGGTCACCAAAGACGTTCTGAGCATCGCCAAGTTCAATCAGATTGCCCGCGTACATCACGCCAATTCGGTCTGCAATTTCACCCATCAAGCTCAAGTCATGGCTGATGAACAGAATCGAGAAACCGAACTTGCTCTTGAGTTCATACAGCTCATTGAGGATTTCGCGCTCGACCACCACATCAAGCGCGGTGGTTGGCTCGTCCATAATGATCAGTTTTGGCTCAAGGGCTAACGCGACTGCGATCACCACGCGTTGACGCATGCCGCCACTTAATTGGTGTGGGAAGCTCGCCATACGGTCGCCATGTATACCCACCACGTTCAGTAGCTCTACGGCACGGTCATAAGCTTGTTTGTAAGGAATCTTGCGATGAGCAAGAATGACGTCAGTTAACTGCTCGCCAATGGTAATCACTGGGTTGAGCGAGTTCATCGCACTTTGAAACACCACCGAGACGTCGTTCCAGCGGAACTTACGTAGCTGGCGATCATTCATCTTCAACACATCTTGGCCGTTGTAGATGATTTCACCCTCGGAAATCAATGCGGGCGCTTTGTGTAAGCGAGAGATCGCAAACGCGAGCGTGCTCTTGCCGCAGCCTGATTCACCTGCAATACCTAAGGTTTCACCTGGTGCAATGGACAGGCTGACGTTGTTTACCGCGCGAGCTACGCCATTTGGAGACACATAGTCAACGCATAGATTATTGATTTCTAGTAATTTGCTCATCTTAGACCTCGGCGTTTATCGGCTTCTTTTTTCAGTTTGTGCCACAGCTTGATGTGCGGGCCGGTACGTAGTTTCGGGTTGCTCACTTGGTCAATCGACATATTGACTAGTGCAAGCGCACCGCCGGTAATTGCCAATGCCATCGCTGGTACCAGCATTTCCCACCACGCTCCGGTGTACAGCGCTGACGAGGTTTGTGCCCAGTAGAGCATGGATCCCCAGCTCACTTCGGTTGCATCACCCAAACCGAGAATGCCTAGCCCCGCTTCTGAGCCCATTGCGTAGATCACCGTACCTAGGAAGCCGCCAAACACAATCGAGACAAGGTTCGGCAGGATCTCAACGAGGATGATGCGGATTTTGGATTCGCCCATCACTTCCGCAGAGATGATGAACTCCTTGTTACGAATCGCCATGGTTTGCGAGCGTATGACCCGCGCGCCCCACGGCCAGGAGGTGATCCCGAGGAGGATGGTTATCACCAGAGACCCGACTTGACCTAAGAACGCGGCCAGAACAATCAACAATGGCAATTGAGGGAAGACCAAGAAAACGTTGGTCAAAAAGTTCAAACGGTCATCAATTTTTCCACCAAAGTAGCCTGATGAAACGCCAATGATCACCGCAAGGCTCATCGCAATGATGCCCGCAGAGATCGCCACGGTTAACGATTTACGTGCGCCATAGAGCACTTGGCTGTAAACGTCGCGTCCGCTACGAGTGGTGCCAAGCACATGCTCTGCGTTGGGGGCGACATGTGGCCTTGCGACCCGTTTTTCTGGGTTATGCGTTGCCAATACTGGAGCAAAAATAGCGCCAGCCAACACAATGGAGAGTAACAGGCCGCCAATGATGGCTGGTGGATTGCCATAAAAGAAAGCGTACACTTTGCCGAGCGATTTCTTGATTCGTTGCCACGAAAACTTTGATTCACGTTTTGTCAAAGCGTGGGCGGACGATGAAGTCGTGTTAATGAGTTTGTCCATGATGCACCTTAATTCGAAATACGTGGATCGAGCCAAACGTAGAGTAAGTCAGCGATGAAATTCGCAGTCAGAACCGCTGACACCAGAATGAGTAGAATGGCTTGAATAAGTGGGTAATCGCGCGCCACAATGCCTTTTAGCAAGATGTTGCCAAGTCCTTGGTAGTTAAATACCACTTCGGTCATGATCGAGCCTGCAAACGAGAAACCAATCGCCATCGCAATGGCTGTTGCGACAGGAAGGATGGCATTGCGTCCAGCATAGCGAGACATGACGCGGTAGCTGCTTAACCCTTTCGCTTCCGCCATGGTGACGTAATCTTCGCCCAAGACGTTGATCATCGCGTTGCGCATGTTAAACACCCATGTTGAGATTCCGACGATCACCATCGAACCAACCGGTAATACGGCGTGTTTCGCGACACTGGAGATAAACTCCCACGTAAAGCCGGGGTCGAGTGCTGGGTCATAGGTGTAGGCGAGGGGAAGCATCTCGAGTTTTAAGCCAAAGAAGTAAAACAGCAGCAGCGCGGTAACGATGTAAGGGAAGTTACTGATGAACGCGAGAACCGGTGGTACTACCTGACCAAAAATACCTTCGCGTCGGTAAGAGGCATAAGTACCAATACTGACACCGATGATAAGCGCGACAATCAAAGAGCCCAAGGCTAAGAACATGGTCCAAGGTAGGGCATTGGCGATCACTTCAGAGACACTCACAGGGAACATCAGCACGGAAGGGCCAAGATCGAGGGTAAAAACACTTTTTATGTAAGCGATGTATTGCTCGAAGATGTTGCCATCCACAAAGCCATACATTTCGCGCACCGCATCCATTTGCGCAGGATCCATTCGACCTTGGGCTGCTGCAAACAAGGCATCCACGGGATCTCCGGGCATTAACCTTGGCAACATAAAGTTGAAGGATATGGCAATAAGAAAAGCGGTGAAATAAAAGCCAAATCGGCGAACTAAAAACGACATAACGAACCTTTTAACCTAGGAGCCTAACAACTTAGGCTCCTTATAATTGCTAGTGAGAGAGATTATTTAAGGTGTAAGTTGTTCAAAATAATCACGCGCTTACCGCCGTCGTACCAAACTGGTTGAACGTATGGATCTTTTTCGTTCGGCCAACCCACCACTTTCTTGGTGCTGTATTGGAACCATGTCGGGTTTGAGAACAGTGGGATAAATGGCATGTTTTGAGCTGTGTATTCTTGCAACTCAGAGATCACCGCTTCTTGTTCTTGGGCATCACCAATCTTGCCAAAACTCTCGATCAGCTTGTCGATCTCTAGTGAGTTAATGCCGTGACCCGCGTGCCATGTTTTACCAATGCGCGACGTTGAGAAGTACTCTTGGTAAGCTAAGATTGGGTTGGTTGCCACCATCGACCAGTTAATCGACATGGTGTAGTTGCTCTCTTTAAGATTCTTGTCATACACCGCCCAGTCGACTGTCTTCACATTGGCTTTAATCCCCACCTCGTCGAAGTACTCGGTGACCATTTGCACAACTTGAATCCAGTCGGTCCAGCCGTTCACAACTTCAATATCGAAAGAAATATCTGAGCCATCGCTATTGTCGCGGTAGCCGTCGCCGTTTTTATCGACCAGTCCTGCTTCATCAAGCAGTGCTTTTGCTTTGTCTGCGTCGTAGCGCGTAAGGTACCCGTACTTGTCGTTCACGTTTTTATCAATGTGCGTTTTGTACAGCTCTGCGATGCCACCTGGGTTGTAGTTGGCTGTTGGGTAACCGTAAGCGGCGATATCTACAATCGCTTCACGGTCTAGCGCCATTGAGAGCGCCTGACGAACGCGAAGATCATCAAATGGCTTTTTCTTGGTGTTTACGTAAAGGTGGATCGCGTCGTTTGCTGGGTACCAGAAGTGGTTGTTCGCTTTATCTTGAGCCACGAAGGTCGACTCAACGTCGGCAATAAAGTTGGAGCCCCAGTCAATTTCGCCTTTGATCAAAGCAGGTTGAATTTGTGAGTTGTCGTTGTACGAGCGGAAGTTGACACAATCTAGGTAAGGACGGCCTTCAAGGTAGTAATTTGGATTGCGACACAGCTCCATTTGCTGAGGCTTGAGGTATTTCACCACCGTCATTGGACCGCTACCAACAGGGTTAGGGTTGGTAAATGTGGTGAGGTCATCAACTTTTGACCAGATGTGTTTTGGAACAATGTGGTAACGCTCTAGATTCCAAGCGAATGTTGAGTCGGCTTTCGCTAGCTCGAAAACCACCGTGGTTGCATCTGTCGCTGTGATGGTTTGCAAGTTCTTACCCGACCAAATCCCCTTTTGGTCAAAGGCAGGCGCCTCTTTCGTAAGCATGAAGCTGTAGACCACGTCTTGCGCTGTTAACGGCGTACCATCAGACCATTTCAAGCCCTTTTTAAGTGTTAAGGTGATCGTTTTAAGATCATCAGAGTATGCAAATGACTCGGCTAGGCGGAAGTCTGTCTCGCCTGTCATATTGTTGAAGACCATTAGTGGCTCAAACATGATGCCGTGGTACAGGTCTTTGGTGGTGTATGGGTTGAAATTTTCCACAAAGCCTGTGTTGATGATTGGAACCGTCAGTGTTCCACCTTGCTTGATGTCTTCCGCTTGAGCCGCCGTTGAAAGCAGCATGCTGGCAGCAATGGTCGCGAGCAGAGTTTTCTTATGCATCACATTGTCCTTATTTCATTATTGGTTTGATTCATCCCCCGGAAGCGTTTCTTAAAAAGAAAGCGCTTTCTTTGGGTTGTTTTAGCTTCATGAAGTCATGAATACAAACTTTTGTGTTCAAAATAGACCTTGGATCACAGATCATTGCTTTGTGCCAAGATAATGAAATTAGAATGGGGTTTGGTTTATTATTTAATATAATCAGTTATTTAAAATGATACCCCACGTTTTTACTGTTAGTGTCTTTGAGCGTTTTCATGCTAGATTTTTACAACAGGCAGGCTGAAATAAACGATATTTTTAGATGTCGATCACTCTTTTCTCTGTGTTAAATTTGCGGATCTTCACAAATTCCACCAAAATTAAAGAAACCGCTTTCTTTGGTGGGGCAAAAAGGAAATTCTTAGCTCTTCTGTCGTGCACTTAGGGGGAATCTCGTGATCACTTTTTGGAACGGAAATAAGTCTGTTGCTAGGCAAGAATATGAGTATCAATTATTCGAGCTGTTGGCCGCAGATAGCAAGGAATTAGAACCAATACATAACGACCTTACCGACTATCCCGCTGCGGAAGATGAAGGCGCTGTGTTTGACAATGGCGCGGATGCGCTGGTGACGATTGCCGGAAACAAGAAGTTTGCTGGAAAACCCTTGATTGAAGTGAAGATTCCACTTTGTCGAGGGCTGCTTGGTTGGCGTTTAATGGTGGTTGCTCGTGAGCGTATCGACGAGTTTCGAGATTTAACATTGGCGCAATTGAAATCTAAACGAGTGGGGGTGCCTGCCACTTGGGTCGATGCTGAGCTTTTTCGAGCCAACGGGTTTGATGTTATTGAGCGCGGTTCGTTGGACGATATGCTGGGCTGGATCGAGCAGGGTGAGGTCGACTTTATGACGCTCGGCGTCAATGAAATCCATGACATTTTGGCTGACCCTAACCAGCAAACGCGTAATTTAGCCATCGAGCCAACACTGGCACTCTATTATCCATTTCCGGTTGTGTTTTATGTGAACAAAAACGGGGCTCAGTTAGCTGAGCGCTTAGGGCAACAGTGGCAGGAAAAACAGCAAATGGTGACGGAGCATTTCTTCGCTCACTATGGGGAAGCAATCGCAAAAGCAGACTTGGCTCATCGTCAGGTGATGACGTTAACCAATCCTATGCTGCCAGAAGGGTATGAGGCGCTTATTGAAGCGGACTTGTATCGGTTAACGGAGCCTCTTTGAGCCCACATGTGCATGTGAGAAAGCGGAGTGAATCCGCTTTTTCTCGACGATCGTTCTAAGTGGACGACGGCTCTGATTGAATCGGTTATCTATCGCTATGACGACCCGATCATTTCCAGCGGTTATAGCGTGCCGACGGAATCTCGCACAATCAGCTCTGGTTGAAGCTGCTTTTTCATACTCGCTGGGTTGTCTTGCACAATCGCCAGCACACCTCTTGCCGCTTCCCTGCCCATCTCTTCGACTGGGAAGTTAACGGTTGTCAATCTAGGGCGAATGTGGGCGCTGTGGTAATCATTGTCAAAGCCTACCACGGACAAGTCTTTGCCAATGGTGATGTTGCGTTCAGCAGCAACGTCATACACCGCAAGGGCAATGTTATCGTTTTGGCAGAAGACCGCGGTGATGTCTGGGGCGCGATCCAAAAGGCGTCGAGTGCGCTCATGGTTGCCATCATGGTCAAATCGCCCTTCAATCACATAGGACGGATTATAGGTGATCCCCGCTTCAGCAAGGGCTAGACGATAGCCTTGCAGTCGGTCTCGGCTATCTCCTTTACTGAGTTGACCCGTAATACAAGCGATTTTCTGATGGCCTTTGTCGAGTAAATGCTTGGTTGCAAGATAGCCGCCCAACTCGTTGTCGATAAAAATGCAGTTGTCAGCAATATCTGGGATAAAGCGATTCAAAATGATGGTTGCAGGGGTCTCTTTGACCACCTCAATGAGTTCGTCGTCAGACAGTTTGTCTGAGTGCAAAATGAAGCCATCTACGCGTTTAGAGCGCAAAAATTCAATCGACTCGCGCTCTTTGGTGTGAGACTCCTGACCGCTAGTGACAATCAAGTGATTGTTGTTACAGCGAATAGTGTCTTCCGTGTGGTGCATTAACGGACCATAGAAGGGGCCATCTAACGAGCCAACAAGCATGCCTATGCTGTTAGAGCGACTGGATGCTAATGCCTGAGCAAATGCATTGGGCTTATATCCGAGTTGCTCAATCGCAGCAAACACTTTCTTACGGTTCGCTTCTTTCACAGTCGGGTGATTGTTAATTGCACGAGAGACAGTTGCTTGGGAAACTTTGGCCAACTCTGCGACTTCTTTTATTGTAATCAAGGCATTAACTCTTTTAAAAAGGGTGTCGTTATTCGTTTACGAGTGTATGGTGTTTTACTATTTACTCGCTTTTCTTGGAGGACTCTACATTTATCTCCATTTTACCCCATAAATGTGAGCATAAACCAAAGAAAGCGCTTTCAATATGATTTAGATCTCGTAATGTAGGGGTGTTCTGTTGGCAAAATCGCCATATTCCAATGTTATTTCTAAGTCATTGATCAAATTAAGCGCAGCAGTATTGAGCAAAGACAGTCGAATGACAACTGGATATCATCAGGTGAGTGTTTAACAAAATTTACAAGAAAGCGCTTTCCTGTGTCAGATGATGAAATAGTGGAACGATATGGAAATGCACCCTATGCAAAAATTCAAACTTAAAAATAGTGCTCTACTGGTCTGTTTGCCTTTATTACTTGCTGGCTGTAACTCAGAACTGTTGGAGGAATCGAGCTCGACACCTGATAACACTGAGCGAGTGACGCTTGCTGCTCAACCTGCCCCTCTTGCCCCTTATCCCAATATCTATGGTTATGACGCTGCCGCGAGTCGTGCTGCGGGATCGGATTTTCTGCTTGGCAATCCGGATTTTCAGGCTATCTCTTACGGATCATTTCGCAAAGCTGTCCGTGACAGTGGCGACAATGCGCCGTCTGTTGAGGAGATAAAAGAAGATCTTCTGTTAATGGAAGCGATGGGAATCAAGATGATTCGTACCTATCACACGCAAGATTTCATTGATACCGAGCGAGTCCTTGCTGCGATTGATGCTTTGATGAATCCCGCGTCTCCGGACTATCGCGAAGGGTTCAAAATGTTTGTCATGTTGGGGATCTGGGTCGATGCAGTCAATGCTTGGGGTGGGGGTGACATCGATAGAACCCAAGGCAGTGCAACCAGCGAAGCGGAAATGGACAAGGCGATTGAACTGGTCAACCTCTACCCCGAAATCATCAAAGTGCTCGCTGTGGGGAATGAATCTATGGTCCATTGGGCGAACTATCATGTTTCCCCTACCGTGGTAACAGGCTATGTGAATCAACTTCAGGCTCTCAAAACGGCTGACTTTACCAAGGGCTATGACGACTTAGTCGATGAACTTCCTGTGGACGTTTGGATTACCAGTTCGGACAACTTTGCCGTCTGGGCGGGGCAAGGCGATTATGCGGGCGATGACTATAAAGCACTTATTGAAGCGGTCGACTATGTTTCGGTCCATTCGTACCCATTTCATGATACCCACTGGAATGGCGACTTTTGGGCGGTACCGTTGAATGAACAAGACTTGCCAAAACAACAGCAGCTTGAGGCCGCCATGGAAAGAGCGCAAGCGCATTTCTTAAGCCAGGTCAAAATGGTTCAAGGCAATGTGAATGCCATTGATGCAACGAAACAGATTCATATCGGTGAAACCGGTTGGTCAACCGTGTCGAGTGACGGGTTTGGGGCGACAGGAACCAAGGCATCGGACCAATACAAACAGAAACTGTATTACGACGGGTTGAGAGAGTGGTCAAATGAGTTTGGTGCCTCGCTGTTTTTCTTTGAAGCTTTTGATGAGCAGTGGAAAGCGGGGTGGGAGCACGCCGATGCCAACCATTCTGAAAAGCACTTTGGCATGATCGATATGAATGGCCAAGCGAAGTACCTGCTTTGGGATTTGCTTGATCAGGGAGCGTTTGATGGCTTGACTCGTGGCCAAGATGGTGATGGAAACCCGATTGCGCTCAGCAAAACTTACGCAGGCAACCTTGATGCTCTTATGCTCGATGCTCAGCTACCACCTTACGAAGAAGCGCCAGTGAACAGCGACAGTTATCCAGTGATTGATAGCGCATTAGCTGACGGAATCAATCTCTATTGGTGGGGCGGGAACTCGGGAATCTATCTCAGCGAATCAGGCTCATCAATTATGGTGACAGGGGGAGCAGATAACTTCCCTGGCTGGTGGGGGGCGGGGGTTCAGCCTAGCGTTGAAGCCAACCTAACGGGATTTGAACAAGGCAGCTTACATTTTGATATCAAAGCGACGCAATCTCTAGCGGATGTGGCGTTCAAACTGGGCATGCAAACGGCAGGATCTGGCACCGTTAACCACTTCGTTCAAGTGGGTGGGAATACGGCGTACCCAATCTCTACCGAGACACAAAGCTATTCCATTCCTCTGTCACAACTTGCCAATTATGAGCAAATGGACCTTAGCGCCGTAGTGGCATTGATGTTCTTCCTTGGCGAAGTGGACGGAGCGGGAGAAAACTACATTCCAGATGGCGCAACAGTCGAAGTCAGCAACGTCTACTACTCGAAATAACACCCCAGATGTTTTAGGCGATAGGGCTTGGGTCCTATCGCACGTTAGAAAGGATAATTATGTTGGACAAAACACCGATTACTCAGCTTATGCTGACTGCGATTGCGGGCTCGATCATTGCGGGATGCGCCAGTACTGCAGACACCCCAGATGCGCCATTTATCACGGGTAAAAAGCCGGTGGCATTGAAGCAAGAGACGATAACGCCGAGCGAAAAATGGCAGCTTGCGTGGCAAGATAACTTTGATGGCGAGCGTATCAACCCTCGCTACTGGTCGTTTGAGCAAAATTGCTGGGGCGGCGGTAACAATGAACAACAGTGCTACACAGACCGAGAGAAAAATGCCTTTGTTAAAGACGGTTTTCTTCATATTGTGGCGCGCAAAGAGTCATTTACCGGACCTGATAACCCTGACGGCATAGAGGGAGGCGCGACGAAAACCTTGCCCTACACATCGGCAAGGCTGAGAACCAAAGGCAAGCGTGACCAAAAATATGGTCGTTTCGAGGTTCGCGCCAAACTGCCATCTGGGCAAGGTACGTGGCCTGCGATTTGGATGCTGCCGACACAAAGCAAATATGGCACTTGGGCCGCCTCGGGAGAGATCGACATTCTTGAAGCGGTCAACCTGAACACTCAATCCGATGCGCCAGGCGCGAAACCGGGTGACGCAGAAAACCGAATTCATGCGACATTGCATTATGGTAAAGCGTGGCCAGATAACGTGCACAGTGGGTTGGGCGTTACCTTACCGAATGGGATTAACCCTGCCGACGATTTCCATACTTACGCTATTGAATGGGAAGAGGGCGAAATTCGTTGGTATGTAGACAATATTCACTATGCAACGCAAACCCATGAAGGTTGGTACGCTCAGTATGAACAAGATGGGCAGTTGGTGAATGCCGACACGCTTGCGCCATTCAATGAGAAGTTTCACTTATTGCTCAATGTCGCTGTTGGTGGTTCTTGGGCGGCCAACGCGAATGAAAAAGGCGTTAATAGCGACATTTTCCCGCAAACCATGTTGGTTGATTATGTCAAAGTGTACCGCTGCTCAGTTGACCGCTGGAAAGGGAAGGGCTGCGCTGCCACTTCAGAAAACGCCACCTTGGTAAAAGGAAATCAACCACCTGCTATTTTGGTTCAAGATGACAGCTATGCGAATGGACCCGAGTTGATAATATTTGAGGACTCACTCAACACCAGCTTAGCTTATGGCAGTTATGACCCGACTGATATTGTGGAACACGCGGAGGTTGATGAACCGAGCCGAGGCAAGGTGTTGTCTATCTCGAAACTCAATGGTGGGGGTAACCTCTATTTCCGCTCACCAAAGACCGATTTGTCGTCTTGGTTAGAATCTGGGGTACTGATCTTTGACGTTAAAGTCGAGAACATCGGCGCCGGTGTGGAGTTGGTCGTTAAGATGGACAGTGGTTGGCCTGCGACCAGTGATATCACGGTTCCTCTGGATGGAACGAGCGATTGGCAAACTATCTCAATCCCTGTTGCCGATATCATTGCAGGGGGCAATCGCTATGCTTCCGGTAGCGCCGATCCCGCCAACATCAATAACTTGCTGGTATTTGAGCCGACTGGAGAAATGACCATGTTGTTGGATAACATCCGAATGACCAAGTAATCGCTGCTTGGCTCTTCAACCAACCCGTAAAATACCGCGCCTGATGCGCGGTATTTTTGTTCCTGAGCTTCTTATCATCAGATTGGAATTTGTGATCGACCTTAAAAGAAAGCGTTTTCTTTGTGATTTAAATAACTTTTTGTAGGGGTTGTAGGTGGGTATTCTGTCCTCAATCCAAACATGAATAGCAACTCTGTCTTCATTTGAGTCTGTATCGCTCTATTGAATGCCCTACGCTTTTGAATGCTGCTTATTTTTGGATTTTTATATCAAAACAAAAGAAAGCGCTTTCTTTGGCGCGAAATAACATGGAGTTACTATGAGACTGTCTAAGATTACTCTTGCTTGCCTTATCGCGACGACTGGAGTCACCTCACTACCTGCGTTAGCAGAAAAATCCGAAGGATTCGAATTTCACGGTTATTTCCGTGCGGGTGTCCTTTACAGCAAAAATGATGACTTCAAGCGTGCTAAGTTCCCTGCATCGAAAGAGCGTTTAGGTCGATTAGGCGTAGAATCTGATAGCCACTTTGAATTGGCACTGCAAAAGAACTTTGTCAACGACGCGGGCCAGCAGATCCGAATCAAAACCCGCGCTGCTGCGGATAACGCGCAATACGCGACTAACCAGTTAGGTGCAAACGCCGATGCCACCAACAGCGAAATTGGTATGGCGGAAACTTTTGTTGAGTTTGAAGGAGTCTCCGATACCGGCGTTGTATGGGGCGGTAAACGATTCTACGGCAAAGATAACTACATCTTTATGACCGACTTTTTCTACACCGATATGTCGGGTACGGGTGTGGGCATCGAAGGCGTGGAGCTAGGTGGCAACAAATGGGATTTCGCTTACATCGCGAGTGATGACTCTGGTGATACCGGCTTTTGGGGTGACGGCAACAACATCATGCACGCGTTCCACGCTGGAGTGAACTTGGGTAGCGTCGAGCTGCATGCCATGGCGAAGTTTATGCCAGACAACATGATTGATTTAGGTTTTGGCGCGGGTGAAGAGGCCTTCGCGGAAAAAGGTTACGAGATGACAGCCATCGTTCATACCGACTCGGTATTTGGGCTGTCTGACAAAGGCTTTACCAAGTACATCGCTCAAGCGGGTAAAGGATTGGGCTCGGGTAACCTGCTAGGTGGCACGATTACGACATACAATACTTATAAACCAGGCAGTGATTATCAAAGCTGGCTAACCACAGGAACGGGCTGTGGCACTTCATGTGTTAAAGCGGTTGATGACAACGATACTTCTTTCCGCGCGCTCGCTTGGGGTGGCTATTTCTTCGATAACGGTGTGAACGTCTTCCACTCGCTACAAACTCAATACAATGACTTTGACAATGGCGCGAGTGATGGTTGGGTGTCGGCGATGGTACGTCCTACCTTCCCTGTGTCTGACAACTTCTTTATCGCAACAGAAGCAGGCTACATGTTCAACTACGAAGATCGCAATGGCGAAAAAGCCGATTCTTACGATTACAAGTTAACTATCGCACCAACTATGGTCGTCAGCTCAGGCTTTGGTCCTAACCCAGAAATCCGCTTCCTAGCGTCATACCTTGACGGACAAGACCGTGACGGCAATGGCAAAGATGGCGACTTTATTGTGGGTATCCAAGCGGATATGTGGTGGTAAAACACTGACGAGCGCAAATATTGAAGGCATCTTGTGGCCAAGAACAGGATGCCTTCCTTTTTCATACTATCCTTTTTTGTGTTGCAACTGTTCAGGCAAACACGTTCTGAAGACTTAGGGACTGCTCCTAACGCTCACTTAGCCGCTCATGGTAGCGGCTTTTTTTATTTCTTCTCGCGGGGTGAGATGAAAGCGCTGCTTGTAGCATTTTGAGAAGTAGTTGCTGTCATGAAACCCAGATTGTTCGGCAATCTGTTGCACCGAGGTGAGTTTCTCTTCCGTAATCAGCTTATGGGCGTAGGACAGTTGTAGTTGGCGGACGTACTGGTTGGGGGAGTTGTTTAAATACTGTTTGAAAAGCCTCTCCAACTGACGCTGGCTGATGAATGCGGCATGAGCAATATGCTCAGGAGAGACCTCCCCAGACGTATAGTGCTGCTCGATATAAACCATTGCGCGGCTCAACGCGTGTGTCGGTTTCGGAGCTGCTTCTTGCTGATCGGCGTAGATCCTTGCCAAGGTGATAATCAATTGCTGCATTAAGCTGTTGATCATCACTTCAAAGCCAGCTTGGCCTGTTTCGTACTCGACTCGGATCGATTCAAGAAGGTGTTTGATATCCGTCAGTTGAACTTGGGAGAGGGTCAATTTGGCTTGATAGTCAGTTGTTTGCCGCGCCAGAGGCTCAATATTGAACAGCGCTTGGTATCCCGAAAGAGCACGCATAGAAGGAAGCTCGAAAAAAGGGGCGTTGGCATCAAACATCAAGTTAATCAGCTTAAGATCCTTGACGTCTTTAAAGCCGTGTTCTGTTTCGCCCTTTATAACAAATACATCCCCTGCGGTGAGCGGATATTGGTAGTTTGCCACCAAGTGTTTGCCACTTCCCTCAACCACAAGAAAAAGTTCAGAAAAGTCATGTTGATGCAGCGCGAAGTCGGACTGATGGTCGCCATCGACAAAGGCAAAACTTAGATGTTGGTGCCGTTGGTGTGAGCTAAGTCTATATCGGATTGCCATGTCGCTAATTTCCTTGTTTGTGTCGCTTTGTTAGGAGATAAGCGAACACGGTCAGCATACTATGCTTTGTATAAGAAGCACAGTGAGTCATTCACATTGGGTGACACACAAGGTATTCATCATTCAATCATGTGGTCCATTATGCGAAACAAACAGATTCAATCCGCGCAACAGAACTTGGTTCCTGTCAGTCGTCAGGCGGCGACAGAGGGAATTGTCTTGCTTAAAAATGAACAGCATGCGTTACCGCTTTCTGACAATGATGTGGTGTCGTTGTTTGGTCGCTGCCAAGTCGACACCTATCGAAGCGGCACTGGCTCTGGCGGCGCGGTGAATGTGCCGTACGCAATCAGCGCGCTCGACGGGTTAGAGGCACACCCTGCTATCACCCTTAATGCAGAGTTAGCGACAACGTATCGACGTTGGGTTGACGCACACCCTTTTGACGATGGCGGTGGCGGTTGGGCGGCAGAGCCTTGGTTTCAAGAAGAGATGCCCGTCACTGCAGATTTGGTGAGCGAGGCGGCACAAAACTCGACTAAGGCGATTGTGTTTATTGGTCGAACGGCGGGTGAAGATCAAGACAATGACGACCAGCCGGGCAGCTATCGATTGACCTCCCAAGAAACCCAAATGCTCGTCGAAGTGTGTCGACATTTTGATTGCGTGATTGTCGTGATGAACGTGACCAACATTATGGATATGTCGTGGCTAGAGACGCTAGAGGGGCATGAGTCAATCAAAGCGGTGATGTTCAGTTGGGCTGCGGGTATGGAAGCTGGAGATGCGCTGGCTGATGTTTTGTCCGATACCGAATCACCCAGTGGTCGATTGACAGATACCATTGCCTATCAGCT
Organism: Vibrio sp. MarTm2; assembly: GCF_027587055.1. Taxonomy (NCBI): domain Bacteria; kingdom Pseudomonadati; phylum Pseudomonadota; class Gammaproteobacteria; order Vibrionales; family Vibrionaceae; genus Vibrio; species Vibrio sp. MarTm2. Next base: position 83,783 of record NZ_JAPPTK010000003.1, on the reverse strand, counting down.
TGAGCACTATCCATCTTCCGCTAATTTTGGCGACAAGCGGCGTAATGTCTATCAAGAAGATATCTATGTCGGGTATCGCTACTTTGAAACTTTTGCGCCGCAACACGTCCAATTCGAATTTGGCTTTGGTCTGTCATACAGCGAATTTTCTAAGCGGGTGCTTGATTTCCGTGTTGAGGGGGAGGGGGCAAAAGCAGCGTTACATGTCGACGTTGAAGTCACCAATACAGGTGATCGTTTCTCGGCGAAAGAGGTTGTTCAGCTCTATGTAGAGGCGCCTCAAGGCAAGTTGGGTAAACCTGCGCGCACTTTGATCGCCTTTGATAAAACACTCAAGCTGGCTCCTCATACGTCGCAAGTGCTCCACCTTGTGGTACCCATTGATCGACTCGCATCGTATGACGATAGTGGGGTAACGGGTCACAAGAGTTGTTATTTGCTCGAAGAAGGCGAGTATCGTTTCTATCTTGGTGGCAGCGTGCGTCAAGCGCAGCCCATTGCTGAGACTTGGTGTTTGGCCACTTTATTGGTGATTGAGCAATTACAGGAAGTCTGTGCGCCTATAGAACCTATTGAGCGATTAAAGCCTGGTCAAATGAATGAGCACGCGGTCTATGAGGCTCGCTATGAAGTGGTGCCAAAGCGAACTGTTTGTATGCGAGAGCGCATTGACGCCAATCAGCCACGTGAGATTGCACAAACGGGAGATGTGGGCTTAAAACTCGGTGACATTAAATCAGGTAAGGCATCGTTAGAGGCGTTTGTTGGCCAATTATCGGCGGAACAAATGGCGATTCTGGTGCGTGGCGAAGGTATGTGCAGCCCTAAGGTGACTCCAGGCACAGCGGCCGCGTTTGGTGGCGTGTGTGACAGTCTGTTCGAATTTGGCATTCCTATTGCCGCGGCTGCCGATGGGCCTTCCGGTATCCGCATGGACAGTGGGCACAAAGCAACGCAAGTTCCTATAGGGACATTGCTAGGCTGTACATGGAACCGAGAGCTCAACCAACAACTGTTCAATCTCATTGGTCAAGAGCTGCGTGCCAACCAGATTGATACTCTGCTCGGCCCCGGGATCAATATTCATCGCCACCCATTAAATGGTCGCAACTTTGAGTATTTCTCTGAGGACCCATTTTTGACTGGCATGATGGCATCGGCTCAAACGCTAGGTTTACACCAAGCGGGCGTGTCAGGAACGATTAAGCACTATGCAGCGAACGATCAAGAAACGGCTAGGGTAGACGTGGACAGCGTGATGTCTGAGCGCGCTTTGCGTGAGGTTCACGTCAAGCCGTTTGAGATGGCGGTGAAACTGGGTAAAGCGTCGACAATCATGACCTCCTATAACCCGGTCAACGGCCATTGGGCTGCCTCAAACTACGATCTCAATACCACCTTGCTACGTGAAGAGTGGGGATTTAGCGGCATAGTGATGACCGACTGGTGGGCGAAGATGAACAACCCCATCTCGGCTGGAGAGGAGTCAAAAACCTACACCTCCTACATGCTGCGGGCGCAAAACGATCTCTATATGGTGGTTGAGAATGATGGGGCGCAGCGCAATGCCATGGAAGATGACACCCTTGCAGCACTGGAGTCGGGAGCCTTAACCCTTGCAGAGTTGCAACGCAGTGCGATGAACATTTGTCGCTTCATTTTGAATGCGCCAGTGATGGAAAGGCCGCTTACCGCTTATGAGCCAATCAAACGCTTTAAAGCCAAAACACAGGCGGAGATAACTACCGCACATCCAGTCGATGTACCGATGGAGCTCGGCGCCTCGCAGAATATCGAGTTGGATGTTATGGTCGAAAAGGCTGGGATTTACCAATGCCAAGCGGTGATGAAATACTCGCGAGATGCGTTGGCTCAGTCGTCATGTAGCCTTTACATTGATGATGAGTTCAGTATGAGTTTGGCAATTAACGGCACAGATGGAAAGTCAGTGCGCGTTGATGGCCTTCAGATTCAACTGGAAAAAGGCCAGTACCATCTGTCGATAAATTTCGTCAAACCGGGGGCAGAAATTGAAACTCTAACTTTCAACCTGTCATAGCACTGTTTTTGGATCTGGGTGAAGCCTCTACAAGTCTGTGGGGGCTTCTTGAGCCAACTGTTATTAACTCAATGAGCATCTGAGTGTTTACTCAAACTATGCGTGATTCACTATTTGTACCATCAATCAAAAGGCTCGTGATTGTTAGGGAGTGGTATGAAAAGTAAAAACAAAGCGATTGTTGCGGCGGCTGTGTTTGGGTTCGCGCTGTTGATGATGCAGTTAGAGGTGGGCGGTGTCGTGATGTTTATTATTGCAGTGATGGCATTTTTCACCTGTGCGCTGCAGTCAATCATGCATTTGACGGGGTACAAAAATGGTGATGTGTTTGAGGTTTATCAGGACTCGGAAAACATAGAAGCTCAGGCTCTCGCTAACTTAACCAAAGATAAAAACGAGTGTCAGAAATCGCGAGATTAACAATAAAAAGGCCTGCAATCGCAGGCCTTGTGATTCTATTAGGCGTAGCTTAATTTGTGATGCTGCATTTCAGTTCGCATCCCCATCACTAAGCTGACACACATGACCAATAAGATCACGGTGAACGGTAAGCCCGTCGAGATAGTCCCGGCTTGAAGTGCTTGAATCGCTTCGGTACCGCCAACCCACAGTAATACTGCGGCAATAGCACCTTCGATGGAGGCCCAGAAAATACGCTGTGGTACAGGGGCATCAACTTTACCACCAGAGGTGATGCTATCAACAACCAGTGATGCAGAGTCCGAAGAAGTGATAAAGAACACCATGATCAACACAATCGAAATCACCGATAAGATCTCACTCATTGGCATCGCTTCATACGCGTAGAAGAGTGAAAGGGTGATGTCACTGAGCCCGTTTTCACCGAGTTCGCCCACTTTGCTGATCACCTGTTCAATGGCAATACCGCCAAACGCCGACATCCAAATTAGCGTAATGCTGGTTGGGATTAAGATTACTGCCGTAATGAACTCACGTACGGTACGACCTTTTGACACGCGAGCGATGAACATACCGACACATGGTGACCAAGAGATCCACCAAGCCCAGTAAAAGACGGTCCAACCATGCATCCAAGCTTCGTCTTCACGGCCATGAGGGTTACTCAGGGCAATGACATTCTCCGCATAGCCAATCAAGGTATCTGGAATTGAGCCCAGTGCAGCGGCTAAACCTGCCAAAATTACAAACATCAGTAGGGCAAATGCGACAATCAAGTTGGTATTGCTGAGTACTTTTACTCCGCCATCGATACCGCGTACCACAGAGACAACCGCCAGTGATGTGACAAACGCAATCACACCCAGTTGCAGGCCAAGGCCAGTTTCAAAGCCAAATACATGACCAATACCGCTCGCCGCTTGTTGAGCGCCAAGACCTAGAGAGGTCGCAAGACCAAATAGAGTCGCGAGTACGGCTAGAATGTCGATGATATGGCCAAACCAACCCCAAGTACGGTCACCCAGTAGTGGGTAAAACACCGAGCGGATGGAGAGTGGTAAGCCCTTGTTGAAGGCAAAGAATGCCATGGCTAAGGCAACTACTGCGTAGATTGCCCAAGGGTGTAAGCCCCAGTGGAACATGGTCGCGCCCAATGCCACACGTACTGCTTCTTCAGAATATGGCTCGACATTTAACGGCGTTTCATACCAACCAGTAAAGTACGCAACGGGCTCTGCGACGCCCCAAAACATAAGACCGATACCCATGCCAGCAGCGAACAGCATCGCGATCCATGACAAATTGGAGTGTTCCGGTTTGGCTTCTACGCCACCGATACGGATTTTGCCGTAGGGAGATAACGCTAAGCCAATACAGAAAATGAGGAACAAGTTCCCAGACCACATGAAGAGGTTGTCAAAACTTCCGATGATTTGCCATTTGATGCCATCAAGAGAGGCTTTCGCTGTTGCAGGATCCACAACAAGCAAGGCAATTAAAAAGAGGATGATTAATCCGGCACTGGCACCAAACACAGGGTTGTGAACGTCAAATCCCCATTTCTGAACGTTGTCCTGACCCACAGTGTAATCAGTGTTTTCGATGCTATACCTATCCTTAGTACTACTCATTTATCCTCGCAAATAGTTAGAGTTCGAAATAAAAATCGCGGCAAGGTTAACAGAAATAGCAAATAAACTAAAGTTTGATCACGAAATTGACCACAATTCATGCTTGCTTGTTGTATTGAGCACTAATGAAAAACGCTGGCGAGGCCAGCGTTTTATATCGGGTGTTATGTTTTAAAAATGAGCCTACGAAGCCTTATGGAGCTTTGGGTCGGGGCGATTTTCTCCTTCCACGTTATCGGCAAATATTTCCGCAACAGCACTGCGTTCCAACTCGCCTTGAAGATTTCCTTCATCGTCCACGACGGGGAGCGAATAATCGCTTGAAATACTTTCCATCAAGACTTCTTCAATCGCTGAGTCAGGCGAGATGGCAGGTACTTCTTCGTATATTTCGTCACCGATCTCTTCCGTAGAGGTTTGCTTCGCAGCATCGAGTAGTCCCTCTTTGGTCAAAACGCCTTGATAGCCTTCGTCGGTCACATGATAGGCGTAATCTTGTTTGATGCCTTTCATCTGCGCTATGGCTTCTTGAATCGTGTTTGCTGTGATTCGTGACGCTGGAGGATTCATCACCGTTTCAACAGTTAATGCACGGGCACGGTTCACGTCTTTGACGAAAGCTTCAACGTAATCATCCGCTGGGTTAAGCAAGATTTCATCCGGTGTGCCTTGCTGTACGAGTAAGCCATCTTTCAAAATGGCTATTCGGTCTCCAAGGCGCAGCGCCTCATCGAGATCGTGAGTAATGAACACGATAGTTTTGTGCAACTTTTCTTGCAACTCGATCAATTGATCCTGCATTTCACTGCGAATAAGGGGATCCAACGCAGAGAAGGCTTCATCCATTAGCAGGATTTCTGCATCGGTACACAGGGCACGCGCTAGGCCAACACGCTGCTGCTGTCCGCCAGATAGCTGTGAAGGGTATTGGTTTTCGTACCCTTTTAGACCCACAGTATCGAGCCACTGAAACGCTTTGTCTGTTCTTTCTTGTTTCGAAAGTCCTTGAATCTCTAGCCCATAGGCGACGTTGTCAACAACGGTTCTGTGCGGGAGAAGACCAAAGCGCTGAAACACCATCGACATCTTTTTGCGACGAAATTGCTCAAGATCTTTTTGGTTGAGCTGCATCACATCGGTGCCTTCCACCAGAATTTTACCTTCGGTTGGGTCGATAAGGCGATTGAAGTGGCGAATGAGCGTTGATTTTCCTGAGCCCGAAAGCCCCATGATGACGAAAATTTCACCTTTGTTGATTTTTAAGTCGATCTCTTTAAGGCCTACTGTGTGGCCAGTATCAGCCAAAACTTGGTCTTTACTGTCACCGCGTTTCACCCGCTCCATGACCGAAGCGGGTTTTGGACCAAACACCTTGTACAGGCCACTGATTTCGATAAGAGGCTTAGTCATGTTTTAGATCTCCTAAGTGAGCCTGAGTTCGTTTGGCGTACGCTTGCGACGCGCGGTCAAATAGGATGGCCAATGCAACAATGGCAAAACCATTAAGAAGGCCAAGAGTAAAGTATTGGTTAGTAATGGATTTTAGAACAGGTTGTCCCAGTCCTTTTACGCCTATCATCGACGCAATCACGACCATGGAAAGTGCCATCATGATGGTTTGGTTGATGCCTGCCATAATGGTTGGCATGGCAAGCGGCAACTGGACACCAAACAGTCTCTGCTTGGCGTTGGCACCAAACGCAGTCGATGCCTCTAATACTTCTTTGTCGACTAGACGGATACCCAGGTTGGTGAGTCGAATGACGGGTGGGATGGCGTAAATGACGACCGCGATGAGACCCGGAATTTTACCGATACCTAGTAGCATGACCACGGGGATCAGGTAAACAAACGCCGGCATGGTTTGCATAATGTCGAGCATCGGTGTCACCGTCGATTGGACACGGTTGGATCGTGCCATGGCAATGCCAATGGGGATTCCAAGCACAATGGAGAGCATGGTACAGACGGTAATGATGCTTAGCGTGCGCATTGTGTCATCCCACATGCCGAAATAACCAATGAGCAAGAGTGAAACTAGGCAACCGACGCCCAGTTTCCATGAGCGACTCGCAAAGTAAACGAGCGCTGTAAACACCGCGAGTGTAATGACCCAAGGTGTCGAAATAAGCAGTTTTTCGAACCAAACTAGGAACGAGAGCAGAGGATCAAAGAAGGATTCGATCATATCGCCATATTCGCGAGAAAAGTCGCGATACGCACCATCGAGTGTTTTGCGGATAGCCCTCAGATCGGAGCGATCCATTTCTGGAAAGCTACTGAACCAGTTTTCGTTAGACATCTATAAATTCCTTTTCTTCTCCTCACCCTGTTGATGAGTAGGGTGAGGAGTACATCTTTAGTTTAGCGTTGAATGGCTAGCAGGATTAAAGAGCTTGTTTGATTTTGTTTGCGACTTCAGGTGAGACCCAAGCTTGCCAAATTTGCGGATAGTCCTCTAGGAAATGGAACATCGCTTCTTCGCCGTCGGCTTGGTTATCTTCCATCCATGCAAGCAGGCGGTTCATGTCTGCGTTGGTAAAGCCACGTTTACTGAAGTAGTCATAAGCTTGTGGTGCGCGCGTTGCGAACTCTTCAGTGGTAATGGTATGAACCGGTGAAGGTGGGTACATGGTTGGTTTTGGATTTGCACACTCGCTTTGAGTGGTACAGTTGACGAATTCGTCTTCATTGACACCGCTGCCAAAGTCAACTTTCACCATGTCGTATTTGCCCAATACAGCAGTAGGTGCCCAGTAGTAACCAAACCACGCTTCTCCGCGTTCATTGGCTTTCGCGATAGCACCTGAGAGACCCGCGCTCGAACCTGGATCGACAATCGCAAATCCGGCTTTGTCTAACTCCATTGCGTTGAACAGGTTACCCGCACTGATTTGACAGTTCCAACCGGCTGGACAGCTGTAAAAAGCGGATTTATCGGGGTCTTCTGGGTGCTCAAACAATTTTGCGTGTTTTTTCACCCCTTCAATGGTGGCAATCTCAGGGTACTTTTCAACCAGCGCTGCTGGAACCCAAAAACCTTCTTCACCACCATCGACCAGAGATTTACCAGCATAGCGTAAGCGCTTATCTGCCACCCCTTTGTCGAGCGCATCTTTTAGGCTATTACTCCACAATTCTGGGGCCACATCAGGCTGGCCTTTTTCAATCATCGAGGTGCCTGTCGGCATAGTATCGCCAGGAATAAGTTCAGCGTCACAGCCGTACCCATGCTCAAGAATAAAGCGGTCAATGTTGGCAATAACCGTCGCTGAGTTCCAGTTCATGTCCGCGATGGTCACTTTGCCACATTCGCTAGCCTGCGCATTTAGAGCGGTCGCGCTCATTACTAACAATGCAGCCGTTGTTACTCTCATCATAATTTCCCTTTTTAATGAATGCCTTATAAAAATAGAGATCTAATGATTAGAGTTCAAATTAAAAATTGTCGATTTTGGGCTTTGAATTCAATAATTAAGTGATTTGTCTCACAAAATTACGGTTGAATTTACTTTTATTACTTAATGAAAGTTGGGGTTAGAACGGTATGTCAACTTTGTTGGTTCGAGCTCAAATGATTAATCTGCGGACCACACATTCTTAATGTCAGGCCAGCCCCAGTTAGTGAGTTCTACGTCCTTGAGCACCCCATGAAAGCGCAACGTTTGTCGATGATGAAACAGCGGCGTTAGCCAGTATTGATTGATCAAGGCTGAGGCGATGGGCTCAAGAGCGTCTAAGTAGTCTGGCAGAGGTGTTTGTGCTCGCAAATCGCTTAAAGCCTGAGTCAGCCAAACCTTAGACTCATGACCGATACAGCTTTGTAATACCGGATTGTGATACAAGCTGTTGAAGGCGGACGCGTGCCGATTATCATCCAGGTTAATGTTGGTCAGAATAAGCGACTCGTTGAGCTTTCCTTCCATAGCCAACTGATTGATTTCACGAAATGAGTAGGTGTTGACGCTAACTTGCGCTCCTTGCTTCTCAAGTATGGATTGAAGGGCCAATGCGCAGTTTTTTAGGGCTGTGTAATCGTATACTGCAATGGAAATATGCTCTGGAAGCGTCACTTTGGGCGCGTCTGGTCTGACGATTTTGTGCCACATGGGCAAGAGGTTCGAGGCAATTTCACAGCCAAACAGCGTATTGGTTTGCTCGAGCTGCTGTAAGATTATTTCGGGACGGATAAAACTGGATAGATACCGACGTTGTTTATCATTCAGCGTCGATGGAGATTGCTGGTTAAACAGAACAAACAGACAGCCGTCTTCCACTCGCGATTGTTGGCTAGCTACTTGCGCTTTTGGCTCCACAGCGTGAGAGAGGTAATAGTTACAGCCTTGGTCGCGCGCTTCTGGCTGATTGGTTTCAATCTGCTTGTTGACCATTTCTTTCTCATCCAACTGCCAAATGGTGACTTGGTCGGTCAACGCTCGGCACGCATAGTAGTGATCAAAGGCTTCCAAGCGCAGACGTTCGCCAGAGTGCTCAACCACCGCAAATGCGCCACTGCCAGTGACGAGCTTTGAATCCGTTTTTTCCAACTGCGCTGGTGGCTGGATGCCATACTTCACCCCAGAGATTAGACCGCCAAATCCCTTGTCTTGTATGGCCAACTTAAATACCACCTTGTTGCTAAGTGGCGCGGTTGCCTCGATAAGATGCGACATTTCGCTTTGGTAATGTCCCAATGTTTTAAGCTGGTTGAACAAGGCTGCAATACTGCTCGCGTCAATCGGAGCACCATTGTGGAAGGTGAGACCAGGTCGCAGATAGAAGGTCCATTCGCACCTTGCTTGGTCATAATGCCAATGGTGTGCAAGCTCAGGTTGAAGTTCCCCGTCGGCTCCACTGGATACCAAACAGCAATAGATTTGCCTTAGCAAGTAGCGTTCGCTCGAACGTTGCAGATGGTGAGGAACGAGGCGTTCGAAAGGTCGTTTGTAAGTAAGCTGAATATGCAGCTGTCCTTCGCGTACTGTCGCTCCCGAGGTGCTTTGCAGTAGTCGACCAAAGGCTTGTTGGTCGCCGTCTAACAAACTGAGTGCTTTTTCATACTTCCCTTCTTGAATACGCAAGGTCGCAAGTTGGACTTTGAGATCGCTAAGAGAGTAAGTCAAATAAAGCGTGGAACGTTGGTTTCGACCGACCTTTGGAGACCAAGTTAACCATCCGATTTTTTGCATATCTTGCAATAAGTTACGTGCATGACGCGTGCTGGTAAACATGGCATCTGCCACTTCCGGCAAGGATGTTTTGATCTCTTCGTTTATGCCCAATGGCACCAGACGCGTGTAGTAGCGAAGTAGCGTGAGGTCAGACACAATAATCTCCAGATAGGGTGAAGGCGAAAGCAATTGTTTGTTCCTCATATTAGCGCTTTTAAGCCGAGATTGCGCTAGGCGGTGGATATATGCAGCAAAAATAGGAAGGAATTTGTTTTTATTGCTGAGTTTTTGTTGTCCTATTTTTTCGGCAAACTGGCTCTGTGGTTTGCCACACCTCGGGCACTGGTTGGCAATATGCTCCTGACACCCCCACGACCATATCAACCAGTGCTCTTTCCAAGTTACGACGCGCATAAATGTTAAACAATGAGATAGAGCACTCACTCTAGAGCCAAGCAGGCGAGACTTTCAGAGGATTTGTGACTAAGATTATGCCGAGATTATCTACAAGTATTGGCTAAGTTATGGAAAGAGTGGTTGACTTGAATCGTTGGCAAAAAGAGCACATCAAATCGGAGCATGATCTTAAGCTGCTCTTTCACGAAGTGAGTGCATGCTATAACGCTCAACCTTATCCAGATTATCAATCACGAGTTGAACAGCTCAAGTTGCTAAAAAGTGCGCTGTTGGCGAAGCAGCAAATTTTGGCGGATGCGCTCAGTGAGGATTACGGTTTTCGCAGCCAGTTTGACAGCGTCATCTGCGACATTTTGCCGGCGGTTTCGCACATCAACTATACCATTAAGCACCTTAAAAAGTGGATGAAGCCAAGTCGTCGCTCTGCGGGCTTATTGCTAACGCCATCTTCAGTCAGCGTTGAGTACCAACCCCTGGGCGTAGTGGGCGTGATTGTGCCGTGGAACTTTCCGATTGTTTTGAGCATTGCGCCGATTGTCACCGCTATTGCGGCAGGAAACCGAGTGATGGTGAAGCTCAGCGAGCATACTCCTCATACAAACCAAGTGCTGAGTGAAATTTTTGGTGAGCTAGATAAGCAGATTTACTCAGTGGAAGGCGAAGCCGATATTGCCAGTCACTTCTCTCAATTGCCTTTTGATCATCTTCTCTTTACGGGGTCGACTCCTGTTGGCCGACTTGTTGCTCAGGCCGCGGCAAAGAATCTCACCCCTGTCACGCTAGAGCTTGGTGGAAAGTCCCCGACGATCGTCGACGATAAGATCGAGCTTCGCCGCGCCGTCGACGCTGTCATGCTAGGTAAATCGGTCAATGCAGGACAGATATGCGTTGCACCCGACTATGTGCTAGTGCCAAAGGGGAAAGAACTTGCGTTCATTCGCCTCTATTTAGAGCGTTACAAGTCGCTTTATATAGACAAGAAAGGCGCCGATTCGGTTACTCAGATCATCAATGATGCACAGTATCAGCGGTTAACTCAGCTGTTAGAGGATGCTAGAACCAAAGGGGCGGGCATTCATACCATCGAAGGAGTAGAGGTATCTGGGCGCAGAATGTTGCCGCACTTAATCACCGGAACAACGGAAGAGATGCTGGTGATGAATCAAGAGATTTTTGGTCCGATTTTGCCAGTGATTGGCTATCAACATCTTAATGAGGTGTTTGCTTACATCAACTCGAAGCCAAGACCTCTTGCTCTGTATTTGATGTCCGATGATAAAGTGCTCCAACGTCAAGTTATCGAGCATACGCACAGTGGCGGCATCGCTATCAATGATACCTTGCTGCATGTTGCCGCCGAAGATGCTCCATTTGGTGGAATTGGAGAGTCGGGTCTTGGCCATTATCACGGTATCGAAGGTTTTATGACGTTTTCAAAAGCCAAAACTGTATTGATGACGCCAAGCTGGTTACCAAGAAGCCGCCTGATACTCAAATATCGAAAGCTCGCTCAGAGCGCGTTGGCTAAGTTGTTTATTCGTTAAGATCCCTTTTGCTGCTCTCGCCGTTAGAGAGCAGCATTGTCCTTAATCCTCTCGTTTTGTCTTTGGAAGTACTCTCTTGCAAAGCTAATAAACAGTTTGAGCCGCTTGGGTTGGTAGCGGTCTTTGGGATAAATCATAGAGAATTCAACGCTGGGCACGCGCCAATCTTGAAATACTTCTTTGAGTGCCCCCTGCCTCAACTCCTCTTGGCAATAGATAAGAGGAACACGAATAATGCCGTGATCTTTTAATGCCCCCTTAACCAGCACTCTGCCATTTTTGCATTTTAGGTGGCCATTAATATTCACATCCATGACTTGCTTTGTGCTAGGGTGTTCAAAGCTCCAACGCGTGACTGACCCTGTTAAACATTGGTGGTGGCGAAGTTGGTTCGGGTGTTCAAGCGGTGGCGAACTTGCTAAGTAGCTAGGGCTTGCCAATGTGCCCATCTCAACGTTCATCAGTTTGCGTGCCACAAATCCCGCATCGTCAAGTTGCCCCATTCGAAATGCGATATCAAATTCATCTTCAATGAGGTCAACGCGATGGCTGCTAAACTCGAGACTGACCGTCACGTTCGGATGGCTGATCATGAACTCTGAAATCAAATCCGCTATAAGCTCTTCACCCAAGTAACCACCAACCGCATTCACTTTTATCACGCCTTGAAGAGTTTCTGTATCTTCAGTCGCAGAGCTCAAGGCTTGATCGATCGTGCCCAGAGCGTGAGCGCACTGTTGGTAGAAGTGCCTTCCTGCGTCGGTTAGTTTCAGTGTCCGCGTGGTTCTGATGAGCAGGGTAACCCCCATCTGTTTTTCCAGTTGACTGATCTGGCGTGAGACATGAGAGCGAGAGACATTCAGCGCCTCGGCCGCTTTGGTAAAGTTTCCTAATTGGGCAATAAGGACGAAAGATCGAATATCGGCAAGATTGATTTGGTTGAGCATCATAGCCCTCCTGTACAGGTGTTTTATTGTTGCACCCTAGCAACAGTGTTTCAACTGTAGCTGTATATATCAACAAACCGGTTTTTTTTACTATATCGCCATCGCAGCCAAACTGAGCTGCAATTTTGAACAGATGAGAGGTAGACAATGAAAAAACTTATCGTAATTACAGGCGCGAGCTCGGGTATTGGTGAAGCCATTGCGCGTCGACTCAGCGAGGCTGGACATCCTCTTCTTCTACTTGCTCGTCGTGTTGAGCGTTTGGTTGAACTCAATCTTCCAAATACACTGTGTGAAAAAGTCGATGTGACAGACAAAACCACGTTTGAAGCAGCGATTGCCAAAGCTGAGCAGCAATTTGGTCCGGTCGATGGACTGGTCAATAATGCGGGCGTCATGCTTCTTGGCCAAATCGATAGCCAAGAGGCCAACGAATGGAAACAGATGTTCGACGTTAACGTGATCGGACTGCTCAATGGTATGCAGGCGGTGTTGGCACCTATGATGGCGCGCAATAGTGGTACCATCATTAACATCAGCTCGATTGCGGGTAAAAAAACCTTCCCAAACCATGCGGCTTATTGCGGTACTAAGTTTGCCGTTCATGCGATTTCAGAAAATGTTCGTGAGGAAGTGGCCGCTTCTAATGTCCGTGTTACAACTATTGCGCCAGGGGCGGTAGAAACGGAGTTGCTCTCTCATACCACGTCGCAAGACATCAAAGCGGGCTATGACGATTGGAAACAGGAGATGGGAGGCGTGCTCGCGGCGGATGATATTGCGAGAGCCGTTGAGTTTGCTTACAACCAACCTCAAAACGTGTGTGTGCGTGAAATTGCGCTCGCACCGACCAAGCAGCAGCCTTAATTGTGCGATGTCATCTATACTCGAAGTAGTGATGGACTATGTGGTCAACACACTGGGAAGGTGAACTATGGAACTACGTAATGAAAAAGGTGAGGTGACCCAAGTTGCCGATAACCTAACCATAAAAGAAGTCTTGGAAATGGGCTACTCTATCGATTTGTGCGATGAGGCGTTTGATCCGAATGAGCATTGGAGCGCGTCGTCTCCTCATCAGGGCAGTTCTGAAATGCCAGAAAGCTGATGCTAAATGCACTCTTCGAGTGAAAAGAAAAAATCCGAGCCATAAGGGCTCGGATTTTTAATTCTGGCGTTCTAAGAATTTAGAAACCTTCGATGTTTTTTGCTTCTAGCTCAGTGAAGTACTTAACTGTTTTCACTTTTAGCTCCTGCGTTGCAGGTTCGTCACATACGATGACTGATTTCGGGTGAAGTTGCAGTGCAGAAACCGTCCATAGGTGGTTTACGCTGCCTTCAACCGCTGCTTCAAGAGCAAGCGCTTTGTTGTGACCTGTCACTAGGATCATGATCTCTTCAGAATCAAGCAGAGTACCGACACCGATAGTCAGTGCGTATTTAGGTACTTGGTTGATGTCGCCATCGAAGAAGCGAGAGTTAGCGATGCGAGTATCTTCAGTCAACGTTTTGATACGAGTACGTGAAGACAGAGAAGACGCTGGCTCATTGAACGCAATGTGACCATCGTTGCCTACACCGCCCATAAATAGGTTGATGCGGCCGTAAGATTTGATTTTATCTTCGTAGCGTTTGCACTCAGCTTCGTTGTCTTCAGCGTTGCCATCAAGAAGGTTGATGTTCTCTTCTTGGATATCAATGTGATTGAAGAAGTTGTTGTACATGAAAGAGCGGTAAGACTCTGGGTGATCCGCAGGGATGCCGATGTACTCATCCATGTTAAATGTCACAACGTGCTTGAAGCTTACTTCACCAGCTTTGTGTAGCTCGATAAGTGCTTTGTAAGTTGCAAGAGGAGTACCACCAGTTGGTAGGCCAAGAACGAAAGGACGTTCTGCAGTTGGTTTGAAGTCGTTAATGCGTTTAACGATGTGCGCTGCTGCCCACTTACCTACTTGTGCTGCTTGGTTTAACGGGATAAGTCTCATTTTTTGCCCCTAAGTATTAGAATTTATGATGCTCTGAAACATTAATTCGCATTATAAAATAAGTTTTTGCGATCTTCTATTGTTTTCGGTCAAATTTTCTTGATTAATTTGATTTGTGATTAAGTTTTGAACGGTTAAACGTTGTCGTTATTGAGTTTAGCAGTTTGCTTTCGAGGTGGGAGGGCATTAATTCACACCGTTAATTTTTGATGCTTCAATGATGACAAAGGCAATACGCCCGCTAAATGTTCGCCAATAGACTAGCTTTAAGTGATATGCATACAAAATAGGGTATGATGTTAGCGCTCAATTTATTGGGCAGACAGCCGATAACCAAATGTTGAAGAAAAACAAAGAAATCTGAATGAATATTATAGGTATTGCGATAGGTATCACGGGGTTGCTATTACTCTGCATGTTCTTGTGGATGCTGGCACTGTCGGTGCGCAAAAAGCGTTTAGAACAAGAACGAAAAGAGCGAGAGATCGCTTATCGCAAAGCTATGGAAAAAAATCGTAAACAGGAGCGCGAAGATCGCATTTATAAGGCGGAAGGTGGTCACATACCGACGATCTTATTTTTGGCGAAAGAAGCAGAGCGAACCAAACCGAAAGAAGCCTTATATTGGTACACCAAAGCGGCAAAGTTGGACAACGTGACAGGCATGTACGGGATTATTCGCTTAAGTGCCAAAATGCAGCAAGACGTTATCCTCAGAGAGCAGTCTAAGTTTTGGAAAGTTTGCATAGCGGCATCTGAAGGGAGCTTACAACATAAGTTCGAAATGGGCGTGGCGCTGTTCCATGGTCGAGGCACAGAGCCAGACCAATACAAGGCGATTCAAGTCATGGAAGCGGCTGCCTCTCATAATCATATTGATGCGTTAATCTTTCTCGGCGACTGGCATGTGTCGGACAACAATGGCAACCCAGATCCTGCAATGTCGATAGAGTATTACCGCCGCGCGGCGAAGCTGCGTAGCAATGAAGGGCGCATGAAGCTCGGACTCAGCTATATCAAGGGGATTGGCGTCGAGCCAGATCACGCCAAAGGTTGTTATTGGCTAGAGCGAGCCGCAGAAAAAGGCTACTTAGAAGCGATGTATGCGGCAGGGGAAGTGTGGATGGACTACAAACCCAATGGCAACGCCATAGCATATATATGGCTATTCTTAGCGAGTCAACTTGGCTACGAGCGAGCCAAATCACTGCGAGACAGAGTCGCGCTCAATATCGGGGTCGATACCGTGGTTGGGCTCCAAGGGCTAAGTAAGCCGATGATGAAAAAAATTCGCGAGAATAAAGTCGGCAAGCACTCAATCATCAAGGCTCTAAACAAACTGTACAAGCGCAACATTCCGTTGTTGGAGCAAACGCCTACAGAAGCAGAGCAAGCGCCAGAGTTATTAAAGGTTGAAGAGCAAACGGCAGAAGCTGTGGAAGCGGTGATTGAAGATAAACCGGCGAGAATGGATTTCAGCCAGTCTCCAATGGATAAGAATTAGGCCATGGTAAGAAATAGGCAATGGTAAGAAATAGGCAATGGTAACAAATAAAAATGGCCTCTTAACTAGAGGCCATTTTTTTGATTTATGCTTTTGCTTGTTTCTGTTTCGACTTACATACCGCGGCAGTGAATACCACATCTGTCGAACTGTTGAGCGCGGTTTCTGCTGAGTCTTGAACAACACCGATAATAAAGCCTACCGCAACCACTTGCATCGCAATCTCATTTGGAATACCAAACAGGCCACATGCCAGCGGGATTAACAGCAACGAGCCACCTGCCACACCTGAAGCACCACAAGCGGATACTGCCGCAACCAAGCTGAGCAATAGAGCGGTAAGCAGGTCAATCTCAATACCCATAGTGTGTACTGCAGCTAGCGTTAGCGTTGTAATCGTAATTGCCGCGCCCGCCATGTTGATAGTTGCACCTAGCGGAATAGAAACCGAGTACGTGTCTTCATCTAGCTTTAGCTTTTCACACAGCGCCATGTTGACCGGAATGTTTGCTGCGCTTGAACGAGTAAAGAAGGCCGTGACGCCACTTTCACGTAGACATTGCAGCACCAATGGGTATGGATTTTCGCCGGTTTTTACGAACACGATGATTGGGTTAACCACAAGCGCAATGATCGCCATTGAACCTAATAGAACCGCAAGCAGGTGTGCGTAGCCAGCAAGCGCGTCAAAGCCCGTTGTTGCCAGTGTTGATGCAACAAGGCCAAAGATACCGAATGGCGCTAGGCGAATGATGAAACGAACGATTTGTGAAACACCGTGGCTAAGATCTTCAAACACCGCTTTGGTCGTTGCTGAGGCATGATGCAGTGCCAAACCTAGGCCAACTGCCCAAGCAAGGATACCGATGTAGTTAGCGCTCATTAGGGCGTTAACTGGGTTATCTACTAACTTGAACAGCAAAGTATGCATCACTTCCGCAATACCTTGTGGTGGTGTTGTACCTTCGGCACCAGAAACAAGCGTTAACGTAGTCGGGAACAAGAAGCTAAGTACGACAGCAGTTAATGCCGCTGTTAGTGTACCGAAAAGGTAAAGAACCACGATTGGGCGCATGTAGGTGTGTTGGTTTTTCTTCTGGTTGGCAATTGAAGCGGCGACCAGAATAAACACAAGAATAGGTGCGACTGCTTTTAGTGCACCGACAAAGAGGCTTCCAAGTAATCCCGCATCTTTCGCTGACTCTGGAGCAATTGTCGCTAGACCAACACCAAGAATGATACCGGCTAGGATTTGCAAAACCAGATTGCCACGAGCGAAACGCGCAATAAGTGAGTTGTGTTGCATAGTTATCCCTGCAATGAATAAATTTATAGATTTTTAGTAATTTCAGTTATCTCAAACTGAGCAGGACATACTAGCGTGTTGAAATATTGTGTCTAGATTTAATTGAAAATTAGCAGGAAAAATTAAGATTAACCATTAAGTGTGAATTTTGTGTTGTATTATTGTTTTTATGAGTAACAAAAAAGGAGCGCAATGCTCCTTTTGGCTTGGTCACAAAGAAATCAGTTTAATGATGATGCTTCATACCACTCATCACTTTTTTGATAGGGGCATTGAAGGTCTGTTCTTGACCGTTGGCGAAAGTGATTTGAACGTCAATCGCTTCCCCTTCCACTAACGGTTGGGTTAGGTCAAACAACATGATGTGTAAGCTGCCGGGTTTCAACTCAACTTTTCCATTTGCAGGAACGGTGATCGACTCAATTTGGCGCATTTTCATCACATCGCCCTCTTTAATCACATCATGCAGTTCTACTTTACCCGCTGCTTCGGTGGACGCAGAAACAATGACTCTGTCGTTTTCACTGCGGTTCATTATTTCGGCGAATACTGCACTGGTGGCGGCATTCGGTGGTGTAGCTCTCGCGTAAGCATGATGAGTCATGATATCCATGTTCGCTTGGGCAAGTGGGCTCAGTGCCAAGGTTGCAAGAAGCAGTGATTTCAACTTCATGGCTATTGTCCTTCTAATGTGATGGATTGAAACGCTTCTACCAATGGTGCCGGTGTTAGCGTATGTGGCACTTTTGTTATGAGTGTGCCATCTGGTTTTAGGAAGTAAAAATAGGAACTATGATCAAGGGTGTATTTCAATTCTGAGTTTTCTAGCTCAGTCTTTCTAAAAATCACCCCGTATCGGTGAGCCAGTGGCGTGGTGACGTCAAGCGGCGCTGATAGTCCTTCTATCATAGGGTGGAAATACTGCGCATATTTGTAAGAGTCTGCAGCGGCATCGCGCTCTGGATCCAGCGAAATGAACATCGGACGAAACTTCTGTTTGGTTGCTTCATCGACTTGATTGAGTGCGCCGGCTAGCATCGCCAAAGAGGTAGGGCACACATCAGGGCAGCGAGTAAAACCAAAATAGACCACACGGATACGTGAGTCGCTGGTATCGAAGATGTTGACTTCTTGGTTATTTTCGCCAAAAAGCACGACTTGGCTTGGTTGAGTGTCCGCTTGTTTTGGTTGATTGTCTAAGTAACTTTTTAGCCCAAACCCCAATACAAACGCGGTGATCAATATTAATGTCCAATTTTTACTCATCGTTCCATCCTAATGGCCGTGTTAATTTGACTCTTTCCATCTGACAACTGACCAACCCAGGTCATGGCTTCCAAGGTACAGACGGGGAGAAGGATCTCTCCGATATAGATGTTGTCCTGCTTTTTGTTCAGTTTGAATAGCGTGATGCCCATCTCCATCTCATAACCTTCGAGCGTTAACAGTAGGGACTCACTGTCAGATGACGACCATTCGACTTGAATTTGGGTTGGAATCAAAGGCTGGCTGACATCTCGATCCAGTGTCACCGTGATATCGTTTTCGCTACACGGTTTGGTTGAAAGCAGGCAGTAGTCATCTAAAGATGGACGAGCGGCCTCGCTTTTATACCAATGATAGAGATCACCAGCGAAGAACCCCGCGCAGAGGGCCAAGGCGATCAGTGCGAATTTAATGATTGAAGGCACGTTACGCTTCCTTCGTTTATAAAATCGCAATCCTAGCACTTCAGTAATGTAAATACATGAGATAGCGAAGAATTATGTGCGGGTGGTCAAGCCAATCTGCTTAGCTATGCTGACTCTTAATCCCATAAACGGCGTGGTCGAGAATGCGATCGCCCACTTTTTCAGCATTAGTGATAATACCTTCCAGCGTCATTCCGACTCGTTCTGCAACTGCTCGGCTAGCGAGGTTGTCTTTTGCGGCAGATAGCTCGACTTTCTCTAGCTTGAGTTCATTGAATGCAATATCAATAAGCTTGGTGACTACGCGGGTAATAATGCCTTTTCCTTGATGAGGCTGAGACAACCAATACCCGACTTCTGCTCGTTTAGTATCATGGTTAATGGTGTTGAAGCTACAGTTACCTACAATTTCACCTTGGTAAATGATGGCACAGGTCATGGACTTTCCATCGGCATAGTCATGCAGCATACGCTGGGCAAACAGCTTAAAGTCTTGTTCTGCATGGCAAAATGCTGGCCATGCAAGCCATTGAGATAGGTATTCTTTTTGCTCGGATACTAATTCTACATAGCGAGGAGCGAAGGATTCCTGTATGAGTGCAAGTTGCAACTCATTGTCGATCTGGACGGTAAACATAAGATCTCCTAGAGAGTGTGGTTACAACAAGCTAACAGGAACGCACTGGTAAGACCATAACTACTTCAAATAATTGACTTTTTGTGTGGCACGAAATTATTGGGTTACGTTATATAAATCACATAATTGTAAATAGCCGTTATATTGATGTGGTTTTTGTCTGGCACTTTAGTTTACTCTCTCGGCACTAAAATAATAACAACGAAAATTGTTGGTGCGGAATAATATGGAAGTGTCACTTGATCACGTAAGCGTCGATTTACGTCAGGTGTTGTTTGAAATGGCTTGTGCGCTGGATGCGGTTGGCGTGGATGATATCCATCACGGCCATCGAGTGGCTTATATCGCGTATCGCTGTGCCCAAAGAATGGGTTGGAGTGAAGAAAAGGCTCAAATTGCCTTTTCACTGGGTTTGATTCATGACTGTGGCGTTACGGAAGCAACGGAAAGAAGCGCACTGCTAGAAAGCTTGGTGCCCAAAGACACGATTTCTCATTGCGTGAAAGGGTATGAACTCCTTCGTGCTTGCAAACCTTTGGAGTTTTTAGCCGTCCCAATTCTTTATCACCATACATGGTGGTCTGAGCTAGCGCAGACAGAAGGCATTTCCGAGGAGGATAAGCAGTTCGCCGCGCTGCTGTTTATATCCGATAGAGTTGACTATCTGCATGCCAACTATTGTCCTGATAGCTACGGCAATGTGACTCAATCTAGCCGTGAGGTGATTACGCAAGAGTTGTTAGCCAACGCATGGACTATGTTTGATGCCAATCATGTTCAGCACATGGTTGAGCTGATCAACAGTGATGACTTTTGGTTCTCCATGGATTCGCGCTACATCGAGAATTTAGCTTATCGTTTTGACGGCGTTCCGTTCTTTTCCACCCACCTGACGTTAGAAGAAACCATTTCGGTTGCCGAACTGTTTGCCCAGATTGTAGATGCAAAAAGCTCATTTACGTTTGAGCACTCTCGGAACGTCGCAAAACTGACGGAGTTTCTTGGGCTGCAACTTGGCTACTCACATCGCGTTCAACGAATGTTGTACTTAGCGGGCCTCGTTCATGACATTGGTAAGCTGAAAACGCCAGTCGCGATTTTGCATAAACCGGAAGCCTTGACCGAAGAGGAGTATGTTTGTATCCGTCGACATGCGACCGACACGCGTCATGCTTTGATAAAAATGTTTCATTGCCAAGAAGTGATCGATTGGGCATCCAACCACCATGAACGACTCGACGGTTCTGGATACCCAATGGGTAAGACAGCCGAACAACTCGATCAACCAAGCCGGATTGTGGCAATCGCGGATGTGTTTCAGGCGCTGACACAATCGAGACCTTATCGAAAAGGGTTAACGCTCTCTAAAGCGATGTGTATTCTCAAGGAGCTGGTGGAGAAGGGGCAACTGGATGAAAAGGTCTATGGTTGCTTACAACACCATGCGAGGTGCTGTTACAACATCTCTACCGGTCTCGATGAGCTAGCAACGGCGCACCAGTGAGCACGCCGTTGCTTGAGCTGTAATCTATTGAGCTAAAAGAAACTGTTTAAAGCGCTGCTGCGTTTCTTCATCGGCTTCTTGATACCAAAAATGGAGCATCTGCTCTGCGGTGTTTTCACCTTTCAAATCATCCATTGAGACATTGGTTGGCATCGGGAGCGAATTGTTCAATGAAGCGATGCCGTCATGTCGATTGTATTCGGCGATTTCAAGTTTGAAATTGCGCCCAATTTGCATACCTTCCTTTGCCAGTTGTTCTTGCTGAACGGAAACTACCTGACCGTTTTGGTTCTTAAATTGCCAATCGGCAGATTTAATCTCTGCTTTTGCTTCGCGCACGTTTCGGTAGCTTGGAAAGTCGAACACAAGCTCACTCTCTTTTGCCGCAAACTTGGCAACGATAGGATCACTTTCAACAATGATTCGATCCTTTCCTTGAGTAAAGTAAGGCTTGTATAAGAACAGAATTTGGTTTTCGCCATCAGGTAGGGTCACTGTCTTTTGAGATGAGAAAAGACCACCATCCAGTTGCGGCTTTTGTTCATTGACCAGAAGGACTTCAACTGTATCTGGAATGGAAATCGTAACGTCTGCCAGTGCATTTGTACTTAAACCCAGCGCGGCAAACGCCAATAATGAGGTTTGGACTTTCATAAATTTCGCCGTAAAAACAGAGTGGACTTAACTCTGCCAACCTGAGTAGGCGAATGCAATCAGAACCATAACAATGAAGGGAATTTTGACCGCAACATGACGGAGAGTACTCTATTTTTATAAAGTGAGTCGCATTTCACGGAAAGGGGAAAATTAAGCGACTATATTGTTGGTCAGTTTGCCACCAACGATAAGGACAACGCTATGAATTGCATTTGGATGCACGACAGCCGATACGTGTTGTTGTCATGGTATAACTTAGACTACTGCCTCTCGCTACAAAGCAAAGAAACAGACTCACTGTAATTTCCTCTCGCGCATTTCGCGCACATTCAAAAAGTTATGTATTTAGCCAGATACAGATTCCTCTGTAGGGCCAGTTATATCTATAGGAAATTATAATGAAACGTATTCCAGAACCTTTTCGCATCAAAATGGTAGAGCCGATCAAAATGACCACTTATCAAGATCGGGTCGAGGCGCTCAACCAAGCCGGTCTCAATCCTTTCTTACTCCGAAGTGATGATGTGTATATCGATCTGCTCACCGATTCGGGCACAGGGGCCATGAGTGACAATCAGTGGGCTGGCATCATGATGGGGGATGAGTCTTATGCGGGTAGCCGCAACTATTACAACTTGTGCGCAGCTGTCGAGCATTTCTTTGGCTACAAGTTAACGGTTCCTGCTCACCAAGGGCGCGGCGCTGAGCAAATTCTATTTCCAGCACTCATTGAGCGTATGCGTACGGTTCGCGGTGGCACCGATCCTGTATTTATCTCGAATTATCACTTTGACACCACTGCTGGGCACATTGAGTTAAATGGTGGTAAGGCAATCAATGTGGTTGATGAGCATGCCTTTGACACGACCACGCCGTACGACTGGAAGGGTAACTTTGATCTGCAAAAGCTGGAAGCGACGATCGAAGAGCATGGGGCGCGAAACATTTGTGCAATTATCACCACCGTGACGTGCAACAGCTCGGGTGGACAGCCAGTCTCTATGGCAAACATGCGTGCGGTCTACGAGATTGCAGTGAAGAACGACATCCCCGTAGTTATTGATTCCGCGCGTTACTGTGAAAATGCTTACTTCATTAAGCAACGCGAAGAAGGGTATCAAGACAAGTCGATTCTCGAGATCATTCGAGAAATGTACCAATACGGCGACATGCTGACGATGTCAGCTAAGAAAGATCCGATGGTTAATATTGGCGGAATGTGCTGTATTCGTGATCATAAAGAGCTGTTCCAAGCAGTGCAGACACGTTGCGTACCGATGGAAGGTTTCGTGACATACGGTGGTATGGCTGGCCGTGACATGGAAGCATTAGCAAGAGGCTTGTACGAAGGGGCGGATGAAGACTATCTGCATTACCGTATCAGCCAAGTGCAATACCTTGGTGAGCGGCTACGTGAAGCTGGGATTCCTATTCAATATCCTACGGGTGGTCATGCCGTGTTTGTTGATGCAGCGAAAATATTGCCCCATATTCCTGCGCACGAGTTTCCCGCACAAGTGTTATGTAACGCACTTTATTTGGAAGCTGGGGTCCGTGCTGTCGAGATTGGCTCCTTGTTGTTAGGTCGCGACCCGGCAACCGGAGAGCAGAAAGCATCAGAATTAGAGTTGATGCGTCTAACAATCCCAAGACGTGTTTATACTAACGACCATATGGACTACATCGCGGATGCCATTATCGCGTTGAAAGAGAGTGCGCACGAGCTAAAAGGGCTGACATTTGAGTACGAACCACCGGTATTGCGCCACTTTACCGCGCGTTTCAAATCGAAATAATTCCCTTATTTTTATGTAACCGAAAAAGGTCAATAGACTCGAAATACTGCCTCAGCGATTTTTCACTGGGGCAGTGTTCTATTTTAATCCCATGTCTTTAGCTAGTGACAGATTCTGCATTTTATTCATAAGCATACGGTTTCTTCTGCAACTCAATGAGTTTATAAATTCTGACTCAGTATCCAATTACTGATGTAACAAAGTGCTAACACGATTATGAATTTTGACTTTGACTCGTAAAGCACTTTTATTTTTTCCAACTAAAAAAAAGTCTCTTAAATACTGAAGTGGATGTTCTTCATTAGTTGTAGAGGAACAGCTTTAACTCTGACTTTAGAGTGAACTTCAAGGAATGAGAGAAATAGATATGAATCGTATTACTTTGTGTGCAGCTAGCATCGCGATGGCACTTTCTGGGGCCACGCTTGCAGCACCAGCCGCTCCAAGCGTCGACGTATATGGCTCGAACAACCTACAATTTTCTAAAATAGAACTCGCAATGGAAACCACCTCTGGCTACAACCAGATGGTGAAATACAACGAGCAAGCGAACATCACCGTTAAGTTTAATCAGTGGAGTGGCACTACGGGTGACACTTACAAGATCTTATTTGATGGCGTTGAAGTGGCGACTGGCCCGATTACTGGCAGCCAAACCACAGCAAACTTTACCTATGGCCAAGGTGGTCGTTATCAGATGACGATTGAAGCATGTGATGCCACAGGTTGTAGCGCAAGTGCTCCAGCAGAAATTGTGGTCGCGGATACGGATGGTTCGCACTTAAAACCACTGACAATGAATGTTGACCCGAACAATAAAACCTACAATACCGATCCCAATACTGTTGTGGGTACTTACTTTGTTGAGTGGGGTATCTATGGCCGTGAGTACACCGTGGACAATATTCCAGCCGATAACCTAACTCATATTCTTTATGGCTTCATTCCCGTTTGTGGTCCGAACGAGTCGGTGAAATCTGTTGGAGGCAACAGCTTCAACGCGTTGCAAACTGCATGTCAGGGCGTTGCGGATTACGAAGTGGTCATCCATGACCCTTGGGCTGCTTACCAAAAAAGCTTCCCGCAAGCCGGTCACGAATACAGCTCGCCTATCAAGGGCAACTACGCAATGTTGATGGCGCTTAAGCAGCGTAACCCAGATTTGAAAATCATCCCTTCTATCGGTGGTTGGACACTGTCAGACCCATTCTACGATTTTGTAGACAAAGCAAATCGTGACACTTTCATCGCGTCAGTGAAGCGCTTCCTGAAAACGTGGAAATTCTATGATGGTGTCGACATTGACTGGGAATTCCCTGGTGGCGGCGGTGCTGCGGCGGATAAAGGTGATCCAGTAAACGATGGCCCTGCGTACATCGCATTAATGCGTGAACTGCGTGTCATGCTTGATGAACTCGAAGCAGAAACTGGCCGTACTTACGAATTGACGTCTGCAATCGGTGTTGGTCACGATAAGATTGAAGACGTGAACTACGGTGAAGCGATTCAATACATGGATTACATCTTCGCGATGACCTACGACTTCTATGGTGGTTGGAACAACGTAGTGGGTCACCAAACGGCGTTGTACTGTGGTTCGTTTATGCGCCCTGGTCAGTGTGATGGAACAGGCCTAGATGAAAATGGCGAACCGTACAAAGGTCCTGCTTACACCTCTGACAACGGTATTCAATTGCTACTCGCTCAAGGTGTTCCAGCCAACAAGCTCGTACTGGGCACTGCTATGTACGGTCGTGGTTGGGAAGGTGTGACGCCAGATACATTGTCTGATCCAACCGACCCAATGACAGGTGTTGCAACAGGTAAACTCAAAGGTTCTACCGAGCAAGGCGTTTGGGAAGATGGCGTTATTGATTACAAAGGCGTGAAAACCTTCATGCTTGGCGATAACAAGCAGGGCGTTAATGGCTTTGAATATGGCTATGATGAGCAAGCAGAAGCGCCTTGGGTGTGGAACCGTTCTACTGGTGAGTTGATCACGTTTGACGATGACCGCTCAGTGAAAGCAAAAGGCGCGTACGTGCGTTCTCTTGGCCTTGCTGGTCTTTTCTCTTGGGAAATTGATGCTGACAATGGCGATATCCTAAATGCGATGCATGAAGGGTTAGCGGGCGGCACAACAACGCCAGTAAACCGCGCACCAGTTGCCAATGCAGGTGCTGATGTTACGGTTGTTGGTCCTGCGACTGTGTCTCTTGACGGCAGCGCTTCAAAAGACTCTGACGGTACTATCGCGAGCTATCAGTGGAGCCAAGTGTCCGGCACGCCAGTGACTTTGGTTGGCGCAAGCAGTGCCGCGGCAAGCTTTGATGTCAATGAAGTCACACAGACACAAACTCTGAGCTTCAAACTGACAGTCACTGACAACGAAGGTGCAACAGCATCAGATACCGTGACGGTTACTGTCAACGCTAAGGATCTACCACCTGTCAACACGCCACCAGTGGCAGCGATTGTCGCACCTGCGAATGTCAATGCGGGTGACGTGGTGGTCGTTGACGCTTCTTCTTCAAGTGACGCGGACAACGATCAGCTGACTTACACTTGGGATGTACCAGCAGGTTTAAATGCAACTGTGGATGGTGCAACAGTGAGCTTTGTTGCTGCTGAGTACACGCAAGACACATCACTTGCTTTCACGGTAACGGTAAGCGATGGCAAAGCGACCGCTTCGGCTTCTTCGACTGTCGTTGTGGCGAAGAAGGTAACCGGTGGCGATCTTTGTAGCGACCTTTGGAGTGCATCTACGGTATACACTGGCGGCAAACAAGTTTCTTGGGCTGGTAAAGTGTGGGAAGCGAAATGGTGGACTAAAGGTGACGATCCAACGAAGTCTGGTCAATGGGGAGTATGGAAGGAAGTTGGCCCAGCAAGTTGTTCAACTAATTAATCGATATTCGAGCTAAAACAAAAAAAGCCATTCAGGGTGACCTGAATGGCTTTTTTAGTTCTCGAAATGGTTAGTTGACCGCTCTTACCTTACCTTGTTTGAGGTTGTTTAGTACCTCATGTTTTGGCCCATCAGCAATCACGCAACCTTTTTCCATCACAATCACACGGTCGACGACATCGAGCATAGAGGTCTTGTGAGTGATCAAAATCAGCGTCTCACTTTGCTTAAGCTGAGCGAGTTGCTGTTTGATGTGCATTTCTGAACGGTTGTCCATGGCACTGGTTGGTTCATCCATAAGAAGTACAGGTGGACGGCCTAGCAGTGCACGCGCAATGGTCACTGCTTGACGTTGCCCTCCGGACAATAGCATGCCGCCTTCACCTACCTGACGCTCCAGACCAGCAGGGTCTTGTTGAGTAAACACGGTAACACCCGCTCGATTCGCTGCGTCCATTACGTCTCGATCATCGGCTAGAGGTCGCCCTAGGGTGATGTTGTCGCGGATAGAACCGTAAAACAGCTGGCTATCTTGCGGCACACAGCCGATGTTGCGTCGAACATCAATGTGGTGCAACTGCTGGATATCGGTGTCGTCGATACGAACGTGCCCTTCCGTCGGCTGGTATAAGCCCATGATTAGGCGTTCTAGGGTGGTTTTCCCTGAACCAATACGACCGATAATCGCGACTTTCTCTCCGGGCTGGATAGTTAAGCTCAAGTCTCTAACAGAGGCGACCGGAGAGTCGGGGTAGTGGAAAGTCACTTTATCCAGTTCAATTTTACCGTGGACGATAGGTCGATGGATGTAGCGTTTCCCTTCCTCTTGTTCATCCGGCATGCTCATGACTTGCTCAATGATTGACATGGAAGATTTCGCTTGGTTATAGCGTGTCGATAACAGAGATAACTGAACCATAGGACCAATGGCACGGCCACTTAGCATGGTGGCAGCAATTAGCCCACCCATGGTTAATTCGCCTTCTGCAATCAGATAAACCCCAAGGATAATCATGCCAACGTTTGAAGCTTGCTGAACAAAGCCCGCAGTATTTTGGATACCGTCAGTAATCCTTTTGCTTTTGACGTTCCAGTTGGCCATATGAGCAACCGCTTCTTCCCAACGGAACTGGAACTGGCTTTGCGCGCCAAACAGCTTTACTGTCTCGAGTCCGGCAAGGCTCTCGATCAGGTTAGCGTATTTTTGCGAGGCCAAGCGTGAACCTTCTTCAATGGTATGACGCAATGGTCCTTGGATTAGCAGTGAGTAAATCACCAAAATCAACACGCCGACGATAGGCACGAGAACGAGGTTGCCAGCCATCAGCCAGATCAGTAGCAAGAAGAGTAATGCGAACGGAAGATCAATCAAGGAACCAATCGTGGCTGAAGTAAAGAACTCACGAATGGACTCAAATTCTTGTAAGTGACGCGCAAACGCACCGACTGAGGGTGGCCTTGCTTCCATTCGAATCCCCATCACTTTACTAAACAGCTTAGATGAGATCAGTATGTCGGACTTCTTGCCTGCGACATCAATAAAGTAGCTGCGCATCAACTTCAGGCAAAGGTCAAACAAGAAAATGACAAAGATACCGCTCGCCAATACCCAAAGTGTTTCAAAAGCGAGGTTTGGCACCACTTTATCGTAGACTAAGCGCGTAAACATCGGCGCCGCGACCGCGAATAAGTTAATCAAAATCGACGCGATTAGCACGTCACGGTAGATGTGCTTCGACTGCCAAATGGTACTCCAGAACCAGTGACCTTTCTTGGTTTCCAATACTTCGGGAGAGCGTTCGTCATAGCGAAACTGTTTTTTGACTAAGAAGTAGCGACCAATGTATTGCTCTTCAAGATCGCTCCAACTTATAGATACAGGGACTAAGCCTGAATCTCCGGTCACGATTTCAACTTCACTTTTGTCGTCATTGATGCTGTTTAGAACACAAGCATCGCCACTTTTAAGCAGCAACACGACCGGCAAGACCAGTTGTGATATGTCCTTTAGTGGCGCTCTGTTTTCTTTCGCTACCAAGCCCGCACGCTCAGCAGAGCGCGGGAATAGGAAAGGAGTGAGCTTTCCGTCAGCCAACGGTAAACCATTGATCAATGCCTCCGGAGAATTCGCTAAGCCATAGTAACGGCTTACGTAGATAAGCGAATTTAATAGCGGATCCTGCATGCTATACCTTTTTCCTATTTATCTACAATGAAGCCTTGGAAGACTTCAATAAAGTGCTCAGACAAGAAGTCGAGCTGAGTTTGAGTTTCAACACGAGAAGCGATGGTCTTAATACCTAGGTTGTGAGCTGTGCGTGAAATAGAGGTTAAGGTGAACTTCTGCTTCTCATCATCTAAGTGATGCGTGTAAAGATAATCCAGTTTCACATACGCAGGACGGAACTCATTGATGTAATCGAGTGATTGGAAATTTCGTCCATAGTTGTCGACACCGAAATCCGCGCCCGCTGCACGAACCGCATTACAAAATAGTGCAGTGTGATGTGGGGAGTTGATAAAACAGTTTTCAGGAATCTCAAAATGAAGCAGACCCGCACACGCTTTGTTTTTGTTGAGCAGTTGGGTTACCCATCGAATGAAACTTGGTTGAGAGATACTTGTCTGAGCAATGTTGATCGCGACAGGTTCAGAGACTTCCCCTTCCTTGATGCGTTTAACCATGGACTCGATTACGTATTCATCAAACACATGGCTAGCGTTAAGCTGCTCTAGTGCAAACAAGTATTGGTTGGCGCTATAGCGTTCGCCATCTTTTTCAATTGCCGAGAACACTTCGCGGTGGAATGTTTGTCCCCACGAATTGTTGGCTGCTTGGAAGCGGAAAGTGAACCAATCGTTGTTGATCGCTTCTTCCACCAAGGTTTTCCATTGCTGTTTGCCCATAAGGTTGTCGTGATTGGCAGCAGAAATGTAGCCGTAAGAAATCTCTGGGTTAGCTTTTGCAGTTGCCAATGCGTTATCGAGCATAGTCAATACTTCACTGGTATTCACCGAGGTTTCATTGTGGACCACGCCAAGTGCGATGCTTGATGTTGCCATGCCAGTAGGGTCGGAGTTGATGTCTTGAACGTAGGTGACGATACTGTCAGCGATCAGTTTCAGCTCGGTATTGTCCATGTTCGGAAGGATGAAACCGAACTCCTCCGTAGAGATACGAGCTAAGGTAACATTTGGTGAAGTTAACGACACTTTCAGGTGGTCAGCTAGTTCACGAACCATACCATCACCAAATTCATACCCTTTGTCGTCGTAGAGCTCACGAATGAAGCTCGCTTCAAGAATAGCAACGCCACCAAATCCGCCTTCGCTTAGCCAAGAGCTTAATTGGCTCATGTAGAAGGCGCGGTTACCCAATCCTGAAACTGGATCAACATAGGCTCTTTCGCGAAGCTGTTGCGCTTCTTTTGCTTGCGCTTTAAAGGACTTTTCAAGCTGAGAAGACATACTGTTGATGCCATCAACAACATAGATGAGGTCCTGCGTAGCAGGGCGGGGAAGTGGGTCGCCAAATTGATTGCGCGCCACTTGCTCCATTTTGTTTACGATAAGATTGAGAGGTTTAAGCGCGCGTTTAAGAATAAATGAAATCGAGAACAGGCCAATCAGCATAATGATACAAAACGCAATCACCAATCGTTCGAATGCTTTCCACAGCTGGGCATAGGCTTCTCCGGGATGGCTAACAATTTCAACTTCGGCTAATTGCATCCAGCCACTGGTGACAACACGACGATCGTGGATTTTGTCAAACAGGTGAAGGTCAGTGAACCATTGAGGCACATTGTTGGGTTTGATTGGGTACGAGCGCAGAATCTCTTCCCCAGTATCGAGAAAGATCAGCCGCACGACCGAATAGCTACTGCCATCAAACAGTGCGTTAATTACCGATTCAACAGCAACGGTGTCTCGCTTTTCTAGGTAGGGAGCGAGAGCCAAACCGACCGTATTAATGGTGTTGTTCACTTCCGACTGTTGTTGCTGTACTAGGTTATCTCGAGTGGTATCAAACTCGATGATAAACACCGAGATCAGTAGCATCAAGATTACAGCAATCATTCCCGCGACAAGCTGTTTATATAACGTCATATTGCCTACTCATCATAATTGACTATGGGTTTGTTTAGTTTTAGCGATTTCTCGCGAGCACGGAGATCATTCCATAAACTCAATCTGGATGATTTCCCTGCTAACTGTCCTTGTTTCGACTTCATTAACCACAGGTTTTTACCGTTAAAACTGTATATCGGTAGCAGGTCACGTCGCTTCGACGCCCGCTTAATTTCTGGGTCAATGTTGTCGAGTAGAATTGGTTCTGCGCTTGGCTTGGAGTAATAAGCGAGAACCATATGAAACTGATTTAATTCTATGGCTTTAACGTACACTAAACGGAGTTTCTTGTCTGAGACACCTAACTCGAGTAAAGAGAAGTACTTCGCAATGGTAAAATCTTCACAATCCCCAGCGTTACTGCCAAGAAATTCGAGAGGCGTTGCCCAGTAGTCGTTTTTGCCCCACAAGCGGTCATCGTTGACAAAGTTGAGCTGATTGAAAAAGCGATTTACCTCGGTAAGCTGCTGTCGTTCAGAGAGAGAGCGGTAAGCGGCTATTTCTTTACGCCATGTTTCTACTCGGCGAGCGGCGCGATCACCATACGTGTTGCGAACAGCCTCAACCCAACGTTGCTCTTGGGTGTTAAGAGCAAACGATGTAGTTGAGGCAATCAAAAGCAGGAGTGCTAAATAGAGATATTTCATTTAAGCACTATTGTCGTTTGATTTGGGCATCTGTATTGGCATGAACATAGAATAATGCATCACTCCTTCAAAGCATTGTTTTTGGCACCAAGGATTGGCTTTAGCAGATACTCCATGACCGTGCGTTTACCAGTGATGATATCAACAGATGCGGTCATGCCTGGAATAATTGGCAAAGTTTCATCTTTGTTTAGGCTTGTCTCTTTGGTTCTTACTCGTACCAAGTAGAAACTGTTGCCTTCTTCATCGGTAGTGGTATCGGCACTGATGTGTTCAAGTGTCCCCTCTAGACCACCATATTTGGTGAAATCGTAGGCGCTGAACTTAACAATAGTGGGCAGTTCGGGGCGTAAGAAGGCGATATCTTGAGGTGCAATTTTTGCCTCAACGAGCAGGGTATCTTCACTCGGTACGATTTCGACAATGTCCATACCCGGTTGAATGACCCCACCAACGGTATTGATGTAGAGAGTTTTTACCGTGCCCGTAACTGGAGAGGTGACGATGGTTCTGTTGACTCTATCTTCCAACCCTACAGCGGACTCTGTCATCGCAGAGAGTTTATCTTGAGCTTGGTTGAGCTTTTCTTGTTGCTCTGAACGGAACTTTTGTGCGATATCAATGCGGCTAAGCATGGCTTCGCGAATGGCCGATCTTAGCACAGGAACCTTGAGTTCACTGGATGTGAGTTCACGTCGGGTATCATTAACTTGCCTTTGCAGTTTGAGCAGCTCAATTTTTGGTACAACCCCTTCATCGGCAAGGGGCTTGGTAATATCGAGCTCCTTTTTGGCGAAATTGTAGCTGTCTCTTAGGTTACGGACGCGAGCTTGGATCTCGATCAGGTCTTGCTGTTTCTGCTTCACTTGCTGATCGACAACAGAGATCTGGTTTCTCAACTTGTCGAGATCTTGTCGATACTCTGCACGCTGACGTGCCACGAGTTCAGGTTTGCTTTCAGATAGTTGTGGTGGGAAAGCGAGTTTGTTGAAGTTAATCAGGACGTTGTTTTGCCATGTATTGTTGTCGAAGTCTTCGTTGATCGCCACACTGGTAATCGACGCAGAAAGTTGCATAACGCTGGCTGTTAAGTTGGCGACTTGCTGCTCTCGCTCACGGAAATCTGAGCGGAAACGCGTGTCGTCAATAAGCAGCAGTTGTTGTCCTTTTTCGACTTTTTGCCCCTCTTGAACCAAGATATTTTTGATCAGCCCGCCCTCAAGGTTTTGAACCACTTGGATTTGTGAAGAGGGAACGACTTTGCCTTGTCCAACGGTGACTTTGTCAATTTGTGCCCAAGACGCCCATACACCGGCAAGCACGAAAAAGAGCACCATAATCCAAAGCATGATTCGAGCGCTGTTAGGCGTATTCAATAGCAGTGCCGCTGTTTTGTCGTCGACATACTCTAGCTCGTCAGGAGTAAGCTTATTGTAACCGCTCTTACTCATTGGTGATCCTTGTAAAATTAGGTTATTTTATTGATTTTATTACTGTCTGATGCAAATGTTAAGAATTTGCTGTCATAATCGCCTTTCAGTATGCAATTTCTCTTTCTTACATTGCATGATTAAGTGTAGTGTTTGTATCGAGCTTCATGCTTGAGTTCTCCTAAATTAGAGCTCACAATCAGGCAAAAAATTTCGTCAGGAGATAAGATGGAACTTGAAGATATTCGCCGCGAATACACCAAAGGCGGTCTTAGAAGAAAAGATCTGCTCGCCGATCCTGTTCAGCAGTTTGATTTATGGCTAAAACAAGCAATTGAGGCCAAGCTGACTGACCCGACGGCCATGACAGTGGCAACCGTGGATGAATCTGGGCAGCCATTCCAGCGCATCGTCTTGCTCAAACACGTTGATGAGCAGGGGTTTGTTTTTTACACCAACCTAGGCAGTCGTAAGGCTTCTCAAATAGAGGTCAACGCGAAAGTCAGTCTTCATTTCCCATGGCACCTAATGGAGCGTCAGGTTCATATCACAGGCGTTGCCGAGAAGCTATCCGTGGTAGAAAACATGAAATACTTCTCGTCGCGACCAAAAGATAGCCAGTTGGCGGCAATTGCCAGTAAACAAAGCAGCCGTATCTCTGCACGCGGTGTGCTTGAGGGTAAGTTTCTAGAGCTCAAGCATAAATTTGAAAAAGGCGAGATTCCTGTACCGAGTTTCTGGGGCGGTTTCCGTATAAAACCAACGTCGATAGAGTTTTGGCAAGGAGGTGAACACCGCTTGCATGATCGATTCCTCTTCTCGAAAGAAGCTGAGGCTTGGCACATTGACCGTTTAGCACCTTAGTGCATTGAAAATACGCCGCTTATGCG
Organism: Vibrio sp. MarTm2; assembly: GCF_027587055.1. Classification (NCBI taxonomy): domain Bacteria; kingdom Pseudomonadati; phylum Pseudomonadota; class Gammaproteobacteria; order Vibrionales; family Vibrionaceae; genus Vibrio; species Vibrio sp. MarTm2. Next base: position 50,502 of record NZ_JAPPTK010000003.1, on the reverse strand, counting down.
GCGTATTCTGTATTGAGCGCCACCGAAATCTGTTTTCTCAACAAAGTATGCGGTATTTGAGAGCCGAACCCTCTTTCTAAGGCAAGATCGATTAATTGCGCTTTGGTATGCGCGCCAAATTTTGCTCTTAACCGCGCGACATGACTTTCTAACGTTTTAATCGAAATGTTCATCACTTTTGCAATGTAGTTTGGCTTTTTCCCGTACAGTAGCAAGAACAGTGCTTCTGATTCTCGAGGAGAAAGTTTAAGAGGCAGCTCTGTTTGCGGGCTCTTTAACGACAGCATTGAGTCGTCTGATAATCCCGTTGCACGACATATCCAGTGCCCGACCTCCAAAATTGCCGTGTCTGACAAATCTTGTCCATAAAATATCGACCCTTGCACTTCACCCAGTTCGTTGTACCAAGGCGTTTTGATAAAAATATGAGCTCGCCACCGCCCATCCGGATAAGGATGGATATCGAGCACCTTTAGACTGGTGCGATGTTCCATTACATAGATGTCTTGGCTACGAAAATCTTCCGCACAGCGTGATGTTGGGCTGGGGATCTCATGATCGCTTAGACCGATACACTGATCAGGGCTTTCCAAACCGACAAGTTGAGCGTAGGCAAGATTTGCGTAAACAAACACGGAGTTCTGGTCTTTACATCCCCAGTATCCGGGTAACTGATTAAATAAGGAGACTAAATGCGGACTCACTTCTTATATGCACCTCATAGAGCAACCCTGAGATTCTAGCTTAAGGCCCTGTTGCTAAGGAATAAAAAATGCCAGACACAGAGTGACTGGCAAACACAAGATGACTCTTGTCGACGTGTAGAAGAGGTTCTATTACCAATATTAGCTGGAATAGACGTATCAATAGATACCGAGCGACCTAAAAGCCGTTTCTGTTATTGGCGGAATATTTCGCTAGCACAGATTTGGCATTAGATTGACTCTATAGACATTTTACTTAGTACGCGGGAACAAAAAAGGGGGGAAATCCCCCCCTTACTCGTGTTTGAGTGAAGTGCGTTAGTTTAATTCACGCACAACTCGGAAGCCGAGGTAGTTAGATGCGGTAAATGTTGAAAGAATCAACTGCTGATCGGCGGCGGCCATTTCAGGTGAGAAGTTCCATGCACCACCTTTCGCGATACCACTTGAGCCGTTGGTCCACTGCCATACGTTGCCCACTGCATCGTACATACCCAGTTTGTTTGGCGCGAATGCACTGACTGGTGCAGTACTCACATTAGACCAAGGAGTCCCACTCCAGCCGGTGTTTGCCTTGCCGGTTTCGAATGTGTTGCCCCACCAGTATTTGGTTTGGCTTCCGGCTCGAGCTGCAATTTCCCACTCTTGTGCCGTTGGCAGACGATATTTCGCCCCCGTCTGTTTACTTAGCCACTTGGCATAGGATTTCGCGTCATTCTGGCTAACACACACCACCGGCGAGTTCGGGTACTGTTTAAAGCCAGGATTTTTCCAACTGCTTTTTGACAGTGGCGTTACCTCGCCATCAATCAATGCAGTACAGGTGTTTTTCAGCTCCGCATCCGTTTTATAGTTGGTTTGTTCAACAAAAAACTTAAACTGATTAACAGTAACGGGCGTTGCGCCGATACCGAAAGCATGATCAAGGTTAACGCGCTCTGCCGCATTTTGACCGACAAGGTATTGGCCTTTCAATACGGTAATCATCTCTGGAGCTTTGGTGTCATTGGCGAGAGAGTCGGCAAACTTGTCTCCCGATCTCGGTTGATTGGTTCTCTCTTTTAGCTCAGCACGAATTGCGAAGTCAGAGCCCACTTCAACACTTTTGCTGAATGGGTAGTAACCTTCTTTCTCAACTAAAATTGTGTGTTCGCCAATAGGTAGCATGACCTCTACGGGGGTTGAACCGTAGGAGACGCCATCAATCAAGACGTTATCATCGTACAAGTTTGAGCGAACTGACACGTTCACCCACGCCACTTCCTGTTGTACTACCGCGTTATTGCCATTGCTTTGCCCTTTAGATAGGCAGTATTGCTTATCAAGATCGAGTAGGCGGCAAGCGGTACTTTTATCTGGGCGAGACTCCATTTCGACGTCCATCAAGCTTCTGTAACGCATTCCATCTTGGAAGCCGCTTTCAAGCGTTTGATGATCGAGAACGTGGATGTTGATGGACGCTTTGTGCAGGTTAGCGTTTACAACATTGGTTTCAGAAAGTTTCTCTAACAGTGACAAGCGAAACTCTTTGACGGCTTTTTGCAGCGCCAGCTCTTTGGTTTGGCTTTCACATTGAGCAATTGTCATCGAGTCAGCACAGCGGTTGGTGAAACTGACGGAAATCTTTTTATGTTGGTTTAGCTCTTGCGCCAAGCGTTCTGCACGAGCGCGATATTTGGCGGTTTCAAGGTTTTCAATCAACCGCTTGATGGTTTTGATTTCTGCTTGCTTAGTGACAAGATCCGCTTCGAGCTCAGTAAGACGATGCTGCGCTGATAGCGTTTGATCTTGATTGTCTTTAACACTTTGCCACGCGTTTTGGTAGGCGGCTTGAGAAGCGGCAATATCGATGTTGGGATCATTAATCATGCGCTCGTAGTCGCGCTTGAGTTTAACTTTTGCATCCTCGAATTTTGCCGATAGAGTCGCAGCTTCAGCCTTGAGGCGCTTTATTTCACTCTGTTGCTGATTAACGAGCTCTTGTTGTCCATCCCTGAACTGCTCAAAAGTCACTAACTCCGAATGTTTAGTAAAAATCTGGTCATCGATTTCCATCAATGATGTTGGCGTTTCTTGTGCTTGAGCATACGACGCCATCAAGGTCGGAGATAATGCTAGCAAAAGGGTCGAGAAACCGAATCGCATTGTCTTTCTTCTACATCCAAAAAATTAAGTTAATTGGCTCATTCTAAACGAAAACGCCACTTTGGTCTCAAATTATCATTAGATAACTGAGAATCAAAGTGGCGTTTTTACTCATCTTTGTGAATTGTGTTGGTCTTTTACTCAATATTATCCGTTAGGACGCAGTTTCACCCACACGGTATCGTTCGAATTGATGGTAATGATCCGATTGTAGGATTGGAAACCATTCTTCGATACCGTCACTTGGTGCTGACCTTTTGGTAAAACGACTTCAACTGGTGTGCTGCCGTAACTGATGCCGTTGATGGTAACAGAATCGTCGTATTGGTCAGAGCGAACAGTCACGTTTACCCAACTCTTGTCGATTTTCTTATCCTTTTTCTTGGCGTTTTTAAGGCAGTATCGAGTCGAGACGTTAAGTAGCTTACACGCTGTGCTCTTGTCCGGGCGGGCGCGCAGCTGAGCTTGGATTTGGGTAAAGTACTGATTCGTGCCTTCAAAGCTTGAACGGATCACTTGAGACTCTTGCACGATGACGTTGAGCTGAACATCTTTAGCGTTTTCTTTCGCTGTGTGGGACTCAGTGACACCATCAAGCAGCTGTGATTTGAAAATCTTTACGGCTTTTTGCTTAGTAAGGTATTGACCTTGGTTTGAACACTCACCCAACGTCATGGTCGCCGAACAGGTAGTTGTGTAACTTGTCTCAAGCACACTGCTGTCACGAAGTTCACGATCTAAACGTTTGACACGCGCGTCTACCTTTTGCTCTTTCAAGTATGAAAATTCAGACTTCAAACGGGCGTGTTTTTGATTGATAGAAGCAACGCGCATTTCGCTCTCGGCGATCGCTTGTCTATTCTCAAGCTGTGCTTGCTGAGTTTCTTTTACCGCAGCCCATGATTGGCGGTACTCATTTTGGTACGACGCTAAGTCCAAACCTGGGTCTTCAAGCAATCGGGTATATTGCGTATCCAGAGCGGCTTTTGCGCGGTCTCGTTTCACGATCAGCTCTTGCTCTGCACGCTTCAAGCGATTTTTTTCACTTTGTAGCTGTCTTAACTGTTCTGTTTCCGCACTGACTTCATTGGTCACGGAATCAAGTTCAGACTCTTTTTGCTTTATCTTGATTTCTATTGCGGCAACAGGGTCTGACGGGGCAGATTCTTCCGCAAATGTTGAAGTCGAAACCCAAAAAGGGGTTAGCGCTAGTAGAAGCGCTGGGAGGCGACGTTTGTTCATAAGTCCCTGCAACATATAATGTTTAATACACTAATCTCAAAACTCAGTCTGCTTTATGGGGCGTGAATGTTGAATAGACAACCACAGCCAGCGGACAGATAGATGTTTAAGACAAACAATTGACACTCCTTTGCACGTTTGCCTTTCAGAGATATCGATTCGTCCTTTTTAGCACTCTTGGCTAAACTCAGCCTGCGATTCTAACACAAGTTTCTAGAAAATCAGGAAAGTCGTCGAACCATTCTGTGAGGATTAAAGAAATATTCAAGTGGCAAATTCGAATCTGGAAATCAGTTAATGGATAGAAGGCACATTGACCGTAAATTATGTGCACTTGATCATTCTTCCGGTGAGGAAGATTTTGTTGATTTCTCTTCTAAGCCATCGATTTGCAAAGAAAAGAATGGCCAGGCTTTATGCATTTGATTTGGTATTCGATGATAGGAATTTCGGATCTTCGCGATTTTGTTATACCATTTGCTTACTGACCGTCCTATTTGTGTGGTGTTCTATGCATCTACCTCCTAAACCCCTCATCACGCCCGATGCTGCCAATAAGTTGTCACCGAAACCGGCAGAATTGGTGACTCTCCCTTCTTACATGGAGTGTCATGACCACAGCTACACGCAGATTGTGATAGGGCTAAAGGGACAAGCGGAGTTTGAAGTCAATGGGCAGGGTAACTATGTTGGCCCCGGTCAAGGTTGCGTCGTGACTTCCGGATCAGGGCATGCATTTGGCGGGGTTGTCGGTCAATCCGATATCTTGGTTCTCAATATGCCGATAGTGAGTGATGACGACCCATTAATGCTTCAAAAGCTCAATGAGCTCAATGATCGTGACACTTACTTTCAGCTCGATGGTCAGATTCAAAAACTCATCCAGATGCTGGTGCTAGAGATGCAGTCCAGTCCTGAGGATCTTCTGCTAAGCCGTGCTTGCAATGACACGGTAATTGCATTACTGCATCGTCACATGTCTTCATTTGAAACGCTGCGAAAAGAGTCCCGTTTTGATCTCGATGCGATTGACCGCTACATCGAGCAGCATCTGAGCCAGAAAATCAGTGTCGCTCAGTTAGCGGGCAGTGTCTTTCTCGGTGAAAGTCAGTTTCACAATCTGTTCAAAGAGCAAATGGGGATTACGCCACACCAATATGTGCTAAGCAAACGTATTGATATGGCGAAACAGCTTATTGCGCAAGGTAACCTATCACTCGGACAAGTGGCAGAGCTTACGGGATTCTCAGGGCAAAGTACCTTCACGCACACTTTCTCTCGTCTTCAAGGTATTTCACCTTCAGCCTATAAGAAAAGAATTGGTTAAAACTGCAAGCACAAACCGAATATAATATTGCTTAATTTGGTGTGATTCTGTTTTTGTTTTGTTAAAAAACAGAGTTTTTAGCAAAAAGCTCGGAGTTTTTGACAAGTATTCCTCTCACGCTCAAAATACACTGCATGCCATTGTAGGAAACCTGATCGATTGTCAGGTGTGAGATTGAGGAAAACGCATGTTTACAGCAACTGATGTGTTGAACACTGAGTTTGTCGAGCAGCCGCTTGAGAAGCTTTGGTCACTGATCTCGCCACTTTATATGGTGGACGAATCACAATGGCTAGAACAACTGTTGCCTTTGGCGATGCCAACTGACGCTGAAAAAGCGCAAATTACCCAAAAAACCACTGAGTTGATTGAAGCGATTCGTGCTGATAAAAAGTCGATTCAAATGATAGACGCACTGCTGCTTGAATACAGTCTTGATACTCAGGAAGGCATTTTGTTGATGTGTCTGGCAGAAGCCTTAATGCGCATTCCAGATTCAGCTACGGCGGATGCGTTGATTCGCGACAAGCTGACAGTGGCGGACTGGAAATCACACCTGAAGAATTCAGATTCGGTCTTTGTGAATGCCTCGACTTGGGGTCTGATGCTAACCGGTAAAGTGGTTGGGCTTTCTGAGGATGAAGCTCAAAGCCCGGTGAGTGCGGTTAACCGCCTAGTCAACAAAATGTCTGAGCCCGTGATTCGCAAAGCAATGCATCAAGCCATGAAAGTGATGGGACATCAGTTTGTTCTTGGTCGCAGCATTGCAGAAGCGCAGAAAAATGGACGTTCGAATCGCGATCGAGGTTTTACCTACTCATACGACATGCTCGGTGAAGCGGCATTGACGACCGCTGATGCGAATAAGTACTTCAAAGACTACTTAATGGCCATCGAAGCCGTTGGTCGCGACAAGTACGGCCTTGAAACAAGCCCTGCGCCTTCGGTATCAATTAAGCTCTCTGCGCTGCACCCGCGTTATGAAGTCGCAAATGAAGAGCGTGTTCTCACTGAGTTGTACGATACGTTACAACAACTACTTAGCCGAGCGGTTGAGCTAGATGTCGCAATCACGATTGACGCAGAAGAAGCGGATCGTTTGGAGTTATCTCTTAAACTGTTCGAGAAAGTGTATCGCAGCGAACTGGTCAAAGGCTGGGGTAAGTTTGGCTTGGTGGTTCAAGCGTACTCAAAACGTGCATTACCGGTGTTAGTCTGGTTAAACGGACTGGCGAAAGAACAGGGCGATCAAATTCCACTTCGTCTAGTGAAAGGTGCCTACTGGGATAGTGAGATCAAATGGTCACAGCAAGCAGGTTACGCAAACTATCCGGTATACACGCGTAAAGAAGCGACCGACGTGGCGTATTTAGCCTGTGCTAAGTTTCTTTTAAGCGACAATGTACGTGGCAATATTTTCCCACAATTTGCTAGCCACAACGCTCAGACAGTAACGTCAATTGCGGTTATGGCTAATCACAAAGATTTTGAGTTCCAACGTCTACACGGTATGGGCGATTCGCTCTACAACCATGCGATGGAAGCTTACCAGCAGTCAGTCCGTATCTATGCACCTGTGGGCAGCCACAAAGATCTACTGCCTTACTTGGTTCGCCGACTGCTAGAAAACGGTGCCAACAGCTCCTTTGTTCATCGTCTTGTGGATGCAAGATGTCCTGTCGAGTCGTTAACGCAACACCCTGTGGACATGCTAAAAGCATTCGATACCCTAAACAATACGCAAATTCCACTGCCCCCTGGTGTTTTCCCTGAGCGCAAGAACTCAATCGGCGTTAACGTTGATATTGAGAGTGAAGCGAAACCGTTTGAAGCGGAAGTCGAGCGCTTCCTAGATAAGCAATGGCAGGCGGCGCCAGTCATTAATGGTCATGATTATGCCGAAAGCATGATCAAGGAAAACATCAACGTTGAGCTTGTCAAAGCACCTTACGATCGCCGAATTGAAGTTGGTCAGGTTGCCTTTGCAAACCTTGATCATGTTTCCGAAGCGATTGAAGGAGCACAAGCTGCATTTGAAGGTTGGCAAACGACGTCGCCGCAACAGCGTGGTGAAAAGTTAGAGAAGCTGGCGGATTTGCTTGAGGAACATCTCGCGGAGTTGGTGGCACTTTGTCATCAGGAAGCAGGAAAAACCATTCATGACAGCATCGACGAAGTTCGTGAGGCGGTGGATTTCTGTCGCTACTACGCGAAACAGGTCGACGCGTTGGCTGCATTATCTATTACAGGCTTTGATGGTGAAACTCGCCAAGTTTCCCGTCAAGGACGCGGTGTGTTTGTCTGCATCAGCCCTTGGAACTTCCCTCTGGCTATTTTCCTTGGCCAAGTGACGGCCGCGTTAGTCGCGGGTAATACTGTCGTTGCCAAGCCTGCGGAACAAACGAGTCTGATTGCCGCTCGTGCTGTGGCGCTAATGCATGACGCCGGATTCCCTGCGGGCACTGTTCAGCTATTGACGGGCCGCGGCGCCGAGATTGGCTCTGCACTTACTTCTCACCCTGCGATAGCTGGTGTGGCGTTTACTGGCTCAACGGCAACCGCTCAGCGCATTAACCAAACGTTAGCCCAGCGTGATGCTGCGCCAGTTCCGTTTATTGCTGAAACTGGCGGTCAGAACGCGATGATCGTCGACAGTACGGCACTACCAGAACAGGTCGTTCGTGACGTGATTCGCTCTGCGTTTGCATCGGCAGGTCAACGTTGTAGTGCTCTTCGTGTTCTGTATGTTCAAGAGGACATCGCGGATCGCATTGTTGCCCTAATCCAAGGTGCGATGCAGGAACTTTCGGTTGGTAAGCCTTACCTTCACTCTACAGACGTGGGCCCTGTGATCGACGCGACGGCCAAAGCGAAGTTGACTAAGCACATCGAACTGATGCTATCAACGGAAAAGAAAGTCGCTCAGCTAGCGCTTTCAGACGAGCATGAGCATGGCGACTTTGTCGCACCGAGTGCCTTTGAAATCCGTGATATCGCTTGCCTGAAAGAGGAGCAATTTGGTCCTATCTTGCACATCGTTCGCTTTAAAGCGAGTGAGCTGGCGCAAGTTGTTGAGCAAATCAATCACACTGGATTTGGTTTGACGATGGGTATCCACAGCCGTAACGAGACGACTTATCGCTGGATTGAGAAGCACGCCCGAGTGGGTAACTGCTACATCAACCGCGACCAAGTCGGCGCAGTTGTTGGTGTTCAGCCATTCGGCGGCCAAGGGTTGTCAGGAACGGGGCCAAAAGCGGGTGGTCCGCATTACTTGTTCCGTTTCACGCAAGCAACCTTTTCTTAAGTTCAGGCAGGAGAATAATTATGGTTCATCAAGTCACTCGTTTTTCTGATGCTTTTTCTGCTTGGGAAAACTGGAATCTGACCGATTTTGATTCAAAAAGTGAGTGCCTACTTGCTTTTAAGCAGTCGCTGCAGCATAACCAAGCGTTGCTTGGGGCTGTGGTCTCTTTTCATATCGAGCAAGCGTCTACTTTGCTTGCTGAAACTCATCAACTTATTGGCCCTACTGGGGAAACCAACGAGTTGTACACTGCTGGACGTGGCGTCGCTTTGATCATTCAAGGTGATGCGACGCAACCAGCAAAAAATGCGGCGGTTGCGCAAATGACCGCGGCGCTCATTGCGGGCAACAGTGTCATCTTTTGTAGTGATGATACCGAGCTTTGCAAAGACCTTGAAGCTGCTTACACGCAGTCTTCTTTACCTACCAACCTAGTACAGTTTGCTTCTTTAGATGCCTATCATCAGCTGCTGGAGTCTGACGTACGTAGTGTCGGTTATGTAGGTAATGTTGAAGTTGAACTTAGTATCAACCGTCAACTTGCGAAACGTGAAGGAGCCATCATTGGCTTAGTTTCTGAAACGGATCTCAACGCAACTCCCGTTGCCCATGATCCACATCTCTCGTTGCGTTTCATTACCGAGCGCACACGCACAATAAATATAACAGCGGTGGGTGGTAACGCGACCTTGCTTGAGCTTGGTAGCGACACTCACTAATCCTTTTCCGTGTATAGCCCCAACGACTATTTTGATAATTACAGGTTGGGGCGTTTAGGGAAGGCGATCGTTTAAAAGAGGACAAATCACATGGAAAATAGCTTTGCTATTACGACCACGTTTATTGCGTATCTAATTTTGATGCTGGCAATAGGCGTTATTGCGTATCAACGAACGAAAAACTCATCGGATTACTTCTTGGGTGGACGCTCACTTGGCCCTTGGCCTGCGGCGCTTTCCGCAGGGGCGTCAGACATGAGTGGATGGCTGCTATTGGGGCTTCCAGGGTATGCGTACGCAGCGGGTATTGAAGCGTTTTGGCTAGCGGGTGGTCTACTTGTAGGTACATGGCTCAACTGGTTGATTAATGCCAAGCGACTGCGCACATACTCGATTACAACCGATGCGTTGACCTTGCCTGAGTTCTTGTCGCGCCGCTTCAACGACAAATCAAAGATGATTCAAGTAATTTCTGCTTTCTTCATTCTTCTGTTCTTCCTTTTCTACACAAGTTCTGGCTTGGTAGCTGGTGGTAAGTTGTTTGAAACTGTATTTGGTTTGGATTACACGACGGCGGTTGTAATTGGCACCGTGTGTGTTGTGTCGTACACCCTGTTCGGTGGCTTCCTTGCGGTATCTTGGACGGATTTAGTTCAGGGTTTGTTAATGTCTGCCGCACTATTGATTGTGCCTATTGCAGCAATGGAAGGTGGGTTTAGCGATCTTGGTGGTCAGCTAGAAAACATCAACCCAGAGCTACTGACACTATGGAATGACTCAAAAGGTGAGCCACTTTCTGCCATTGCGATCATTTCGCTAGTTGCATGGGGTCTTGGTTACTTTGGTCAGCCACACATTTTAGCGCGTTTCAAAGCCACTCGCTCAAATAAAGATTTAACGACAGCTCGTCGTATTGCCGTTATTTGGACTGCGCTGTCTATGCTTGGTGCGATGCTCGTTGGTATTGTTGGTCTAATCTACGTGAACAACTCAGGTGTGACGGTTGATGATGGTGAGAAGATCTTCATGCTTTTGGTTAACTCGCTGTTCCACCCTGTGATTGCCGGCATTCTTCTGGCGGCAATTTTAGCGGCGGTAATGAGTACAGCCGATTCACAACTATTGGTTTCTTCGTCTGCGCTTGCAGAAGACTTCTACAAGCAAGTGTTCAAGCAAGATGCTTCATCTGAAGAGATCGTGATGGTTGGCCGTATTGCGGTAATTGGTATTTCTATTGTTGCTCTTGTGCTAGCAATGACGCCAGACAGCTCAGTTCTTGGTCTTGTGTCTTATGCATGGGCTGGCTTTGGTGCGGCATTCGGCCCTGCGTTAATTCTAAGCTTGTACTGGGCTCGTATGAACCGCAATGGTGCGTTGGCGGGGATTCTGGTTGGTGGTATTACTATCGTAGTATGGAAGCAGCTGAGTGGCGGTTGGTTTGATGTTTACGAAATTGTACCGGGCATTATTTTCTCGACGATTTCAATTGTGGTAGTGAGTATGCTGACAGGTGAACCTGAAGAATCAGTGAAAGCGCAGCACGCAAAATTTGAGAAACAGCTAGTCGAATTAGACTAATCGTACTGGTCTGTTAAAAGCCCCTGAAACGGAAAAGTTTCAGGGGCTTTTTTATTTGTTGGTCAGGAATTGAACATGCTTCACAAATTGCACACTAAAGTTTGAGCAAAGGGAACCAAGGCCTTACAACTATGTCCACTATCAATAACCACACCAGATACAGGGAGAGTTCCAATGCCACAGGTTTACTGCCATTGCTGCAACAAAATGACAGCGCATAAAATTGTCATGAAGCGTTGTGAGGAAGAGCATCAATCAATGGTAAAAAGTCTGGCTTGTTTTTTTGCAACCGTATTCCAAGGTGCGCACTACATGAAGATGGAGAAGCAGTGCTTTTGTCGAGTATGCAACACGCAAGCAGATGTGGTGAGCTCAGATGGTTTTTCTGGTGTAAAAGCCGCCTAAACTTTGGGGTGAGTGACCTAATCACCAAAATCACGCTTAGATTCTATTTGTCTCTAGGTGTGTAGAGGGCTATTCGCTTATTATTGGTCAGAATAATAACCAATAATAAGAGTGTTACATGGACCTAGATAGAATTGATCGTGAAATTCTACGTACCCTAAACCTCAAAGGCAGGCTACCTATTGTCGAGTTAGCTAAGCAAGTTAACTTAACCACTTCTCCTTGCTCCGACCGCGTAAAACGTCTCGAAAAAGAAGGCTATATTAAAGGCTACCACGCTGAGTTAAATCCTGAAAAGCTCGGTTTAGACGTGCAAGTGTTCATCCATATCCGCCTCGATCAAACCAGTTTTTCTATCTTTGAAAAGTTCGCTGATGTGGTGTCTGACATTCCTGAAATCGAAGAGTGTTACTCGTTGTCTGGAGATTTCGATACCATGATTAAAGTTCGAGTCAAAGATATGAAAGCGTATCAATACTTTATGTCGAAAAAGCTTGGCACTTTACCTGGCGTTATCCAAACGCGCAGTGAAGTTGTAATAGAAGAGCACAAAACCAGCTTTGGGGTGAATGCGGATTTGATCAGTAAGCTATGATTCACTAGGAATGAAAAGGGAGGCACCAAGCCTCCCTTTGTTTTTTTGCGCAGAGTACTATGCGATGAACGACGACACGACACCGATCGCACCGCCGAATACGCCTCCCCAAACCACTAACCAGCCAAGATGTTCTTTGATCATCTTTTGCACCATTTCTTTGACCAATTTTGGCGTTAGTTCATTTAGGCGTTGGTCGATGATGTTTTCAACGTTACCGCGAATTTCTTCCATCATAGCGGGGGCCTCAAACTGCTCCTTTAGCGCTTCTTTAATCGTATCGCTCTGGCTCATGTCGACGATGGCCTCTTGCATTTTCTCGACAAAAGGTTGCTTTAGAGGTTGGAGTGCTTCAGCGCCGCCAAACATAGCAATCATGCCACCAAATTGAGAGTTGGCGATCACATCCACAAGGGAGTCGAAGGTTGGGTTGAAGTCAATTTTTTCAATGACAGGCTCAAGATTTAGCGACTTACCGCCAGCCATTTCTTTGTTCAGAAACTTATCGATATTCTCTTGGGTAAAGAACTGCTCCATCATCAAGTTTTTGATGGCCGCTTTAAACTCTTCAAAGCGCGAAGGAATCACACCCGAACCATATAATCCCGGTACTTTTTCGAACAGCATGTGAATGGCTAACCAGTTAGTAATGGCACCTGAGAAAGCAAAAAGGCCCGCATAAAAGGCGATTTGATTATCGGTTTGATAGCCTCCAGCAAGTAGGGCTAACGCAATAATGTTGGTGAGTAAGCTCTTATTCATTAAACATCTAGTTATGGAGTGGATTTATGGAGCGCAGTATATCTCAAACCGAGTAGAACGCTAAATATCACAGTTTGAGGCTAACTCCTTTAACGTTGCCTCCTTGTTAAATAAATGTGATCAACAATAACTTGATAGACAAGGGATTTTACAACTAAGACGACAGGGCGTAAGTTAAAAAATAGTTAACCAATTGGAGGAACTGTGATGGCAGCACTCGATGGTTTTTCTCAAGCCCATGTTGAACGTCGTACTGAATGGACAAGCTCGTTGTTCAGTTTACGACTCGGTGGTGCTTCTGTTCGATTTCAAGCGGGTCAATACGTGAAGTTGGCACTACTAAGCCAAGACGAGCAACTTGTAGCGCGGCCTTACTCGATTGTTAACGCTCCTTTAAACAGCAGTGACATGATGGAGTTTTTAATTGTTGCAAATCCTGAAGGGTCCTTATCTCCTTTACTGCAGCAACTGAGAGAAGGAGACACCATTTACGTGAGTAACAAAGCGTATGGCGATTTAACTCTAAGCTCGATTCCAAAAAACACTCAAAACCTATGGCTGCTTGCTACTGGTACGGGTATCGGTCCCTTTCTTTCGCTGCTAGATGATATTAACGTCAGACCGGGTTGCGAGCACATTGTGCTTGTTCATGCCGTCCGCCAAGAAAAAGATTTGGTTTATCGTTACTTGATAGAAACATTGATTGAGCAATATGATGGCCGCTTGCAGTATGTCCCCGTTGTTTCGCGTGAACAGTTGGACAGCGCTTTGTATGGGCGTATACCGCAGTTGCTCTCCAACCAAACACTACAAAAGCAAGCGGGCGTCAATCTTAGCGTAGAAGAGAGCTTTGTGATGCTGTGCGGCAACCCAGATATGATTAAAGAGTCTGTCGAGGTGTTAAAAAGCTTTGGCCTCGAGAAACATCGGCGAGCCAAAGGTGGGCAGATCATTTATGAGCGCTATTGGTAAAAAAATCCCTGTCATGTATGACAGGGATTTTCGTTTATTGTGTGCGGTACTGTTTCAATATTTGCGAAAGCGATATGGCTGTGGCAGTTAAGTTCTCTATCCCTTGAGACGATTGCTCTGCCACTGTGCGTAAGGCGTTCGACTGAGTTCGGATGTCGGTCAGCTCTGCGGCGATATCATTGGCGACTGCGCTTTGTTCTTCCGCTGAGGTTGAGATTTGAATACTCATTTCTGTCAATGACTGCGCCGACTGTGCGATGGATTGAACATCTTCACCAATCGCGGCGATCAAATCGCTGCTTGTTTGCGCCTGAGAGACAGTTTTAGACGTGATCGTCGCAATGTTTTGGCTTTCAGACTGGAGCTTCTCGATCATGGACTGGATTTCAACGGTGGCGGATTGAGTGCGGCTTGCGAGCGTTCTTACCTCATCCGCGACAACGGCAAAGCCGCGACCTTGCTCTCCTGCCCGTGCGGCTTCAATGGCTGCATTCAACGCGAGTAGGTTGGTCTGTTCAGAAATGGAGTTGATCGTCGTGATGACTTCATTAATTTGTGTCGTGTTATCATTTAGGCTCGTTACCGAGTTCTCTGTTTGAGCGATGTACTGAGAGAGCGTATCAATCTCTTTGATGGCTGACAGAACGCGTTTATGGCTACCTTCAATGTGTTTCGAATCATTTTCGGTCTGTTCGGTGGATTGGCGAGATATGTTGGATACTTCTCTTGCAGACGCTGTCATCTCTTCCATTGCGGTAGCAACCGAGTCCAGTGAAGCGTATTGGCTACGGACTTGTTGTTCGCTTTGCTTCATATCTTGTTCGAAAGAGGCAGAGGTGTCTGTCAGCGTTTGAGTGTTTTGGTTGACGTTGTTGACTAAGTCACTGAGTGTGTCCATAGCTTTGTCGAGTGCACAGCCAATGGTACCGAACTCATCCCTTCCTGGATGAAAGCCTAAGCGAGAGGTTAAGTCGCCTTCTCCGATACGTTGAGTTGTCGTGAACAGCACCCATAGTGCGCCGCCAATAAAGGTAGATACCCAGTAACAGAAAAGAGCAAACGGCAAAGTCCATAAATAGCTAAATAAAAAGGTGGTAAGGGCTTGCGTTTTTGCTTCTGCAACTGCATTGCTGACTTGGCTAGTCAATACATAGTGATTGCCGTCTCGACTGGTTTGATAAACCGAAATGACGCCATTGCTGATGGTCGACTCTTGACGCGATGTGACTCGCGAAATATCGGAAACCGTCGTAAGCTGGTTCTGTTCCAACGTCGAAACGAGAGTATCCAACCGAACTTGGGCAGCTAGTACCTCGCTTGTTTCTGCTTGCTTGATCGTATCCAAGTACCGTCCTCCCGCTAGGAATGAAACGCTTACGAGAAACAGGCCAAGTATCACCCAGAATTTATCATTGATTGACATCTTGATGAACAGGCGATCTATGGTCCTAAAATCGACTTCTTTCATTGTGTTTTCCTCTCAATTCAGACTCTAGTGGAGTCGAATTTTTATGAGTCATTAAAGTTATTAAAGTTATCGATAAATTCGACAGATTTATGCGATATTACTCAAATAATAATGCAATGAGATGTTTTCATTGTTTTATAAATGTGACATTTGTTGGGTTTTTGATTCTAGTTACGTCGGCGTATTCGTGGTGAATACAAGATTATTTTCACCGAGTGAGAATTACTGGGAACATTTCACTCGCCTTATCTGTTGTTGCTCTCTAATCTGGAATGAATTACGGGTTGATAGGTGGTGCGTTGAGATGAATCTGGTGGTCAATATTCACAAGAACGTTCGTAAACACGGGTTCGAAATGGCGACTCGGCAGGCTTGGAAGTGCGGTTTTAAGGCTAACCTAGTCAAGCGCGTTGTCGGTGTTGCAAAAGGGCAGATCGTCTGCGTTATCGAAGGGGTTCGTCCAGAGTTCTCAACAGAGATCAACAACAGCCTGCACAGCGAAGAAAAGCAAGGTCGATACGTATTCGTCGGCGGTATTGTTTGGGAGCCAAATGACTTACTCGCCCCTGGCTTTCCTGATTTTATGTTTATGCATCTACGTAATTTGGGCAGCAAGCATAAATACATGTCGGATGATGAACTGTTCAACAACCTAGCATGACACACCATGGTCTCTTTATTTTTCAAAAGTTTGCTTGGCGCTGGTGCTGTCGTGTTGATTGCGCTGCTGTCAAAAAGTAAGAACTTTTACATCGCAGGTCTTGTGCCTCTATTTCCAACGTTTGCCTTGATCGCCCATTTTATTGTCGGCTCCGAGCGCAATATGGAAGAGCTGAGGTTAACAGCGCTTTTTGGTCTCTACTCGTTGTTGCCTTACGCAAGCTATCTAATCGCCGTATACTACTTGAGTTACCGATGGTCTTTAATTCCCACATTAGGTGGTGCGACACTCGTATGGCTAGTGGCGGCAGCAACATTGATGCTCGTGTGGACGAAAACCGTAATGGCTCCTGTATAAAGTGAAAGGGCCTGACTGCTGTCAGGCCCTTTTATCAGAGTGGATACCAGAAAAGTTCGGTGTCGGTGATTCGTTTCGCAATGGCTGCGACAACGCTTATCCCAATCACGAGTAACCAAGCGATATCTTGTTTCTGCAGTGGGCGGTAGCTGTACCAAGTCCGTTTGTTGTGACGGCCAAACCCTCTTAACGTCATGGCGTTTGAAATCTCTTCTGCTCGGTCTAAGCTCGAGAAAATTAACGGCCCCAAAATTTTTGATACGTTTTGCAAGCGCTGAAACAGAGGCGTATTTTTTGAGATATCTAGCCCGCGAGCTTGCTGTGCATGCATGATGTTGACGAAGTCGTTTTTCACTTCTGGCAGGTAGCGCAGTGTCAGGCTTACCGCGTAGGCGATTTTGTAAGGCACGCCAATACGATTAAGGCTAGCGGCAAACTCGGTTGGGTGGGTGGTAAACACAAACACTAACGCAATCGGGAACATACTAAAGTACTTCAGAGTGACCGTGATCAGATAGAACAAGGTTTCTTGCGTTAATGAGTAATGGCCAGGCAGTGTCACCAGTGGCGTGGTACTGCCGAGATATTCGGAGCCCTGATTTGGCGCAAGCAAAAACATAAACAGTGCATTGAGCGACAGCACGCTCGCCGTTCCGATTAATAACGGTTTATACACGGTGAGCGGCACTCGAGTCATTTTTAATAACCCTAGTCCAATCAAAATCATGAGGCCAATCAGCCGGAGATCAAAGGTTGTTAATACAACGGTTACCCAAGCGATAAAGAGTGCAAATTTAGTAATGCCATTAAGCGCATGCAGAGGGGATTTGGTATCGACATAGCTGATACCAAATTTCATTTTAGACGTTTTCATGCGACGTGATTCTCAAGTTGTATGAAGTGCCGCATAAACCCATTCTTGTCATCGATACCTAACTTTTCCGCCAGATCGTACAAGCTTGTGGTGGTCAAGTTCGCTTTATCGAGTAACTCAGGTTGGCTAAACACTTGCGTCATCGGTGCGTCAGCAATCAGCTTGCTATCACAAATCACAATGGATCGCTGCGTGTACTCCAAAACGAGATGCATGTCATGAGAGATAATGATCACCGTTATCCCGAGCTCTCTATTGAGTTTGTGGATAAAGTTAAGCATCGCGGTGTAGTTGCGATAATCTTGGCCGGCAGTGGGCTCGTCTAGAATCAGAAGCTCTGGCTCTAATGCCAAAATGGATGCAATAGTGACCCGTTTCTTCTGACCGTAGCTGAGTGCTTCTATTGGCCAGTTACGATACTTACTTAAACCGCACAGTTCGAGAATCGAGAGTACTTTTTCTTTGATTGTCTCTTCGTTTAGCCCCTTATTTCTCAGACCAAAAGCGATCTCATCGAAAATCATATGGTGAGAGATCATATGATTAGGGTTTTGCATGACAACACCAATTTTTTGGCTGCGCTCGAAGATAGAGAGCTCTTGCAGCGCTTCACCATTGAATGTAATGGTTCCGTCATCCGGTGCAATCACGCCCATGATCAACTTGGTGATGGTCGACTTACCCGATCCATTTTTTCCTAAAATAGAGACAAATTCACCGCGTCGAATAGAAAAACTAACCTCTTCCAGTGCGTTTCGTTCGCCATCGTACGAGTAGGTGAGGTTTGAAACTTCAAGTAGTTTGTCGCTCTTGTTGTTCTCAGAAACGACGTTACTGCGCCATTGCTGAAACTGAGATTGGCACTGGTCTATGGGGTAGTGGTTTAGACTCGCGGGCTTATCTATTGCGTGTATGATGCACCCCGCGCTTTTCAATGCAGAGAGGTAAAGAGGTTCACGAATCCCATGCTCAGCCAGCAATGGCGAAGCAAGCATCTCATCAGGCGTGAGATCGGCAATGATTTCCCCTTGTTCCATCAGAATGATTCGGTCAACGGGGCGATGCAGTACGTCTTCTAGTCTGTGCTCAATAATAATGATGGTCTTGCCGGATTCTTGATGAAGCTGGTCGATGATTTCAATTGTTTTTCGACCTGTCTTTGGATCGAGCGCTGCTAGTGGCTCATCAAATAGCAGCGTGTCGACGTCGTCCACCAAAATGCCCGCTAACGAAACTCGCTGTTTCTGCCCTCCGGACAGGTCTTGCGGCGAGCGGTCAAGCATCGTTTCCAGTTCAACCATTCGGGCGGTTGATTTGACAATTGGATACATATCAACATTGGAAACTTGCTGGTTTTCGAGTGCAAATGCAATATCTTCACCGATACTTAACCCAACAAACTGGCTGTCAGTATCCTGCAAGACAGTGCCGATCTGCTCGGTGATTTGGTGTAATTTGAGCTTGGCGCATTGCTGACCATGTAAGGTCAGTTGCCCCGTTATTTCCCCTTTGATGGCGTGGGGGATAAGCCCATTTAGGCATTGGCCAAGGGTAGATTTTCCGCTACCACTTGGACCGATAATGACGATTTTCTCTCCTTTCTCTATCCTTAGATTGATATGTTTAAGCGTCGGTTTGTCCAGCGACTCATATCTAAAAGAGAAGTCAGAAAATTCAATAGTCATTGATGATTAAGCCTCAGTTAGGTTGCGGCTTTGAGCGTTGCGTTTTGCGACTGATTTGAGAATAAAGTAGCCAACAACCGCAATTAACACTGTGTTACCAGCAGCAATAATGGTCAACTGAGTGAAAACTTTGGTGAATGGTTCAGCGTATAGAATGGTGTCAAGGAATGCCGAGCAGCCGTAGCCGATCACGTTGCCAACCAATGCGAGCAATACAAACAGCGCGAAGTCTTTGTGGTTGAAGTGGCCATTTTGTAGGCGGTGTTTGGTTAGCGCAGGATAGAAACCCAAAATAAGTCCCACGATGCCAGAACCTAACACCCAAGTGATCCAAACGCCCCAACCTGCAAACAAATCCGTCACCCAGTGACCGATGAAACCCACTAAGAAGCCAACAATTGGACCAAACAGAACAGAGAAAAGTGCCAATACCGCCATTGCCGGTTTAAGTGTTGTATTGGCAAAAACAGGAATACCGAACATCGGTAAGCCGCCAATTCCGTACAGCGCAGCGCCAATTGCAATAACGACAACGGTTTTTGCAGAAAGATTCATAGATAACCCTTAGTGTGATGCCTATTTCAGAACAGCGATAGTCTGTGTCTGCTGCTCAAGGAAACAGTGATAAACTCTTTAAAGAACGTAGCTACAGGTGCTTTGTTTGGTTGATTTTTGTACACCCATGAGCGCAAGGCGCAAATTATACCTGTTGATAAATGACTTGGAAAGCCAACTATCTAGATGGCTAACCGTTGTTGGTCGCTTGGTAGATGAGGATAGAGGTTGATATAAAAAAACAGGCCTCGATTGAGGCCTGTTTTATGTGAGTATTAATGATCCAAGTAGAGGTAGTTTTGCCAACTCTTCATTCGAATCAGTACTTTCCTCATGATAGAAACGTGGGTGAATTTATCGGAATACACCGCCACTTCGACCGCTGTACCCATCGGAAGATTGTACTCTGTTAAGTCATCAGTGATCTTCAGTGTCACAAATACGCGGCCGCTGGTGCGCAGGGCTTCTGTTCCAAGAAGTGAGCCACGAGCCTGGAACTGGCTTTCACCAATGGCTGGAAGAACGTCGATTACCTCACCTTTAAACACCTTACCTGGCAGTGCGCGGAATAAAAACTCGGCTTCATAGCCAGGTTTTAATCGTTGCAGCGAGTTTTGCCTGAAGGCGGCTGTGTATATTTTATCTTCGGTATGAACGAAGGTCATCACAGGCGCGAGCGGTAAAGGTACTGCCATTACACCAGGGCGCAAAGCAAGCTGGGTAGCAAAGCCATCAGTCGGTGCACGAACCACGGTTTGCTCCAAGTCAAACTCCGCTTGGCGCAGCTCTGCTAATAGACGAGCGACAGTGGTGTTTTCTCCACCAATCTCAGAGTCCAGTGCGAGTTCTGCTTGTTCAACGCCCGCTTGAGCTGACTCAACGGCAGCTTGTGCGGCTTTGAAGGCTTGGCGGCGTGTATCGAGTTGTTGCTCGGTAAATGCACCTTTGTCGTAACCTCGTTGGTAACGATCAAATTCACGCTGCGCCTTATCGCGCTCTGCTATCGCTTTCACTTCTGCTGCTTTGGCTGCTTGGAGCTGCGACTCGAGCCCAAGCGCGCCTTGACTCGCCTCTTTAATTTGAGCCTTCTTCTTAGCCACTTCCGCTTCATAAGGGATTGGATCAATCTTGAATAGAACGTCCCCCTGCTGGAGTGGTTGGTTTGGCTGAACGGGTACTTCGATTACTTTTCCTCTTACGCCTGAAACGATAGGGGTCGAAGAAAAGACTTGATTACCAGTTTGTGTGAACGGATGGTTGTAGTTCATCAATAAAATGAGTGTACCAATAAGGACAACGCCGCCAAGAACTGCGGTAGGGACTGTCCATTTGTTCAGCGGGATATTAAAGACTTTGAATATGGTGATACACAGAGCGGCGTACGTCAGAATTAAAAGTAAATCCATTACTGCTTCTCCTCTTGACCATCAGTCTGGTTGGAAGGCGCTGTGGTCTGTTTGGATTCGGTTTTTAGTTCGGCGACTTCTTTTTGTAGTTGGTTGACCTGATCAATCAATGCATCGACGCGATGGTGAATATCATGCTGCTCCGCTTCCAGTTTTTGGAATCCCCAGCCACGCTCTTTTCGCCATAGCGTTGCCCAAATCCAAAGGAATGGCCAGATAGCGTGCAGGGTAAATAGGCTAACCCAGCCAGCATAGTGAATCGCATCTTGATGAGGGTGTTCGCGATCTTTTGCTATTTCATACGGAATGTCATGAATAACGATGATGCCGTAAAAGATAACCAACGCGACAAAGACCAGAAGGCCCAATGCGAAGTAATCTAAAAACATAGTTACATCCTTGTTTTTTAAATCATGGGAAGTTAAATCGTACGGTGGTTATGAGATAAAGTATAGAAATAAAAACAACAAATTAGAGATTTTTTGGTTACACTTCTCAATTAACTATTTTAACAATTATGTGGGGTGATATGGCATACCAAGGAGAGGTAGCAGCGCTCGCTGCAGCGGTGGTATGGGCGTTAGCAACGTGGATCTACAGCCAGTTTAGTCACCGATTTACCGCTCTGCAATTGAACATCCTAAAGGGAACGATCGCGTCAATAATGATGTTGATTGCGCTACCGATTACCTCGGTTAACATCGTAAAGCCTGACATGTCTCATTTGTTGATATTGGCCATTTCCGGCGTGATAGGTATCGCTATTGGTGATAGCGCTTATTTTGCTTCGTTAAAACGAATTGGTGCGAATAAGACGTTGTTATTGGAATCGCTTGCCCCGCCGTTGTCGGGTGTCTTAGCTTTACTGGTATTGGGGTCTGTCTTAACGTTTCAGAGTTGGCTCGGTGTCATTGTTACAACGGTTGCGGTGACATTTGTCATTTTTCAGCCCGAAGAGCAAAGTCAATCAATTAGCATGACAGGGGTAATGTTTGGATTACTAGCCAGTGTATGTCAGGCATCGGGTGTTGTTATTTCGCACTATGCCTTGGTTGCTGGGGATCTTCCCCCATTGCTTGGCGCCTTGATTCGGTTATCTGTCGGTGTATTAGCCGTGGTACTGGTCATTGGATTTATTGAAAAGTCGCCATTTGAAGAGACTAAACGTCATTTGCGCTCGTTATCACAGCCCGCTTTTATCTGGCTTCTCGCGGCTATTTTCGTGGGCACGTTTTTAGCGTTGTGGTTGCAGCAGATAGCGCTAAAACATGCCAATCCGGCAGTGGCTCAAACATTAATCGCAACCAGTCCGCTGTTTATGTTGCTTATCTATCTGTTTAAAGGAAGAAGGGTGACCCGCCAGAGCGTTTTCGGCACTCTGGCGGCGATAATCGGAATCTCGCTGTTTTTTGTTCAGTAGCGGTGTTTACTCGGTGCAGACTTGGTTGCGACCGTTGGCTTTTGCTCGGTAGAGCGCTTTGTCTGCACGGTAGAAGGTACGTTGTGTGTTTTCACCTTCGCGATGCAAAGTGATACCGACACTCACGGTTAGCCCGCGCTCACCGAGAATATCTCCCCAGCCAAAACTGAAAATGCGCTCGCGGTAGGTTTCAGCATGCATTTCGGCTTGTTCTAGTGTGCAGCGTTCAATAATGACCAAAAATTCCTCACCACCAAATCGAACACATGAGGCACCGCGGAACTTGAAGTACGCCGCTAGCTCGGCTGAAACGTTTACGATCGCTTTGTCGCCAACCAAGTGGCTAAGCTCATCGTTGATCGATTTAAAGTGGTCAATGTCTATCACCATCAAAGCAAACGGCACGTCGTGAAGCAGTAAGTCTTTCAGCTTCACGTCGAGCCAACGTCGGTTATGCAGTTTGGTTAATGGGTCGGTAAACACGTCTTGTTGCAACTGAGCCACGGTGTGTTTCTGGCTTTCTGTTGTCTCTTTGAGTTCGCGATTTTCAATCTCGGATAAGATGAGCTTGAGCTGCAGTTCGAAACGAGAAAGCCTACGTAATTGGCTAGCACCGAGTTCACCGATCGGGATTTGCTTCATCAAATCACTTTCGATGCGAAATGCTCGTTTTTGATAATCGAGCGCGCGCACGTAGTCGCCTTGTTGCTCGCAAATCTCACCCAGTGAGTTGCAAAGCTGAAGATTTAATATCGGTGACGCGTGTTGTTTGATTCTCTTATGCGCCGCTTCAAGAATCATGTTGGCCCAATGCGATTTTCCTGCCTCATTTAGACAGTAGGCAAGTTCTAAGCGCGTCATGTTGGATAACCACACCGAATGAATGTTACCCGATGCGTATTGAACATTGGATAGACACGACATCGCGAGATCGGTTCGCTTCTCTTGGCGATATAACTTTGCTTGATAGAGTAAGATTTGCCCTGCCAATACTTTATCGCTAACGAGGATACTGAGTTCTTCACACTCTTTAATTAAATCTTGTGCCGCTGTGTAGCGATTAAGCTCAATGTAACAGGCAAGCATGTAGAGCTTGTATCTAAGGCGAAGTGAGCGGCTACTTATCGCGTGGTCTATGCTATCAATCTTTTGGTAATAGCGAAGGGCGCGATTATGATCGCCGTACGCGTCACAGAGATTACCCATTCCCAGTACGGCTAGGGCATATTCATCGATAAAGCTGTTATCTACAGCGATGGTGGAGGCTGTGATGTATTCATGAAGCGCGCCGCTGTAGTCTCCGCCTTCAACGAGGCGATCCGCTAAGCTGTTTTTTACCTCGAGGATCAATTCCGCATCTTGAGGCAATGTAAGCAGATTAAGCGCTTCTCTCAACTCTTCGATACTGGTGAGAGGTTGCTTTAGTTCACTGCGAAACTCAGCGCTTATGATTAAGCACTGGGCTTTTTCTTGAGGCGTCGAGGCGACATGTTGGCGAACGTGGCTCCAGAAAATTAACGCTTCTTCACCAACCACCGAAGACGCATCTAAACCAGAGTCGGAAATTTTATTCAGTAATACTTCCATTTTGCTCTTCCTGTCGCTGGTTTTCTTCTAATTGTTCTAGGGTGAATGGGAAGGTGAGTATGTCTTGGAAGACAACTTTGGGCAGAGGCTTGTGGAGTCCTTTGCGATGCCAAGGGTAGATTTCGATCATTTTGGCTAGTACATGGAAAACATTCAGCGCTTCATCGCCTTTGTCTGCCAACAAAAGCCCAAGTCTTTCACTGCTCAAGCGTGAGAGCAGGTCTTGTTTGTTACACAGAGAGTGAGCCAGTTCCGCACATACGTCTAAGTATCCAGAGTCAGAGTGTTGAATCATAATGACGGCATGGTTTGAGCGCTTTAGCTCAGTCTTGAACAGAACCAGTTGTTCCCACCAATAAATTTCAGACACCATCTGGCTGAGGTGTTTTTCTGGATCGTATTCATGCTGGCCACGAATTCGGTTGATCAGTTTACGAGCACGTTGCTCAAGTTGACGTTTGGAAGCGCGCGCTTTGTCGTTGCTTACGCGAGCGGTCTGTTCGCGTAGCATATCGGTCGAGTGTTTACGGTATTTTTTGAACGCTTGCAGGGCGATTTTGTGCTCGCCGCATTCTTCTGCCACTCTTGATTGTTGAAAACAGATCTGAGACAACAGTTCTCCGTTGTCAAATGATGTCGCAGATTGCTCCGCATTTTTCAATAACTCTGAGGCTTTTTGTGGGTGTTTACGCAATAGCTCTAGGCGAGCACGGCTGATGTAAGAGTGCGCTTTCATCCAAACTAAATCGTGCTTAACCGCTAGGGAGTGCGCTTTGTTGGTCGCTTCCTCAGCGTCTTCCAATCGCTCCAAACCAAGCAACGCAAGGCCTCGAAAATCCCAAATTTCCGCTTGCCACGTATTATCATGGTAATCTTTTAGCGCTTCAGCGGCGCCATCAAGTACCGACAGCATCTCGACATAGTTATTGAGTAGATAGTGGTCCCAAGCAAGCAAGATACGGGCTTTACCCTCTAACCAGCTTATTCGGGCATTGTTCGCGACAGTAACCGCAAGCTCATGAGTGGTCTTGGCCAACTGGTATTCGTTGGTAATACGCCACACGTTGCCAAGGCCAATCAATGCTTCCAGTTGAATCTCTGTTTCGTCGACCAAAGCTGATTGCTCTAGCGCGTTAATCCAATATTGCTGCGCAGAGTAATACTTGGCTTGTCCCCAGTAGTGGAGTGCGTGAATGTGAAGAATTTCAGGCAGGAGATCGTCGGTGTCTAGAGAGCTAAGCTTGCTGTGCGCTTCCTTGATGTACCGAATCCCTTTTCGGTAGTCCATGGTATTCCATGCGCAGCGAGACATGATCACTAAGCACTGAATTTCGCCTTCAGGGTAGAGGATTTGTGCAGAACGCGCCGCGCACTGTTCCGCGATAGCTCGAACCTTATCAGGCTCGGCTTCGATGCGCGCCTTAAGCTGATCTATCTCTGTCTCTAGTAGTCGTTGGCTTTTATCCAATGAATCAATCCCTTACCGCTTCTATACTTAAAACGCCATACTTATTATAAGAATAGCAGTTTACTTTACTCTACTAAAAGTACTAAAACTCGGGCGGTTTACGGGGGCGCGTCACATTAATGACAATTATGAAAGCAACTCTCTTAATGTCAGCGGAGACTGTGTTAGCTCAAGACTTTGCGCCGCCGTGTTACCGCACTTATCTTGGTAGCACAAATTGTGCCATGCTCGGAAAATATCCAACATTGGTAGTAGACCACCAGGTCGAAGTTTGCGGCGAGGCTCATTGATAAAACTTTCGAATAGGGTTTGAAAGCGTTGTTGGTAGAACGCCGTTTTTCGAATTGAAGCCTTTTGCAACCAGTATTCAGGTTCGTTTTGTTGACCCGCAAGGTAACAAATTCCTTTTGAGTTGCTACCAACCGAACTGATTGCCCAGCGATCTCGCCACCATCCCATATGGACAATGTCAATCTTGTCGATTGCACTGCCTGTCTGCCACTGGCTGTCTTCCTCTACGTACATCAAGTCGATATTTTGGCGCTGAATTCTTGGCAAGAATACGCTCAACGCTGCCGAGCGAAGGACAGGATCTTGTGGCAAGTAAATGCTGACTCGGCTCTCTTCTTGGCACATATCTAGAACGTGCAAAAAGTGAGCGTACGAGGTGTAAGGAGGTCGAATCAACGCGCCTTTTGACGGGTAATTGAATACCGTCAAGTTGCCCATTGGGTCTTCAACATTGCCACGTGCCAGAATGGTTTGATATTGCTGGTCTATACGTTCCTTCAGCACCGGAGAGGGACTGGGTGCAGGCATGTTGGCTTCTGAAGAGTGATCGCGTGAAACAAAACGTGATGGTGTTGAATACGGATCGTGATCGACGCTTCCACTTGGTTCTTCTTGAGCCGAGTAATTGACGTGTTGGCACAATATATAGCCACTGTTGGCTTCGCCCGTTGCCATCCAAAGGACGCCATTGTTGCTTTTAGGCTGCAACTGTACGTAGTGGGAAGCAAACTCATAGGATTGTGCGTGGTTAACCCATCTCGCGTCGAACATCGCCAACTTGCGTCGGCAACGACTTGCAATATGGTCCAAGTGGTCATAAAACGTTTTTGGATTGATCTCTAATTTGCGGCAAATCTCGCGGACAGAGTAGCCCATAAAGAGCAAGCCAAGCAGGTTTTCTTGGAAATGAAGTTTTTTATTGGCTCCAGACCATTTATCGACGAAGGTCGTCTGACAGCACTTGCAGCGATAGCGTTGGCGGTCACCGCTGTAACCAAACGCATGATAAAGGTGCTTGTGAGTATGGACTGATAAGCCAAAGTTTTCGCAATCATCGTTGCGGCAGGCTGGAAGCCCATCGCTATGAAGATGACGTAAGCGGTGAAGCTCGTTGAGAACTTCTTGGTTGTTAAGTAAGGGGGGGAAAGCACCGCACTCCCGACAAACCATCGCAGGTCGTTTAGGGTTCGCATGTTGCACAACGTAACGATATGCATCACTCAATCCAAAGTTGTCACACGCCAATGTTTTACAAAAGTTGAGCTGTAAACCTTCTGCTTCCTGTGGCAGTTTGCCAGTTGTCACTATCTCCCCCTCGGGATTATTCGGGCCACCAAGCAGACACCTGGCGGCAAAGTAAATCGAATTAGATGTTGATTGCTGTCTCTAGCGCCACTTTCATCATGTCATTGAACGATTTTTGACGCTCTTCTGAGCTAAGTTTTTCGCCACGGATGATGTGGTCAGAAACAGTTAGAATCGTTAGTGCTTTTGCACCTAGGTCTGCAGCAACACCGTAGATGCCAGCAGCTTCCATATCTACACCTAGAATGCCTAGTTTTTCCATCTTCTCGAAGATGTCAGCTTCAGGTGTGTAGAAAAGGTCTGCCGAGAATACGTTACCCACTTTTACTGGCACTTCTTGAGCGCGAGCTTGGTTTACCGCTTCTTCTAGTAGGCCGTAATCAGCGATTGCTGCGAAGTCGTGGTTGTTGAAACGGATACGGTTAACTTTAGAGTCAGTAGATGCACCCATACCGATCACAACGTCCATTAGGTTTACGTCGTCACGTACTGCGCCACAGCTACCTACACGGATAACGTTTTTAACGCCGTATTCAGCGATTAGCTCGTGAACGTAGATACAGCATGATGGGATACCCATACCGTGGCCCATTACTGATACTTTCTTACCTTTATAAGTACCTGTAAAACCAAACATGTTACGTACGTCACATACTTGCTTCACGTCTTCTAGGAACGTTTCTGCAATGTATTTAGCGCGTAGCGGGTCACCCGGCATAAGTACTGTTTCTGCAAAATCACCTGGTTGAGCGTTAATGTGTGGGGTTGCCATAGTTGATACTCCAAAGTTATTGATTATTCAGTTTCCTGATTACCAATTTTGTTGATTCTGTTTTATCTGTTGAGGCAATACTAGCTAGATAAGCGCTCGAGCCGTGAGATGTATGTCACAAAAGCACCCAAACTCTAAGTGAAAAAAGCCATTGATAACGTTTTGTGTTGAAAGTGGTAATGCAATCGATTCGGAAAAACGATTGCTTATTTAAAGTGAACTTATTGAGGCAATTAATCGTATCGTTCATCTGTGTGTACAAAAATAATTTTTGTATAACATGAGAAAATTGTGCTAATAATTATACAAACAAAAAATTTGTACACCTTTGAGAGGACAGTATGATGAGTAATGTAATCAATATCGGTATCAGTTCATGTGTGCTAGGCGAAAACGTGCGTTTCGACTCAGGGCATAAGCTCAGTAAATTCGTCACCAAAGAGTTGGCGCCCTACTTCAATTTTATGCCGATTTGCCCAGAAGTCGGTATGGGAATGCCGGTTCCAAGACCAACTATTCGCTTGGTGTCGAATGAAGAGCGAATCGAACTTGTTGAAACCAAAAATCCCGACAACAAGCACACTGAAGCCATGATCGATTATTCTGAGAAAAAGGTTGCTGAGCTTGTTGATCAAGAGCTTTGTGGTTACATCGTCTGTGCTAAATCGCCAACGTGTGGCATGGAGCGTGTGAAGGTTTATAGCAAGAACAGTGCTGCGAAAGAAGGCATTGGCTTGTACACCAAAACTTTGATGGAAAAAATGCCGTGGTTACCAGTAGAAGAAGACGGCCGTCTAAATGATCCTGTATTGAAAGAGAACTTCATTACTCGCATATACACACTGCATGACTACTACCAGTCTGTAGGCCATAACCTAACACGTGGAGCGATTGTGGCCTTCCACTCTCGCTATAAGTTAACGCTCATGGCTCATCACCCAGAATCTTATAAGAAACTCGGCCAGTTGGTTGCCAATATTTCTGACTACGATCTTGAGGAATTCTTCAAGTTGTATCGAGAAGGGTTGATGAAAGCGATGGCTCACAGAGCAAGCCGAAAGAACAATACCAATGTTCTAATGCACTTGCAGGGTTACTTCAAGAGAGACCTAGATAAAGAAAAGAAAGCGGAGCTTTGCCAAGTGATCGATGACTATCGTGTTGGTCTGATACCGTTATTGGCACCACTGACGCTGATTAAACACTATTTAGCGACCCATCCGGACAGTTATTTGCAACAACAAAAATATTTTGACCCATATCCGCAGGAGTTACGTTTACGTTATGGATTGTAATGAAAAACAGTATGCCATTAGAGAAGTCTCAGAGTTGACTGGTGTAAAGCCCGTCACTTTGCGAGCATGGCAGCGTCGATACAACCTGATTAAACCGATAAGAACTGAAAAGGGCCATCGTTTATATAGAGAAGAAGACATCATTCGTATTCAGTCTATTCAAGCCTGGTTGGACAAGGGTGTCTCTATTGGCAAGGTAAAAGCGTTGTTAGACTCAGAATCCCTAGTCGAGGATCAAGGGGTAGCCATTGACCAACACCTAGAAGAAGTGGATAAGGTCACCGCTGCTCTTGCCATACTCAATAAAAAGCGGGTCGAATCGACCATTAATACGGTGCTAAAAGAGTATCCATTGCCTGCGGTCATTCAACAGTTCGTGAAGCCGATCTACGAATCGCTCTCTTTAGTAAAGCGTAACCAACAAGTACTACAAACCGCACTGTTTAATGGTCTGCTAATCGCAAAGTTAGAAACCATTATTGAAGCAGAAAACAAAGCATCGCATCGAGGCAAGTGCCTGTTCATCAACTTTGATCCAAGTCGAGACATCGAGAGTCGTTTGTGGGCGGCAAAATTATCTGATGATGGATGGAACATGACGCTGCTAGATGGCGTTGATGATGTGTCAGGTCTAGTTCGGGCAGAATTTGATACGCAATTTGATTCGATAGCGCTCTATAGCCCACGTCCGCTCACTGAGCAGCAGATTGGTGGTATTGATAGTGTGAGAGGCGGGTTTTCCGGTCAGTTTTTCTTGTCCGACGTGCTAGCCGCTTACGAGGAATATAGATGAGAATTGTATGGCTGAGGCGCGATTTGCGCACAATCGACAATACGGCACTGAACGCGGCGATTGAGAGCAGAGAACCGGTAATCGCCGCATTTGTGGCAACGCCTGATAGTTGGCGTGAGCATAAAATGGCGCCAATTCAAGCGGATTTAATCAAAAGGCGGCTTGTCGAACTCAAGAGCGAGCTTTTTGAGTTGAACATTCCCCTAATCTATTCCGAAGCTCCGGATTATGCGAGCAGTGTCGATGTGGTGTTAAGTTGGGTTAAGCAATATGGTGTGACCAATGTCCACGTCAATAAAGAGTACGAGCTTAACGAAGTGAGTCGCGACGATAAGGCTGAGAGTAAACTCTCTGAACTGGGAGTGCCGCTGCATCGCTATGACGACAAGTGCCACTTTGCGCCAGGCAGTGTCGTAAACAAGCAGGGACACTACTTTAAAGTCTTTACTCCTTATAAACGTGCCTACTTACAGAAACTTGAGCAATACCCTGTGCACGTTCAGCCAGCAAAAAGCGCGGTAGAGCATGGCCGAGAGCTGCGACCACAAGACATATTGCAACATGATATGACGTTCAGCTACCCGACGGAGTGTAGTGATGCTTACCCCGCAAAAACAGCACAGATCCTTGAGTTGTTACGAGCGTTTGTCAATGAACGCAGTGACGATTATCAAGCAGACCGTGATTTCCCCTCTATTGAGGGGACCAGCCGATTGTCTCCTTATTTAGCGATTGGTGCATTGTCTGTCAGGCAATGTATGGCAAGGCTACTTTATGAGCAAATGCCTCCATTGAGTGAAGGACGACAAACTTGGTTGAGCGAGCTTATTTGGCGAGAGTTTTATCAGCATCTTATCTATTTTGAGCCAAAGCTGAGTCGCGGAGAGAGTTTCCTTCCTTGGGGGAGACACCTCACATGGCAGAATGATGAGAAGCGCATTCAGGCTTGGAAGGAAGGTATGACGGGTTACCCCATTGTCGATGCGGCAATGCGCCAGTTAAACCAAACGGGGTGGATGCACAATCGATTAAGAATGATCGCTGCCAGTTTTCTTATTAAAGATCTGCAAGTGGATTGGCGGATTGGTGAGGATTACTTTATGAGTAAACTGATCGATGGAGAATACTCAGCCAATAACGGAGGGTGGCAGTGGTGTGCATCAACGGGTTGCGATGGTCAGCCCTATTTCCGAATATTCAATCCAACCACACAAGGGGAGCGGTTCGATCCGAAGGGTGACTTTGTTCGCCACTGGGTCCCTGAGCTTAAGAATGTACCTGATAAGTATATTCATCAACCAAGCAAGTGGGTCAATGCAAAAGGCGTGTCATATCCTTCGCCAATAGTTGATCACAAGGCTCAAAGAGAGATAACCTTAGCCAACTATAAAAATGCTAAGGATTTCATGGATGCTACGTAAACTCGTTGCACTGGGTTGTTGTTTTGCCTCGCAAGTATTCGCGGCTAGCTACCCGCTACCTCCAGAAGGGAGCAACATTGTCGGGCGAACTCAGTACCACCAAGTTGATGAAGGCGAAACCTTGGCGGAAATTGCCAAGCAATATGATGTTGGCTTTCTCTCATTGATGGCGGCAAATAAAGGCGTTGATCCGTTTCTGCCTAAAGCCGGTTACGTATTGACGATTCCGACGCAAATCATTTTGCCGCAAGTTGAACGTGAAGGGGTCGTCATAAATCTAGCTGAGCTAAGGCTGTATTACTTCGAGCCTGACTCTGGTCTGGTGCACATTTTTCCTGTAGGGATTGGCCGAGTCGGGCGCGATACGCCTGAAATGTCAACCACGATCAGCCAGAAGCGTCCTAACCCAACGTGGACGCCACCTTTGTCTATTCGCAAAGAGTATTTAGCGAAAGGAATAGAACTCCCTGCTGTGGTTCCCGCAGGACCTGAAAACCCACTCGGTGAATACGCACTTCGTCTCGCTTATGGCGCGGGTGATTATCTGATTCATGGCACCAACAAAGATTTCGGTATTGGCCTGCGCGTAAGTTCAGGTTGTATTCGGATGGAGCCGAAAGATATCGACTGGTTGTTTCCCAAAGTCTCGCTGGGAGAGAAAGTGCGGGTGATTAATGAACCTATTAAGATATCGCTTGAACCCGATCGCAGTGTGTTTATTGAAGCCCATGAGCCTCTGACCAGAAGTGATGGTTCCAAAAAGAGCTTAGAAATGCCGCTTGAGCTAGGCTGGTGGTTGGAAGAGTTTGAACATTCCGACGTGAAGGCTAGGGCCGCAATCTTGGCGCAGAATGGTGTGCCTGTAGAGATTGTTGCTCCGACGTTTGTCAATTAACTTAGTCTCTACACAGAAAAAAGAAAGGGTCTGCATTTGCAGACCCTTTCTTTAAGAAGACGTAATTACTTAGTGTAAGACTGAGCAATGTTGTCGATACGCTCGTTAGCGCGTGACGCTTCTTCTTGTGCAGACATTGCAGCGTCGCCAGACTTACGAACTTCAGATTGAAGTGCTTGAACGTCTTGGCTTAGTTGGCTAACTTGGTTGCTTAGCTCATCCATCTTAGCGGTTGTTGCTGCATCTGGACCAGAAGCACAACCAGCTAGTAGAAGTACAGAAGACGCTGCAGCTGCGATCAACATTTTGTTCATAATCGAACTCCTTGAAATATATGTATCAATAAAGTCGTCCTATACCTTCTCTTGCGTATAGTGACGTGAATAGTGTAGTGCTAATTTTACGCTTGCTAAAGCAGAATAAAGTCAAAAAAACCCAAGAATTTAAGCAATTATCCAATAAGTTGAGCTGAGTCTCATTGGTGAGAGCTATAATTGCATCGGCTTTTGAGAACCATTCTTATCCATTTTCGACCATCAAGTGATATTTAATGTGATCACTATCTACTTTGGATAAATCTAGGTATCATAGCCTGTTTTTACTCATTTTCGGTTCCAACTCACTCTTTTTGAGTGGTGGAAAATATTGCTGCACCAATGGAGAATACTTTGCATTTTAAAGATTTAGGCTTAGACAACCGCTTGTTAAAAAACTTAAAACATCTCGATTTTAAGAAAGCTACGGAGATCCAGCAAAAAGCAATACCGGTCGCGATTGCTGGTAAAGACTTGTTGGCTTCGTCAAAAACAGGTTCAGGTAAAACGCTTGCCTTTGTTTTGCCTATGCTGCACAAGTCGTTAAAGAGCAAAGCGTTTTCTGCCAAAGATCCTCGTGCTGTGATACTTGCACCAACGCGTGAGCTTGCAAAACAGGTGTACGGAGAGCTGCGCACAATGTTGGCTGGCTTGTCTTATGACGCCACTTTGATCGTTGGTGGTGAAAACTTTAATGACCAAGTAAAAGCTCTACGAAAGTACCCTAAGTTTATCGTCGCGACCCCAGGTCGTTTGGCGGATCACCTAGAGCATCGTTCGCTTTTCTTAGAAGGGTTAGAAACCTTGGTTCTTGATGAAGCAGACCGTATGCTCGACCTTGGTTTTGCACCAGAGTTACGCCGTATTCATAATGCGGCAAAACACCGTCGTCGTCAGACTTTGATGTTCTCTGCGACATTGGATCATGCGGAAGTGAATGATATCGCTTTTGAAATGTTGAATGCACCAAAGCGCATTGCTGTCGGAGTCTCGAATGAAGAGCACAAGGACATCACTCAGAAGTTTTACCTGTGTGATCACCTTGATC
The DNA here is from genome assembly GCF_027587055.1 of Vibrio sp. MarTm2. Lineage (NCBI taxonomy): Bacteria > Pseudomonadati > Pseudomonadota > Gammaproteobacteria > Vibrionales > Vibrionaceae > Vibrio > Vibrio sp. MarTm2. The sequence goes on along the minus strand of NZ_JAPPTK010000003.1, from coordinate 17,131 downwards.
ACAAAGAGGCGATATTGGAGCGTGTGCTGCAAGAAGCAGAGTACAAGCAGATTATAATCTTTACGGCAACACGAGCTGACACCGATCGTTTGACCGAAAAACTCAATGAGAAAAAGCTGAAAGCAATCGCGCTAAGTGGCAATCTAAATCAAACTCAGCGCAACACCATCATGAGCCAGTTTGAGCGAGCGGTGTTTAAGATTTTGGTTACGACGGATGTTGCTTCTCGTGGCCTTGATATTGCGAATGTTACCCACGTAATCAACTTTGATATGCCAAAACACACGGAAGAATACGTTCACCGAGTGGGTCGTACTGGTCGTGCTGGCAATAAAGGAGATGCGATCTCATTGGTTGGTCCGAAAGACTGGGACAGCTTTAAACGCGTTGAAGCCTACTTACAGCAAGACCTGAGCTTTTCAGAGCTTGAAGGTTTAAAAGGGAAATTCAAAGGGTTAAAACCGCGTAAGCCAGATTTCCGCAATAAGGGCAAAGTGACTAAGAGTGCTAAACCTCAAGCGAAGAAAGCAGTTAAGAAACCAGTGAAGCGTGATAAGAGCTTCCACCAAAACGTGGCTGTGGGTGACAGTGTGTTCATCCCGAAAAAGAAAGTTGCTCCGAAAGCGGACGACGAATAAACAGGTCAATCAAAACAGAAAGGGGCTGCCAATTGGCAGCCCCTTTTTTGTTGCTTAATTACAGCGGTTAGACCTTGAAGAAACCCAGTTGTTGCTTTTGGTTTTCCGCTAGCGTTGACAACTCTTGGCTTGCGGCAGCAGCTTGGGTAATTCCAGTTACATTTTGGCTTACAAGCTCGTAAATGTTGCTCAGGTTGTTGTTTACGTCAGAGGTTACTTGCCCTTGCTCTTCCGATGCAACGGCGACTTGAGCGTTTATAGTTGTCAGTTCTGAGATTGAGGCGCTAATGTTACCCAATGACTCTCTAACCTTACTGGCTTGGTCTTGATTGTGACTCAGTAGCTCTAAACTCGAGTTCATGCTCTCATTCGCGCTTCCTGATTGTCTTTGCAGCTCTTCGATAATGACTTGGATCTCTTTGGTTGACTCTTGCGTGCGTGCTGCAAGCATACGGACTTCATCTGCGACAACGGCAAAACCGCGACCACTCTCGCCTGCTCGAGCCGCTTCGATCGCAGCATTGAGCGCAAGTAAGTTGGTTTGCTCTGAAATACTTTCGATAACTTCAATGACTTTACCAATTTGCTCAGATTGTTCTTTCAGTGAGTTTACTACTGTTGCGGCTTCTGAAAGCTGATGAGCCATTTTCTCACTTGAACGCGTGTTCTGTTCAAATACGGCGAGGCTCTCACGTGCAAGTTTGTCAGCATGTGTAGAGGCAGAATCGGCTTGATTAGCGTTTTCGGTGACCTCAGAAGCGGTGCTTTCCATTTGGTTTATGGCTGCTGCCACGTGCTCAACTTCGTTCTTTTCTTGGTCGGAGTTTGCACTTGACTGCGTCATTACTGCTGCAAGCTCAGTCGAAGCAGAAGCAACATCAACACTGATTCGTACCAGCGCATCTACGGTTCCTTGTAGCTGCTTAACCGTCGAGTTGAAGTCTTGTGATAGCGCAGTGATTTCGTTGTTACCCTCAACGCTTACTTCCGTTTTGAGGTTGCCTTGAGCAAGCTCTTTCATAGCTTTTTGCAGTGATTTGATTGGAGTAACGATGATACCTGCTAGTAGCCAGCTTATCACTAGGGCGGTACCAAGCACGGCAAGTAAGCCGAGGATCGCGTTAAACATCACATTCGAGTGACTGGTTTGGTTGGCTGCGACTTCGTGCAATGCAATTTCGTTGAGTTTAGCGGACAAGTCGTCGATCGCTTTTACCATCGCGTTGCCCTTGGTTCGGTATACGTTTGATGCTTGTTCGTACTGTTGCTCAAACGCCGCAGACAATGATTCGCTAGCGTGTTTGGTCTTTAGCAAGGGCGTCATTGTATCAATAGAATAGCTCACGTAATCGTCGATGGCGTTGCGCATCGCTTTCACTTCTGCCTCGAGACCTTTCACCTGGGCTAGGGAGTCCAACAAGCGGAAATTGGTTTGCTTTTTGGATTCCAAAGTCGTTGCAAGTTGCGCTACATCATCGGATCTAAAAAGGCTGTAAATGGCTTTAATGCGCATTCCGTAAGTGTTGTCGATGATTTTGGTGAGTTCATCCTTGTGGGTGACCAAGTTTTCGGTAGAGATGGTTACTTGATTGAAAACATTTTTCAGATTTGAAGTGCTGTAACTGATACCTGCAACGAGAAGTAACAAAGTAAAAATAACAGGCACAACCACCTGAAGCTTAATAGACAAGCCACTGAGTAGTTGGCGCATGAAAGGTCCTCTTCATAAAAAAGCAATGTAATAGTAAATAAATTATTATTTTTATTAGTTTCGAGAATGATTCTAATTCCCTGAGAGGATAATTCAACACACAAATTTAGAATTGTGTGCAATTTTTGATAGGACGTTATGCAACTTAATTTATTGAATTTTCAGTGTCTTATGTAATCAATTGCATCAATTATTATAATCCAGCTGACACAGTTTCTCACAATAATTGATTCATAACTCAATGAGTATTAGAGGAGAAAGAGCAAAACTAAGCTGTCATAGAGGCTTCAACTAAGTGAAACACAACTGTCACATAAGGGTCCTAAAGTGAGCATCGTTCAAGTGAAACACAACGGCAATAAAGCCAATTAAGGATATTGTGATGAAAAAGACAGTTATCGGTGCAATCGCACTTCTAGGCGCAATGGCAGTGACTTCAGTTTCTGCTAAAGAAACGATCTCTGCAGTGGGCTCTAGCAGCGTAACTCCACTGATGGAAGTTTTCTCTGAAACATACATGAAGACAAACTCAGATGTATTTATTGAAGTTCAAGGCCCAGGTTCTTCTGCGGGTGTGAAAGCGGCGAAAAACGGCAGTGCTGACCTAGGTATGTCTTCTCGTAACCTAAAAGATTCCGAAAAAGAGCCTGCTCTTAAAGAGCTTACAGTGGCAATGGACGGTATCGCAGTTGTTGTTAACCCGAAAAACGATCTAAGCGGCCTAACTGCTGAGCAAGTCACAGCAATCTACAAAGGCGAAATCACCAACTGGAAAGATGTTGGTGGTGCAGACAAGCCTATCGTTGCTATCACTCGTGATACCGCTTCTGGTACTCGTGGTGCTTTCGAAGACATCATGAAATTGAAAAAGAAAATCTCTGGTAAGAAAGTTTCTGCAATCTCACAACGTGCTCAAGTTGCTAACGGTAACGGTGCACTAAAAACTATGGTTGCGTCAAACCCTTACGCTATTGGCTACATCTCTCTTGGTACAGTTGATAACTCAGTAAACGCAGTATCTATCGACGGCGTTGCAGCAAATGTAGATAACGTTAAGAACGGCTCTTACAAAGTGGCACGTCCATTCCTAGTTCTTTACAAAGAAGGTAAGCCATCAGCACAAACTCAGAAGTTCCTAGAGTGGATAGTATCTGACGACGCACAGGCGCTTGTAGACAAGAAAGGCTACATCTCAGTTAACTAATCCCAGTAAATCGACTTAATTGCTCAGCCTAATTTTGGGCTGAGCCTTTTCTGACTCTGAAACGAATCTTTTCGTTCTCCAGGTAAGAATTTTATGACCATCGCAACCAATAGTGAAAAGCTTATGAATACTGAAGCAACTCAAGTTTCTAAGCCAGCATTACGAGAGCGCAAACGCGTTGACTGGAAAGAGCGCATCTTCCATGGCCTGTTTCTAGCGAGTGCCGTAATCGGTATCGTCTCTCTGGCAATTATTGCTTACTTCATTGTTAAAGAATCTATCCCTGCATTCCAAGAAGCGGGAGTGTCGGGCATTGTCCTTGGCCAAGACTGGCTACCACCGGCGCTGTACGGCGTTGCAACCATGATTGTTGCCTCTGTTGTGTCAACATTTGGTGCCGTGATTGTGGGTGTTCCCGTTGGCGTATTGACCGCAATTTTCATCGCTGAAATTGCGCCGAAACGTGTGGCTGATGTTATTCGTCCGGCGGTTGAGCTTTTGGCGGGTATTCCATCAGTGGTATACGGCTTTTTTGGCTTGGTAATCATCGTTCCTCTAATTCAAAATATCTTCCAAGTGCCGGCAGGTAACACAATTTTGGCGGGTATTATTGTTTTGGGTGTAATGATTCTACCAACGGTGATAACCGTTTCTGAAACGTCTATCCGAGCGGTTCCTCGCACTTACAAAGAAGGCTCGTTAGCACTTGGAGCATCTAAGATCTACACCATTTTTAAGCTCCTTGTTCCAGCAGCTCGCAGCGGCATTATGACTGGGGTTATCCTCGGTATCGGTCGTGCACTTGGTGAGACTATGGCCATCATCATGGTAATGGGTAACGCACCCGCGATGCCTGAGGGTATATTGGACTCTGCGCGTACGCTAACGGCTAATATTGCGATCGAAATGTCCTACGCAAGTGGTGTTCACGCTAATGCACTTTACGCCACGGGTGTTGTACTGCTTGTTTTCATCATGATGCTCAATGCAGCTCTTCTTTATCTCAATCGCGAAAAAGCGAAATAAGCGATAGGTGACGATTATGGACCGCGCAAAACTAAAACAATCTCGAGAGTTTAAGGATAAGATCCTAAACGGTTTTATCTGGGCCGCCGCTGCGTTAACGGTAGGTTTCCTATTCTGGATCATTTGGTACATTTTATCGAATGGTCTAAAGCATGTTGATTGGGCATTCATCACCGATAACTACACGGCGACTGGGGAGGAGAAAGGTATTTTCCCTATGATAGTGGCGACTATCTACATGGTTATCGCCTCTATTGCCGTGGCAGCGCCACTGGGCATTATGACGGCCATCTACTTAACGGAGTATGCAAAAGTCGGCAGTAAGCTGGTCAAAGTTATCCGTTTCTGTACTGAGTCATTGGCGGGTATACCATCGATTATCTTTGGTCTATTCGGTATGACATTCTTCGTCGCGATTCTCGGTCTGGGCTTCTCGATCCTTTCGGGCGCACTGACTTTGAGTATCCTGATTCTGCCTGTCATTATCCGCACGACGGAAGAAGCATTGATGGCTGTGCCACAAACCTATCGTGAGGGCTCTTACGCGCTAGGCTCTTCGAAAATCTATACTATCTGGCGTTTAATCTTACCCAGTGCGACACCAGGTATCTTAACTTCGGTCATTCTTAGTATTGGTCGTGTCATTGGTGAATCGGCCCCTGTTTTCCTAACAGCTGGCATGGTTGCTCGAGTTCCCGACTCTCTGCTCGACTCGGGTCGCACGCTGACCGTTCACCTATACAAGCTGACTACCGAGCTGTTCACTATTGAAGAGTGGAACCAAGCTTACGGTACAGCGACAGTGCTGATTGTCGTGGTCTTATTGATCAACATGACGACAAAGCTTATTGCTAGCCGCTTCAACAAAGCGACGTACTAATCGCACGCAAATACGAATTAAAGAATTGAAGAGATTAAGAAAATGAACAAGTTTGATATTGAAAATCTAGACCTATTTTACGGCGACAACCAAGCACTAAAAGCAATCAATTTGCCGATTCCAACTCGCCAAGTAACGGCACTTATCGGCCCTTCTGGCTGCGGGAAATCTACCTTGTTGCGTTGCCTAAACCGCATGAATGATCTTATTGAAGGCGTAAAAATCACCGGTAAGCTGGATATGGATGGTACCGATATTTATGGCAATATCGATGTAGCGGATCTGCGTATTAAAGTCGGCATGGTGTTCCAAAAGCCAAACCCGTTTCCAATGAGCATTTACGAGAACGTGGCGTATGGTCTGCGTGCTCAAGGTGTGAAAGACAAAAAGCACATTGACGAAGTGGTTGAGCGCTCTCTACGCGGCGCGGCACTATGGGACGAAGTAAAAGATCGTCTTAAGTCTCATGCGTTTGGTCTATCTGGTGGTCAGCAGCAGCGTCTGTGCATCGCACGCACCATCGCGATGGAGCCAGATGTGATCCTGATGGATGAGCCTACTTCTGCGTTGGACCCCATTGCAACACATAAAATTGAAGAGTTGATGGAAGAGCTGAAAAAGAACTACACCATTGTCATCGTGACGCACTCTATGCAGCAAGCGCGTCGTATCTCTGACCGGACCGCATTCTTTCTAATGGGGGAGTTGGTCGAACACGATGAAACGCAAAACATCTTTAGTTCACCAAAAGATGATCGCACCAAAGGTTATGTCAACGGTGATTTCGGTTAACTTTAAACGCTATTTACTGGCAATATCACTATAACTATAAGCGATGGTACTTTTGCCCCTCTTCAGGAGGGGCTTTTTTGTTTTTTAGCTTTCAAATGCAACAAGATTGAAAATAAAAAATGCACAAAACAAAGTACTAGAACAAAAGTTTATTAATTATGATATTCGTAAGATCAAAGGTGCTAGTTATCAGTCATGTCAACTAATGGATAATTACTGACTTCGAAAGGTGTTTTTCACATTTATTCGAGTTAAAGCGCGCTAAATTCTACTTTCTCAAAGTTAAGAAAATTTACACTCTCAATAAAAAGAACTCTAGTAATAAGGTATTAAAGGGTGTTTGTTTTTCGGTGAAAAATATTCAGACTATATACGCTATAAAAATGAGATTCAGAAATTGGATTTCGACAGACAACAATTATTTTTGCTTAAGTACTTTGGGGGCTAAACCTAAGGGCGGTAGCGTTGAACGACAGAGATAGGCCTAACAACTCATATGGAAACTGGATATCCTATAAAGCAGCATGGAGAAGAATCGGTACTGATGTATCGATTTTTCGATATATTTATCATCAGTTTTGTTCTTATTGTCACAACACTTATCTATGTAGAAGAGTTTTCGTCTCTTTATAAGGTAATTCTATCTTTCGTTTTAGTGTCTTATTACTTAGCTGCTGAAGTCTCTGGGGTATACCGCACACACAAGCGTGTTTCGTTAAATCAACTTCTAGTAACAGTGCTTATTTCCTGGCTTATCTGTATTGCAATCTCATTAGCAATAGGTTTCTTCCTTAAGGTTTCAGATTCGTATTCTCGTGTCGTACTTGGTGTGTGGTTCCTAGTGACTCCCGTATCTTTGATGTTATGGCGATGGGCAGTATTTGCATTACCCGAGCGTTTAAGGCCAGATGATTGTTACCGTAATAAATCTATCATTATTGGTGCGACTCGAGCAGGGTTGCTACTAGGAAAAGAATTAGAGAAAAATAAACACAATGGCGAGACGTTAGTTGGTTTTTACGATGACAGAACGTTAGAAAGGATTGAAGATAGTTTAGGCTCTGTCCAAACCAATCTAAAAATGTTGGGCAATATTGATGACGCCTTATTGCTAGCCAAACATGGAAGTGTAAAGAACGTTTATGTCGCTCTTCCAATGGAAGCTGCAAAGCGTATCAAACAAATTCTGAATGCCTTTGCTGACTCTAACGCACATGTGCATATTGTCCCTGACTTTTTCACTTTTGATTTACTGCACTCTAGGTGGAATAGCATAGGTAACGTCGTGACGCTCAGTGTACATGATACTCCTTTTCGAGGTTTTTCATCGGTGATTAAACGGATTGAAGATGTAGTTTTATCCATTCTTATCATTCTAGCAATAGCACCAATCCTTCTATTTGTCGCCGTCGGTGTAAAACTTTCTTCCCCGGGTCCAATTATTTTCAAACAAGATCGCTATGGGTTAGATGGTCGTTCAATAAAAGTTTGGAAATTCCGTTCAATGCGAGCAACAGATAATGGCCCTGTTGTTAAGCAAGCGACTAAGGGAGACCCGAGAGTCACGAAATTTGGCGCTTTTATCAGGCGGACCTCTTTAGACGAATTGCCCCAGTTCTTTAATGTTTTAACAGGACAGATGTCAATTGTCGGACCACGACCTCATGCCGTTGCACATAACGAGGAATACAGGGGGGTGATTGACAAATATATGCTTCGTCATCATGTCAAACCCGGAATAACGGGGTGGGCTCAGGTCAATGGCTACAGAGGCGAAACAGACACACTCGACAAGATGCAAAAGAGAGTTGAGTACGACTTAACCTACATTCAAAACTGGACTCTGTGGTTAGATATTAAAATAGTGTATCTAACAATTTTCAAAGGTTTCACCGGTAAAACAGCTTATTAAAGGATTACCCATGAAGATATCGAACAAGGTACTGTCTGCTCTTGCCTTATCTATTGTCGGGAGTCATGCCCATGCAGCTCTGGAAGGAAATGGATATGTAACGGAGTCTGGAATAAAAGTAATTCCGATTTTTAACAGTGCATATGAATACAATGACAACATAGGTCGATACTCTAAACAAGAGAATCCAGAGTCTTCATCCTTAGTCGTGCTTGAGCCAGGTGTTGCTTTGCAGGCTGAGAGAGGGGAGAGCCTGTATCAACTACTCTATCAACTGTCTTCTGGTACTTACTTCGATAGTCGTGACGATAACTACATTGATCATCGCTTTGTAAGCGAAAACTTCATTTCGATCAATCGCCGTAACTCGTTGTCTATCGACTATGCATTTTTATACCAACATGAAGAGCGTGGTACTGGTATTCTTGCTGGGGATAATTTGTCGACTATTGCGGAAAGTCCGGTAGAGTTTTCCGTTCATAAAGCGAGTATCACTCATGCTTATGGTTCTGACGAAGCAAAGGGGCGAATTGAGTCATCTCTTCGTTTGGAAGACAAAAACTATCAAAATTATAGAAACATCAAAGAACCTCAATTTACCCCATTAAGTACTAAATACAAAGACTACTTTGAGTTTGGTATCGGAATGGCGTTTTACTATCGAGCTTTACCCGCAACTCAGTTATTAGTGGAAGTAGATGTTAATAATCGAGACTATAAATACGATGGAACAGATACAACTACGTCTCAAGATAGCGTAGATAGATTTCTACTAACAGGTGCGACTTGGGATATTACCGGAAAAACCAAAGGTAAACTGCGATTAGGTTTCCAAAACAAGTCTTATTCTGAAGCAGACAAAGTGGACTTTAATGGCTTTAGTTGGGATTTAGACCTCGAATGGAAACCGCTATCTTATTCTACGGTGCTTGTCTCTGCCGCCCAGCGTGCAAAAGATCCTGAGCAAGGTTCTAATTACGTGGATGAAAAGAGTTTTGATTCAAACTGGAAGCACTACTGGCGTTCAAACTTATTTACGAACCTGTCTTTTTTATATGTAAAAGATGACTATTCAGAGTCAACACGTACCGAAGATTTATATAGACTCGGCCTCGGACTAGGATATGAACTACGCGATGATATCGAGATTGGTGCGGGATGGCGTTTAGAGAATAATGACTCATCTATAGAACAAAATAAATATAAGCAAAATGTTTACTACGTGTCAGCAAACCTTATTTTCTAACGGATAATGTCTTCAATGATTAAATACATATCAATATTTTTAGTTGTGTTTTCTTTGACATTAAAAGCTAATGCTGAAGCGTTTGATGATACCTATAAGATAGGGGCAGGTGATAAGCTTCAAATCTCAGTTTATGGTGAAGAAGACTTGTCAATTTCAGAACTATATATAAGTAATGGCGGAAGATTTGAGTATCCATATTTAGGGCAACTCAATGCTCTTAATAAAACACCGGAACAGTTGCGCAACGAAATAGTGAAAGGGTTAAAAGGCGACTACCTGATCGATCCAAAGGTGCGTTTGAGCGTTATCGGTTTTCGCAGTATCTATGTCAATGGTGAAGTAAAGAAGCCGGGTGGCTATGAATATCAACCGGGTTTAACCGTCGATAAAGCAATCGCATTGGCTGGAGGGTTTACTGACCGTGCTGCAAGAGGAAAAGTCTATATTGCAAAGTCAGGTTCAGAAGAATCTAAAAGCAAAGTAAAACTCTCAAATAAAGTGATGCCAGGGGACATTATTGTTATTGAGCAAAGTTTTTTCTAATTACGACCGTTTATCTAAAATAACAAGCTATGGACGTCAGCATGCTTAATAACACCCATACAACACAGTCTAGAAACGAGCAATTGATCGATATCGGATATTATGTACACTTGATCAAATCGCGCTGGTTTTCCATTTCGTTTTTTTCATTATTGTGTACTGCTTTAGCCGTCATGGTGGTTTTATCAATAACACCAACCTATAAGGCAACGGCAACCCTCCTTATTGAATCAAGTACAGCCAAAGCTGTCTCTATTGAGGAGGTGATTGGCATTGATACTAAAGCACAAGAATACTACCTCACTCAATATGAGATTTTGAAATCGAATCAAGTGGCGCAACGTGTGATTGATAAGCTCCGACTATCGGAACTTGAGGAGTTTAATCCGAGCGTAGAGTCTTCAGAAAAAGGCTTATTAGGAAGTCTTAAACAACAGATACTATCGCATCCAATTGTTGAATCTTATTTCCCTCAAAAAGAAATAACAGAGCTTGATCTCAAAAGTGTTGAAGAATCAGTTAATCGCAAAGTGTTAACAGCTTTTAAAGGTAAGTTGAGTATTTCGCCTATTAGAAAAACCCAACTAGTGAACATCTCGTTTGAATCTACTGACCCAGAATTGGCTGCAAAAATTGCCAACGAAGTCGGTCTCGCGTTTATTGAGAACAACCTTGAATCAAAACTAGTCGCAACAGAGCAAGCTACTGGCTGGATTAACCAACGTTTGGCAGAACTAAAAAGTCAGCTCGATGAGTCTGAGCAGGCATTATTGAGTTTTCTCAAACAGCAAGAGCTGATTGATGATAGCGGTATTATCGCGCTCACTAGTTCAGAGCTTTCAAATCTAACCGACCGAATTGCAAAGGCTACGGATAGGCGGATTGAAACTCAAGCGTTGTACAATGCTCTTAAGAGCAACTCTGCGAAGGATGTCGCTACTCTTGCTTCTATTTCGCAGATATCTAACCACCCACAGATAAGAGATATCCGTTTTGCAGAATCAAATGCAGAGAGAGAAGTCAGTGAGCTCGCCAAGCGATACGGTCCAAAGCATGACAAAATGATTCAAGCCAACGCGCAGCTTAAATCTATTCAACAAAGAGCAGCGAAAGTTGTAAAAAAACTAATCAATGGCATTGAAAAAGAGCTAGCTAGCGCAATCAATCAAGAAGAGCTTTTAAAACGAGAGTTACTAAGCAAGAAAGATGAATTTCAATCTCTGAGTGTAATAAAGCGCGAATATGATGCATTGAAGAGAGAAGTTGATACAAACGCAAAGCTGTATGACTTGTTCTTGACTCGCCAAAAAGAAACAACAGCAACTAGTGACTTTAGTGCTGCCAATGCACGCTTTAGTGACTATGCTCTCACACCTCAATATCCAAACAAACCAAACAAAAAGCTGATTGTTTTTCTAGCATTTGTTGCCAGTCTTGGCTTTGCCACTGTGCTGGTTATCTGCTTAGACGCATTCAATAATACAATCGAGTCTGCTCGTGATTTTGAAAACAAACTTGGCCTCTTACCCATTGGCACGCTGCCGATAGTAAAAGATAAGGAATACAGGAAATCACCTATCGACTCGAGACTATTTACTAATAACAAGTTTGCTGTATTCCAAGAATCAGTCGACTCTATCCGGACATCTTTGTACTTGAACCTTCAGAATTCAGAGAGAAAGATGCTGGCTATTTCATCTTCTGTCCCTGGTGAGGGTAAAACTACGACGTCTGTAAATCTGGCACTGTCATTTTCTAAGCTTGAAAAAGTCCTTCTCATAGACTGCGATCTGAGAAAGCCATCTATTGCAGGGCGATTCGGCTTGTCTGTTAGTCAACCAGGTTTAACTAATATTTTGTTGATGAATACGCCTTTTGAAGAATGTATAGCGACAATTGGAGATTCGAATCTAGATGTATTAGGTGCAGGCATGTTAGCGTCAAACCCTCAAGAGATGCTAAGTAGTAAAGCATTTGAAAAACTCGTGACATACTTAGCAAGTAAATATGATCGAATTATATTTGATACACCTCCTGTGTTACCCGTTAAAGACGCATTTATAATCGGAAAATTAACCCAAGGTATTCTTCTGGTTATAAAAGCAAATAGTACATCTAAATCGGTGTATAAACACACAATGACTTTGTTTACCAAGCATCAAATAACTATTGATGGTGTAGTACTAAATCAGATTCCTTCACCGAAAAAGGGCTCACACAATTACTCAGAGTATGCGCAATACGCGCAAAATAGTTAAAGGTAACGGAATACAATGAACTCACCAATTAAAATACTTACTGTCTTTGGTACTCGTCCAGAAGCAATCAAAATGGCTCCGTTGGTAAAAGAACTTGAAGTGGCTGCTGGTATTGAAGCAAAGGTGTGTGTTACAGCACAACACAGAGAAATGTTAGATCAAGTATTGGATCTTTTTGACATCAAGCCTGATTTTGATCTGAATATTATGAAACCTGGCCAATCTCTAAATGATGTGACGACCAAAATTCTTTTAGGTCTCCGCCACGTATTGCAGGAATTTAAGCCGGACATGGTTCTGGTGCACGGTGATACAGCAACAACTCTTTCGGCTAGCCTTGCCGCATATTATGAACAAATTGCTGTGGGTCATGTGGAAGCAGGGCTGCGGACGGGTAATATATACTCACCTTGGCCAGAAGAAGGGAATAGAAAACTAACTGGTGCTTTGAGCACGTTACATTTTGCGCCAACGCAAGGTTCCGCACGCAATTTATACGCTGAGAACGTTGAACAAACGAGTGTATCAATAACAGGGAACACAGTTATTGATGCATTAATGCTAATAAAACATCGCCTCAGAGAGGACGTCGATTTAATCGAAACATTGGAACATGTTTTCCCAATGTTAGATCCTAGTAAAAAGATGATTTTGGTGACTGGGCATCGAAGAGAGAGCTTTGGCGGGGGATTTGAACGTATCTGTGAATCTTTGGCAGAAATAGCGCAAACCAACCCAAATTCACAAATCATTTATCCTGTGCACCTTAATCCGAATGTCCAAGAACCGGTGAATCGAATTTTGAAAGGTATAGACAATGTCTACCTTATTGAACCTCAGGACTATTTACCGTTTGTTTATTTAATGGATAGATCGTATCTCATTTTAACTGATTCTGGTGGTATTCAAGAAGAAGCCCCTTCACTTGGAAAACCGGTACTCGTTATGCGTGAAACAACAGAGCGCCCTGAAGCTGTAGCAGCAGGGACAGTTAAATTAGTGGGTACAGATAAAGTGTCCATAATTTCAGAAGTCAATCGCCTAATTAATGATGAAGAAGCCTATACAAAAATGAGTAAGGCACACAACCCGTATGGTGACGGTCAGGCGTGCAGTCGCATCATTAATGCCATTCGCAAGTATTTTTAATAATTTTTAATTTTCTGATATTAGGAATAAATCATGTCGTTCCAAAAAATCTCTGTTATTGGTCTTGGTTATATCGGGTTGCCTACAGCTGCGGTCATTGCATCTCGAGGTATTGAAGTCGTTGGTGTAGATGTCAACCAAAATGCGGTTGATACTATTAACGAAGGTAACATACATATCGTTGAGCCAGATTTAGACATTGTCGTACGCGGTGTGGTGAGTACAGGTAACTTAAGAGCTACAACAACACCTGAAAAGGCTGATGCTTTTATGGTTGCTGTTCCTACACCTTTTAAAGGAGATAAGGAGCCTGATCTTTCCTATATCGAAGCGGCTTGTGAAGCCATCGCTCCGATGCTCGAGAAAGGTAACTTAGTTATTCTCGAGTCTACTTCGCCGGTCGGCGCGACTGAAAAACTTGCTGGATGGTTGGCGGCGGCTAGACCTGATTTGACGTTCCCTCAACAAAAAGGTGATGCTGCTGATATTAAAGTTGCACATTGCCCTGAACGCGTGCTTCCTGGTTACGTTTTGCAAGAGCTTGTTTCAAATGATCGAGTCATCGGCGGGCTTTCGAAAGCATGTAGCGATAGAGCGGCAGAGCTCTATTCTACCTTCGTCCGTGGCGAATGCATCGTAACCAATGCACGTACAGCGGAAATGGCGAAACTAACGGAGAACTCATTCCGAGATGTGAATATTGCTTTCGCCAATGAGCTATCTGTTATTTGTGACAAGCTAAAAATCAACGTTTGGGAGTTGATCAAATTAGCCAACCGCCATCCACGTGTAAACGTACTTAGTCCAGGTCCTGGCGTTGGTGGACACTGTATTGCTGTTGACCCTTGGTTTATTGTGGATAGTGCACCAGAAGAGGCAAAAATTATACGTCAAGCGCGTTTAACGAATGACGCAAAACCACACTATGTTATTAATCAGGTAGAGAAAGCTGCAGATGAGTTTAAACGACCGGTCATTGCGTGTTTAGGTTTAGCGTTTAAGGCAGATATCGACGACTTACGCGAAAGCCCTGCTCTACAAATAGTAGAAGAACTCGCGGCAAAAAATATAGGTCAAGTTTTAGCTGTCGAGCCAAATGTACACGCTATTCCTGAAAAACTTGTCAACGCTGGTGTCGAGCAAATGGCGTTGGATGCGGCACTAGAGAGAGCAAACATTATTGTAATTCTGGTCGATCACAAACAGTTTAAAAGTGCAGATAAGACGCAGTTTGCAACCAAGGTAGTGATTGATACTCGCGGGATTGCTTAGAAGATGACAATGAATAAAGTACTACTAGTGGTGCCTCTTTCCACTCTCAAATGGGGGAGCAAAAATGAGGGAGGGGTAGATTCTGTATGCCAGATGCTCGTGAAACGGCTACAACTGCGGGATAAAGAAAGTTATGTTTATCGTGTTATAGCATTTGATCCGAGTAATACCTTGAGACCTTCAGAGTGCGGTAAATTAATAAAACTAAACAATAATGTCGAAGTAGTAAGGTTCAGAGTGAATTCACAAGGGCTGATATTCAAGCTGCTGCCAAGCATTTTATACCATCTATGGTTAATCAAGAAAGAGGCAAAATGTTTTCAACCAGACATTATTCATGTGCACCAGTTATCTTGGTCGTTATTATTGGGAGTTGGAACTCCAATAATAACTACTCTTCATTCCTATAAAAAAATTTGTCGTAAAAGATTATCAAAATTTAATAATTTTTTATATGAAGTCTTAGTGCCATATTGTGCGGCATTCACAGCTAATAGGTACACATGTGTAAGTAACCAATTTCGAAACGAAATCAAAAACGATATTATTAAACCAATCGATGTGATATATAACCCAATATCTGAAAAATATTTTTTTTCAACTAGAGAGCAGCAAGCGGGAAATAAAGATATTAAATTGGTAACTTGTGCTTTACTAACAAGAAGAAAAGGTATACATCATGTAATCGAAGTCGTAAAAAAATTAGTAAATTTAGGCCATCGTACGACTCTTACAGTCATAGGTCCTATATCTGAAAAGTCATATGTTAATGAAATTAAAGAATCAATAAACGATTCCCACCTTTCTGATTATATATCGTTTGTAGGTTCAAAGAATACTGATGAAATAATTGGCTATTACCAAAGAAGTGACATCGGAATATTTTTATCAAAAGAAGAAACTTTTGGGCTAGTCCCACTAGAAATGTTGGCCTCAGGTCTTCCAGTGATTTGTACAAAAACAGGTGTCATTGGCGATATTTATAAAGCAACAAGAAATTCCAGTATTAAGGTCGTAGATGAAAATGACTATCAATCAATAATTGAACATGCTTTGGCTTTAACTAAAGGCGGCTATTCGTGCCCAAGGCAGGTTGTCGAAGAGTGTTTTGATAGCGAATTTATATTGGGTCAATATGAGTCAGTATATGCGAAAGAGATAGCTTCAAAATGTTAAAGAGCATTTTTTCAACGGGAAGTTTTAATCTGGCATCTCAACTGACCATTTTTTGCGTTGAGGTACTAATCGCTCGATTTCTTGTCCCTGCGGATTTTGGTGCGTTTGTCTTAGCACTCATGGTTGTCGAGTTCTTAGGAGTGCTAGCTTTTAAGAGTTATGCTGTTAGTTTTGTCCAAAACAGTGATGCTATAGATAGAGACTTGAATTCGATCATTATTTTTTTATTAGTGTTGAGTATTTTATTGGTCGTAGTAGCCGATTTATCTTCAAACGTACTAGCAAGTTATTTTGGTTCGGAACTTTTTTTTAGCGCTTTTAAAGTTATGATATTTGTTTTACCCATAATGACAATTGAATATCTTTTTAGGCTAGCTCTGATGAAAAAACAGTGTTTCTGGCAAGTTGGTTCTGCTGAGTTGACTTCGGTTCTTATATATTCAATATGTGCTATGATTTTGGCGATAAACGGCTTTGGATACCTATCTCTAGTGTATTCTTTTTGCATTAGGCATATAGTAAAACTGTTAATAATAGTTTTCCATGTATTACGCAAGTATGATTTAAATATCGAGTTACAGCTTGACGTTCTCAAAAAGCACTTACGTATGTCTCTTGCTATGACAGTTCAAAGTATATTTTTATTCTCTACATCGAATACAGACCGTTATTTTGTTACTTTGGCGGCAGGTGCTTCTGGAGTTGGTTTGTACTCGAGAGCATTAAAGCTAGTACAAGTACCTTTAAATCAGATTGTTCGAAGTGTCAGTAGTGTGCTGTTTGTCGAGTTTTCGGCAATGCAAAATGACAAAAAGCGTGTGTTTCAAATTCTCTATCTGACAACAACGTTATTATGCTTACTTTTTTTTCCATTTACAGTGATCGTGATTGTCTATGCAGAGTTAATTGTTTCTCTTGTATACGGCAGTAATTGGATACAAATGGTTCCCTTGCTGCAAGTTCTTTCTATCGCGGCGACGGTTTCTGCGCTGTCAATAGTTGTGGGTGATTTGCTAAAATCACAAGGTGTTGTATATAGAGAAATAATGTCTAATGCGTTTTCTCTACTCTCGCTTATTACCTGCTCCCTTTTGTTGTACAATGACTATGAGGTGGAAGGTATTGCAGTATCTTATGTTATTGCACAAATGATATTTTTAATATCACAAGTATACGTTTTATCAAAAGTTTTGAATGTTGGGAAATTAAAGTATTATAGATCTTTACTTATTCCGACGGTTATTTCTTCAGTCGTTGGTGTTTTTTGTTATATAATTCTTATGTTTTTCTCGGAATTAGTTAGCTTTTTGATAACTATCTT